>NZ_JAGBLU010000089.1 GCF_017635265.1 Butyrivibrio sp.
GGACCAGAGATTTGCTTACAGCTTCCTTCAGATTCCACCTCACGATGGACACCCTTGCTGTTCGGCTATACACTTCCCACTATCTGGGTGTGTTTGGGACTTACACCCGTTAGAGCGCGCCCATGGCGCGCAAACTGAAAACAGGCTGCCCTTAGGCAGCCTGTGTCATTCAACATAGTCAGATTCTTCCCCGGAAAGTGGTCTTCGGATAGGATGTCTTCTATCCGGATCATACTTCATGTCAAAAAGCTCTATAACTTCAGGGCCAAATATCTGATGCATATACGAATAAAGATTATAATTCTCAATTTCAGTTTCCTGAAGGCGAATGATGTTTTTCTTTAGTTCAATCCTGGCCCTTGAAATCCATTCATCCATGGTCTTGATATAGTCAGTATTCCCATGAAGCCTCTCGTAGCAAACCCTCATGGTCTCTATCATAAGTTTATAGTCAATATCATATATTGCTCTGGATAGATCAAGAAGTTCAACCTGGTGTGAATCAAGCCTGTCATTACAGTCATTTATAAGTCTTGTTCTGTCCTGAATTTCTTTTTCAATAGCGGTAGAACTACCTGACTTATTTGCTTTATCTCTAAGCGGCACAATTTCACCAAGAAGCTTTTTCTTAAGCTTCTTGATATCCTTGGTCTCACTTCGAATCTTACCATCACGCTCAATCAGCGCGTTCAGTTCGTCTGCAAGCTGCTCAATCTCGGGGGTCATATCTGTCTGCGTAAACAACTGATGCCACTTATTATCAAGCGTCAGTATGGGAATACTCTTCCCTTCAAGAGCAGACATATATATATCATCACTTTTTGCCATCAGTTTCTCTCACTGTCAAATGTTATTTTCGTACCTATTTATATTATACGATAATTTCATTAAACTGTCAGATAAATGTACATTTTCTACCTGAATTTTGTCAGGAACTTCCAGATCGACGTGGGCAAAATTCCATATTGCCTTGATTCCGCAATCTGCAAGCTTATGTGCCATAGGAACCGCCTGGTCCTTAGGAATAGTCAAGACAGCAATTTCAATTTTATTGTCCTTGACAAAGCTCTCCATCTCTTCTATTGGTCTTACCTCTACATCACGTATCCTGGTTCCATAGAGATCCGGATTGCAATCAAAAGCACCCTTAAATACAAATCCTCTTCTGGTAAAATTGGTATAACCTGCAATAGCCTTTCCAAGATGTCCTGCACCAATGATTACCAAACTGTGCTGTTTGTCTATTCCAAGTATCTTGCTTATCTCTTCATAAAGGTAGCTAACATTATAGCCGTATCCCTGCTGTCCAAAACCACCAAAATTATTAAAATCCTGTCTTATCTGTGAAGCAGTAACCTTCATAATGCTTGAAAGCTCTTGAGATGAAATCCTCTCAACACCTTTTTCCTTAAGGTCACCTAAGTATCTAAAATACCTCGGGAGCCTGGCGATAACCGCCTGAGAAATTTCTTTTTCTGCCATATCCCGCTCCTATCTAATACATATGCATAAGCATGTTTGTTAATAATTACACAAAAAATATTATAGCGACACGTTAAATATATGTCAATTAAAACGAGCATGGATAAGGCTATTCTTAAGTAGCAATTTTGCCTATCGCAAAGTACTATGATTGCAAAATTTCCCAGTTTCTGATCAGTAACCTGTCAAGGCTTAAAATAGCTTATTACTTCAGTCATATCGCCTGCCAGATCCTGCAATTTATTGGCTGACTCCGTAATAATAGCAAATGTTGCATTCAGTTCCTGCATAGAAGCATTAGTCTCTTCTGTAGAAGCGGCATTTTCTTCAGAAATTGCAGAAAGATCTGAAATTATCTCAACCAGTTTATCTTTTGCAACATTAAGTTTATCAATATGATCCGAAATATTTACAGCACTGTCAGATACATTGTCCACATTTTCAGCCATGCTCTGCATGTTTGATCTGGTGTCATCCAAATGCTGCGTTTGCGCATCAAAGCTGGAATTAAGTCTCTGCATAACTTCAACTGATGCCTCTGCATCGGCAACAAGCTTTTCTACAATTTTCTTTATCTCATCGGCGCTCTCACTGCTTTGCACCGCAAGCTGTCCTATTTCTGTAGCAACAACTGCAAATCCTTTTCCTGCATCTCCTGCTCTTGCTGCCTCAATTGAAGCATTTAGTGACAAAAGATTTGTCTGACTTGCGATTGAAGTGATAGCTTCGGAAAATTTGGAAATTTCTCTTGCTGACTCGTTTGTTGAATCAATTGTCTGCCCGATATCCCTTACCGAATCCTGAACATCCCTGCTTTGCTGGATCAAACTGTCCAATGCCTCCATTGCCGATTCGCAGGATGACTTCATTTCACTTGAGTAACTGCTAAGCTGCTTAACATTTTCTGCCACTTCATCAATATCTCTTCCGATATCCTGAGTGTTTCCGGCTGCTGTTTCAACGCTTTCAGCCTGTGTAACAGCCCCCTTTGATATTTCATCTACTGCCTGACTCACCTGACCTGAAGCGTTTGATGCCTGAGTTGCAGAATCTGACAATTCAGTTCCTGACCTTTTTAATTCATCAGACATTTTCATGGTTCTTGTAATAACATCACCAAGCTTCTCGCTAAGTGTTTTTGCCCCATCTGCCAAAAGACCTATTTCATCATTTCTTGCCTGAGATTTTTCATCGATATTAAGCTTCAAATCTCCAAGAGAAAGTTTTCCAAGTTCGTCCGCAATGGCACGCATCTTTACAGAAACAGTATTTGCTACAAAATAACCAACTGCAGAAGTTACAAGTGCCAAAATCGTGGATATAATAGCCATTGATACTATAATCTTTGTGATTTTAGCATCAACCGAATCACTTTCTCTTCCTGCAAATACCATTCCAATAGCTGTACCGTCATTATTCAAAAGAGGTGAGTAATAAAGATAATAGTTTTCATTTGTACCTGCCGGAATGCTTTTTGCATAGTACTCTGACTTACTTCCAACAACAGTATTATATACAGCGTCCGAAACATCAAATCCTATCGCTTTTTTTCCGTTACTATCTCTTAATGTTGTCAAAACCCTCGTTTTACCATATATGATAGAATACTCTATTCCGGTAAGTGACTTGAGTTCATCCAATATGCTTTCATATTCAACCATAACGTTTTCTTCACCTTTGTAAAGATTACTTCCGTCATAAGCCCAATCACCATCCCATACATTGCTCATCTCACTGTTAAGCTGTTCAACTGCAACCTTTAGCTCTTCTTTGACCATATCATCATATGTATTGTTTATTTCAACACCACTGATAATAGTCAAAACAGCCGCAACAAAAATAATTGCAATAACCGCTGCAATAATGAGTTTTAGAACAATTTTTCCATTTTTTTCTTTACTTTTCATTTATTCCTCCTGATACTATAAACAAGGATTATTGTACTCGCACTACTTCATATTATAATGCGACACAAGAATCATTTTCTGTAATAACGATATTATTTTTATTAAATTTTGATTAAACTATAGTGTTTACATATCTGAAAAAATCAATTATTATGGAAAAGCTTATTATTTGAAAGAAGAGGTTATTCTATGTCATATAAAGATTACATGGTTCGTGCAACTGCCGGAAACGCTCAGATAAGAGCTTTTTCTGCAACTACGAAAGATTTGGCTGAATACGGTCGAAAAGCCCACAATCTCTCTCCCATCGCTGCAGCGGCTCTTGGAAGACTTATGACGGGTACTGTTATGATGGGAACAATGATGGATAACGATGATGACCTTATCACCGTAAAGATGGATGGAGACGGCCCCCTTAAGGGTGTACTTGCAACTGCAGACAGACATGGTAATGTCAAAGGTTATGCAGTAAATCCATATGTAATCATGGAGCCAAACGCCGCAGGACACTTAAATGTAGGCGGTGGAATCGGAGAAGGAACTCTCACGGTAATAAGGGATATGGGACTTAAAGAGCCATACGTTGGCCAGGTTCCTTTGTACTCCGGAGAAGTTGCCGAAGATCTTACATATTACTTCACTAAATCCGAACAGACACCTTCATCAGTCGGTCTCGGTGTCCTTGTAGAAAGGGAAAGTCTCTCGGTTATAGCGGCCGGTGGCTTTATAATTCAGCTTCTTCCCTTTGCTGACGAACAGACAATTACCCATCTTGAGTTTAACTTACAGAAATTCTCATCTGTCACAGATATTCTCAAAGCCGGTAAGACCCCCGAAGAGCTCCTTGAAATAATACTTGAAGGTTTCGACATTGAATTCACAGACAGGGTAGATCTGAATTTCTACTGCAACTGTGATAAGGATCGCGTTGAAAGAGCCCTTATGCTCATCGGTAAAAAAGAAATTCAGGAAATGATAGACGATGGCAAAGAAGTTGAACTATGCTGTCAGTTCTGTAATAAAGCTTATAAATTCTCGGTTGATGACCTTAAAGTCATAAAAGAAAGAGCAAAATAAGCTCTGCTTTCCAGATGGCATAAAAAAATCCTGTGGCATCCGTAACTTTTGTTCAGAGTTCTGGTATCATTTGCAAAGTTATGGATGCCACAGAATTATTCTGCGATGTGTCTCAATTTATTTATGTGCCTGTTTATAACAATCAATAATTTTCCTGCCATAATGAATTATAAAAATAGCAGCCAACATAAAGAGCTGTGTATGGAAGATACCGACTATATAATAGTTTCTTTCAAGGAAATATCCGGCTTGAAAACCTATGTAGCACAATAATCCGGTTAGCGCAAGGTCAAGTATTAAATAGATCATATTTAAAAATACATTTTTGATGTTATTTAAGAAGTCTTTAAATGAAGCATCAAAGTACACAAATCTTCCTATCATCAATCCAAAATAATACATCATTACCGGGCCGTATTCACTCTCATCTCCAATGTTATTAAGATACATAAGTATAAGTATTACATAAAACATTGCCAGCATACGCATGGTAGCTTTTTCTTCGTTTGTCAGTATCTTAAGTCTTATGATAAGACAGTCAAGAACTGTATTTATAACGCATGAAAACAGAATCAAAAACAAAAGAATAAAATCTTTGCCATCAGCCCATGTATTTGCAAGATATCTCTCAATACTCGTAAGATTCGTAGCTTTACCTGACGAAACCAGACTATATACATGATTGATGATTACATAGGTACATGAAAACGACATTACCGCAGTTCCTGCAATCAGCATCTCAAAAAACTTTTGGAGTCTTATCTCAAAATCAATACTCTGATATTCTTTTCTTTTTTCTGATACATATTTCCGTGCAGATATCCGGGAATAAATATAAATTCCAAGAACACACAATCCTATTCCCGCAAAAGTAATCAATAAAAAAATAAGCTTTTTAGTTAACGTAAAATCCGGATTTAGGTAAGCATCAACTGTCATTTTTTTCCCCACTACAAGTTATTTCGCTACTGTTCATAAACTAATCTGACACTATTTTGTTATATCTTTATAGCACTCAGGTCTTCTGTCTCTGAACATTCCCCATGAAGATCTCATTTTGCGATTTTCTTCAAAATCATATTCAGCATAAATTATTTCTTCTTTATCACGACCGGCCTTTGATATTATATCTCCGGTTTCATCAGTCAAAAAGCTGCTTCCGTAAAAAGTCAGACTGGATTTCTGACCTCCGTTTTCTTCCGAAGGCTCCACATCTTCTCTTCCGATTCTATTAGCAGCCGCCACCGGTACAATGTTTGCCGCTGAGTGTCCCTGCATAGTCCTCATCCAATGTCCCGAACTGTCAACTTCAAGTATCGGCTCAGATCCGATAGCTGTAGGATAAAGGATAATATCAGCCCCATTCAATGCAAGACACCTTGCAGTCTCGGGAAACCACTGGTCCCAGCAAATTCCAACACCAACATTTCCAAAAGCCGTTTCAAAAACCTTAAAGCCTGTATTGCCCGGAGTAAAATAAAATTTTTCCTGATAATAGTGATCATCCGGAATATGTGTTTTTCTGTATATGCCAAGGTCAGAACCGTCTGCATCTATCATTACAACCGTATTGTAAAAGACATTTCCATCTCTCTCAAAGATACTTATAGGCATTACAACATTCAGTTCTTTACATAGCGCTTTAAAATAAATAACTGCCGGATTTTCCTTAGCAGGAACAGCAAGTTCGTAATAGTCATAACACCTTTCCTGACAAAAATATTTTCTCTCAAAAAGTTCCGACAAAAGAATTATCTTTGCTCCTTCAGCAGCAGCTTTTCTTGTAAGTTCTCCTGCCTTTTCTATATTTCTTTTTACCTGTTCTTCATCGCTTGAAGCCTTCCTGCCACATTCAAACTGAACACAGGCAACTTTTACTTTATCCGACATATTGCCTCCCAATAACAAACTATTTAGCAAAATCCTTATGCATTCTTAAATTAAAAATTTAAGAATATATCAACCAAATTTCAGTTCATGAAGTCATATCAATCAGATTCTATACTCGGGAATCTGCTGAGTTATACAGTGAATATTTCCACCGCCAAGCAAAATATCTCTGGCAGGAATCCCTATTATTTCTCTGCCGGTGCAAACCTTTCGAAGGATTTCCAATGCTCTCTGGTCGCTTTTGGCATTTTCTCCGCCGAACTGCGGCACAAGTACGGCTCCGTTTACAAAATAGAAATTAACGTAACTTGCCGCCAGTCTCTCGCCCTCATCCCTCATATCTTCCCCTTCTTCAAACTCATAGTTTTGAAGATCCTTTTGGGTAATGGTTATAGGATGATCAGGAACAGGAAGCTTATGTACCTGTATTTTCCTTCCTTTTGCATCACTTTCTTTATTAAGATAATCAAGGCAGGCCATTGAAAGTTCATACTGAGGATCATTCTCATTATCTGTCCATGCAAGCAATACTTCAGAAGGGGCAACGAATGCACAGACATTATCTACATGTTCATTGGTCTCGTCGTTATATATTCCCCTTGGCAGCCAAAGAACTTTCTTTATTCCCAGATATTTTTTTAAATTGTCTTCTATCTGCTCTTTGCTAAGTGATGGATTTCTCCCGGGACTCAAAAGGCAGCTTTCAGTTACCATCAGAGTGCCTTCCCCGTCAGTATGTATAGATCCTCCTTCAAGCACAAAAGATGTTGCATCATACATGTCAGTACCGATAGCTTTGCAAAAAGCTGCAGCCAGGGCATCATCCTTATCCCATGAAGCATACAGACCGTCAACCTCACCGCCCCAGGCGTTAAACTTCCAGTTTATTCCACGAATATCACGCTTATTATTCACAACAAAAGTTGGTCCGACATCCCTTGCCCAGGCATCATCGGAATCAATCTTTATCAAAAAGCATCGCTCTTCCAAAATATCTTCAAGTATTAGTTCATCTTCATCAGAAGAACCTATATATCTCTCAAATACCTCATTATACTTCCCCGACACTTTAAGTTCATCGCAATACTCATTTATGATCTTATAGACAAAAGCAGACGCCTCCTGATAAAAATCGTCAGAAACCAGGAGATATAAGTTTTCTCTTTTTATGATTTCCAAAAAAATGCATCCAAAGCTATTAAGAGCACCGCTTCTATCCTTTCCCCAGCTTCCGGGTCTGGTAGGATAAATCATAAGCGTTCCTGCATGTTTATCATATTCTGCCGGCATATAAAACCCGTCTGTAAGAGGAGTTTTTGCACTAATTATTTCCATTTCTTTTCCCATATAAACTAAATTTGTATTTTAAAGGATTAAAGCCTGCACTTAAAGTCTTCATAGCCAAATCTCTTTATTACATCAACGCTTCCGTCATCGTGAAGAATATCTATATCAGGCAAAGGCATTCCGTTAAAAGTATTGTTTTTAACCATGCTGTAAATTGCCATATCCTCAAACACTAACCTGTCTCCAATGTGCTTTGGCTCTTCAAAACTGTAGTCGCCAATTACATCCCCTGCCAGACAGGTTCTTGAAGACAATCTATAGGTATAATTCATCTCTCCCGGCTCTTCAGCATCCTGTAGAGGCGGTCTGTATGGCATCTCAAGTACATCGGGCATATGACAGGCAGCTGAAGTATCAAGAATAAGAACCGGTATGCGTTCAGTCTCAACGATATCCATTACCGTTGTCACAAGGTATCCGGCATCCAAAGCTATAGCCTCACCCGGTTCAAGATAGACATCAATACCATAGGTCTGCCTTATTCTTTTAACAAGATTTATAAGACCGTTTACATCGTAGTCTTCTCTTGTTATATGATGTCCTCCGCCAAGATTTATCCATTTTATCCTACCCCGTGTATCCTCATCAAAGCCTTCCCGATTATCCTGAACAGGATTTGGAAAAAATCTTTTAAATTCCTCCTCAACCTTCAAAAAAGTTGTCTCAAGAGGCTCAAATCCCTGCTCGCAAAGCGTGTGAAAATGCAATCCTTCAACTCCGTCAGGAAGTCTTTCAGGCATGGATTTAAGTCTTATGCCAAGCCTTGAACCCTTGGCACATGGATCATATATTTCATGACCATCCTGAGTACTGAACTCCGGATTGATTCTCAGACCTACAGAGAGTTTTCCTTCAGATACTTTGCTCTCCCACACAGGTCTGTGATGTTCAAGCTGGTTTAGAGAATTAAAAACCATGTGGTCACATATCTCACAAAGCTCCTTCATCTCTTCGTCTCCAAATGCAGGCTCAAAAACATGATTCTCACCTCGCATTTCTTCACTTGCAAGCTTTGCTTCAAAAAGCCCTGAGGATGTGGCACCGGTTAAATATTCAGATATTAAAGGATATGTCTGATAGACAGAGTACGCCTTTTGAGCCAGGAGTATTTTCGCTCCTGACTCATTTTGCACTCTCTTAAGAATTTCAAGATTTTCTCGTAATTTCTTTTCATCAATAACATACGCCGGTGTACGTATTTCAGATAGATTCATAGTTTCCCCTCAAAAAATATATTATGATCAGTCAACAAGCTGCGGATTCTCATCAACAACCCATGGAAGTCCATATTCATTAAGCATTTCCATGTATGGATCCGGATCAAACTCATCAGTTGTATATACACCCGGTTTCTTCCACTGTCCACTTACCACAAGAGCCGTACCTATCATGGCAGGAACACCTGTTGTATAGCTGATAGCCTGACTTCCGAGCTCCTTGTAACACTCCTGATGATCACAGACATTATAAATATAGATGGTTCTCTCTTTTCCATCCTTGATTCCGCGGAATATACAGCCAATATTAGTCTTTCCGACTGTTCTGGGACCAAGGCTTGCAGGATCAGGTAAAAGAGCTTTCAAGAACTGAATAGGAACTATCTCTTTTCCCTCAAAATTAATAGGGCTTGTTGATAGCATTCCTACATCTTCAAGGCAGCGCATATGATCTAGATAGCTCTGTCCAAATGTCATAAAGAAACGAATTCTCTTAACCTCCGGGAAGTTTTTACCAAGGGCTTCTATTTCTTCATGATGAAGCAGGTACATATCCTTTTGACCAACCTGTGGGAAATCATATACTCTCTTTATCTCCATAGGTTTAGTCTCAACCCAGTGGCCGTCTTCCCAATAGCTTCCGTTAGCACTTACTTCACGAAGATTGATCTCGGGATTGAAGTTTGTTGCGAAAGCATATCCATGATCGCCGCCATTGCAGTCCAAAATATCTATTGTATGTATTTCGTCAAAGTAATGCTTTTTAGCATATGCTGTAAATACGCTTGTTACACCCGGGTCAAAGCCTGTTCCAAGAAGACCTGTGATACCGGCTTCCTTGAATTTATCCATGTATGCCCACTGATAACTGTAATCAAAATATGCTGTAAATCCCTTCTCTTTGCATCTCTTTTCATAAGCTGCTCTCCAAACGGGCTCATCTGTATCTTCAGGCTCATAATTGGCAGTATCAATATAATCAACCTTACACTCAAGGCAGGCATCCATAATAACCAGATCCTGATAAGGAAGTGCAACATTGAGTACTGCATCCGGCTTATACTCCTTTATAAGTGCTACCACATCTTCTACCTTATCGGCATTTACGGTAGCTGTTGTGATTTTAACAGTTGTTCCCTGCTTCTCAATCTTGTCTTTAAGAGCATCACACTTTGATACTGTGCGGCTTGCAAGGCACATTTCAGTAAAAACCCTGCTGTTCTGACAACACTTCTGGATTGCAACCTGTGCAACTCCGCCACATCCTATAACCAATAATCTACTCATTTATAATCCCTCCGTTTGCTCCATATAAATACAATGATATGAAAACCAATAATTACCTGCTCATGTCCTCTTCTTCCTGAAGAAGATCCTCTACATATTTGGGAAGCATAAATGCTCCCTTATGCAAATGTGTCGTATAATACCAGGTCTTAATGCCTCTTTCATCCCATCTGTCAGGATTAAAATCCTTAAGTGGATGATACTTTTTGCTGGCAAATCCAAAGAGCCAGTATCCGGCAGGACATGTAGGAATATGCGCCTGATAAACCCTGTTTACAGGGAATACTCTGTATGCCTTTCTGTGCATTGCCCTGCAGCTTTCTTCATCCTCATCATAGAATGGGCTTCCATGTTGATATACCATGATTCCATCATCATGAAGAGCCTTATAGCAGCTTCCGTAGAATTCCTTGGTAAAAAGACCTGCCTCATGCCCTAAAGGTTCCGTAGCATCATTTATAATAAGATCATACATATCTTCGCATTTTCTCAAATACTTAAGTCCATCCTGATAAAAGATATGTACTCTGTCATCCTCAAGCCCAATGGCATTATCAGGAAAATACTGCTTGCAGACATCTACAAACATATTATCAGGTTCTACCACATCAATAACCTTTATCTCGTCGTAATGACAAAGCTCTCTGGCAACACCGCCATCACCGCCGCCAAGTACCAGAACCCTTTGAACCTTTGGATGAACCGCCATAGGTACATGAACTATCATCTCATCATAGGTAAATTCATCCTTTTCGGAAAAAATAATATTTCCATCAGAAGTTAAAAATTTCCCAAACTCCGGAGAATCAAACACGTCAATTCTCTGAAACTCACTTGTTCCTGAAAAAAGCTGTTTGGCAAGTCTTATGCTAATCTTGACGTTGCCGGTATGCATATCGCTAAACCAATAATCCATCTCAGCCATGCTTATTCCTCCTTAATGTCACTTTAACACAAAAAGTTCCGAAATATCTTCACTTTCAGGTCCCTGCATTGAACATCCTTTAGCCATCGCTGTCTTTATATAATCAAGAATATCTTCTGTAATAACTTCCCCCGGAGAAAGAATCGGTATTCCCGGTGGATAACACATTACAGATTCAGCACTTATCCTGCCAACGCAGGCATCTATAGGAAGCTGCTCTTTCTCCGCATAGAAAGCCTCCTGTGGAGTAGCCTTAACTATAGGTGTCACATACTCTGCAGAGAAAAAGCTCTGTTCAGGCTTGGCGTAAAGTCTTCTGATATCGGCAAGAGCTCCTGCCAGACGCTCTATATCCTGAAGTCTGTCACCAATTGATATATAAGCCATCACATTTGACAGATCTCCAAACTCCATTTGAATATCGTATTCATCTCTTAAAAGATCATAAACCTCAATTCCGGTAAGTCCAATACTCCTGGTATTAACAACCAGCTTTGTTTCATCAAAATCAAAAATGCTTCCGCCATTTTTAAGCTCATTGCCATAGGCATAGTAGCCTCCAATATCGTTAATCTCTTCTCTGGCATACTGAGCCATCTTCGTCACTTTTTCAAAACTGCTATAACCGTTAAGTGCCAGATTCCTCCTGGATATATCAAGGCTGCCGAGAAGCAGATAACTTGCACTTGTGGTCTGTGTAAGATTAACAATGCGGCTTATATAACCTATATTGGCATCCTCACCGCAAAGAAGAATAGAACTCTGAGTAAGACTTCCTCCGGATTTATGCATACTTATTGCTGCCATATCCGCACCTGCCGCCATAGCGTTGAGCGGAAGCCCCGGTCCAAAATACAGATGAGTTCCATGTGCTTCATCAACAAGAGCCTTCATACCATTTTCATGGGCAAGCTCAACAATGGCCTTAAGATCAGAACATATACCATAGTATGAAGGATTATTTATAAGTATTGCCTTAGCATCAGGGTTTTCTTTAACCGCTTTTCTGACATCAGCAATTTCCATTCCCAGCGGAATACCAAGCTTAGTATCAACCTTAGGATCAATATATACAGGTACTGCTCCACATAATATCAACGCATTTATAGCGCTTTTGTGAACGTTTCTGGGCATAATGATTTTCTCACCCATTTTAACATGAGAAAGAACCATTGCCTGAACAGCACTTGTAGTACCATTCACCATCATAAACGCATGCGCAGCGCCAAATGCATCTGCCATAAGCTCTTCTGCTTCCTTGATAACTGAAACCGGATGACAAAGATTATCAAGTGGTTTCATGGAATTAACATCAATCCCTACACATCTGTCACCCAAAAAACTTACAAGCTCTGCATTTCCTCTTCCTCTCTTGTGTCCGGGAACATCAAAAGGAACTACACGCTGCTTTCTAAATCTCTCAAGCGCTTCATAAATAGGCGCTCTTTTTTGCCTTTCAAGATTCAACGACATACCCTCCCAAACCAGTGTACTGACACGATGATAATTTGACAAATTTCCATGCCAGTACAATAGCCTTTACATGCGAAAAGGAGTAGCACGCCTGTTAAACGCACAACCCCTTTGTTTTATCAAATTACACAGTAATGTAATAATACTATATAATGGTGATTTTCGCTATATTTTTTCTATTATTTCACAATTTCTTTTAAAGATCCTGCAAGACCGGCAAGTCCCTGAATGTTGGACGGAACAATTATCTTTGTTGCCTGTCCGTCAGCTGCCTTCTCAAATGCTTCAAGACTCTTTAATGTAAGAACTGATTCATCAGCTCCTGCTTCTTTTAACATACTGATACCATCGGCATTAGCCTTCTGAATATTTCTGATAGCCTCCGCCTGACCTTCAGCTTCACGGATTTTCTTTTCCTTCTCAGCTTCAGCTCTTAAAATTGTAGCCTGCTTATCAGCTTCAGCCTGAAGAATCTTACTCTGTTTTTCACCTTCTGCAACTGTAATCTGAGACTGCTTTTCACCTTCCGCAAAAAGAATCTTCTCTCTCTTTTCACGCTCTGCCTTCATCTGCTTCTCCATGGCATCTCTGATCTGCTCAGGAGGGTTAATGTTTTTAAGCTCGACTCTTGTGATCTTGATTCCCCATGGATCTGTGGCAATATCAAGTGCATCCTGCATCTGAGCATTGATCTGATCACGGGATGTAAGTGTTTCATCAAGTGTAAGTGATCCGATAACGTTACGAAGAGTTGTTGCAGTCAGATTTTCAATAGCTCCTATAGGATTTCTGACACCATATGCATATGCCATAGGATCTGAAATTCTAAAGAATACAATTGAATCAATCTGCATTGTAACATTATCCTGGGTTATAACCGGCTGCGGTGGGAAATCACAATACTGTTCCTTTAAATCAACCTGACGGGCAACCCTGTCTATGAAAGGAACTTTAATATGAAGTCCAACATCCCAGGTTTCCTTGTAAGCTCCAAGTCTTTCTACCACGAAAGAATGTGCCTGAGGAACAACCCTGATATTTGCTGCCAACAGTGCAATAATAAGTATTACCAAAATGATTAATGCTACCATTTTTCCTCCTTTGTCATGTCCATTAATACATGACCCCCAACTTTTTTATTTTAATCTATAGAAATGAGCTCATACTCTTTTACGCCAAATCCCATCTCTGCGGCTGCATCAATTGTATGTTCTCCGTTTCTCGTATGTACTCTCTCAAGAAAATGATCTTTACCCGGATCATCTGATTTATAAACCAGATCCATACACGCTCTGTCTATAGCTATCGGGTCTGTGGAAATAAGAATTCCCACGTCCTGCATGCAAGGATCCTCTGCAACTGCGCAACAGTCGCAGTCAACTGACAAATTCTTCATAACATTTACAAAGACCATATTCCCTTTGAAGTGATCCACAACAGCAGATGCGGCTTCAGCCATAGATTCAAGGAAATCATCCTGTGCAGCATGATTATCCCATACAATCGCCTGCTCCTCAGTCTTTGTATACTTTCCACCAGAGTGAATATTAACCTTTCCGGCTGTTGATGCACATCCAATAGAAAGCTGCTTAAGTGCTCCGCCATAGCCACCCATGGGATGCCCTTTAAAGTGTGAAAGCACAAGCATAGAATCATAGTTAAGAAGATTCTTGCCGACTATATCATTCTTCAAATGCCCGGGATGAGCGATAGGAAGTGTAACGTCAGGTCCCTCAGCATCCATGAGATCAACTACAAAGAAATCATTCCAGCCATGCTTTTTAATAAGCTTTACATGTTTCTCGGTGCTGTTTCTCTCACCATCATATGCTGTGTTGCACTCAACCACAGTTCCGCCCACATGCTCAACCATAGGTCTCCAGAACTCCGGTTTTAAATAGTTCTGGTTACCGTCTTCTCCGGAATGAACCTTGACAGCTATCTTGCCTGTAAGCTTTTTTCCAAGGGTATCATACATTTTTACCACCTGCTCAGGCGTGATATTCCTTGTAAAATAAACTTTGGAAACTGATCCCATGAATATTATCCTCCTATTCTTCTTACTATAAGTTTTGCACCCTCTATTTTTACAACTTCTATTTCTTCACCTGCACTAATAAGTGAATCATCTTCACTGACCACTATCCATGTGGTTCCGTCAAGATCAGCTTTTCCGCTCATCTTAAGGTTATCAATATCGGTTTTGGCTATAAGAGTTCTTCCGACAAGTGAATCAATATTAGTCTTAACAATTTTGTCATTCAGATATTTTTTTGCTAAAGGCCTCGTAAATAAAAGAGAAACTACAGATATGATAATAAAAACAATCACCTGAAAAAGAACCGGAGCGTTAAAAAGTGCAACGATCATCGCTACAACAGCGCCAAAGACAAACCATATACTGACAAGGCTTGTAGTAATAAGTTCAAGAATTCCGAAAACAACTGCCACTATCAGCCAGATAATTTGCATAGAAACATCCATAACTCCCCCTCCTTTATGTTTTATAAGATGAGTATAGCAGATTTTCAGTAGTTTTATATAGAGTTAATGCGCAAAATATTAGATGTTTTTTTGCAGGGATGGAAAAATGTGCAGCGCTCATACAGGGAAATTGCTTCGCGATTTCCCTGTCGTCCGTTTGAGCAGAGTACTTAGCGAGGTTCTTTCGAGCTTAGTACGAGCCATGGGTGGGCACTTAATGAGGTTTTACCGAATTTAGTGCAGCATCCCAGTCGCCAAACTTTGTTGTCGAGGTGGTTTATCGCTCATACAGCGAAATTGCTTCGCAATTTCCCTGTCGTCCGTTGTCGCCAAGCTCCAATACATAATCAAAATGTGCTATCGCACACATAACAGTAGAAAAACCACGGAATACCAAGTAAACTTGGTTCCGTGGTTTTCTCTATTGTTACCGCTAAGGCGGTTTTGATTATGTATTTGAGTTTGGCTCGTTATCGCTCACATGCCCATTCCCATTCCTGCGCCGCCTGCTGGCATTGGAGGAACCGGCTCTTTGATTGTAGCTACAGCTGCCTCTGTTGTAAGGAAGCTTGATGCTACTGATGTAGCGTTCTGAAGAGCTGATCTTGTAACCTTGGCAGGATCAATGATTCCATCCTTAACCATGTCTACGTACTCTTCTGTATATGCGTTAAATCCGATACCCTGCTTAGACTCTTTTACCTTGTTAACGATAACTGATCCGTCAAGACCTGCATTGTTGGCAATATGGAAAAGAGGAGCTTCAAGTGCCTTAAGAACTACCTTTGCACCTGTCTTTTCATCACCTTCAAGTGAATCAGCAAGCTTGGCAACTTCTTTAGAAGCGTGGATATATGCACTTCCGCCACCAAAGATGATACCTTCTTCAACGGCTGCTCTTGTAGCGTTAAGAGCATCTTCCATTCTGTATTTGGCTTCCTTCATCTCTGTCTCTGTAGCAGCACCTACTCTGATAACTGCAACACCACCTGCAAGCTTAGCAAGTCTCTCCTGAAGCTTTTCCTTATCAAAATCAGATGTTGTATCTTCAATCTGCTTCTTGATCTGAGATACTCTTGCTTTAATGTCATCCTTATTTCCAAGACCATCTACGATAGTTGTCTTTTCTTTCTCTACCTTGATGCTCTTTGCTCTTCCAAGGTCATCCATTGTTGTATCCTTAAGCTCAAGTCCAAGATCTGAAGAAATAACCTTACCACCTGTAAGGATTGCGATATCTTCAAGCATAGCCTTTCTGCGATCACCGTATCCCGGAGCCTTAACAGCTACAACGTTGAATGTTCCACGAAGCTTATTAACGATAAGAGTTGTAAGAGCCTCACCGTCAACATCCTCAGCGATGATAAGGAGCTTAGAACCTGTCTTAACGATCTGCTCAAGAAGAGGAAGGATATCCTGGATATTAGAAATCTTCTTGTCTGTAATAAGAATATATGGATCTTCTAATGTAGCTTCCATCTTATCCATATCTGTTGCCATGTAAGCTGAGATATATCCTCTGTCAAACTGCATACCTTCTACAAGGTCAAGTTCTGTCTGCATTGTCTTGGACTCTTCGATTGTGATAACACCATCGTTAGAAACCTTCTCCATTGCATCAGCGATCATCTGTCCTACTTCATCATCTCCTGATGATACAGCAGCAACTCTCATGATCTGCTCTTTTCCTTTAACCTTTGTTGCCATCTTGCTGATAGACTCAACAGCTGCATCTGTTGCCTTCTTCATACCTTTACGAAGAACGATTGGATTAGCACCTGCTGCAAGGTTCTTAACACCTTCATTGATCATAGCCTGTGCAAGAACTGTAGCTGTAGTTGTTCCATCACCTGCTACATCGTTTGTCTTTGTAGCAACTTCCTTAACAAGCTGAGCACCCATGTTCTCATATGCATCTTCAAGCTCAATCTCTTTTGCAATTGTTACACCGTCATTTGTGATTGTAGGAGCACCGTAGCTCTTATCAAGTACAACATTTCTTCCCTTAGGTCCGATTGTTACTCTGACTGTATCAGCCAGCTTATTAACGCCCTCTACCATAGCAGTGCGGGCATCAGCACCATACTTTATTGTCTTAGCCATTTTTATCGCCTCCAAATATTATCAATAATTATTTGATTATTGCTAAAATATCATTCTGCTTAACAATGATGTATGTCACATCATCAAGCTTAACTTCTGTTCCTGAATACTTAGAATAGATGACATTGTCACCTACCTTAACCTGCATCTTAACTTCTTTGCCATCAACGATTCCGCCAGGACCTACTGCAATGACCTCTGCCTGCTGTGGCTTTTCTTTTTCTGCTCCGGGAAGAACGATACCTGACTTTGTGGTTTCTTCTGCCTCAAGCTGCTTTAAAACAACTCTGTCTGAAAGTGGTTCTAACTTCATTGTAAATGCCTCCTTTATATAATCTGTGATTATTATTTAATTTGTTGTTAGCACTCATTTGATTCGAGTGCTAATCTCTAAGAACATATATTAGTAGTTTAATTTGACTTGCGCAAGTTGTAAAAGCGTCTATTTTTCAAAATAATCCTTAGTTTTCTTTAATATTCTCTCTTTTTCTCTCTTTTTCTACATTTTCAGTCTTTTAATTACATAACAAGCCACTGTTTATGCAATTTTTGACGTATAGGGCAAAATATTAGTATTAACGGTTATTTTATTTTTATAATTATTTTATTCCATGTAAATTGCATATATTATTTTTTTCTGTGATAATATCTTTAATAGTATGAGTTTTTCTATGCTTAGGCACGGAGGCCAAGAGCTTTCATTATTATCAAGGAGGTGAAAAAATGGCTGATATTTTTAGCAGTTTGTCCGGATCATACAACTACGTAAATGACATGAGTAGTCTTTTAACGGATTATTCCAGCATTAAAAGCGGTGCATACGGTTCACTTTTAAAGTCCTACGTAAAAAAGGTTGGCAACAAAAATGCTCTTGATGCATATCGGGAGACCGGTTCGACCACCACTACAGATACCGCATCAACATCCACAAGTTCTACCCAAAAAGCATCTGCTACCGACACAACAGTAACAGCTGACAAATACGCAAAATACAAGTCCTCATGGCTCGATAATCAGTTAAAAAGCTATGATAAGGATGCAAACAAGACTACCGCTGCAGATACTTCGGTTGCTCTTGATACCACAGTCTAACTGAAAATTATTCTCATTTGTCAAAAAAGTCCCGAAATTTTTTATTTCAGGACTTTTTTTAGTGCATTACTATAATAAACTAGACTTTTTTAATCGGATTATTATAATATATTTACTTGGTGAAAAAAGTAATTTTTTTGTAGGGGAATCTATGAATAATAATTCATTTAACAATTTCTTTCTTGCGAACTTTCTCAAGAGAGAAAAAGCACAGTATGACTTTGAGGACAAAGAATTCTATATGAATCTTATATCTTTCCTGCTATTGGCTCATATTCTGCTTGAAGGTCTTTACATTTATTCCTATTGTACTCCAATGGTATATATCAATTTAGCGAGTATCTGTATATACATGGCTGAATATTGCCTGAATGCAACAGATCATAATATCCTGATGATCTGGATAGGTCTTTTGGAAATATATCTGCATATGGTCTTAACCACCATATTTATGGGGTATGAGTGTGGTTTCTGGCTTTGGATGTTTCCCTGTGTTCTTTCCGTGATCACCCCCTACTTCATGCCTGTTAAATCAAAAGCGCAGAACATTTTAGCAAATCTTTTGGTTCCTGTATATGTAGCCACCTTTATTATTCTGTATGCATTAAACAGAAACGGTTACCTGCCGACAGGATACAATGCCCCGGAATCAATAGCCACATTCTTTTTTTATTCTAATGCTTTGATATCATTTTCATTCATTATACTTTACAGCACAATTTATTCCGTCAGCATCAAGCAAAACTCCTTCAGATTAAAAGAGCTTGCCAATACCGATAGTCTTACAGGCCTGTACAACAGGCAATCTATCCAAAAAATCTTTTATGAAGGAAACGGAAAAAGTGTAGCCATCATGGATGTGGATCACTTCAAAAGAATAAATGATACTTACGGGCACCTCATGGGAGATCACGTTCTTACCGGGATTGCAAAAATGCTGTCATCCCACAGCAATATATATTGCGGCAGATGGGGCGGCGAAGAATTTTTACTAATCGCAAAAGAAAACGTTAGCTATACGGATTTCTGTCAGACAGTAGAAAGTTTATGTGAAGAAATATCTGATCATGTCTTTTCACTTGGCAACGAGGATATAAAAGTCACATCTTCATTTGGAGCTGCAACTTACGTCAAGGATATGACTCCTTATGACTTACTTAAAGAAGCAGATAACAGACTATATATTGCCAAGCAACACGGCAGAAACTCTGTTGTTTCAGCATAACCAAAAACGCGCCATTTGACGCGTTTTTATTTTATTCCGTTTTATTCTATTTTTCTTCTTTGTGAGGAATGTCCTTGCCATTTAGATCAATATAGTTTTCTTTTAGGGCTATTGCCCAGTATTTCTCAGGAATATCAGGCCATTTAACAAAACCTTTCTCCTGCTCACACAGCCTCATTGCGCGCAGCAGAACTGTCTGATTAAGATCCACACCTGTTCTTATGGTATGCATTGTAACTGCAGTCCATGCCGGAGCATAATTTTTAAGTTCAGAATCCTTAAACTCCCTTAATATTTCTTTTCTGTCATATTCAAGCTGGACATACTCCTCTTCCCAACTTTTTCCGATTCCATGAAGAATGCAAAACTGGGTTTTGCCATCGTGATACCATGGAATCCCTACAGAACCGGGATTAACCGCTTTCTTTCCTCTGTATATGTAGGTATCCTGAACATGGTTGTGCCCATGCAAAAGAACTCCGGTCTTTAGATGGGATAATACTTTTTTTGTATTTCTCTTTTCTCTGAATAGAAGCTCTGCCGTATCAGTCGGTGAGCCATGGCAATACTCAAATTCCGGAATCCCATTCTGCTCATATATCCCATAATTTGGAAGAGATTCAAAAAACTTGAAATCTTTATCGGTAAGGTTTTCATAGGTATAAAGTAAAGAACCGCTGGCTGAGCCCTTTTTCCAGTTTCCCTCTCCGCTTTTCCTATAGTTTAAAAGATATTCCTCCCTGTTCCCTCTGATAATATACGTTTCAAAGTATTGCTTAAGAACATATATCTGCTCCAAAGCCTTTTGCGGATTAGGACAATCCGTAACATAATCTCCAAGAAGAACAAATCTCCTTATACCTTTTCCCATACAAAAATCAATACAAGCCTGCAAGGCCGAATGATTTCCGTGAATATCACTAAAAACCGCTATATCCATCATAATAATCTCTCAAATAATTTAATAGTATTTTCATAAATTACATAATCACATTATACATTTTTTTGCAAACAATATGGTAATATATAA
Source organism: Butyrivibrio sp. (assembly GCF_017635265.1). GTDB lineage: Bacteria > Bacillota > Clostridia > Lachnospirales > Lachnospiraceae > Butyrivibrio. The sequence goes on from NZ_JAGBLU010000089.1 coordinate 20,540, forward strand.
TAGTATAAATATTAACGTGATGCCGTTATTTTTATTTTAACATTTATCGGAGGACAAAATGTCAGGTATCGATTATGCAACATTGAAAAATATAGTCAATATGTGCAACATGCCTTCTGCTATCCTGTCGGTAGAAAAAAATGAGGACGGGTCCTGCGGAACTATTCTGATGGCTGCGACTAATGAAAAATTCAGCATGACCGGAGAAAACGTTGAAGGAAAATCTTATGATTTAAAAATCCCTAAAGATCCCAAATTTGAAGACGTTCTTTTTAAAGCTGCCTGGAACAATGAACACTATCATGCTTACGTTGATACCACAAGATTATACGGCTATTGGACTGAGGATATAGTAATTCCAATAAATAATAATGGTGATCCAAATATTGGATACTGTCAGTTTATATACAATTTAAGCAAAGAAATGGATTCGGGAAAGTACTCTATCATCGCTCCCGATATAGCCAGCTTTGTAATAAGAACATGTATTAATCTGAGAAAAAACGATGATTTCTACACCACAATGAATCTTGTTACTAAAGAAATTCGTGAATTCACTAATTCTTTTGCTGCTTCGATAATAACCATCTCAAGAGATTTTTATCAATTTGAAGTGGTAAGTGAATGTGTAAGAAATAATCTCGTTAATATTCATGACATTTTTGCAAATATTCCTTATGAAATTGTTGAATCATGGGAGGATTTGGTTTCAGGTACAGACTGCATAATCATACGAAATGAGCAGGATATGAACGATATGGAGAAAAAAGCTCCTGAATGGGTTGACACCTTGAGAAAAAACGATGTCAAAAGCATATGTCTTGCCCCCTTCATACATCAAAACATGGTTATCGGTTATTTGTATATTACTAATTTCGACATAAATACCCTCTCACGAGTCAAAGATACTATCGAGATGGTAGCTTTTTTCCTTGCATCGGAAGTGGCTCATCATATATTTATTGATAAATTAAGAAGCCTCAGCTCACTTGATATTCGGACAGGAGTTCAGAACAGAAATGCCATGAACACCAAGGTTGATGAGCTTGCCATGGAGCTAAAGATATCTCCAACTCCTTACAGTGTAGCCTTTTGTAATCTGGCTACACTAAAAACCATAAATATAAATCAAGGGCATGATGCAGGTAACAACCTTCTGCGAGACGCCGGAAAAATACTTAGAGATGTATTTAAAGACGATTTCATATACAGATCTGCCGGTGATGAATTTGCTGTTATTTCCACCAATAGCTCTGAAAAAGAATTTGAGGAAAAAATTAAGACTTTAAAAGAAAAAGCATCTGACCCGGAATGGGTTTACTTCACAATCGGATATTATACAGACATGACAGAAGGTAATTTACATACTGCAATGAGATTTGCCAATGAATATGGTCAGGAATTCAAAGAAGAATTCTATTATGAACACCCGGAGATGATTAAATAATATGACGAATGAAACATATAATCATTTAAAAACATTAGTAAACCAGTCTCCTATTCCAAGCGCCATAATGGCAGTTGAAAAAAATTCTGACGGAGGCTGTGGCGAAGTGCGCTTTGCCGTCATTAATGAAGCATTTAAAAGAAGTTATTATGACATGTTTGCAGGCACAGAAAATGACGCAAATATAGGCTATGATGATTTTGAAAAGAGAATTGAAGGCCAACTCTATTCCGTGCATCTTCCAAAGGAGCCCAATTTTGAAGATATCTGTTTTCGTTCAGCCTGGAACGGAGAATTTATTAACACATATGTAGATACCACCAGAATGTACGGCTTTTGGACACAGGATATTTTAAATCCTATTGTTGAAAAAAGCGATGACCCCAATATCTCATTCTGCCAGTTCTCCTATACTCTGAACAAAGAAATGGATACCGGGAAATTTGCCAATGTATCCCCTGATATTGCGAGCTTTGTAATAAAATCATGCTTAGAGCTCAGAAATGAGCACAAGTTTCTTGAAAGTATGGAAATTGTCACAAAAGATATCCTTGAATATACCGGCTCCTTTGCTGCCAGTACTCTTACCATTGATAAAGAATTCAGAACCTATGATATCCTTAGTTCATCTGTTGCAGATACTGAAAACAGGACCAGACAAATTTTTGCGGAAATTCCCTATGAAATAGTCGAAAGCTGGGAAAAACTGGTAAAAGTGACAAACAGTATTATCATCAAAGATGAACATGATATGTCTCAGATTGAAGAAAAAGCACCGGATTGGGTAAAAACTTTAAAGGATAACAATGTAACAAGTTTATGTCTGGTTCCTTTTATCCATAGCGGAGAAGTCATAGGCTATCTCTATATCGCCAATTTCGATACGAATCATCTTGTAAGGATAAAAGAAACAATAGAACTTATCTCCTTCTTCCTGTCATCTGAAGTTGCAAATTACCTGTTTCTTCAGAGGCTTGAGTATCTTAGTAACGTGGATATGCTCACAGGTGTATTTAACAGAAATTGTATGAACGTAAATGTTGATGAGCTTGCTCTAAAGCTTGAATTCAATCCAAAGCCATTTAATGTTGCGTTCTGTGATCTTAACGGTCTTAAGACTATCAACGATACCGGTGGGCATGATCAAGGCGATAAGCTTCTTGTGTATGCAGCAAACGTATTAAAAGAGGTATTTCCAACTGACAAGATTTACAGAGCAGGTGGTGACGAATTTACAGTTATTTCTTTTGACACAGAAAAAGATTTTGAAGAAAAAATAAAGCGCCTAAGAGAAAAGGCATCAGACCCTGAATGGCTTCATTTCGCAATAGGCTACTATCATGATTCAGATTCCGGAAATCTGCGTCTTGCCATGAGATATGCCGACGAGCGCATGTATAAAGACAAAGATAAATTCTACGAACAGTACCCTGACAGACGTAGATAAATAAAGAAATAAGCGAGCGCCCTGATGAGCACTCGCTTTTCTTTATTATATCAAGTTCATTTGGAAGTTCGGCTCTCGCACTCTGTGCTCGCCCGAACGACCATGCTGACTAGACTCGACAAGACCTCGTCAAGTCATCATGGTCAAAACTTACCAGCCTTTGCAGCCTCCTCGATTGAAACGGCTGTTGAAACTGTCATACCAACCATAGGGTTGTTACCAGCTCCGATAAGACCCATCATCTCTACGTGAGCAGGAACTGATGAAGAACCAGCAAACTGAGCATCTGAATGCATACGTCCCATAGTATCTGTCATACCATAAGAAGCAGGACCAGCTGCCATGTTATCTGGGTGAAGTGTACGACCTGTACCACCGCCTGATGCTACTGAGAAGTACTTCTTACCAGCTTCAATACGCTCTTTCTTGTATGTACCTGCAACTGGGTGCTGGAATCTTGTAGGATTTGTTGAGTTACCTGTGATAGATACGTCAACGTTCTCCTTCCACATGATAGCTACACCTTCCTGTACGTCGTTAGCGCCGTAGCAGTTAACCTTTGCACGAGGTGAATTAGCATCCTTGGAATAGCACTTTCTGAATACTTCCTTAACTTCGCCTGTGTAGTAATCATACTCTGTCTCAACATATGTGAATCCGTTGATACGAGAAATAATCTGAGCAGCGTCTTTTCCAAGACCGTTAAGAATAACTCTAAGAGGTTTCTGACGAACCTTGTTAGCCTTCTCTGCGATACCGATAGCACCCTCAGCAGCTGCGAATGACTCGTGACCAGCAAGGAATGCAAAGCACTCTGTATCCTCTTCAAGAAGCATCTTTCCAAGGTTACCATGTCCAAGACCTACTTTACGTCTGTCAGCAACTGATCCGGGGATACAGAAAGCCTGAAGACCAATTCCGATTGCTGCAGCAGCGTCAGCAGCCTTGCGGCAGTTCTTTTTAATTGCGATAGCGGCACCTACTGTGTAAGCCCACTTTGCGTTTTCAAAGCAGATTGGCTGGATGCCTTCAATAAGCTTGTAAACATCAATACCAGCTGCCATTGTAATATCTTTACACTCTTCGATAGAAGAAATTCCATACTCCTTAAGGCAAGCCAGGATCTGGGGCTCTCTTCTTTCATATGATTCAAATAAAGCCATTGTATATTTTCCTCCTTACCTATTACTCGTGTCTTGGGTCGATGCAACGAACTGCATCTGCAACACGTCCATACTGTCCCTTAGCCTTCTCAAGAGCTGTGTTTGCATCATCACCAGCTTTGATGAAGTCCATCATCTTACCAAAGTTAACATACTTGTATCCGATGATCTCATCGTTCTCATCAAGAGCGATGTCTGTGATGTAACCATCTGTAAGTTCAAGGTAACGAGGTCCCTTTTCAAGTGTACCGTATGTTGTACCAACCATTGAACGGTTACCCTTACCAAGATCCTCAAGACCAGCACCGATCTGAAGACCATCCTCTGAGAATGCAGACTGAGTTCTACCGTAAACGATCTGAAGGAAAAGCTCTCTCATAGCTGTGTTGATAGCGTCACAAACAAGGTCTGTGTTAAGAGCTTCAAGAACTGTAAGTCCTGGAAGAATTTCAGAAGCCATAGCTGCTGAATGTGTCATTCCTGAACATCCGATAGTCTCAACAAGTGCCTCCTGAATAATACCGTCCTTAACATTTAAGGAAAGCTTACAGCAGCCCTGCTGTGGAGCACACCAGCCGATACCATGTGTATAGCCGGAAATATCCTTTATTTCTTTTGACTTAACCCACTTAGCCTCTTCCGGAATGGGAGCAGCGCCATGGTGTACCCCTTGAGTTACAGGGCACATGTTTTTTACCTCTGTAGAGTAAATCATGAAAAAATCTCCTTTCGTATTGTGAAGTAACTTTCATTACTTGCTACCTATTTTTAGACTGGCCTTATAGCGATGTCTGCCAAACATCCGGCCAAAGACAATGCTCTCTGAAGCATCCCCTCAGAAAACACCACCATTATTTTTGCACATAATCATGCTAATTTCAATAACGTTGTTTATTTTTTAACAGTTTTTTTAGTCTTATGCCCTCATATATGTTATTATTGTGTTGTTAATTCAAAATGAAGGTGAGGTATTTGATATGGAAGAATTTAAGATTTCAAATATGTACAACTTAAATGAAACTATCGCTGCAGATTATATGCAAACAAAAGAATATCCATGGGAACTTCTTGCAGGCATAAAAGATTATATTATAGAGCTTGGAAACAGACTTCCTGCAGATAAGTATGAAAAGCGCGGAGAGAATGTATGGGTTGCCAAAAGCGCCAAAGTATTTGATTCCGCTTACCTTGGAGGACCATGTATCATAGATGAGGATGCTGAAGTCAGACAGTGCGCATTTATCAGAGGAAGCGCCATTGTTGGTAAAGGAGCTGTTGTAGGAAATTCAACCGAACTTAAGAATGTAATTCTTTTCAACAAGGTTCAGGTTCCTCATTATAACTACGTTGGAGATTCAATCCTTGGATTCAAGGCTCATATGGGAGCAGGCTCTATCACATCAAATGTAAAGAGCGACAAGACCTTGGTAATAGTTAAGAACGGCGCTGATGACAAGGTAGAAACAGGTCTTAAGAAAATGGGCGCAATGCTCGGCGACAACGTTGAAGTTGGCTGTAACTCAGTTCTTAATCCCGGAACAGTAATCGGAAGAAACTGCAATGTATATCCCCTCTCTTCTGTGCGCGGCTGCATTCCTGAAGGTCATATCTTTAAGGATAAGGATCATATAGTTAAAAAAGCTTAAATTTGTAAACAATGGCTTTAAAAAAATTATTTTTTTGATGCCTAGTACTAAGTCTTACGCTGTAGATTAGGGAGAGTATTATGACAAAACAGTTGATTTTGTCATAGTACTCTCTCTTTGTATATGCGTAAGTAAGTGGAAAGTCAGGGGATTGTTTTAATGACTTGATTTTTGTTACGAATGCGTACGCCACCATTGACTGAACCTGAGGAAAACGCCGTCTATACCTCGCCGACGGTGAGGATGATGGGAACAGTAGTTAGATTCATGCACCGTCGAATTCAGCATTTTAGCGTTTTCCTCAGAACCCGTCAATGACAAGCA
>NZ_JAGBLU010000090.1 GCF_017635265.1 Butyrivibrio sp.
ACTATAACACCACAATTAGCACTCGTCAACCGAGAGTGCTAATTTGGATAAAAAGCTATTGTACACTCCAATACAGAATTAATCTTTTTCCAAAAAAGAGAATTAGCCTTAGCTTTTACGCTGCATCAGACATGTAACTATGCGTCCCTCTGTCTTATCATCGTATTATCTAAAACACTATTTTGTTTGATTTATACGGAGGAAATACCATGTTTGATATGAGAACAAGAGAAATACAGGAAGCCATTGCTGCAGCAGACGTTGCACTTGATCATCTTGAAAGAGCTAAAAGGAGCCTCTCAAGCGCCAGCGGATGGGGATTATTCGATACTCTCGGCGGAGGATTTATCAGCGGACTTATTAAACACAGCAAAATGAGCGATGCTGAACATGAGATCAACCAGGCAAAACATGCTCTCGAAAAATTCTCAAGAGAGCTTCAGGACGTAAACGGCTATTCATCAGTACACATCAACGGATTCCTTACATTCGGAGATCTCTTCTGCGATGGATTTTTAATGGATGTCATTGTTCAGTCCCAGATTGGCAAGGCAAAGCGCGAGTGCGAAAATGCAATAAATCAGGTAACAAGCATCAGAAACGACCTTCAGAGAATGCTCTGACGAGGCCCTTACTTATCATAATTGGAGCAAAAGAGATATCAGCGGAATGGTAGCTACTGACAAAAGCGTAGATAATGCCACTCCTTTAGAAGCCAGGGCATAATTACCCCCATATTGCTGCGCAACCATTGCAGTCATGGAGCCGATCGGAGTTGCCAGCATAACATAGCACACCTGCAATATCAGCTTGTCATCGATGAATAAGCCAAGGAGCAGAACTCCAAGGATCGGCACTGCTATCAGCTTTATCAGTGAAAATACCAGGAGCTTCACGTCACCGAACAGCTCCCTGACTTTTATGGAAGTCATAGACTGGCCGATTACCATCATGCTAAGAGGCGCTGCGATACTGCTGAGGTGCTTGGCAGATGAAGCGATAAAAGACGGCATATGAATACCGGAAACGTATATAGTGATCGAAATGATGCAGGAAATAACGCCAATGTTCAAAATCTTTTTGAGCGGATTTCCGCCTTTAAGCGGATTATCACCCTTAATTGCTGCTATTCCGTATGTGTACATGAGAAAATTGTAGGGGAACTGAAAAAGTGCCCCGTACAGCACCGCTTCCGGGCCGTACGCAGCCTGTAAGATGGGAAGACCCATAAACCCTACGTTAGAAAAGATCGTCATGACACGGTATATACTTTTGTCATCGTTCTGCACCCTTAGAATGGGCAGAATAACAAAAGATATCACGATCAAAAAAGCATATACTGCCAACGTAACCAGAAATCCAAATAACAGGGAACTTCCCCTGATGGTACTTTCCTCATTCATTCCCGCCGACAGGATCAAGGCCGGAGTTGCGATATTTACCACAATCCACGAGAGAGTCTTACAGCCACTGTCGGTGAGAAAGCTCTTTTTCCCACAAAAAAACCCGATCCCCATCATTATGAATAAAACGATCATCTGCTGAACCAGAACCATCTGTCAGTGCCCCTCTACGTAATACTCTTCCATTGTCTCCAGGCATATCGCCACGAGATTCCCTCCCATAACGCAGCCACAATCAATGTCTAAAAGATTTCCGTTCCTGAAAACGCGATTGTCCTTCTTTCCAAGAAACCAGGTCGGAGTATGGCCTATAATGAATATATCATCGCCCTTATCCCAATCTTCCTCGAAATCGGGCCTGTCAAACAGAAATTCCTCAATCGACGACATCTCAGAATTCTCAAGGTCTTCAAGACTGTGGATATTCTTGCCTATAGTGTGAACAAGCACGAACCTCTGCCCGTTTATCGTGACCACCTCATAAAGAGAGAACTCCTGAACATACTCCATAAGAGCTTCCCGGTCATACGCCGAAAGCCGCCTGAATGCGTCAGAAGTTATCTTACCACCATTTTCACTCAGAAACCAAAGGTTTGTGTCCGTGATGAAGTCCATGGTAAGTGTCTTTTCCACTGCTTCCTCAGAATTTACCTCTTTTAACCCGGGTAAAAGAACTTTAAGCATCATATTCTCGTGGTTCCCTGCGATGGGGATGACATTTGGCTTATTCATCATCCAAGAGAGAACCTCCACCGGCTTAGGGCCACGATCAACGCAATCTCCAAGCACATATAGCGTATCTTCATCAGAAAACTTGATGAGCTTCACAAGCTCCATCAGTTCGTCGTAACATCCATGGATATCTGAAACAGCGTAAGTTGCCATAAATACCCCCTTTTTAAGTCCGGTTCTGATTTGATTCTATATCTTCTTCTGCAAATGCCAAATGCAGTATCTTTTCATACTCAGCCGGGCATATCTTCGTTATCTCTTTTGCCCCAACAAGTCTGAACCCGTCGTAAGAAAACTTTGGAGTTGTCGCGCAGGACATAAAGCAATAGCTGTTCTTGTCCAGGTTCTCAGCCGCAAATATGGCGCCTTTTGGTATGACTGCCATGGCATTCTGCCCATCTCCTGCCCCAATAACCAGCTCAGAGCACTTCCCATCAAGTATCATTGTGATCTTGAGCGCACATCCCTCGTGATGATACCATATTTCATCGCAGTCTATCTGATGAAAATGAGATATATCCTCCCCGGCAAGCAGAAAATATATGCTACCCATCAGGGCGCGCTCTTCCTGCTCAAATGGCGCCGTGTAAACCTCGGAAAACCAACCTCCTTCCGGGTGTCTTTCAAGATTGTATTTTTTTATCAGCTCTTCTGCTCTAGCCATTCCAACGCTCTCCAATTTTCTTTTTAACATTGTATCACAGTGAGTCACCGGGGACGTTTCACATTGACTCATTTTGAGTCACTGGGGACGGTTCACTTTGACTCATTTTGAGTCACTAGGGACGGTTCACTTTGACTCTTCTTCCGGACATGAGACATTTTGCACATGTATACAAGCGAAAATCGTATAGATACCGTAATTAGAAATTGTTATATCAAGGGACTCTACTGTGCACAAACAAAAAACATGTAGATACAGTAGCGGAGAGCGAATATGTTCCTAGCCTGCTACGGTATGGAATGTGATTCCCTTCAAACACAGTAGAAAAGTACTCTCTTCAAGCCCCAAAAATGACAAGTATAGAGTTGAAATAGAAAAATCCTACTGTACATATGCAAAAAGCATACTTCTACAGTAGGACTATACAAAACAAGAAAAAATCATTACGGTACCGAATAAAAAGCCACTAAAATACAGTAGGAATCACCTTATTTTTTTAGTATCAGCACCCCGTTGGGCTCCAGCTTCCCATCGCTCCACTTGCGCGAGTAAACAACGCCCTCAAACCCGCTAACCTCGATCTCCACCGCATTCTCCTCACAGTTAAGGTAAATCTGAATGCTCTCATTTTCACCAATCTTGGTAAAAGAGATAACCCTCTTCTCCTCAATGTCATTAGGGAAGTG
>NZ_JAGBLU010000091.1 GCF_017635265.1 Butyrivibrio sp.
AATAGGCCGCGAAGCGGCCGCAGATTTTGGAGGGTTTGTCAACCCCTATTTTTAAAATTTTATGGGAAATTGGGGGGATTTGGAAAAAAGAAAAAAAGAAAAAGCCCTTGGAATCTGGGCTAGAGATTCCGAGAGCCTATATGAAGAAATGGGGGATGGGAATGGTAACGCTCAATGATTATTTATATTCAGGCGATACAGTTCTTAAGATTATTCAGAGGTTTCAAAACGATCTTAAGGAAGATGCAAAGCACACTGAAAATGGAGTAGACATAATACACTGCAATTTTCTTCTGCAGCTCATGGAATTACTGGAGCATAATGACTTCCTTACATCTCAGTCACAGCGGCTGAGGGAGTTTTATAAATATATGTCTGCCGAGTATCCGTTTCTTGCTTTTACCTTCAAGGGGAGGATAAAATCCCTGATAAGGGCAGAGCAGAAGTTCAACGGGAACATAGTAGAGCATGTGTATGACTATTATGGGAAAAACAGCTCTTTTCCCAACATTACTGAGTTGAAACAACAGATGGGAGCCATAAGGGATCTGATTGCATACCGAATAGTTATATCCATGCCTGCCTGTCATCTGAAGGATGGAGAAAATCGTGAAGAGATAGAACTTAAGTACCTCTATGAGATTGCCAATGCGATCCCCGGATTTCTGGAAGAGAAAGGCTTTACAGCAGAGATTTATGGAATACCGGAGAAAGAACCTTCCGAGATGATAACAGAATCGTTAAGACCATATTACAGGGACTATATAAAGAATCCTAGTCCCTATGGATATCAGTCCCTTCACATCACGTTTTACGACAACCAGTCCAGATCGTATCTTGAAGTCCAGATGCGTACCAAGCAGATGGACGATTACGCTGAAATTGGACCTGCACATCATCTGGGATATGAAAAGAGACAGGACAAAGAAAGGAGTCGCAGGGATGCTGTACCTTCAGGGGAATGCACGTATTTTGACGAGGCTTATGAGAGGGGAATTCTGTTGCAGGGGCTTGATCTGGCCAAGGTTGATGTAAATATGTTTGGGGCGGTAAACAATCAACTTGTAAATGACGGATGTGGATTATACAGGGGAAGGCTTATCTTGCCATATGAGCATCTGTCAAGGTTTCAGAATGACATTATAGATTAAATATGAAGGAATTATAGTAATGAAAAAGGTAAGTGTTTTGCTGGATAGTGTTGAAAAAAATAAGAAGCTTTGTAGATATCATTGAAAAAAGTGAGGTAGATGCGGATCTAAGTCAGGGAAGCAGACACGTAGGTGCTAAATCATTATTTGGTGCGTTATCTATTGTGTCTAATTCTCCAGCCATATTAAGGATATATGGTGATGAAGATGCTACTAACGCACTGATTAAGGAAATAGAACAATTCATGGTTGTCTAAAATTTGCAGATGGATCGAGGATATTAAGTGGGTGACATAGTATACAGGTGGACAGATGGGAATGATGAAGACTTTTATCGATTCTACATAAAAACTGAAGAGTACTATAATCAGATTGCCGGTGGACTTGCAAACAGAACAGCATTTGTGCCATATAATGCGTCTGGCAAGATTGAAACGGTCATAATTGCCTTTGACAACGGGATTCCAGTTGGATGTGCCGGACTTAAAAGGTATTCATCTGTTGCTGTTGAAATAAAGCGTGTATGGGTCGAAGAAAGTCATCGCAGAAGGCGTATAGCAGAAGAAATGATGCATCTTATAGAGCATAAGGCGATAATGGATGGATACGACTTTGCAATACTCCAGACAAGAGATTCCATGAAGGATGCTGTTGGATTGTATGACAGGCTTGGATATACCAGAATGCCTAATTACCCTCCATATGACAAATTGGAAGGGGCAATTTGTTTTCAAAAACAGCTAAGAATATAAGGAAGATAGGTAAATGATAGACGGATATTTAAAAGTTGCAGCTATTACTCCAAATGTAAGGGTTGCAGATGTAGAGTTTAACTGTAATGAAATATGCAAATGCATAGATGAAGCTATTGGGAAAAAAGTAAAGCTGATGGTATTTCCGGAACTGTGTATAACGGGCTATACCTGCCAGGATTTGTTCTTTCAGGACAGATTATTGGAATCAGCAGAGGAAGCTCTGCTCAAAATAGCTAAGCATAGTCAGGGCGTGGATGCACTGATTTTTGTGGGATTGCCACTCTCGGTTGATGCGAAACTATACAATGTTGCAGCTGCTTTATGTAACGGAGAAATACTGGGAATTGTGCCAAAGACATTCTTGCCAAATTATAACGAGTTCTATGAAGCAAGGCACTTCTATTCAGGAAAAGAGCTTGATACTGTCATACATATTGGTGGGAAAGATGCAAGGGTAAGCAGAGATATTCTGTTTGTGTGTAAGAAAATGCCGTCACTTAGGGTCGCTGCGGAACTTTGTGAAGATCTTTGGGTTCCGAATCCTCCAAGTACTGTACACTGCTTGGCTGGAGCTACAGTAATTGTAAATCTTTCTGCTTCCAATGAGATAATTGGCAAGAGCAGATATCGCAGAAATCTTGTTAGCACCCAGTCTGCAAAGCTGGTCTGTGCGTATCTGTATGCATCCGCAGGTCCTGGTGAATCCACTCAGGATGTTGTATACTCCGGGCATAATATAATAGCAGAAAATGGAAATGTACTGTGTGAATCGGGGCGTTTCTCTGAAAATATGATCGTATCAGAGATTGATCTGGAATATCTTGAAGCTGAAAGAAGACATATGACAACATATGAGGCAAATTCCAACGTCAAGTATACCCACGTGGGATTCTCACTGAATAAGGAACAGGCAGAACTGACAAGATATATTGATTCAAAACCTTTTGTGCCTGCATTGACTCAGGAACGCGATATGAGGTGCAATGAGATCCTTACCATACAGGCGATGGGGCTCAGAAAAAGATTGGAGCATATCGACTGCAAAACGGTAGTTATTGGTATATCAGGTGGTCTGGACTCAACATTGGCACTTTTGGTTGTCGCAAAAGCTTTTGATTATCTAAAACTTGAGAGAAATGGGATTATAGCGGTCACAATGCCCGGATTTGGAACTACAGACAGAACTTATGAAAATGCAGTAAGGCTCATAAAGGAAATTGGTGCATCATTCAGGGAAGTAAATATAAGTAAGGCCGTAAAGCAGCATTTTTCAGATATTTGTCATGATGAAAATGTTCATGATGTTACGTATGAAAATAGTCAGGCTCGGGAAAGAACCCAGATACTTATGGATATTGCTAATAAAGAAAATGGAATTATTGTTGGAACAGGGGATTTGTCTGAACTTGCACTTGGATGGGCTACATACAATGGCGATCACATGTCAATGTATGCAGTGAATTCGTCTGTCCCTAAGACACTAGTGCGTTATTTGGTGCAGTACTATGCTGATACAACGGATAGCCAGGAATTGAAGGCTACTCTATATGATATTTTGGATACACCTGTTTCACCTGAGTTGTTGCCACCGGATGGAAAAGAGATTTCGCAGAAAACAGAGGATTTAGTGGGACCATACGAGCTTCATGACTTTTTTCTCTATCATATGCTGAGGCTTGTGCAAAGCCCGTCCAAAATCTATAGATTGGCTAAACTTGCTTTTTGCGACGAGTACACAGATGATGTAATTTCGAGATGGGAAAAGACATTTTACAGAAGATTCTTTGCGCAGCAGTTTAAGCGGAGTTGCCTTCCTGATGGTCCAAAAGTCGGATCTGTGGCTGTATCGCCTAGAGGTGATCTAAGGATGCCATCCGATGCATGCGTGAATACATGGCTGGAGGAACTTGATAACCTATGAAAAAACCTATTATTGGACTTGTTCCGTTATTTGATGACGAAAAAGACAGCTTGTGGATGCTTCCGGGATATATGGATGGAATTGTGGATGCTGGTGGAATACCAATAATGCTGCCATTAACTTCGGAAAAGGCTACTATTGATCAACTTCTTGATACAGTGGATGGAATCATAATGACAGGTGGACACGATGTGTCGCCGGATATATACGGAGAAGAGAAGCTTGAAGATTTAGTTGTCTGTAACGAGGCCAGAGATAGTATGGAAAAAGAACTGCTTAGACAGGCTCTTGAAAAAGACATCCCTATTTTGGGAATATGCAGGGGAATACAGTTTATAAATGCTTTTCTTGGTGGAACTCTTTACCAGGACTTAGGAAAGCAGCACCCATCAGAAACAGAACATCATCAGAAACCTCCCTATGATGTTCCAATCCATGAAGTGAAGATTATACAGGATTCAGGACTTTACAGACTTCTTCGGGAATATGTCATAAGCGTAAACAGCTATCATCATCAGGCAGTAAAAGATGTTGCTGATGAATTGAAAGTCATGGCAGTATCAGAAGATGGACTGGTGGAAGCAGTGGAACTACCAGAAAAGAGGTTTGTGTGGGCTGTGCAGTGGCATCCGGAGTTTTTTTATAAGACTGATGAAAACAGCAAGATGATATTTGGGGAGTTCGTAAAACATTGTCAGAACCTATGATTTAGCAAAAATAATGACAAGACTCAGTTGTTGTCGCAAAATTTTTGTATAAAATAGCAATTGTCAAAATAAATACAAACCGTATACTTGTATACAAACAAAGGCGTTTTGATTCACACTGTGTTTCGGAGCGCCTTTTCTTTTATTCTTTTTCATTATAACTAATCCTATATAAGTGCAATGAGACAATGGCGTTTCGGCTTGATACCGGAGCGCCATCTTTTTGCATTAAGGAAGGGAGTGTTGAGAACTGATACATGAGAAAAAGGTGGTGTACTTTCCGCATATAGGTATGCGGATTATAAAATCAGCACTTGGGGTGCTTATCTGTTTTGCAATTTATTTCATGAGGGGCAAGCAGGGAACACCGTTCTATTCGGCACTGGCAGTTTTATGGTGCATACAGAATCAGACAAAGAACACGGTGGGAAATGCACTACAGAGGACTGTAGGGACCGGTATAGGTGCAGCGTACGGGCTTGCCCATATCCTTATTAAGCAGAAGATTTTAGTACTTGGTGACAGCTTCTTTCATTACTGCATTATTGCGCTGGCACTGATTCCCATAATCTACACGACTGTTGTTATAAAACAGAAAAAAGCATCGTATTTTTCATGTGTGGTTTTTCTAAGCATTGTTGTAAACCATCTTATGGATGAAAACCCATACATATTCGTGGCAAACAGAACGCTGGATACTCTTATTGGTATATTTGTTGGTCTTGTTCTGAATTCAGTAAGTATCCATGGTGAATATGACAGACAAACACTTTTTATAGCAGATGTGGACAGAGCTATGGACGGCCTTTCTGCAGGTTTAACGCCGTACAGTCAGATCATGATAAAGAACATGCTTGAAAAAGGAATGCTTCTTACATTCATGACTCTGCGGACACCGGCGGGATTTTTAGAGGGAATGCCTGATATAAAACCTAAGCTCCCGATCATAGCAATGGATGGTGCAATCCTCTATGACATAAACGAGAACAAATATCCAAAGGTTTATGTGATATCCGCAGAACATGCCGGAAACATTGAGAACTTTATCCGAAACAGGGGATTTAACATTTTTACAACGGTAATCCTTGAGGATGTACTCATAATATATTACGACGAGTTGAAGAATACGGCAGAAAAAGACATCTATGGAAAAATGCACAAATCTCCTTACCGCAACTACCTGAACAAAGAACGACCCAAGGATCATCCGGTTGTATACATGATGTGTATTGATGAGATCGAAAAGATAGAGCAGCTGGTAAGAGCAATAAAGAAAAGCGATATCTACGATGAACTCAAGATCCTTACATATCCCTCTGATGATTATGAAGGATACTCATATATAAAAATCTATAATAAAAATGCCTCTGTACAGAACATGGCAGATTACCTGAAGAGCATTACCGGTTCGGAAGAAACACTGACATTTGGTGATAACAAAAGGAACAAAACGGATTTCTGTTATACAGAGTGCGACCGGATAGTGAGAAAACTGCATCGTCTGTTTTATTTCAAAAGAAGGGAATCGGCTGTGAACGATGTAAACCTGCTTAAACTTCAGTGATTTTTGTTGGGAGGAGTTATGAAAATTTTTAATCCGAAATATGTATATACTTCAAACGAGTTTTTAAACGATGCCGGAATTCTTGTTGATGATGATGGCATCATAAGGAAAATCTGTGATTTTCAGGAATTAAAAGCAAAATATCCTCAGGCGGAAGTTGAAACCTGGAAAAATATGGTTATGGTTCCGGGAGGGGTGAATGTCCATAATCATTCTTTTCAGATATTACTTCGTGGAATAGCGGCAGACAGACCTTTCCTTGAATGGAGAGATAAGTCACTTTATCATTATTCACCACTTATGACAAAAGAAGATATTTATGTGGGCGCATTGTTCTGCTTTGCAGAGATGATGAAAAGAGGTGTTACGTGCGTCAGTGACTTCTTTTACCTGCATAATTTTGGCACAGATTCAGATTATGAAATTATTCGCGCTGCAAAGGATCTAGGAATGAGACTGGTTCTTTCAAGAACCATGTATGACTGGGATGGCGCTCCCTCCGAATATGTGGAAACGATTGACAGGGCAGTCAAAAGTACAAAGATGCTTGCAGATGAGTTTAACGGCAAAACCAAGGATATGATAACAGTCCTTCCTTCGCCACATTCCCTGCATGCCGCTTCTCCGGATATGATAGTTGCGGGACATGAGCTGGCAAAGGAGCTTGGAACCAGATTCCATATTCACGTTGCGGAAGAAAAATTTGAGGTTGAGCAGGTGATGCGTGAGCATAACGGGCTAAGTACCATCGAATATCTGGATAAGCTTGGGGTTGTAGATGAACATATGATGATCATTCATGGCGTTTATCTAAAGCCTGAGGAAATTAAGCTTATGGGTGAGAGAGGAGTGGGTCTTGCTTACTGTCCTTCAAGTAATATGTTCCTGGCTGATGGAATTACGAATATTCCAGATATGATACAAAATGATGTACTTATCGGACTTGGAACCGACGGTGCCTGCGGAAATAATAGAAATAGTGTGTTTGAGGAAATGAGAATGGTATCTATTCTTCAAAAGGCGGCTACCTGTGACGCAATGTGCGTAAACTACAAACAGGCTTTTGATATGGGGACAATAAACGGCGGAAAGTTACTAGGGCTGCCTGTTGGAGATATAAAAGAAGGAATGAGAGCGGATTTTGCAGGCATTGATCTTGATGATCTGTCAATGCTGCCAATATCTGAAAATCTTGAGCAGATGCTTGCAAATATAGTTTATTCCCTGGAACCTACGGCAGTAAAAAATGTCGTGATTAACGGAAAAGATACAGTACATGATGGCATAATATGCGGAATAAGCGAAGAAGAGCTTGTTGAAAAAGTACGTGACACCATGAAGGCACTTAATGCAAAATAAATGAAATTATTATTGACAATAATTATTTTAATGATATCATCAATTGTAATACAAGTATTTATAAAAAGAATACGAATTATTAGAGGCAACGACGCTGAGATATGTGTTGTTGCCTCTTTTTATTTTTAAGGAGGAGAGCGTTATGGAAGAATGTATGAAGATTACACTGGATGATGAACTACCAAAGATGCCTGCGTTTGTTGAAGGTATAAGAAGAGCACCTTCACGAGGCTTTCATCTTACATATGAACAGACTGTCACTGCTCTTAAAAATGCGCTTCGCTATATCAATCCCAAATATCATGAAGAACTTATACCTGAATTTCTAGATGAGCTTTACACAAAAGGCCGTATCTACGGTTACAGATTCAGACCTGAAGGGAGAATTTACGGAAAGCCTATCGATGAATACAAAGGGAAAAGCCTTGAGGGAAAAGCCTTTCAGGTCATGATTGACAATAATCTTGATTTTGAAGTTGCCTTATATCCCTACGAGCTTGTTACCTACGGTGAAACCGGAAGTGTGTGTCAGAATTGGATGCAGTACAGACTCATTAAGAAATACCTCGAAAATCTTACAGAAGATACGACACTGGTAATCGAATCGGGTCATCCGCTGGGACTATTCAAATCAAGACCGGAAGCTCCCAGAGTTACTATAACAAACGCTCTTATGATCGGTGAATTTGATAATCAGAAGGACTGGGAAATTGCTGAAGAAATGGGAGTTGCCAACTACGGTCAGATGACTGCCGGCGGTTGGATGTATATAGGTCCGCAGGGTATTGTCCATGGAACATATAACACATTACTTAATGCAGGAAGAAGTGAACTGGGAATCCCG
This sequence comes from Butyrivibrio sp., assembly GCF_017635265.1. GTDB lineage: Bacteria > Bacillota > Clostridia > Lachnospirales > Lachnospiraceae > Butyrivibrio. The sequence continues at coordinate 8,302 of NZ_JAGBLU010000091.1, forward strand.
GTGGATGGGGATCTCAGAGGGCATTTGTTTGTAAGCTCCGGACTTGGCGGAATGAGCGGTGCTCAGCCAAAGGCTGCCGAAATAGCAGGAGCAGTCGCAATTATTGCTGAGGTTGATTATTCCCGCATACAGACAAGACTTGACCAGGGGTGGATAAGAGAAAGCTCAGACGATCTGGAGACAGTATTTAAACATGCAAAAGAAAAAATGGATGAAAAGGTACCATATTCCATTGCTTATCACGGAAATATAGTAGATCTTCTGGAATATGCAATCAGTAATCACATCCACATTGATCTGCTTTCGGATCAGACATCATGTCATGCCCAGTACGACGGAGGCTATTGCCCGCAGGGAATCACATTTGAGGAAAGAACAAAACTTCTTTCTGATGACAGAGATAAATTTATCGAGCTCGTCAATATCACTTTACGTCATCATTTTGAGCTTATCCGCAAATGCCATGAGGACGGCACGTATTTCTTCGATTATGGTAACTCGTTCCTTAAAGCAGTATATGATGCTGGAGAAAAGACTGTTTCAAAGAATGGAATTGATGATAAGGACGGATTTGTATTCCCTTCATACGTTGAGGATATTATGGGGCCTAAGCTTTTTGATTTTGGATATGGTCCTTTCAGATGGGTATGTCTCTCAGGTAAAGAGGATGACCTTGAAAAAACAGATACAGCTGCTATGGAGGCAATAGATAAAGAGCGCAGGTATCAGGATCTCGACAATTACAACTGGATACGTGATGCAAAGAAAAACAAACTTGTAGTCGGCACACAAGCCAGAATTCTCTATCAGGATGCAATAGGTCGAGTGAACATAGCGCTCAAATTCAATGAGCTTGTAAGGAGAGGCGAAATCGGTCCTGTAATGATAGGAAGAGACCATCATGATGTTTCGGGAACGGATTCACCATTTAGAGAAACATCCAATATTAAGGATGGTTCCAATGTCATGGCAGATATGGCTGTTCAGTGCTATGTGGGTAATGCAGCAAGAGGAATGAGCCTTGTAGCCCTTCATAATGGCGGGGGCGTTGGAATCGGCAAATCCATTAATGGTGGATTTGGACTGGTACTGGATGGCAGCAAGAGAATTGATGAAGTCATTAAAAGCGCGATTTTGTGGGATGTAATGGGAGGTGTTGCAAGAAGAAGCTGGGCAAGGAATTCCAATGCCATAGAAGTTGTAAAGGAATATAACTCAAGTTACTTTGGTGAAAGTCAGATAACACTGCCTTATCTCGCTGATGAAGATATGGTAAAGACTGCAGTCAGAAAGACCTATGAATCACATGAATAAAACAATAATTAAAAACATTTCGCAAATAGCCACACCTGAGGGCAAGACAGCACTTCACGGCAGTGAAATGAACAAAATAAAAATAATAGAACATGCAGCCATCTATATTGAAGATGGAATAATAAAGGATCTTGGAACTGAGGGAGAGGTATTACAGAGAGTATGCCCAAACAACAGGCATACAAAAGACGGAAATACAGAAGGCACAGATGAAATAAGGACAATAGATGCGGGCAGAAAATGTGTGATACCGGGCTTTGTAGATTCACATACACATTTTATCTTTGCAGGTTACCGACCGGATGAATTTGTACGCCGTTTGCAGGGCACATCCTACATGGAAATTATGAATATGGGTGGCGGTATAAGCAGTACTGTAAAAGCTACCAGAAACGCCGATAAGGAGCATCTCTATGATCTTGGGAAGAGCAGAATACAGGATATGCTAAGCCAGGGAATAACCACAATCGAGGGAAAAAGTGGTTACGGTCTGGATTTTGATACAGAAAACAGAATGCTTGAGGTTATGGAAGATCTAAACAGAGACACTAAGATAGACATCAGTATTACATATCTCGGAGCCCATGCGGTTGCTGAAGAGTATAAAGGAGATGCGGACTCATACATTGACTTTATGATAGCTGAAGTGCTTCCGGTGCTTAAAGACAATAAAGCAATAGAATTCGTTGATGCCTTCTGTGAGGATGGGGGCTTCGATTTGGATCAGACAAAAAGACTTTTAGAAGCAGCAGGAAAGATGGGATTTCATCTCAAGATGCATGCAGATGAAATTGTACCTATAGGCGGAGCAGAACTTGCGGCTAACCTTGGATGCACATCTGCGGATCATCTCCTTGCAGCTTCTGATACCGGAATTGAAATGCTCTCTAAATCAGATACGGTTGCTACTTTACTTCCATGTACTGCATTCTGCCTGGGAAAACCTTATGCAAATGCAAGAAAAATGATCGACGCCGGTTGTGCGGTGGCACTTGCAAGTGACTTTAATCCCGGAAGCTGTTTTACTCAGTCAATTCCGCTTTTTGCCGCATTAGGAGCAATCCAGATGAAGATGACACCACAGGAAGTTTTGTGTGCGCTTACTCTGAACGGCGCAGCAGCGATTAATAGGGCTGACAGAATTGGTTCAATAGAAATAGGCAAGAAGGCAGATCTTAATATTTTGAAATATGAGGACTATAGATTCCTGATCTATAACACTGCTGCAAACACAGTAGATACCGTAATAAAGAATGGCGATATTGTTGCCGGTGAGGGCCGGGAGATGGAATAAATATGATCAAAACAATTCGTAAAGAGGAAATGAAAACAGTTGGGTGGTCGGGGGGAACAACTACGGAAATAATGATTCTTCCCCAGGACTCATCCTATAAGGAAAGGACATTTGATGTAAGAATAAGTTCAGCCACAGTTGATGTCGCAAAAAGTGATTTTACTAAGCTGGATGGCGTTCATAGAACATTAATGGTTCTTGATGGAAAAATGGCACTTTATACCGATGATAAACTGCTGGCTGATCTTAGCCCGCTTGAAAAAAACGAGTTTGAAGGAAGCGATAACATAAGATGCCTGGGGCAGGGGCGGGACTTCAATCTGATGCTGAGAAACGGCTATAAGGGGTCTGTTACAGGTTTTAAAGTTAATGCAAAAGAAGTTATTGAAAAAGTAGCCGCAAAATGCGGAGATGTGATTTTTGTACATAAAGGGGAAGTGGAGCTCAGTGACATAAAAGATGGAATAAATATTGATAAAGGTAATGCTGCTTTTATTGAATCTGATAAATACTCAATAAAAGCGCAGGAGGAAAGCGTATTTGTAATTGTAGAACTAAATGGGTTCTAAAATTCTGATAGTGCGTTTCAAGGGAGGAGCTATGTATGAAACTGACTGATGAACAAAAAGCCATGCTGGAGGGAGAATATGGCGAAGGGGCTGCATATGCCATGAAAATAGAAGTTGCAATCGGAGAATCTTTTGATGCAGAAAGAATGGTTCCGATTACACGGGCACATGTGGCACTCAGTAACCAGGATGCGGATCTCTGGTTTGCGGAAAAAATGCTTGAAAAGGGTGCGCATTGCAGGGTATCACCTACGGTTAATCCGGGATTTTGCGTATCATTTTTTAAAGAAAGAGGACTTGTAAAAGATGAAGATGCCGAAATGATGATGCGCACTCATAATGCATATAAGGGACTTGGGGCTACACTTACATATAACTGTACGCCTTATGTAGCAACGAATATCCCGAATTACGGCGAGATATGTGCTTTTTCCGAGTCGAGTGCAACACCTTACGTAAATTCCGTTTGGGGTGCAAGATCAAACCGTGAGGGTGCCAACAGTGCTTTATGTGCAGCTATTACCGGATTCGTTCCGGAGTATGGACTTTTACTCGATGAGAATAGGAAAGGTAATATTCTTGTCAACATAGAAGCTGATATGAAATCGGATTTTGAGTACCATCTTCTGGGATATTGCGGCAAAAAAATAGGCCCGGGGATCCCTGTTTTCACAGGACTTCCTTCACATATAAGCCCCGAATCACTTACTAATCTCGGAGCTCAGCTTAATACCTCGGGAGCTTACGGAATGTACCATATTGTTGGGTTTACCCCGGAAGCAAGAACGATGGAGGAAGCTTTTGGCGGTAAAAAGCCGGAGCGCGTAGTAAATATTACAAACAAAGACCTGGAGGACATTCTGGAACAGATATCTTATTCAGGTAACAGAAAGATTGACTTTGCCATGTTCGGATGTCCTCATTTTACATTGAATCAGGCAAAGCATATAGCATCAAAAGTTGAGGGGAAAAAACTCAGCGTGCCGTTGTGGATATTGACTTCTTATCACGTAAAGGAGCTTGCGGATCGCATGGGCATTACACAGATTATCGAGGATGCGGGAGGAAATATTATCCCGGATACATGTCCAGACCAGCCCTGCTGGAACTGGCTTAATGGGAAGGTGGGAGTAACGGAATCACCAAAATGCGCTTATTATCCAAAAAGAAGGGGAATCGAATTTGTGATAAGAGATCTTGATACTTGTATTGAAGCAGCAATAAAAGGGGAGGTGATCTAAATGGGCAAGCGCTACTCATGTCATAAGATATCTGAGGGTAAGGCAGACGGTGAAGCCCTTGTGTCTTTAGATGATATTATGTTTTATCTTATAAAGCCTGAAACCGGTGTGGTTATTGAGCCTTCGCACGATCTGTACGGAAAAAGTATGGCTCAAAAAATATTGATATTTCCAAGCGGAAAAGGTTCAAGTGTGGTTCAGGCAGACGGGCTGTTTCAGCTAAATAAAAACGGTAATATGCCAAAGGCAATGATCATACAGTATCCGGAAACGGTGCTGGTATCGAGTGCAATTATTATGGATATACCGATGGTTGATAAGGTTGATCCCGCATTTTATGAGGATATAAAGAGCGGGGATGAGATTATTGTCAACGCGGACGAAGGATATATTGAAATAATTTGATAAAAAGAGTTGACATGACATCGAATTGATGATATAAATCATCATAAATAAAATATTGATGAAAACATTAACGAGTGGCAATGGTGCTAAAAGGTTCCATTGCTGCTCGTTTTATATTTTAAAAAGAGCACTCTTTTTGAAATATGAATGTTTCAAATATAACAAGGGTGAGGAGCCCGGAGGAGGAAATTATGAGAAAGAAGTTTTTAGTTACTGCAACAACGATGGCTATGACACTAATGACAATTACAGGGTGCGGAGCATCAGATGCATCTGTTAAAACTACAGCTGATACAGCTGAAAGCACAAGCTCAGAAGAGGATTCCGTTGAACCTGCATCTGAAGATACTGCTTCAGAAGAGAAGACGGATGATGCAGAAGGTGGTTTATACGATGGAAAAGTAATACTTGGTCATTCTTCCTGGATCGGATATGCACCGCTTAATGTAGCAGATGAGTTGGGATTATTTGAAAAGCATGGAGTAGATGTAGACATCCAGTCATTTGAATCTAAATCAGATTCAAGAGCTGCTCTTGCTGCAGGCAGAATACAGGGTATGTCAACAACGGTTGATACTCAGGTTATGAGTGCAGCTCAGGGACTTGATATTCAGATAGTTCTTGCTGAAGACACATCGGACGGTGGTGACGGACTTTCAGCAAAGAGTGAGTTTACTGATATTCCATCACTTAAAGGACATACCGTAGCACTTGATACTTCAGGCGGTGCTTCCTATTTCTGGTTCCAGTATCTTCTCAAGGAAAATGATATGACTTTGGATGATGTTGAAGCTGTGAATATGAGTTCCGGTGATGCAGGAGCTGCTTTCGTTGCAGGAGAAGTAGATGCAGCAGTAACCTGGGAGCCATGGCTTTCAAGGGCAAAGGAAGCAGAAGGAGGAGCAGTACTTGTTGATTCATCTGCAACACCGGGTATCATCGTTGATGCACTTGCAATGGATACCAAGTTTGCAGAACAGTATCCCGATACTGTAAAGGGAATCATCGAAGCCTGGTATGATGCTGTTGATCTTATTAAGACAAATCCCGATGAGGCTTATCCTATCATGATGAACTTTACAGGCGATGAGACAGTAGAAGCTCTTGAGGGTGAACTTGAAGGAGTTACATTCTATGACAGAGATGGTAATAAAGCATATTTCGGAGGAGATATCCAGAAAATAGCAGGCATGGCTGCAGACCTCTGGGTTGAAACAGGACTTATCGAGAGTGCTCCGGATATGGATTCAATGATAAATGGCAGTTTTATTGATGGTCTTGAATAAAGAATAATTGTTGCCGGGACCCTGCTAAGAGGTTCCGGCAAGAAAAAGAGGTATTTTATGGAGAGTATGGCGATTGTGGCAAACAAAAAAAGAGTAAATGAAGAAGTAAACGTCATTCAGGAAAGCCAAAAAAGGAAATACCTGTCGGATGCATTTACACCAAAAGGAACTATTAAAAGCAGGTCTTACATTACTATATCCGTTGTATCATTTTTGCTTATCTTTTTGGTATGGTGGTATGAATGTAATCTGGGTGGTGTAAACTCCATGTTTCTTCCATCTGTTGCGAGTACCTTCGAATCTGCAAAGCATATGTTTTTGAAAGAAAACTTTCTTTTTGATATTTGGATGTCTGTTCAAAGAGTACTGCTTGGCTTTGCTATTTCCGCGGTTGTTGGTATTCCGCTTGGACTGCTTATCGGAACTTACGCACCGGTTGCTGCCTTTCTTGAACCGCTGTTTTCCTTTTTCAGGTATCTTCCGGCGTCTGCATTTATTCAGCTGTTTATTTTATGGATTGGAATCGGCGAATCTTCAAAGGTTGCAATTATTATTGTAGGGAGTCTTGCACAGATAATCCTTATGGTTGCAACTAATGTAAGAAATGTAAGTATCTCACTTGTGGAGGTTTCCTATACTTTGGGAGTAACAAGAGGATCCGTATTTTGGAAAGTTCTTCTTCCGAAATGTATGCCGGATATCGTTGATACACTCAGAATGGTTCTTGGATGGGCGTGGACATATATCATCGTCGCAGAGATGGTCGGAGCTTCAGAAGGTGTTGGATTCATGATAACCCAGGCAGGACGTCAGTTCATGATTTCAAAGATATTTGTCGGAATTATCACTATCGGTATCATCGGACTTGCTCTTGATATGATGTGTATGTTTTTTAAGAAAATACTGTTTCCATGGAATGAAGATTAAAAGAGGACAATGATATGGCAGGATATGATCATATAGATTCACCCAAAGAAGTTGACTATTATGTAGACGATAAAGGTAATTACTACAAATTACATAACGGCGTGGACATTATTAACGTGACAAAACAGTTTGAAACAAAGGACGGAATGGTACAGGCTCTCAATCCTGTAAGCCTGCATATTCGTGATAAGGAATTTGTAGCTATTCTCGGTACTTCCGGGTGCGGTAAATCCACTCTTCTTCGTATGATAGGAGGATTTGATCAGCCCACAACAGGAAGCGTGATGTTTCATAAAAAGGAAATCCACAGGCCCAGTGCATATATTGGCATGGTATTCCAGTCCTATACATTGTTTCCCTGGCTTAATGTTCACGATAATATTGCATTTGGGTTACGACAGCTTAAGAAGCATACACCAAGTGAGATCAATGATATTGTACATGAGTATACAGAACTGGTGGGCCTTAAGGGCTTTGAAAAGAAATATCCCAAGAATCTGTCAGGCGGTATGAAACAAAGGGTTGCCATTGCCAGAGCACTTGCAACCGATCCGTCCGTACTTTTACTTGATGAACCCTTTGGGGCACTTGATATGCAGACGAGGGAAGTCATGCAGGAACTTTTACTTAATGTATGGCAGAGATCTCCCAAGACCATTGTTATGGTGACTCACGATATAGACGAGGCAATTCTTCTTGCGGACAGAGTGGTTGTAATGACATCAAGACCCGGCAATATCAAGGAGATTATTGATGTAAATCTTGAAAGACCAAGAAACTGGAAAATAAGAAATACAGAAGAATTCCTGAAATACAGAGAACGATGCTCGGAGCTTATAAGGCAGGAAAGCATGAAACTTATCCAGACAGCGTCGTAAACGCAGGCAGGCGAAAATATGGCAGTACTTTTAAAAGAAGAATATGAATATGAATTACCGGAGATGTTTCCGGTGAGGCAGATATTTAAAGATGAAGCATTGCAGGATATTGAAGGAAGCGTGCTACAGGAGCTTGGAAAAAAAGAAATATCGGAAAAGTTACGTCCCGGAATGAAGGTTGCTGTTGCAGTCGGAAGCAGGGGAATCGCAAATATTTTTACTATAGTCAAAACCTGTGTGGATTTTTTGATTGAAAACGGCTGTAAGCCCTATATCGTTTCTGCCATGGGAAGTCATGGCGGCGGGACTGAAGAAGGACAAAGACAGGTACTTGCCGAATACGGGGTGAGTGAGGAGAATCTGTCGGTACCGGTTATAACTACAGTGGACACAATATTGTGTGGTCACAGAGAAAATGGCACTCCCGTTTATTTTGACAGGGCTGCATCAGAAGCAGATTTGATTATTCCAATAAACAGAATAAAACTGCATACGGATTTTGATGGACCGCTTCAGAGCGGGCTTTGCAAAATGCTTGTCATAGGACTTGGAAATCAAAAGGGCTGTTCCATTATGCACGAGACAGAACCTGAAGAATTCGCAACCGGTCTTGAGGATGCAGCCGGATTGATCCTTTCCAAAATGCCTGTGGGATTTGGGATAGCTGTGATGGAAAATGCTTATGATCATACCTGTCTCATAGAAGCTATACCGGGAGAAAAAATCATAGAACGGGAAAAGAATCTGGTAAAGGATTGTGCAAGCCTTATGCCCTTTATAAGGATAGAAGAAGCGGATGTTCTAATTGTTGATGAGATTGGAAAGGAGATATCCGGAGCGGGATACGATCCCAATATACTTGGACGAAGCAGCATGTTAAAGGCCAGGAGGCTACATGTTCCCAAATTTAAGCGAATGATTCTTCTCGATGTCACGAAAAAATCCCACGGAAATGCGATTGGAATAGGGCAGTTTGATTTTGTGACAAAAAATGTTGTCGATAGCATGGATAAAGAAACAGTATATGTTAATGCGCTTGCTGTTAAATGTCCTGAGGATGCCAGAATACCTGTAATTGCACGGGACAGAGATGAAGCTGTCAGGATGGCACTTCATTGTTGCAGAGATATAGATAAGAAAAATCCCAGGATACTTGAAATAAAAAACACGGCAGAACTTGATATTATTAGGTTATCAGGGGCATACGAAGAAGAGGTCGAAAAAAATCCTTATCTACAAAAATTATAAATAATTGCGAGCAGGATAAGACTATGGCAAAAGTAGCATATTATAACATGCCCGGGGACATCAGTTACGAAAAGCATCTGCTTGATGAATGGAATATAAAGGAACTCATTCCGAAAACAGTCAAAGGAGATGATATTGTAAATAATCTTCAGGGCTATGACGGACTTGTAACTGAATATACTATTTTGGATGAAAATACACTAAGACAACTTCCGGAGCTTAAAATAATAGCTTTGCAGAGTGTGGGGTTTGATGAAATAGATATAGCCGGTGCAAGAAGGTGCAATATAGACGTTACAAACTCGCCCGGATACTGTACGGATGAAGTTGCTACACATGCTATGGCGCTACTTCTTAGTCTTGTAAGGAAAATAGCTTTTTATGACAAAGCAACGCATGAAGGAAAGTGGGATCCCTTTGAAGGAAACACTATGCATAACTTGAAGGGTATGACGGCAGGTCTTTTTTCATTTGGAAGGATTGCCATGACCTTTGCAAATATGCTTAAAGCTTTCGGTGTGAGAGTAATAGCATATGATCCTTCAAAAAGTGGTGATTTTATGAAGGATCATGGAGTAGAAAAGGTAGATGATCCAAAAGAACTTGTTTCCAAAAGCGATATCATATCTCTTCATTCGCCTTTAAACAGCAAGACCTATCATATGATTGATAAGGAACTTTTAAACGCCTGCAAAGAAAATGCCATTTTGATAAATACGGCAAGAGGTGCTCTTATAGATGAGGATGCTTTATACGAGGCACTTCTTACCGGAAAGATCAGTATGGCAGGCCTGGATGTTTTGGAAGACGAAAAAAGTCATAATTCAAAGCTCTTTTCGCTAAGCAATGTGATCATAACTCCACACACCGCTTTTTTATCCGAAGAATCCATGCAGGAATGCAGAAAAATAGCACTTGAGCAGCTTGTCACAAAGCTTATTAAAAATGAAACACCTGAAAATCTGGTAAATTAGTTACTTATCGTAATATATTTGGTTTTCCTTTTCAAAGGCTTCAATTTTTGAGATGCGCTTTTTGACATTAGGAAGTGCTTTTGCAACATCATTCATTAAAAGATTGGTAAATGTAATCGGAACCCCATAATTATTAAATACAGATGATGTTGTTATCGGCAAAATAACAGTGTTTTCAGCATCTGCATACATCGGACACATACGGCTGTCAGTTATCAGATGGTATTTAATGCCTGATGCTTTAACCTGTTTTATCATATCAATCAGATCATTTGCATAACGTGGGAATGAAAATACCAGAATTCCGGTTTCTTTTTTATTTTTAAAAATGAGGTTTTGAAATTCAATGGAACCGGGAGTTTCCATATAAACATTATCTCGCATCTTACTTAGCATGTATGTTGCATAAGGAAGAATGGTCGAAGTATATCTGGAAGATACGAGATGTATGCTCTGAGATTCTGAAATGAATTTGACGAGTTTACTGTATTCATCAGATTCTGTGACAGATAAAAGCTTTTGCAGATTAGCGCATTCTTCATCAATGATTTCTTTATGAATGTTTCCTTTTTTATCAGCGTTTCTTTGGATTCTGTCGGGGGCAGTTATATTATCACAAAATGTGCTGTGAAGATTTTTTATAAAATCGGAGTATCCAAGGAAACCTAAATCCTTACAAAATCTTGAAACGCTTCCCTGACTTATTCCAACAGCGTCTGCAACTTCTTCTGCTGACATAAATCCAAGATCCATATAGTGTTTTTCTATGTATAAACCGAACTTTTTGTAAGTAGAGGAAGATAATGCAAGGGATGATACCCTGTCCATCATTTCTTCGTAACTGATAGGAGATGTTTTTTTATTTTTTCTCATATTAAGAACCCCGATGTAAAAATTATGATAAAATCATTCATTTGCCGTCGCGCGTGAATACAATCATTAAAACACGCCATGCCGGTACTGTCAATTCAAATTGGTTTTATCAGAAAAGAGGCATATATGAATATTGAAAACGAACTTAAGGAACTTACCTGTACTATTGCCAACCCCGGACTTAATGAAGATGGATCCTATTCAAGGTTACCTTTTTCTGAGGAATATTTTTTATCAGTCCAGATTACCGCAGATATATTGGAAAAAGAAGATCTTGATGTACACATAGATACTGTAGGGAATGTTATAGGTACCTTAAAAGGAACGAATCCCGAAAGAGGAAAGATCATGATAGGTTCGCACCTTGATTCCGTCAAGGAGGGCGGCCTATATGACGGAGCGCTGGGGGTTGCTTCAGCCATTATGTGTATAAAGCTTTTAAAGGAAAACAATATAAAATTGAAGCATGACCTTTTGATAAGCGGATTGCAGGCGGAAGAAGGAAGCCCGCTTGGTGGTACTTTTGGCAGTCGTTCCATGATGGGACTTATTTCTATTGATGAAGAATATGAGAAAGTTCTCAGAAGCTATGGCATCACAAAAGATGATATAGAAAAAGCCAAAATAGATACCGGTGATATTAAAGGGTATATGGAGCTACATATAGAGCAGGGAAAAATACTTGAAACCGGCAACATTTCCATAGGAATAGTAACAGGAATAGTCGGAATTTCAAGGTATATGATAACAATAAAAGGGGAATGTAACCATGCAGGCACAACGCCTATGAGGATGCGAAAAGATGCCCTTATCTGTGCAGCCAAGGTTCTTACATTTATAGATGATCAGGCAAAGGGAAGAAAAGATAATCTTGTCGCAACTGTAGCACGTATGGAAATATTGCCTTCTGCGATAGCGGTTATTCCCGGTGAAGTACAGATGCTGCTTGAAGTAAGGGATATGGAAAAGGCTTCAATAGATGCGTTTATGGAGAAGGTAAAGGGCTTTTGTGATCAGCTTGAAGGATTTGATATAGATATTCGGATAATAATAGAGAAGCCGTCAGTTTATTGTGATACAGATTTTGGAGATGCCATAAGAGAAGCCTGTGATATAGAGGATTTAACCTATACAGCAATCCAAAGCGGCGCAGGGCATGACGGTAATGCCTTTGGCAGTAAAATGCCAATAGGAATGATATTTGTACCAAGTGTTAACGGATTAAGTCATTGTAAGGAGGAGTATACAAAATGGGAAGACGCTGAAAAAGGTGTCAGAGCCTTGTACCGTACGCTGCTGCTTTTGGATGAAAAAATTTTTTAAAAAAATATCTTGCCAAACCGGTTGCAATCTGTATACTAGTAGATAAACAAAGGCGTTTTGATTCACACAGTGTTTCAGAGCGCCTTTTCTTTTATTCTTTTTCATTATAACTAATCCTATATAAGTGCAATGAGACAATGGCGTTTCGGATCGATACCGGAACGTCATTTATTAATTTAGGAAGAATTACACCATCTGTTTTATTTCAGAAGAAGGGAATCGGCTTATGAACAATGTAAATCTGCTAAAGCACACAGATGATGTCAATGCTCTGCTGGCAAGGTATGGAGTGAAATTCGGAATCTATAAGAATAACGAGTTTAAGGAACAGCTTTTTCCTTTTGATGCCATACCAAGGATCATAGAACATGATGAATTTGTATACCTTGAAAAAGGGCTAAAACAGCGAGTTACTGCATTAAATCTTTTTCTTAAGGACATATACAGTGATAAGAAGATAGTCAGGGACGGCGTTGTGCCGGAGGATTTTATCTTTGCGTCAAGCGGCTATATGGTCGAGTGCGAGGGAGTTTGCCCGGTAAAAGGAATTTATTCCCACATATCAGGAATCGACCTTGTAAAAGGTAAAGACGGGCAGTGGTATATATTGGAGGACAACCTGCGTGTTCCTTCAGGAGCTTCGTATCCCATGATAGCCAGGGAGCTCTGTAGAAGGAGTTCACCCGGAACATTCAATGATGTCAGGCTTGAAGACAACCGAAATTATGCAAAGCTCCTAAGGCGGACTATGGATAATGTTAATGTCGGGGGACACACAGTTATCCTAACACCCGGAAGATATAATGCTGCATATTTTGAACATTCTTATCTTGCTGAGCAGACGGGAGCACATCTTGCCAACGGTTCTGAGCTGATCGTGGAAAATGACAAGCTATACTTTATAACTGCTGATGGAAAGCATGAGAGAGTCGGGGCTGTTTACAGAAGAATCTCTGATGAATACCTTGATCCTATGAATTTCAACCCCGAGTCTGTCATAGGAATTCCGCATATCTATGATGTTTTCAGGAAAGGCAACGTTGCCCTGATAAACGCACCGGGCAATGGTATTGCTGATGATAAAGGCATTTACTATTTCGTCCCCAAAATGATCAGCTATTATCTGGGCGAAGAGCCAATACTCCAGAATGCACCGACATATCTGCCCTTCTATGAAGAAGATATGAAATATGTGCTTGATAAGTTTGACAGTTTGGTACTCAAGGATGTGGCAGAAGCGGGTGGCTATGGAGTGGTGTTTGGCAGTTCAATGACAATGGAACAGAAGGAGAGCTTTATAAAACTTCTCAAGGCAGAGCCAAGAAGGTTTATCGCACAGGAAGTCATCGACTTCCAGGATCTGGATATTCTTGAAGGCGATGATATGGTTCCAAGAAAAGCAGACCTCAGGGCATTTGTACTGATGGCAGATGAGCCACTTGTATGGAAAAGTGGTCTTACGCGTTTTTCAAGGAATCCTGACTCATTCATTGTAAATTCTTCACAGGGAGGAGGGTTTAAGGATACATGGGTATTATCTCAGTAGAACAGACAAACAGATTATACTGGCTGGGAAGATATGCAGAGCGGGTGTACACGTTGGTTAGATGTTATTTCAAAAGCTATGACACCATGATTGATGAAATCCGTGAAAGCTATCATGATTTTTGCCAGATGATTGATATACCGGACATTTACAAGGACAAGCAGGACTTTATGAAATCTTATCCCTTTGATGAGAACAATCCTGATTCAATAATCAGTAATCTCATTAAGGCTTATGATAATGCAATCGTGCTGAGAGAAAGCATTGGCTCAGAGTCTCTTTCATACATACAGCTTGCAATTTATGAGATGAACAAGGCAAAGCTCAGCGATGCACCTCTTATTGAGCTGCAGTTTGTGATAGATGATATTCTCGCGTTTTGGGGAATGATAGATGACAAGCTGGATGATGATCACGTAAGGAACATAATCAAGTCAGGAAAAAGGATTGAACGATTTGATCTTTATGCAAGACTTGGCCTTGGAAGAGAGGTGCTGGTAAGAGAGGCAAACAGAATGATTCCAAGGATTGAAAAGAGCGGTATGGACATAAAAAAAGACAGACTCGAGGAAATCCGCAAGGCTGTGGAAGAACAGGAAGTAGATTATTACGGTGTGATAAGAATGGTAGAAACATTGATCACCTAAGGTTTAAGGATGTGATGTCATGAAAAAACTTCATTTTGATTATTGCATGGAAATCCGCTATTCTGCTGATGTTTCATGGTGCTGCTACACTATAAAGTGTATCCCAAAGGATAGTGACAGACAGAAAATATCGAATATAAAGATCGATATGATACCAGAAACAAAAGCAGAATGGGCTACCGATTCCCACGGAAACAGATACATATATGGCAGCAATGAGATACCGCATTCATATTTTAAATATCACATTAAGGGTGATGCAGAATGCGGATGTGCGACGCATGAATCTGTTGCGACTGAAACTGAAGAGATGATATACAGGCATAGTCATGGAATTACTGATCCTGGAGAAAGGCTTAGGGAGTATATGGAATCCATAAGGGCTTCTATGCCTTCTTTTGATGATTTGAGATCACTTGATAAGGCAAAGCAGATAATGGAAAGACTGCATGGTTACCTTGTTTATGAAAAAGGCTGCACCGGCATAGGCACAGGGGCTGAGGAAGCTTTTTCTATTGGAAGGGGAGTATGCCAGGATTATTCCCATATCATGATCTCACTCCTTAATATGTCAGGATGTTCAGCCAGATACGTAACCGGACTCATCATAGGAGAGGGTGAATCTCATGCATGGGTGGAAGTTGTAGATGATGGAAAATGGTATGGCCTTGACCCGACAAATAATATTCTGGTGCAAGACTCACACATAAAAATAGGCTGTGGCAGGGATGCAACTGAGTGCCAGATTAATAGGGGGATTATGCATGGGGGAGGAGAGCAGACACAGGATATATATGTGAATGTATCTGAGATAAGCCCCGGACAGAGCATCATAAGCAGAGGAGCATTGTTCTGATGATAAAAACTGTAGCAGAGGTAGCACTACCAGTTGATGAAGTTTTAAGAATAAAAAAAAGACGCATATTGCCGGATGGCTCTGAAAGTGTTCCGAAGCGAATAAGCATTGTTACAGGAATACACGGAGATGAGCTTGAAGGGCAGTATGTATGCTTTGAGCTTGCAAGGCAGATAGAGGAAAACAAAAAGTGCCTTAAGGGAATAGTTGACATCTACCCTGCCATGAATCCACTTGGGATAGACTCGGTGACCCGAGGGATACCAGCTTTTGACCTTGATATGAACAGGATATTTCCGGGAAATACAGAAGGCAATATGACAGAATTACTTGCTGCAAATATTTTAAAGGATGTATCAGGATCCGCTGTGGTGCTGGATATACATGCAAGTAATATTTATCTTACTGAGATTCCGCAGATAAGAATCAACAGACTCCATAAAGAAGAACTTGTCCCACTTGCAAAGCACTGCAATGTTGATTTTGTCTGGATACATGAAGCAAGTACTGTTCTTGAGTCTACGTTTGCATACAGCCTAAACCATGCGGGAACACCATGCCTTGTTGTTGAGATGGGCGTTGGGATGCGTATAACAAAAGAGTACGGTGACCAGCTTGTGGATGGGATACTGGGGCTAATGCATTATATGGGAATGTGGACCGGAGAAACGAAAACACCAAGAAAGCCTATTGTTTCTGAGAATGCTGAAGATGTCTGTTTTCTCAATGCGGCATCAGGTGGGCTTTTTATCCCTGATGTGAAGCACTGGGAGAAGCTTTGCAAGGGCGACAGGATTGGGAGGATTATTGATCCGCTTTCCGGGCAGGTTTTACAAAATGTTGAAAGTCCTGTAGACGGAATTCTTTTTACCATAAGAGAATATCCGATTGTTGATGAAGGATCGCTCATTGGCAGACTGCTTAAAAAGGAAGTCATGGCTGTATGAAAAAGAAGATTATTTATGAGATCAAAGGGCTGTACAGAGACAGTTTCAGAATAACAGGTTTTGAATTTGGAAAGGGCAAAAAGTCTCTATGCATTGTCGGAAGCATGCGGGGAAATGAAGTTCAGCAGTTATACTGTTGTTCCCAGCTTGTAAAAAAATTCAGGCAGCTTGAGGAAGAAAGACGAATCCGTCCGGATGTCAAAATTCTGATTATACCCTGCTGTAACCCATATTCGATTAATACGCAGAAGCGATTCTGGACTATTGATAATACTGACATAAACAGAATGTTCCCAGGGTATGACCTAGGGGAGACTACCCAGAGAATTGCCGACGGCATTTTTTCTCAGATAAAAGATTACGAGTATGGGATTCAGTTTACATCATTTTACATGCCGGGTGAGTTTATACCACATGTGAGACTAATGGATGAAGGATATTCTGATGTTATAACGGCAATGAAGTTTGGAATGCCTTACGTTGTAAAAAGAACTGTCAGACCGTATGATACGGCAACGCTGAACTATAACTGGCAGGTGTGGAACACAAAAGCATACAGCCTCTATACATCTACAACAAGCAGGATTGATAAAAAGAGTGCCGGTCAGGCAGTGCTGTCTATTCTTAGATTCTGCAAAAGCGTTGGATTTGTAAAATACCAGGAAAATGGTGATCACCCGTCAATAGTTATAAGTGATAAGGAGCTGATTAGTGTCAGAACTGCCAAATCAGGCATATTTGAACCGCTTGTAAAAGTGGGAGACAGTGTGGATGAGGGGACTCCTCTTGCTGAGATCATAAATCCCTATGATGGTTCAGTAATGGAAACATTGTACGCGCCAAGAAGAGGTACGCTGTTCTTTATGCATTCTGACCCGATTACATATGCGGAAACAGCAGTGATAAAGATGGTATGAGATGTACTATTGATGGGGACTGAGATGATATGGTAAATTGGAAAATAATAGAATAAATGCAGGTAAACTGACAAAAAGGGGCCAATCCAGAACTCGTTGTGTATAAAAAGAGATAAAAAATTGTATACAAAATCTCTTGACATGTTTTTTATACAGGAGTAAACTTCATATTCATAAAGACAAAGGCGTCTTAGAGAGTACTCTCTAAGGCGCTTTTTGCATATATGGGTGCATGATCCGCGGACTATACACTAATGTGTATACATGTATTCCATAAAAACTAAAAATAATACAGCATAAAGATTAAGACTAAGCGATGCAATGGGGCATCATACTACAAAAACGTAGTGTGCCGTTGCATCGCTTTTTTTACCGGGAGATCTGTGAGGGTTTGAATTTTATGATTTTCCCGGGAGAGAGGAGAAAAAGTATGAGCGAGGAAATCTTAAGCGCAATAGACAGCAGTGTTTTTGGTGTTTGGTTTCTTATAGGTGCAGCATTGGTTTTCTGGATGCAAGCTGGATTTGCAATGTGTGAGGCTGGCTTTACAAGAGCCAAAAATACAGGAAATATCATAATGAAAAACCTTATGGATTTCTGTATTGGAACAGTAGTATTTATTCTTATCGGTTTCGGATTATTTCTTGGGGAGGATTTAGCCGGAATAATCGGAAAACCGGGATTTGATATTTTTACAAATTATGCTGGTTTTGACTGGTCAAACTTCGTATTTAACCTTGTTTTCTGTGCTACTACAGCAACAATCGTTTCAGGATCAATGGCTGAGAGAACAAAATTCATTTCATATTGTGTGTACTCGGCAGTTATCTCAGCAATCATTTATCCTATTGAGGCTCACTGGACATGGGGCGGTGGATGGCTGTCACAGATTGGTTTCCACGATTTTGCAGGATCTAACTGCATCCATATGGTTGGTGGTATTTCAGCTCTTATCGGAGCAGCATTCCTTGGACCTCGTATTGGTAAGTTCGAAAGAGATAAATCAGGAAAAGTTACAAAGGTAAATGCTTTCCCTGGTCACAATCTTGTAGCAGCAGCCCTTGGTGTATTCATCCTTTGGCTTGGCTGGTACGGATTTAACGGAGCAGCTTGTACATCAGTTGATCAGCTCGGCAGCGTATTTGTTACAACAACAATTGCTCCTGCACTTGCAACAGTTACATGCATGATCTTCACTTGGCTCAAATATGGAAAGCCTGATGTTTCAATGTGTCTCAATGCTTCACTTGCAGGACTTGTAGCTATTACAGCTCCATGTGATGTAACAGATGCTTTTGGTGCAATCGTGATTGGTATCGTAGCAGGACTTCTTGTTTGCTTCGGTGTATGGCTGCTTGATTACAAGCTTCACGTTGATGATCCTGTTGGTGCAGTTGCAGTACACTGCCTCAATGGTATTTGGGGAACAATTGCAGTAGGTCTTTTTGCAACTAATTCAGCTCCCGGCTATTCAATAGCTGATGCCGCAGGAAACGAAATGGTCGGCCTTTTCTACGGTGGCGGATTTAAGCTTCTTGGAATTCAGCTTCTTGGAATGTTTTCTACAGCAGCATGGACTGCAGTTACAATCAGCATCACATTCCTTGCCATCAAGGCAGTTCTTGGACTTCGTGTTTCAGAAGAAGAGGAGATCCTTGGACTTGATTCTACAGAGCATGGACTTGCATCAGCATATTCAGGATTTGCAATCATGGATGTATCAAATACTTTGAATATGGCAGTTAATGAAAATACCGACCTTGGAGTAAGTGATTACGAAGAGGCTTCAGAGTTCCAGAAAAAAGCTTCAGTACCGGTGGTTACAGCGCCTGTACATACAGAGTCTGGAATACATAAAGTTGTTATTATCGCAAAGTTATCCCGTTACGACAAGCTTAGACGCGCTATGAACGACCTTGGCGTAACCGGAATGACTGTTACTCAAGTCATGGGTTGTGGCGTCCAGAAGGGTTCCGGCGACATGTATCGTGGCGTCGAAATGGATGCCACACTCCTTCCTAAAATTAAACTGGAAGTTGTTGTGAGCAAGATTCCGGTTGAAGACGTTATAGAGGCAGCAAAGAAAACTCTTTATACAGGCCACATTGGAGACGGCAAGATCTTTGTTTACAGCCTCGACAATGTAGTCAAGATCCGCACTGGAGAAGAAGGTGCTGCGGCTTTAGCTGACGTTGAGTAGAGCACTTGGCGAGGTATTGTCGAGCCTAGTGCGAACCATGGGTGAACACTTAGCGAGGTTCTGTCGAGCTTAGTGAGAATCCCAGAGTGATTAAGCAGGAGGAAAAAAGCACGAAGTGCGATTTCCGAATGTATGTAGCATGACGAGAGCGAAACGGAGTCATGCGTATATCACTCAAATATATATAACTAACCACCCAGGAGGAAACAGTATGTGCGCAATTCTTACATACGCAAGAGAATCGGTAAGCGAAGAATTCTTTGAAGAAATGCTGGAAAAAACGGCATCTCGTGGACCTGACATGACCAGAAAACAAAAGGTAAAAGGCGGATGGATGGGCTTTAATCGCCTTTCAATCATGGGCCTTTCAGAGGAAGGCATGCAGCCGTTTAATCATGGAAAAAATACCGTTATCTGCAATGGAGAGCTCTACGGCTTCAAAGATTTAAAAAAGTATCTTACATCTCTTGGATACAGCTTTAAAAGCGAAAGCGATTGCGAGATACTGCTTCCTTTGTATGAAAAACTTGGCACAAAAATGTTTGGTCTTCTTGATGCCGAATTTGCATGCGTTATCTATGACGGGGAGAAAAAGAAATTCATAGCAGCCAGAGATCCAATCGGGATCAGACCGCTTTACTACGGCTATGACAGCGAAGGATACATCATTTTTGCATCAGAACCTAAGAACCTGGTGGGAGTTACAGATAAGATAATGCCTTTCCCACCGGGGCATTACTATGAAGACGGAGAGTTTGTCTGCTATAGGGATCTGACTAAGGTAAAAGAAATATCAACAGACAGTCTCGAAGTCGTAACCGAGAAGATCCACGACAAACTCCTTAATGGAATTAAAAAGCGACTGGATGCTGATGCTCCTGTGGGATTTCTTTTGTCCGGAGGTCTTGATTCATCACTTGTATGCGGTGTGGCAGCAAGCCTTTCAGATAAGCCACTTGAGACATTTGCAATCGGCATGGATATAGATGCCATTGACCTGAAATATGCCAGAGAAGTAGCAGATTACATCCACAGCAATCACCATGAAGTAATCATTACAAAAGAAGATGTCATTAAGGCCATAGAACCTGTTATACATGCTCTTGGAACTTACGACATCACTACCATAAGAGCTTCAATAGGAATGTATCTTCTGTGCAAGTGGATTCATGAAAACACTGATATCAAGGTGGTCCTTACCGGCGAGATATCGGATGAACTCTTTGGCTACAAGTACACAGACTTTGCGCCAAGTGCGGAAGCTTTTCAGGAAGAAGCAGCCAAAAGAATCAGAGAAATCCACATGTATGACGTCCTGCGAGCAGACAGATGCATAAGCGTAAATTCACTCGAAGCAAGAGTTCCTTTCGGAGATATGGATTTTGTGGATTATGTCATGAGCATTGATCCACAGAAAAAACTCAATACTTATGGCATTGGAAAATTTCTTTTGCGAAAGGCCTTTGAAAAGGACGAAGTGATACCCCATTCAATCCTAATGAGAGAAAAAGCAGCTTTCTCGGATGCTGTGGGTCATTCCCTTAGGGACGACCTCATGGAATATGCAGATGAGAAGTACACCTACGCGGAATATGAGGGCCTAAGGAAAAAATATACTCACGCAAAGCCCTTCACAAAGGAATCACTTCTTTATAGAGAGATATTTGAAAAATACTATCCGGGACAGTCGGATACGATCATAGATTTCTGGATGCCAAATAAGAACTGGGAAGGCTGTAATGTCAACGATCCATCAGCAAGAGTCCTTTCCAACTATGGAGCTTCAGGTAAATAAACATACGGAGGAGAAAAAGATGATAGAAGCAAGCAAATTAACAGAAGAATTCGGAAGCCTTGTATTTAATGACAAAGTAATGAGAGAGCGTCTTCCAAAAGACATTTATAAGGCAGTTCATAAGACGATTGAGAAAGGAACACACTTAGAGCTCGAGGTTGCCAACTGCGTAGCTGCAACCATGAAGGAATGGGCTGTTGAGAACGGAGCAACTCATTTTACACATTGGTTCCAGCCTATGACAGGTCTCACAGCAGAGAAGCATGACAGCTTTATTTCACCTACAGATGACGGAAGAGTCATTATGGAATTTTCAGGAAAAGAGCTTGTAAAGGGCGAACCTGATGCATCAAGCTTCCCATCAGGAGGACTTCGTGCAACATTTGAGGCAAGGGGTTATACAGCATGGGATCCTTCATCACCGGCATTTATCAAGGATGGATCACTCTATATTCCAACAGCATTCTGTTCATATGGCGGTGAAGCTCTTGATAAAAAGACACCTCTTTTAAGGTCAATGGAGGCTCTTTCAAATGAAGCAGTAAAACTCCTTCATCTTCTCGGATATGAGGATGTGAACAGAGTAAATACAACAATCGGTTCAGAACAGGAGTATTTCCTTATTGATAAAGAATATTACAAAAAGAGAAAAGACCTTCTTTTCACAGGAAGAACACTTATCGGAGCCCCTGCTACTAAGGGACAGGAAATGGAGGACCATTACTTTGGCGTTATAAAGCCCAAGGTATCAGCATACATGCATGACCTTGATGAAGAGCTTTGGAAACTAGGAATCCCTGCCAAGACCAAGCACAATGAGGTTGCTCCATCACAGCATGAGCTTGCTCCTGTATTTGAAACAGCAAACATCGCTGTTGATCACAACCAGCTCACAATGGAAGTTATGAAAAAAGTTGCTGACAAGCACAATTACGCTTGTCTTTTGCATGAGAAGCCATTTGAAGGAATCAATGGATCAGGTAAGCACAATAACTGGTCTGTATGCACAGATACCGGAATGAACCTTCTTGATCCGGGCAAAAATCCGGGAGAGAACACTCCTTTCCTTGTATTCCTTATGGCTGTAATTGCAGCAGTTGATGAGTATGCACCAATTCTTCGTCTGTCAGTTGCATCTGCAGGAAACGATCACAGACTTGGCGGAAATGAGGCACCACCAGCAATCATCTCAATCTTCGTTGGTGATGAGCTGGCAGAAGTACTTAAGGCAGTAGAAGAAGGAAGTGCATACCAGAGTGCAGGCAAAGTTCAGATGGCAATGGGGGCAACAGTCCTTCCACACTTTACAAAAGATAACACAGACAGAAACAGAACATCACCATTTGCTTTCACAGGAAACAAGTTTGAGTTCCGTATGCCCGGTTCATCAGTTTCTGTAGCAAATGCCAACATCGTCCTCAACACAGCAGTTGCAGAAGAAGTTGCAAAGCTTTATGAAAAGCTTGCTCCTTTCAAGGGCGAAGAACTTAAAGCAAAGATAGCAGAAGTTCTCAAAGAGACACTTGTAGCTCACAAGAGAGTTCTTTTCAACGGAAACGGATATACAGATGAGTGGGTAGAGGAAGCAGCAAAAAGAGGACTTCCAAACCTTAAGTCCCTTCCTGATGCAATGCCATACTGGATTTCAGATGAGTCAATTGAGCTTTTCACAAAGCACGGCATCTTCACAAAAGAAGAGATCCATTCAAGATACGAGATCCTTCTTGAGAATTATTCAAAGTCAGTTCACATCGAGTCTCTCACCATGCAGGAGATGGTAAGAAAAGACCTTACAGAAGGCATCGTTGCTTACGAAAAGGATCTTGGAAAAGAGGCAATGCAGAAAAAGAGTCTTCTTGGAGACAAGGCTGCAACTCTTGAAATTTCTCTTTTAAAGAAGCTTGATGATGCAAGCTTTGAAATGAGCAAGGCACTTGAGAAACTGGCAGAAGACACAACAATTGCTGAGGAAAAGACAGATGCCCTTGATACTGCAGCATTTTATCAGAGTACAGTTCTTGCGGATATGGATGAGCTCAGAAAATACGCAGACCAGGCCGAGGCTCTTATCCCTGACAAATACCTCAGCTATCCAACATACGGACAGATGCTTTTCTCATTAAGATGAAGTAACTCACAAAATAGTACCTGAAAAATAAGATGTATTTTCATTTATTTTTCGCTATACAAAGACAGGCATTTTATGTTGCACAAGCAATTTCAGGGTCTTTAGAAACGCCAGTACTTATGTCCGGTATTTTCGGACATTAGTACTGCTACGTTTTTGACGAAGCGGGAGCGTCCCTGAAATGATTGTGTAATTTAAAATGCCGTCCTTATATCAAAAAAGGAAGGAAGCCCACATGGAACCATGGATGAATGAAAGAGACGCCTGTGGTATAGGCGCCGTAATAAATATAGATGGAAAACCTGATAATAAAGTTTTGGACGATGCACTTAGCATCGTTGAAAAACTTGAGCACAGAGCGGGAAAAGACGCCACAGGTAAAGTAGGCGATGGCGTTGGAATACTTCTTCAGATTTCCCACAAGTTCTTTTCAAAAGAAGCAAAGAAGCAGGGAATAACACTTAAAAATGCCGGAGATTATGGAATAGGAATGTTCTTTCTTCCACAGGATTCAATGAAGCGTATGTTTGCAAAGCGCATGCTTGAAGTTATTGCCCAGAAGGAAAATCTTAGGGTTATCGGATGGAGAGAAGTACCTGTCCACCCTGAAATCCTGGGAGAAGTTGCAATAAACTGCATGCCACATATTGAGCAGTGCTTTATTGAAAGACCCTCGGATGTAGAAGCCGGAATTCCCTTCGATAGAAAGCTCTATTGCCTTAGAAGAGAGTATGAGAAATCGTCTGAGGATACCTATATTTGTTCTTTTTCGTCCAGAACCATTGTGTATAAAGGAATGTTTTTGGTAGGGCAGTTGCGCAATTTCTACGAAGACCTTTTATCATCTGAATACGTTACAGCAATTGCTATGGTTCACAGCCGCTTCTCTACTAATACAACTCCTTCCTGGCAGCGTGCCCATCCATACAGGATGATCGCACATAATGGTGAGATCAATACTATCAGAGGTAACAGCGACAGAATGCTGGCCCGTGAGGAGACCATGTCTTCCGATATGTTTGGCGAAGAGCTTGGAAAAGTATATCCTGTTATCGCTTCCTCAGGATCAGATTCTGCCATGCTCGATAATACCCTTGAATTTTTGTACATGAACGGTATGGACCTTCCCCTTGCGATGATGCTCACAATCCCTGAACCCTGGAAGCACAACGACTTTATGGCTCAGGACAGAAAAGACTTTTACCATTACTATGCAACAATGATGGAACCATGGGATGGCCCTGCAGCAGTTCTTTTCACCGATGGAGAGGTGTTCGGTGCAACCCTCGACAGAAACGGACTTCGTCCATCAAGATACTATGTGACAAATGACAATAGGCTTATCCTCTCATCAGAAGTGGGAGTGCTCGACATCCCTGAAGAGAGCATTGTGAAAAAATCACGCCTGTCCCCCGGGCATATGCTTCTCGTCGATACCAAGGCCGGGCGCATCATCTCTGATGAAGAGTGCAAAGATAAATACTCAAAGGCAAAACCCTACGGCGAGTGGCTTGACCGCCACCTGCTTCATCTGGGTAAACTATCGATTCCCAACAGAAAGATCCCGACCCACTCCCAGGTGATGAGAGATAAGCTTTATAAGGTGTTCGGTTATTCCTATGAAGATGTAAAAAATCAGATCATGCCAATGGCCATGAATGGCATAGAGCCAACAGTTTCAATGGGAACAGATATCCCGCTGGCTATGCTTTCCCAGCACCACCAGCCGCTTTTTTGCTATTTTAAGCAGCTCTTTGCCCAGGTAACCAATCCGCCTATCGATTCACTTAGGGAAAAAGTGGTAACAGATACTACGGTTTATATTGGTTCTGATGGAAATCTGTTAAAAGAAAAAAGTGATAACTGCAGAGTCCTTGAAGTCAATAATCCGATCCTGACAGGTGTTGACCTCATGAAGATCGAGGCCCTTGATCAGCCAGGATTTAAGGTAAAAAAGATATCTCTTTTGTACTATAAGAACACACCAATGGAAAGAGCTCTTGAGCAGCTTGATGTCTCAGTGGACAGAGCTGTGGCAGATGGCGTTAACATCATCATTCTCTCAGACAGAGGCGTAGATGAAAACCATATGCCAATTCCATCACTTCTTGCTGTTTCATCAGTGGAGCAGCACCTTGTAAGGACCAAGCAGCGCACAGCGGTTTCTCTCATACTTGAGAGCGGAGAACCAAGAGATGTTCATCAGATTGCGACTCTCCTTGGCTTTGGTGCGAGAGCTATCCATCCTTACCTTGCCCAGGAGTGCATAGCTGAGCTCATTGATATTGGAATACTTGATAAAGACTATCACACTGCTATTGCAGATTATAATAAAGCCCTCCTTGGTGGCGTTGTGAAGATCGCTGCAAAGATGGGAATCTCAACACTCCAGTCATATCAGTCTGCAAGAATATTTGAGGCTATAGGACTGTCGAAGGAGTTTGTTGATAAGTATTTTACCGGAACAACAAGCCGTGTTGGCGGCATTGGAATCGCAGAAATTGGCGAGGATGTAGAATCAAGGCACAATAAAGCCTTCGATCCGCTGGGACTTCCGAGCGATACGACACTTGATTCTATAGGCTTCCACTCCCTTAGAAGTGGTGAAGACAAAGAAGACCACATGTATAGCCCAAAGACCATCGTAACACTCCAGAGAGCAGTAAGAGAGGGAGATTACGAGCGCTTTAAGGAATACACTCAGATGGTCGACGACGAGGACAGACCTCATACTTTAAGGGCTCTTCTTTCATTTGTTCCGGCAAAAGAGCCTGTGCCACTTGATGAAGTTGAGAGCGAAGAGCAGATAGTAAAAAGGTTCCAGACAGGTGCTATGTCATACGGCTCACTTTCAAAGGAAGCCCATGAAACCTTGGCAACAGCCATGAACAGGCTTGGTGGAAAGTCCAATACCGGAGAAGGCGGAGAGGATGAAAGGCGATTTGGAACAGAGAAAAACAGTGCTGTTAAGCAGGTGGCTTCGGGAAGATTCGGCGTTACAAGTCAGTATCTTTTAAGCGCAAAAGAAATCCAGATAAAAATGGCACAGGGGGCAAAGCCGGGAGAAGGTGGACATCTTCCCGGAAAAAAGGTCTACCCATGGGTTGCAGCCACAAGATTTTCAACACCGGGTGTAGCACTTATTTCTCCGCCGCCACATCATGATATTTACTCTATCGAAGACTTGGCACAACTTATCTATGACCTTAAAAATGCCAATGACAAAGCAAGGATTTCTGTAAAGCTTGTATCAGAAGCAGGCGTTGGAACTATTGCTTCCGGCGTTGCCAAGGCAGGAGCACAGGTAATTCTGGTATCCGGCTATGACGGGGGAACAGGCGCAGCTCCTTCATCTTCTGTCCATCACGCAGGACTTCCGTGGGAGCTTGGAGTAAGCGAAGCACATCAGTCTCTTTTGGCCAATGGCTTAAGAAGTAGAGTAGTGCTTGAGACCGACGGAAAGCTCATGACAGGAAGAGATGTTGCAATCGCAGCACTTCTTGGTGCAGAGGAATTTGGTTTTGCCACAGCTCCGCTTGTATGCATGGGATGCATGATGATGAGAGTATGCTCAAAAGATACATGCCCTGTGGGAATAGCAACACAAAATGAAGAATTGAGAAAAAGATTTAAAGGTAAGCCCGAACATGTCATGAACTTTATGCTCTTTGTGGCAAGGCAGCTGCGAGAGATCATGAGCACTCTTGGATTTAGAACCATAGAAGAGATGGTTGGAAGGACAGATTGCCTTAAGGTCAGGAGCTACGAAGGTAAAGATCCTGCAATCAAGAGGAAAAAAGAGGCAGCGGATCTTGGCAGGATACTTGATAAAGCTTATGTGGGGAGAAGTGACAACCACTTTAACCCAAGGGATATCTATAACTTTGAACTTGAGAAAACTCTGGACTCAAGGGTACTTATTCCTGAGTATGAAAAGAGCAAGAAGAACCTTGAAAAGTCTAAAGCTACATCACAAATAAAAATGAAGGTGGAAATATCAAGTACAGACAGAAGCTTTGGAACGCTTCTCGGCAGCAGGGTAACAAGAGATTTTGGAATGACACTTGATGATGATTCGGTATACGTTGAAGCTATAGGCGGAGGCGGACAGTCTTTTGGTGCCTTTGTTCCAAAGGGAGTCACATTAAAGCTTTATGGCGATGCCAATGACGGATTTGGCAAAGGTTTATCAGGAGGTAAAGTTATTGTAAGACCTTCCGAAAAAGCGACGTACAAGGCTCACGAAAATATCATCATAGGAAATGTTGCTCTTTACGGAGCTACTGCAGGTAAAGCATATGTATGCGGTGTTGCAGGCGAAAGATTCTGCGTAAGGAACTCCGGCGCAGTAGCTGTAGCAGAGGGCTGCGGCGATCATGGACTTGAATATATGACAGGCGGCAGAGCCGTGATTCTTGGTATGACAGGTAAAAATTTTGCAGCGGGAATGAGCGGCGGAATAGCTTATGTCCTTGACAGAGAGCATACTCTTTATCTTCGAATGAACAAGGATATGGCATCTCTTTACGAAGTGACAGAAAAATATGATATTGCTGAGCTCAAGGCAATTTTAGAAGACTACGTAAAAGAGACCGATTCCGAATTTGCCGGAGAAATATTGAATAACTTTGAAAACTATATTCCTGACTTCAAAAAAATCGTTCCAAATGACTATCAGAAAATGATAACAGCAATCGGTAGATTTGAGGAACAGGGAATAGACCATGAACATGCTGTTCTTGAAGCATTTAAGGAACTTGCGTGACTAAGGAATAGTTTTAACAGGAGCGCAGATAAAATATTGTTTTCAGAGGTGAATAAGGAATATGGGAAAAGATACGGGATTTCTTGAATATAAAAGAACTAATAACGGTGATGTACCGCCGGAAGAAAGAATAAAGAATTTTGAAGAATTTCATACTCCTCTTGATACACAGTCAAGAAGGGAACAGGCTGCCAGATGTATGAATTGCGGAGTGCCTTTCTGTCAGTCAGCAATGAACCTTGGAGGAATGGTTACGGGGTGTCCCCTTCATAACCTGATTCCTGAATGGAATGATGAAATATATAAGGGACATGAAAAACATGCATTTGACAGGCTCTATAAGACAAGCAATTTTCCGGAATTTACAGGACGTGTTTGCCCGGCTCTTTGTGAAAAAGCCTGCATGTGCGGACAAAACGGTGATTCAGTTACAGTTCATGATAACGAGCTATACCTTATTGAAACAGCTTATTCAAAAGGGTATATAAAACCGGTTGTTCCTGCAATCAGAAGCGGTAAAAGGGTGGCAGTTGTAGGAGCCGGACCGTCAGGTCTTGCAGTAGCAGATGAGCTTAATCACAGAGGGCATGTGGTAGAAGTATTTGAGAGAGAAGATGAAGTGGGAGGTCTTCTCATGTACGGAATACCTAACATGAAGCTGGATAAAAGCGTAATAAAGCGCAGAAGAAAGCTTATGGAAGAGGAAGGCGTAATTTTCCACACAGGGGTAAATATCGGGTCTGGTGCTGTGGATAATTCGACTAAACCGGGTGAAAATGTGGATAATGAATTATTATCAAAAGATATTTTGGATAGCTTTGATGCGGTTGTCATGTGCTGTGGTGCAAAAAAGCCAAGGCCGCTTGCTGTTGCTGACCCCGACAGTATAAAGGGCGTATATTATGCAGTGGATTTCCTAACAAGGACAACAAAAGCTCTTTTGAAGAGTGAAGACAGAACTGTAGAATCCCTCACAAAGCAAGGCGGTTATATTGATGCTCACGGAAAGAATGTGGTCATAGTCGGCGGAGGTGATACAGGCAATGACTGCATAGGAACAGTTGTAAGAATGGGAGCAAAATCCGTAACAGCACTGGAAATGATGCCCAAGCCTCCGGTTGAAAGGGCAGCGAATAACCCATGGCCTGAATGGCCCAAAACTCTAAAGACTGACTACGGACATGAAGAAGCAATCTATGTATATGGCAGCGATCCAAGAGTTTTTGAAACTACTGTAAAGAATGTAGTTACCGATAAAAAAGGCAATATCAAGCAGCTTGAAACTGTAAAAGTTTCTTTCAAAGACGGAAAACTAACAGAAGTCCCCGGCTCAGAGAAGACACTAAAGTGCGATATCTTGCTGATAGCAGCAGGTTTTATCGGCTGTGAAGATTATTCGGCAGATGTCTTCTCTCTAAAGAGAAGTCCCCGTGGCACCATAGTAACTGAACAGGACAGTTACCACATCCCAAACACCAAAATCTTTTCGGCAGGAGATATGCACCGTGGCCAATCCCTGGTAGTATGGGCCATCGCCGAAGGCAGAGCCTGCGCCAAAGAAGTTGACGAGTACCTGATGGGCTACACCAACCTATAAGAACATCCCGGCATGGGCTGCACCTGCCGGGATGTTTTTGCAGGCGTTAAAATGTGCTATAGTTAGGGAAGCTAAAAAAGGTTTTAGGAGTGATGTGAGTTATGAAAAGGAAAAGTGTGAGGGCATTTACAGCTGTCGTGGCAGCCGCAATGCTTGTTTGTGCTTGTGGGAATGAAGATGCTGCGGAGGAAAGCGTACAGACAGAGGATATTTCCGGTGAAGCTGTAAGCACTGATAAGGAAGATGCAGATAGTGATTCAGTAAGTGAGCAAAAGGATATTACTGTAGTAAAGCATAAAGTTACCTGCAGCGTTGATGGAAAAGAGAGAGCAATAGGCGAGTACCCGGGAATAGTTCTTTCCGATGATTATAAGACCAGATACCCGGAACTTGCTACGTGTATTGGCGAGATAAACGAGGGCTGGGAGAAATCAATCAAGCAGAATGTTTCAGAGTATGCGAGATTTGCTGTTGATGCACAGGATTATTTGCCTGATGCGGTATTTGAAAGTGATATTACCATAAGTATAGACAGGGCAGACGACAAGCTCTTTACGATTCTTATAAGTTTCTATGATGAATCCGGCGGAGCTCATCCCAATCACGGAACAACTTCTTTCAATATCGATCCGTCAACAGGTGCTGAACTTAGCTTGAGTCAGGTACTTGATAATGATGAAAACATTGCATCAATAATAAGAGATGAGCTTACAAAAGAGTATCCGGATCAGGCTGAAGAATTTGACAGCTACTACTATCAGGGTGAAGGCGATGACAGCGATGTTTTCAAGCAGAAGTATATCGATGGAACGTATAATTTCTCTGTTAATGGAGACGGGCTCTATATCTTTTTCTCACCATATGATATAGCAAGTTATGCAGCTGGCTACATGGAGATAACTCTTTCTCCTGATAAGTATCCTGACCTGATTAAAAGCGAATACATTTTAAGTCAGCCTCAGGATATGGAAAAAATAGTTGAAACAAAAGATGGGGAAAGCTTTGAAGTTGAGGCTATTGAGGAAGGATTTGGCAGTACCGAAGATAACGGAGTTATTCTTGATAATCCGACATGGGACAGATATGTTTCTGATGAAGCAGGGCAGCCTTCAGATCATCACATCTCTTTGACCATGTCAAAAGAAGAAAAGACAGATTGGTTAAATACGGAGAACTGGGCTGATGAACATGGATTTGATTATGCCAGCCCTGAGTATAGTGATGACGACTACTATTATCTTCCATTTAATCCTGTAGAATATGACTACATGTATAATGCGATTGAGGTATACGATAAAAATATAACCAGATCTTTTTGCAATTATGATCTGTCTCTTTTGTGTAATGGAGAAGATGATGAGGAACATAAGTATTCAAATGTGACTCAGTACATCAGATTTGCAAAGTTGATTGACAATATTCTTTATGTTGAAATCAGCCATCAGGGATATGCTAAAGAGGAGCAAAAATCAGCCTACATTGCTGCTATAGATATCGATACGGACAAGTTACTGTTTAAGACAGAACCTCTTACAGCAAATGCCGCAAATTTCTGCATCATAGACGACACAATAGTATGTGGCTATGGATTTACCGAAGAACCGGAT
This sequence comes from Butyrivibrio sp., assembly GCF_017635265.1. GTDB lineage: Bacteria > Bacillota > Clostridia > Lachnospirales > Lachnospiraceae > Butyrivibrio. The sequence continues at coordinate 39,639 of NZ_JAGBLU010000091.1, forward strand.
TATATTTATCTTCTTGATAAAAATACAGGGGAAAGAGTAGAGACCATTCCTGTTAATTCAGCTGCCGAGCAGTTTGAAGTTGTGGGTGATACCCTCTATGTTGCTACATATAATACCGCATATGAATTTAATATAAACAGATAAAAAGACGGCATCCTGCATAATTATTGCGGGATGCCGTTTTTAGCAGGCATATTTATTTACATTCATATCTCATTTATATGACCAGATGAAGAGCTCTTGTTGCAATGTTGAAATAAACCAGCAGTGAAAGAGCATCCACAATAGTTGTAATAAATGGACTTGCCATTACCGCCGGGTCAAAGCCAAGGCGTGATGCCAGCATAGGAAGGCAACAACCGACAAGCTTGGCTATGAGAACCACAATAAGCAGTGTAAGGCAAATAACAGCTGCAACTGTAATTGAAAGTCTGTCAAAGAATATCAGTTTTAAAAAGTTAGCAGCAGCAAGAGTCAGACCACATAAAACAGCGACTCTGATCTCTTTCCAGATTATTTTGAAGATATCTTCAAATTCAATCTCTTTAAGAGAAAGTCCACGGATAATTGATACACTGGCCTGAGAACCTGCATTACCACCGGTATCCATAAGCATTGGGATATATGCAGTGAGGATTACATATGCTGAAAGAGCATCCTCGAAGCCTGTGATGATGGCACCTGTAAAAGTAGCGCTAATCATCAGGAATAATAGCCATGGTATTCTGCTCTTATATGTCTCAAAAATGCCTACCTTCGGATAAGGCTTATCTGATGGCACGATAGCTGCCATCTTTTCGATATCCTCTGTTGCCTCTTCTTCGAGAATGTCTACTACGTCATCAATTGTGATGATACCGACCATACGGCTTTCGTTATCTACTACAGGCATTGCTGTAAATCCGTATTTTTGGAAGGCTCTGGCAGCTTCCTCCTGGTCAGTCATGGTATTGATACTGATGACATTGGTATTCATTATGTCGCCGATAATCTCATCCGGTTTCATAATGAGAAGATACCTTAGAGCAACAGTTCCAACCAGCACTTTTTGTCTTGTTACAACGTAACAGATGTTAATGGTCTCGGAATCTACACCCTTTTTCCTGATCCTGTCAATTGCATCCGAAACTGTCATGTCTTCCCTGAGGTCAACATACTCCACAGTCATAATGCTTCCGGCAGAATCCTCAGGATACTGGAGAAGGTGATTTATATCAGCTCTTGTTTCAGGGCTTGCATTGGCCAGAATGCGCTTAACAACGCTTGCAGGCATTTCCTCCAAGAGGTCAGTTGCATCATCGGCCATCAGATTGTCAATAATGTTGGAAGCTTCCCGATCAGATAGAGAACGGATGATATATTGCTGTGCATCCAATTCCAGATCAGCGAAAACATCAGCAGCCATGTCCTTGGGAAGGATTCTGAACATTTTAAGAGAATCCTCGTTTTCCATCTCACCCATAGCAGTAGCGATATCTACTGTGTTCATCTCAGAGATGGTCTGGCGAAGCTTGGTGTACTGTCTGGATTCAAGAAGCTCTTGTAAGATTTCAGCGACTGTCTTTTCTTCTTGTAATTCCATGATAATAATCTCCTATGAATTTGTTGTTGGTGGTTAAATTGGTACTTCGACCAGGAGCAGGATCACTACTGCATATATGTGAATCTGACTTCATTAAAACCACCACCTTTCATACGAGATTTTGTACCGTGTTTAATGTAACACAATTTCTCTCAAAAATAAATAAACAATTTAAATGGAAAAATGATCAGTTTAGCGTTATAGTAATATTATAGTTGGAGGTGCAAAAATGGGGATTTTTGACAAGTTATTCAAGGGGAATAAAATCGATATTTCGTCACCTGTCAATGGTGAACTTGTACCAATAGAAAATGTTAGCGATCCGACTTTTGCCCAGGAGATGATAGGTAAAGGTGTTGCTATAGAGCCTGTAGACGGCAAGTTCTATGCCCCTGCAGACGGCAAACTGGTAGCTCTTTTTCCGACAGGTCACGCCTATGCCATGACAACTGTTGATGGAGCAGAAGTTCTGGTTCATATCGGCATTGATACTGTCAAACTTAATGGACAGTACTATACTGTCAAGGCCAAACAGGGCGATGATGTGAAAAAAGGCGATCTGATCGTCGAAGTAGATCTTGAAGGCGTAAAAAAAGCCGGTTTTGAGGTGATTACGCCGGTCATTATTTCTAATTCCGGAAAATTTTCCAAATTTGAAAAGAAAAGCGGAAGTGTTAGCGCTGGTGATACAGTAGTTCTTTTAACTCGTTAATCATTGTAATGTAAATTACAATTTAATAAGGAGGAAAAAAGTATGATGAAGTATTTACAGAAGATCGGGAAATCCCTGATGCTTCCGGTGGCCGTTTTGCCGGCAGCAGGTATTTTGTACGGTATTGGCTATTGGATTGATCCTTCCGGTTGGGGAGCAAACAGTCTGGTTGCAGCTTATTTTATCAAAGCAGCATCTGCGATCATCGACCAGATTCCTATTTTGTTTGCCATTGGTGTATCTGTTGGAATGGCAAAAGATCACGATGGAACAAGTGCTCTTTCCGGTCTGGTTTCGTTTCTGATGATCACTACTCTTTTAAGCACGGGAGCTGTTGCAATGTACAAAGGTGTTGATCCATCTGAAGTTCCTGCAGCTTTTGGTAAGATCAGTAACGCATTCATCGGTATTCTTGCAGGTATTATCGGATCAAGCTGCTACAACAGATACAAAGACACCAAACTTCCTGATTGGCTTGCTTTCTTTAGTGGAAAGAGATGCGTTGCTATTGTTACAGCAGGTGCATCAATAGTTTGCTCTGTTATCCTGTATTTCATATGGCCACTTATTTATGCTGCTCTTGTAGCTTTTGGAACAGCTATTTTGGGACTTGGCCCTATAGGAGCAGGCATCTATGCCATGCTTAACCGTGCACTTATTCCTCTTGGTCTCCACCATGCTCTTAATGCGGTGTTCTGGTTTGATACAGCAGGAATCAATGACCTTGGTCTTTTCTGGTCAGGAGCAGACGGAGCGGTTAAAGGCGTTACAGGCCAGTACATGACAGGATTCTTCCCGGTTATGATGTTTGGTCTTCCTGCCGGAGCTCTTGCTATGTATCACACAGCAAAAGACAGCAAGAAGAAAGCAGCAGCTTCTCTCCTTCTTGCAGGTGCTCTGGCATCATTCTTTACAGGAATTACTGAACCACTTGAGTTTGCATTCATGTTCATGGCTCCGGGACTTTATCTTGTACATGCAGCTCTTACAGGTATTTCTGCAATCGTATGTGCGCTTCTTCCGCTTAGACTGGGCTTCAATTTCTCAGCGGGTTTTGTAGACTGGTTCCTGAGTTTTAAAGCGCCTATGGCAGTTAATCCATGGCTCCTTATTCCTGTAGGACTTGTATTTGCAGTTATTTACTACTTTGTATTCCGCTTTGTTATCATTAAGTTTGATCTAAAGACACCGGGGCGCGAAGATGATGAAGAAGATGAGAATAACATTGAACTTGCCGGTGATGACTTTACAACAATGGCCAAGTTTGTATTAGAAGGACTTGGCGGAAAAGAGAATATCAAGGAACTTGATTATTGTGCAACGAGAGTTCGTGTGGAAGTTAACGATTATACTCAGGTTGATGAAAAGATTATCAAGAAAGCCGGTGTTGCCGGAGTTGTTCGTCCATCAAAGTCAACTGTTCAGGTAATTGTAGGACCAAAGGTACAGTTTGTTCATGATGAGATCAAGAAGATGATGTGAAAAGCATCATCGACTAATTACTGTAATAGACTTAGAACCCCCTGATTTGTTTGATTTGCCTGAGCAAGTATTGCGTCTCCTGCATGGGCAAGAATCATACTATTGGAAAACTTTACTAGTTCAGCAGACATGTCAGTATCGCGTATTAGGGATTCTGAACTTGTAGTATTTTCAACCGTATTTTTAAGATTTTTATAGGCATGTTCCATTTGGTTCTGATATGCACCAAAGACAGAGCGTTGTTCATCAACAATCTGCCCGGCTCTTTTTATCTGCTCTATACCATTCTTGGCACCAGAAGTATTTAAGGTGTTGAGGTTATCAATTCCGAGAGAATAGGTACTTAGCACGTCATAAATAAGAGGAATGACATCATCCGGGGTGCTTTCAGAACCTGCCTGTATTTTAAGCATCATTGTGCCACCATAGATGTTTCCATCAAAATAAGTAACAGGAACGTTTCCGCGGCTTAAGCCATTATTGGTAGTTTGTGTCAGATCGATTCCTGTGATTCCCTTTATTCTTTTTATGATATCATCTGCAGTTTCTCCAACCTTAACACTCATGGATAGTGTCAAGGTTCCAATACCATTATTTCCATTCGGGATTTGTGAGCCATTTGTACCGTAAGTCAGTGTTTCAAGAGAGGATGTTTCCAGTGTAATAGAGATATTTCCTCCAAAAGCAGTTAAATCATATTTTTCATGTGTATATGGATTCTCATGTGGGCCAAATGCTGTTCTTACTGCGTTTTCAAGATTGTTACTATCTGTTGAAGATTGACTGATCAAATGAGTGAGAGAGCTATTGGTATTATAATTCCACCAGATTCCTCGTATGCGCTCATCTTTGGAATAACTGTTTGCAGATACTGAACCGGTAGATTTTACTTCGGCAGAAAAGCTGTCGGGAGGATTTGGCCTGGTATTGTCATTTTTTCCGAAGGTAAAAGAAAAAGATAATTTATCAGCGACATTGGTTTGTTGTCGGTTATTACCTCCGTTTTCGGGGACCATGTTATCTTCAGCACCTAGAGCATTATTGCGATACAGTAATCCGGATAAGTATTGCCATGTTCCGCTGACGGATGATGATCCGGTATCGCCTTTAACAGTACCTCTTACAGAGTAGCTTGATGAAACATATGCTGATTTTTCATTCAGGTTGTTGATTAGCATGTCCAGAGTGGCATCTCTGTCAAGCTTAAAAGTGTAACTGGGATTTATGTTGCTGGCATCCGGATACACAGAATAGTCCATACTGGTTTCATCTACTTTTACGGTAAAACCTTGACGTAATTCATTCTCAGAAGGCCATTTGATTTCCTTGCTTTCATATTCAGTTCCGTCAAAGCCTTTCCACTTTATTTTCACGCCATCGCTAGTTGTTTCGAAATGGAAATTATTATCATTGGGCCAGGCTGCCCTGTTTTTTTCAGTTATTTGGCCCACACCATTTACGCTTGATGTAAAAATAGGACGTCTTTCTGTGCCTATTACTATAGGACTCATATTATTTTCGTCCCAAATTGGTCTATCGTTAAAACTTGTAACATGGAAAATTCGGTTACATTCCATTTTTATCTGTTGGATTTCTTTATCAATTGCGTTTCTGTCATCAACAGTGAGAGTATCCGTTGCAGCCTGAACACATAGCTGCGTCATACGGGCAAGCATGAGATCTATTTCAGCAAGCGCACTATCAGCTACTTGTACGTAGGAAATCCCGTCCTGCACATTTTCAGAAGCCTGTGTAAGACCGCGTATCTGCCGCCTCATTTTTTCACTGATAGCAAGACCTGCTGCATCATCTGCCGCACGATTTATTTTGTATCCGGAAGTCAGTTTTTCTGAAGACCTGGCTTTGTTGTTGTGCATTATTCCAAGCTGCCTGTTGGAATTCAACGCAGTCATATTGTGCTGGATTACCATGTAAAAGTCTCTCCTTAATTTAGCATTTGTGGTTAGCTTCCATGCAATATGATGCGTCCGTGCATTCAATAATTGTATCGGCAATAAATATTCAAAAAATAAGCGAAATAACGATATTAATTTTCTGCTATATTTTGTGGGATGAATAAGTTTCAGGTGAATATATTGTGTTTTGATTTTTTTATGGGAAATAATGATGAAACATTATAAAAATTTGCTAAAAATCTGCGTTTTAGCATTTGAATTTTTGTGAAAATGGCATATAATATAAATATGTATAGGAGGTACTGTTTTATGGGTAAGAAGGGTATTGTGGGTGTAGTACTTGTCGGAACTTTATCGTTGTTTGTAGGATTGGGTGCTTTTGCAGGCAATGCGACCGATGATTATGCTTTTAACTATGAGGAATGTGATCATGTTGATCATGATGCTACCGGTCGTGACCTCAAACCGGTAATTTATCTTTATCCGACAGAGGATAATACAGAAATATCAGTATCTCTTGATTATGATGGAAATCTTGTGGAGCTTATTCCTGAATTTAATGCAGAAAACACTTGGAATGTGACAGCAAATACTGATGGCAGGATAACCTTTGAAGGTCAGGAATATGACTACCTGTTCTGGGAAGGAGATCCGGATTTCTCATATGATTTCTTCTCGGGTTTCTGCGTTGCCGGTCAGGATACGGAAGCCTTCCTTGATGAGAAGCTTCACGCTCTTGGGCTAAATGACACAGAGACAGAGGAATTCATGGAATTCTGGCTTCCAATGATGCAGGATAACCCATATAACATGATAAGTTTCCAGACAGATTCTTATACAAATGGAGCAAGACTTTCAGTATCGCCTGAACCTGATTCGGTTATAAGAGTATTTATGGCGTGGTATCCTACAGATAAATTTGTGAAAATCAATCCTCAGTATATTGAGGGTGCCGACAGAAGTGGTTTTACGGTAGTTGAGTGGGGCGGTAACAAGGTAAAATAAAAGTTCTTGAAACATTAACGATGATAGTCTAAAATGTTGTGCGTAGTATTGGGTTTTAACAAAGCTACGCACATTTTTGTGGTGATTTTTAATAGAAACGGAGTATTTAAGTATGATGCAATCACGTACACATAACTGTGGTGAGCTGCGCATGGAAAATGTAGGCGAGAGTGTTACTCTTGTAGGCTGGCTTGAGAACATGCGAGAAGTTGGAAGCGGACTTGGATTTGTAGTATTAAGAGACTTCTACGGCACAACACAGATAGTCCTTGAGACAGAGGAGATGGTTAAAACTGCTAAAGCCATCAACAAAGAATCAACAATTTCAGTTAAGGGTGTAGTAAGAGAGAGAAGTTCTAAAAACCCTAAGCAGGAAACAGGTGATATCGAGGTTGTTCCTGAGAGTATTACAGTTCTTGGACGCTGCCGTTACAATGAGCTTCCTTTTGAGATCAATCATTCAAGAGAAGCTGATGAAACAGCAAGACTTAAATACAGATATCTCGACCTTAGAAATCCTGAGGTTAAAAAGAATATTATTTTAAGATGCAATGTTGTAGCTGCTCTTCGTCAGGCAATGACAGAACACGGATTTTTGGAGATAACAACTCCTATCCTTACAGCATCATCTCCTGAAGGCGCAAGAGACTACCTTGTACCGGCCAGAAAGCACCCCGGTAAGTTCTATGCTCTTCCTCAGGCACCCCAGCAGTTCAAGCAGCTTCTTATGACAGCAGGATTTGACCGCTATTTCCAGATTGCTCCTTGCTTTAGAGATGAGGATGCAAGAGGAGACAGAAGCCCGGGAGAGTTCTACCAGCTTGATATGGAGATGGCATTTGCCACACAGGAAGACGTATTTGCTGTACTTGAGGATGTTCTTCCTCCTATTTTTGCAAAATATGGAACATACAACAGAGCATCCGGTGCTCCATTCATGAGAATACCTTATCTTGAGGCTATGGATAAATATGGTTCAGACAAGCCGGATCTTCGTATTGACCTTACAGTAGATGATGTAACAAATGTACTTGCTGATTGCGGCTTCGGACCATTTGCAACAAAGGCTGAGGATGGATCTGATACAAACGTAAGAATCAAGGCAGTTGTTATTTCTGATTTCAAGGAAAGCAGAAAGTTCATAGACAAGACAATCTCAGATGTAGAGGTTCAGTCAGGAAACAAAGCATATTGGTTCAGAATGGATGAAAACGGAGAGCTTGTCGGAGGAATCTCCAAGTTTGTTGCTCCTATTAAGGAGTCTGTAGTTTCAGCACTTTCACTTAAAGCAGGTGATCTTGTTGTTCTTTCAAGCGGTAAGCTTGGCGCAGCTCAGAAGACAGCCGGTGTTATCGTTAAGACATTCGGTGCTGCAGTTCCGGGACATATGGACAAAGAACAGTATGCATTCTGCTGGATTGTAGACTTCCCTATGTATGAGATTGGTGAGGAGTCAGGCGAGCTTGAGTTCTGTCACAATCCATTCTCAATGCCATCAGGCGGACTTGAGACACTTCTTAAGGCAGAGAGAGGCGAAATCGATCCTCTGTCAATTACTGCAGATCAGTATGACCTTGTATGTAACGGTGTAGAGCTTTCATCAGGCGCTGTTCGTAACCATGATCCTGAGATTATGATCAAGGCATTCGAGATGGTAAGACTTGGTGAGGATGATGTTAAAGCCAAGTTCCCGGCTATGTACAACGCATTCTGCTATGGTGCACCGCCACATGCAGGTATTGCTCCCGGTGTAGACCGTATGGTAATGCTTCTTGCAGGTGAGGATTCTATCCGCGAGATTATTCCTTTCCCTATGAACAAGAATGCACAGGATATTATGATGGGAGCTCCGGGATATGTAACAGATAAGCAGCTTGAGGAACTTCACATCGCAGTTACCAAGACAGAAGATGAATAATCTACGTAATAAACTAAAATCTAATTACATATATGATGTAGTCGTAGCGCTGATGCTTTTTGCAGCATTGGCGCTTCGTTTATACAGGTTAAGTGACATTCCAAGGGGGCTTCATGTAGATGAGATAGGCATGGGATATGATTCGTGGAGCATAGCCCATTTTGGAGTGGACAGATATTTAAACAGCTTTCCAATGTACCTTAGTAACTACGGTGGAGGGCAGAGCGCATTATATTGCTATCTTACGGTTCCTTTTATATTGCTGGGAGGTTTTACGCCACTGATGCTAAGGCTGCCGTCTGTAATTTTTTCCATGATAGCAGGAGTCTTTGGATGGCGTCTCGTTCGTATAGTTGCAGGTAAAAGAGCCGGTATTGTCTTCTTGTTTGTCTATCTGATAATTCCCTACTTTACCCAGGCAGGACGAATTGCCCTTGACTGCAATCTTATGCTGGGGCTCAGCGTTTTGATGCTTAATATTTTGGAATACTGCCTTAGAGATGACAATTATGGGAAAAGACTTTGCTTTGTAATGCTTGGCACAGTCACCGGAATAACATTTTATTCCTATGCGTTAAGCGATGTGGTACTTCCGCTTTTTTATCTTTTTCTGGTGATTTATCTTTTGACCTGTAGAAAAAAGGTTGCAATAGGGTCAATTATTTCTTTTGCTGTTCCGGTTTTGATATTTGCTATTCCGCAGATACTTCTTCAGGTTGTGAACATATATGGACTTCCTGCAATCCACATAGGGCCTATGACTATTCCTGTAGTGCTCAATTACAGACTTGACGATATAGTATTTGACCAGATAAAACCAAACCTGCGTTGGACCTTTGACAGTCTTTTTAGAGCTGACAATACAGACTTTGATTCTTTTCCTCAGTTTGGCGCGCTGTATATGTTTTCACTTCCGGTAATTATATTCGGAGGAGTACTGGTATTTATAAAACTATGCAAGAGCATAAAAGAGAAAAAGATAAATTTTGAAAGCGTGATACTGCTCTACGCTTTTTCAGTGCTTCTTTTTGGGCTCTTTATTCAGGGAGTTACGACATACAGGATAAACAGTGCATTCTTTGGACTTGCTTATTTTATTGTGGCGGCCATTGAATTCTTTTTTACAAGGAATCATTATGGTAAAGTTTACTGTGCAGTCGGAGTAATACTGATTTTTGCATACTTTGTAAATGGAGTAATGTTTCTTGATTTTTATTTTAATAAATATGCAGACACTGTTTACCCCCAGAGACTTTTTGCAGAAGACCCGACAGATGTGTATAATTACCTCGACAGTCAACCGGAAAATGTAAAATCAAGGCTTACATATGTAGGAGGAGCCAATGAGGCCTATATTTACTATCTTTGGGCAAAAGAAATCTCTCCCTATGAGTATGATCACAACAAATATGGCAATAACGGAGATGGAAAAAAATACAGTTTCTGGGCACCGGAACCCTATGACAGTTCTTGCAATTACATCATGTATTTACCAGAGGAAAGCGAGAAAAAAACGCTTCTTGAATTGGGATTTACGGAGCATGATTTTGGTCCCTATAAAGTATATATCTATGAATAATAATACAAGCGTCAAAGCCGCATGGCTTGGCGCTTTTTTCTTTTTGACAACATTTAATATTAAATATACATTTAATTTATATTTCGTTAACTTTTTCTTTGTATACTATTATCGTAACGTTTTCTTTCTTAAGGAGGGTATTATGTCGGACAATGGTAAAAAGGGTACAAAGCAGGGTAAAAGAATCAGTGCTCAGCTCTTGATCGTTCTGGTTCCAATGGTTATTGCTGCAATTGCTATTGTAACAATTTTCATAGCTATCCAGGCAAGAGGGGTTATTGAGCAGCAGGCTACAAACGGACTTGCACAGGAAGCAAGGGCAAATGCAGCTGAAATTGGCGGAAAAATTGAGAGCATAAAGGTTTATTTTGATGGTATCTGTAATGCCATAGAAAATACGAACTACACAAGCGACCAGGAGATTATAAGCGACTATCAGTTTACAATGTCGCAGTTTGCAGAGACGGGAACAGGTTTTTATATCGGCTTATCCAATAAAGACTATATTGATATTTCAGGTTGGGTTCCCGATGCGGGATATGATCCTACCTCAAGACCTTGGTATATAAATGGTAGCAGCCAGAGTACCATGAATATGAATCCTCCATCTGTAGACATGAGTACAGGAGAGATGGTTGCTGCTATATCAAGAAAGATAACATTGAAAGACGGCAGAACAGGTGTTATGTCAGCTGATGTGTTCCTTAACGATATATCGGCTACAGCAAGTGCCTATAAACCTCTTGGAACCGGTTCTTCCATGATGCTCTCCGGAACAACTATGGTTGCTTCTCCTTCAGAAGATCAGATAGGAAAAGATGTATCGGAGTATCCTAATGATGGATTTATACAGGAAGTGGCAAAGATTGTATCAGCAGGCGGAACAAGCGAAGTTAAAACAATCCATGGAACAGATGGCGCAGATTATTATGTAGCCTTCAATAATGTTGAAGGAACAAACTGGTATCTTGTTTCCTTTACAAAAGTATCTGACGTTTTAGCATCATTGTATAAATTTATTGTCATAAGTGTTATTATAGCGCTGATAATGATAGTTGTAATGGCGGTAATCATGGCTGTTATTATCGGACGTATGGTTACAAAGCCTGTAAGCAGTCTTACAGATAATATTACAAGAATTGCAAAGGGCGACTTTACAGTTGATATTAAGAAGGGTGGAGAGAATGAAAATGAAATTGGCGTAATGAACAACAACATGTTTGATTATGTCAATCAGATGAGAGAAACCCTTGCTGAACTTAAGAATGTTACAAATAAACTTGCAGATGAAGCCGGAAACAGTAAGAATGCATCCAGCGATCTTAATGAGCAGGCGGATGAACAGAGTAAAGCTATGCAGCAGATTCAGGGAGCCATGGACGATATGGCTGATGCCGTAACAGAGCTTGCTAATCAGGCTACAACCCTTGCTCAGGAGGTAAGTAATCTTACTGATAAGAGTCACCAGACACAGGATACAATGGATAGTCTTGTTACAAAGGCAAAAGAAGGACAGCGTGACATGGAGGCTGTTCAGACCGGAATGACGAGCATATCTTCTTCTATGGAGGATATGAATAGAGTTGTAGGAGATGTAGGAGAATCTGCTAACAAGATTAATTCAATTATCGAAATGATTAGTTCTATTGCTGAGCAGACAAACCTTCTCTCACTTAATGCTTCCATTGAGGCAGCAAGAGCAGGAGAGGCAGGAAAAGGATTTGCTGTTGTTGCTACAGAGATTGGACAGCTTGCCAATAACAGTGCAGAATCAACAACACAGATTGCAGAAATCATTAAGGATATTACATCTCAGATTCAGGATCTGTCAGATAAGTCCAAGACAAATATGGAAGAGATCAGCTCCAACATGGAGGCTGTTACAACAGCAGGATCGACATTTGAGGAAATATTCAGGAGTCTTGATGAGGCAAGTGACATTGTTGGTGAGATGATTGCCAAGGTAGGAAGCGTAGATGAAATAGCAACATCTATGGCAGCTATTTCAGAAGAACAGTCGGCAAGTACACAGGAAGTTAGTGCTACAGCAACAACTCTGGCAACAAGTGCAGAACAGGTAGCAATTAATTCCAAGGGTGTAGACAACAGTGCAGCAGCTGTTTCTAATTCTTCTGATGCGATAGAAGAACTTATCAGTAAATTTAAGATTTAAGGAACAATAACCGAAATTTTGATAAAATATTTATAAATATTATAGCCGAAGTCCCGGAATTCATAGAATTCAAGCGGACTTCGGCTTTTTTTGGATAATAGTCCAAAACACATGCAATTTGTCGAACAAGGTTGAGAAAAGTGGGCAAAAAGTGTATTATTAACTTGTTGTATTGTTCATTTTATGTACAATATACGGTTTTACGACAACGACGAAAGGAGCAATATCCAAAATGCAGGCAAAACGAATGTCAGAAATATTTAGTCAGTTTGCCATGGTTGGACAACTTGGTTTGTCACTCCTTATGCCGCTTTTAATGTGTTTATTCGTCTGCTATCTTCTGTGCACCAGATTATCGGTAGGTGCATGGGTGTATATACCGGGGTTCGTTATGGGCCTGGGGGGATCTATGACAACTGCTTATAAAGTCTATTTGGCAGTAATTCACAGGGAAGAGAAAAAGAAAAAAGAAAAAGCTAAATCAGAAGTTTCTTTTAACAGACACATCTGATCATTAAAACAGGAGACTAGAAGAGTATGAAATTACAGGATGCTGTAAAGAAGGAAACGGGGATCATTGCAGCAGGAACAGCAATCGGGGTTCTTGTAGTATATGCGGTATTTTTTGTTTTGCACATGGTAGTTCCAAATTGGGCACCATTTGATATAAAAGTTATTCTGGGAGGAATAGGCGGCTTTATTGTAGCTGTCGGGAACTTCTTCTGGATGGCTGTATCTGTGCAAAAAGTAGCATCTATATCGGATGAGGAGAGAGCAAGGAGAACCATGGGCGTAAGCTACAGATATAGGACCATGCTCCAGTTCCTGTGGGTTATACTGGCAATTGTTTTGCCGATATTTAATCTTGTTTCGGGAATTGTACCGCTCTTCATACCGAGCATAATAATTAAACTACGCGGGATCTTGTCTGCGGGGAAAGGAGGTTGAAGGCGAAGATATGAGTAATGATTTCTCAGTCGTTGGACCGAAGATATATTATACGATCCATACAGGAATTCCGGTTCTTGGAGATATTAACATTACAGAGACACTGGTTGTCAGCTGGATCGTAATGATTATTCTCACAGGATTGTGTATCTTCCTCACAAGAGACCTACGCATTGAGAATATTTCAAAACGGCAGGCGTTTGCAGAAATGCTTGTTGAAATGGGCAATAATTTTGTCCGTAACAATACTGGAGGCAATAAGTTTGATAAATTGATACCTTTTGTGTCAGCTCTTTTTGCCACAAGCGTATTATCAAATCTTATCAGCCTTGTGGGACTGCGTAGTCCTACAGCAGACTTGTCGACAGAAGCCGCATGGGCAGTAGTTGTATTCATCATGATAACAGCTACCAAGATAAAGACAAATGGAGTTGGCGGATACTTAAAAGGATTCACCACACCAATTGCAGTTATGACACCATTCAATATTCTGTCAGAGCTTGCGACGCCGGTTAGTATGGCATGCCGTCACTTTGGAAATATCCTTTCAGGCGTAGTAATCGACGGACTTATCTACTGGGCATTGGGACTTGCGTCAGCGGCGCTTTTGGGACTTATCCCGGGAGCGGTTGGAAAATTCCTTTCCAATATACCGATTCTTGGCGTTGGTATTCCTGCTGTTACAGGCGTATATTTTGACTGGTTCTCAGGATGTATGCAGGCATTTATTTTCTGTATGCTGACAGTCATGTACATCGCCAATGCTGCAGAGGAAGGATAAGATAATTAAAAACTTAATAAGAGAAAAAATAATAAACCATATTTTAGGAGGCAAAAAACATGGGTGATTTTCAGATTTTAGCAAAAGGTATTGCACTTGCAGGATGCGGAATTGGTGCAGGATGTGCACTGATCGCCGGTATCGGACCTGGTATTGGTGAAGGAACTGCAGTTTCTAAGGCTCTTGAAGCTATTGGTCGTCAGCCTGAATGTAAGGGTGATGTAACAAGTACTATGCTTCTTGGTTGTGCCGTTGCAGAGACAACAGGTATTTACGGTTTCGTTACAGGTCTTCTTCTTATCTTCGTAGCACCCGGAATGTTCATGGGATACCTTAACTAATAAGGAATGCGATAACGAAACGGAGCAATCCGTATTATTGCATAGATTATAAAAAGGAGAATATATATGCAATTACAGGCTCTAATGATGCTTACTGCGGAGACAAATACGCAGGAGCTGGTTACATTGGTACCCTGGACATTTATCGCACAGATCATAAACCTGTTTATACAGATGTATCTGATTAAGAGATTTCTTTTCAAGCCAATTAACGAAATTCTTGAAAAGAGAAAAAATCTTGCTGATAAAACAATCAGGGAAGCTAGAGAGGCCAAGGAAGAAGCCGATTCTCTTAAAGATCAATACGAAGATAGCCTGACCAGCGCACATGCTGAGGCTGCACAGATTGTATCTGATGCTCAGAAAGAAGCGCAGAATAAAGCTGATGCTCTTGTAAAAGAAGCACAGGAAGAGGCTGCAGGCATTAAAGCCAGAGCAGCTGCTGATATTGAGCAGGAAAAGAAAAAGGCGGTCAACGAGGCCAAAGATGAGATTGGTTCACTTGCAATGGATATTGCAGGCAAGGTTGTTGAGAAAGAAATAAACGAAGCCGATCACAAGAAACTTATTGATGATTTCATCAATAAAGTTGGTGCATAAAGAAAGAATAAATAAACACCCCGGAAGCACTTGCTATTTAGGGCGTAATAAGGAGAAACTATGAGTAAAGCTGGAGATCTTTATGGGCAGAGCCTATATGATCTGGCAGCGGAATCAAACCTATCGGATGAAATATTGGGCGAAATGGAGGTAATAGACGGAATCTTTAAAGAGAATCCTGACTATGTAACACTCCTCTCGGAACCCTCAGTCCCAAAGAAAGAAAGACTTCAGTTGGTTGACCAGGCACTTGGTGATGGTTGCCAGGAGTACCTTTTAAACTTCATCAAGATTCTCATTGAGAAGGGAATACTAAGGGAGTTTTCTGCATGTCGCAAGAGATACAGAAGATGCTACAACTTAGAACACGGTATCGCAGATGCCCTTGTTACTACGGCAGTAGCCTTAGATGATTCTCAGCTTTCACTTCTTAAGTCAAAACTTGAGACAATAAGCGGCAAGAAAGTGCAGCTGAAACAGAAGGTTGACAGCGGCGTTCTTGGTGGCGTGAGAGTGGATCTTGAGGGACAGCTCTTTGACGGAACAGTAAAGGGCAGGTTATCCGAGCTTCGTAAACGAGTCGACGAAACGGTAATTTGATAACACAAATGTCGCAGTAATAAATGCGAGTGTGCTTGCACAATGAGCATTGAGTACTTGCGACATGCAAATACATGAGGAAGTAGTGCAATAGCACGGATTCCGAATGTATGAAGAATTGCGAAAGTTGCATGCAACGGAGCAATTCGGGGTGTTATCAAAAAATAAAAATGGTCGGAGGAAAATATGGAACTAAAACCAGAAAAAATATCCGAGGTCATTCGAAGCCAGATAAAGAATTATCAGAATGCAATTATCCAGAACGAGACAGGAACAGTTCTTACAGTCGGCGATGGTATCGCACGTGTAAGCGGACTTTTGAACTGTATGTCCGGTGAGCTTTTGGAGTTTGAGAATGGTACATTCGGAATGGCTCAAAACCTCGAAGAAACAGTAGTATCCGCGGTTTTGTTCGGCGAGGATGTAGGAATCAGCGAAGGACAGACCGTTAAGCGTACAGGAAGAGTTGTATCTGTTCCTGTAGGCGAAAAGATGATTGGACGTGTTGTTAACGCCATTGGTCAGCCAATCGATGGTGCAGGCCCGATCGAAACAACAGAGTACAGACCGGTAGAGTCACCGGCTCCCGGTATCATTGCCAGACAGCCGGTTAAGGAGCCTCTCCAGACCGGAATTAAGGCTATAGACTCCATGATCCCTATCGGAAGAGGTCAGCGTGAGCTTATTATCGGTGACAGACAGACCGGTAAGACAACAATTGCAATAGATACAATTCTTAACCAGAAGGGGAAAGATGTTATCTGTATCTATGTTGCTATTGGACAGAAACGTTCAACAGTAACAGCTCTTGTTGAAGATTTGAAAAAGGGTGGAGCTATGGACTACACAATCGTTGTAGCAGCTACAGCTTCTGAGCCCAGCCCACTTCAGTATATTTCACCATACACAGGCTGTGCTATGGGTGAGTACTTCATGTATAAAGGAAAACATGTGCTTTGTATCTACGACGATTTGTCCAAGCACGCCGTAGCTTACCGTGCACTTTCCCTGCTGATCAGAAGACCACCGGGACGTGAAGCATATCCCGGAGACGTTTTCTATCTCCATTCAAGACTTCTTGAAAGAGCTGCCAAGCTCTCAGATGAAAACGGAGGCGGTTCACTTACAGCCCTTCCTATCATCGAGACACAGGCAGGTGACGTATCAGCATACATTCCTACAAACGTTATCTCCATCACTGATGGTCAGATATTCCTTGAGACAGAGCTTTTCCACTCAGGAATTATGCCGGCGGTTAACCCCGGTATTTCAGTATCCCGAGTTGGTGGTAATGCTCAGATCAAGGCTATGAAGAAGGTTGCCGGTACACTGAAACTTGTTTATTCACAGTATCGTGAACTTCAGAGCTTTGCTCAGTTTGGTTCGGATCTTGATGAGGATACAAAGGCTCGTCTTGCACAAGGTGAACGTATCGTTGAAGTTCTTAAGCAGGATAAAAATCAGCCTGTTCCTGTAGAAAAGCAGGTAGCTATCCTTTATGCAGTTATCAACAATATCCTTATTAAGGTTGCTGCATCTGATGTTGCAGAGTATGAAGCAGGACTTTATGAGTTCCTTGACAGCGATCCTACCGGAATTGCAGCAATGCGTGAAATCCGCGAGAGCGGTAAGCTCGAAGCTGAAACAGAAGAAAAGCTTAAAGAGGCACTGAACGCTTATACAGATAATTTCTTAAAGAAAAAATAATTAGGAGGACAACAAAATGGCTGGATCAATGAAAGCTGTTAAACTCCGAATAAAAAGCGTCCAGAGTACAATGCAGATTACGAAAGCCATGCAGCTGGTCGCAGCTTCCAAGCTTCGTAAGGCCAAGGAAAAAGCTGATAATTCAAAACCTTACCTTGAGACGATTCTTGCTACACTTACAGATATTGCCAATGGAAATAATGATTTCCAGTCAATATATACTAAAAGCACTGAGAATGGCAAATGGCTCTACGTTGTAATTGCCGGAGACAGAGGTCTTGCAGGCGGATACAACTCAAACCTGTTTAAGTTTGTAGAGGCAGAGATTAAGGGCAAGGAGAATGTTACAGTTCTTCCTATCGGTAAAAAATCTGTTGAGTTCTTTAAGCATAGAAATGTGCCTATTCTCACAGAGGAGTTTGCCGAAGTTGCAAAGGTTAATATTTCAGACTGTTTCCAGATAGCTAAGCTGATCTGCGGATCATATGGCGGCGACGGATTCGGACACGTTTTCCTGTGTTACACGAACTTCGTGTCCATGCTCTCTCAGGTACCTACCGCTTCATCACTTCTTCCTCTTTCAGATCTTAGATCTGAAGATATACAAGAAGATGGTAAAGCAAAGGATCTGATTTTGTATGAGCCTGACAGTGAAACGGTGTTCGATGCGATTGTTCCGGAGTACATGGCAGGAATTCTGTATTCAAGTATCAATATATCTTATGCATCTGAACTTGCTGCACGCAGAACTGCGATGGAAGCAGCTACAGACAATGCAGAAGAGATGATCGATAACTTGAGCCTGTACTATAACAGAGCCCGTCAGGCAAGCATTACTCAGGAAATAACGGAAATCGTTGCCGGAGCGGAAAGCTGAACACCTAGCGAGGTACTTTCGAGCTTGGTGTACTAGCTTGTTCTGTCGAGCGGAGCGAGAGCAGAACATCCGATTTATACTTAGCGAGATGGTAATCGAGCTTAGTGTGAAGCTTGTTCTGGCGAGTGCGAAGCACGAGAGCAGAACTTCCGCAAATGCTGGAATTAACTAAATCAAATTAAGGAGTTTAACAATGAGTGAAAATCATGTTGGAAAGGTAATTCAGGTTACAGGTCCTGTACTTGACATCCGCTTCAAAGAGGGTGAACTTCCTGATCTTCACAATGCCATAGAGATTATGATCGAAGACCGCAAACTTGTTGCAGAAGTAGCGCAGCAGGTCGGCGATGACGTAGTTCGTTGCGTAGCCATGAGCTCCACAGACGGTCTTGTCAGAGGCGTTGACGCTGTAGACACAGGAAGCCCAATCATTGTACCGGTTGGTGACAAGTGCTTAGGAAGAATTTTCAACCTTCTTGGAGAACCTGTAGATAATCAGCCTGCCCCGGAAGGAGTAGAGAGATGGGCAATCCATCGTCCGGCTCCTGCTTATGAGGATCAGGTTCCTGCTACAGAAATTTTTGAGACAGGTATTAAGGTCGTTGACCTTATCTGCCCTTATGCTAAGGGTGGTAAGATTGGTTTGTTCGGTGGTGCCGGAGTAGGTAAGACCGTACTTATCATGGAGCTTATCAATAACGTTGCCAAGGCACACGGTGGTATTTCAGTATTCACCGGTGTTGGCGAGCGTACTCGTGAAGGAAACGACCTTTACGGAGAAATGAAGGAAAGTGGAGTTATTGATAAAACTGCCCTGGTTTATGGACAGATGAACGAGCCACCGGGAGCCAGAATGAGAGTTGGTCTTTCCGGACTTACAATGGCTGAGTATTTCCGTGATGTTAAAAATCAGGATGTGCTTTTATTCATTGATAATATTTTCCGTTTCACACAGGCTGGTTCAGAAGTTTCAGCGCTTCTTGGACGTATGCCTTCAGCCGTAGGTTATCAGCCTACACTGGCTACAGAAATGGGTGCTCTTCAGGAGCGTATTACATCTACCAAGAAGGGTTCAATCACATCAGTTCAGGCCGTATACGTGCCTGCCGATGACCTTACAGACCCTGCTCCTGCTACAACATTCACACACCTTGATGCAACAACCGTTCTTTCAAGAGATATCGCTTCTAAGGGTATTTACCCTGCTGTTGATCCTCTTGATTCAACAAGCCGTATCCTTTCTCCTGATATTGTAGGAAAGGAACACTATGAAGTAGCTAAGGGAGTTCAGCAGGTTCTTCAGAGATACCGTGAACTTCAGGATATCATTGCTATCATGGGTATGGATGAGCTTTCAGAAGAGGATAAGCTTACTGTTTACAGAGCACGTAAGGTTCAGAACTTCCTGTCACAGAGCTTCTCAGTTGCTGAGCAGTTCACAGGTCTTCCCGGAAAATACGTTCCTCTTAAAGAGACAATCAGAGGCTTTAAGATGATCCTTAATGGTGAGTGCGATGATCTTCCTGAAAGTGCATTCCTTCTTGTAGGAACTATTGATGAAGTCTTCGAGAAAGCAAAAGCTAACAAGTAATAGAAAAGGAGTAACCTATGTCCACTTCTTATCATTTACAGGTTGTGTCCCTGGATGGTTTGGAATATGAAGGCGAAGTTCAGAAAATACTGCTCCGTACAATAGATGGTGATGTGGAGATACTTGCCCGTCATACCAACTACTGTACTGCAATTGGTATGGGAACTGCCAAAGTTACCATGGACGACGGCCAGGAAAGAAAGGCGGCCTGTATCGGTGGAATGCTTTCGGTAATGAACGGAGAAGTCAGAGTTCTTCCTACAACGTGGGAGTGGAGCGAAGACATCGATGTGGAGCGTGCTAAAGCTGCCAAAGCCAAGGCAGAAGAAGCCCTTAAGAATCAGCAGCTTGATAAGGAAGCACGAATTCGTGCTGAAGCCAAGCTCTACAGAGCTCTTGTAAGAATCGGTTCCTCCGGACAGGATTCAACTTATAATTAAAAATTCAGGTAACTAAAGCCGTCAGAGACTATGCTCTGACGGCTTTAAAAGTAAGTGTGTTACAGAAAAGTGGGAGGACTTTATGGGGATAAAGAATCATGATCCAAAAAACTATTTTATGAAACAGTCCTATGAAAAAGCGATAGATAGGATGGAAAAAATAGATTCAGCAGGGGATAATGCCCACGAAAAGTGGAAAGAGCAAATAATATCAGATATTATAATTTTAATTATATTTTTGGCCTTAGTGATTTTTATTATTACAAGATAAGTGTATAAAAATGTTGATTCAAGATTTGGAAAATGTAATTAAAGAAGAAAAATCTTTAGGTGCAAATATTGGTGATACTACAGCTTTGAAACTGAATCAGGTTGTAATAACTTGAGAGGAAAGCGAATGGAAGGTCTCTAATACAGATGAACGCGATTAGTGATTGACTCTATTTTGGCATCGCTTCAACTGAGTCAACCAATTATCTGTGGTGAAATGACTCACTTCATAATTTGTATTATTTGAGTCAATTCATTGTAATATCAGGCTTGACTGCAATTTGCAAAGATGCAAAAGAGGTCAACCAAGGAATAGTATAATTATTGACCTCAATTTAAGTTTATAGTTAATGAGTCAACTAATATAACGATGTTATATGACCGCAAATTGCATAGTTAGATGTTGAGTCAATCACAAGTAAGTATGGATATGACTGCAAGCATAGAAAACATCAGATGAAGTCAACCGGATAGCCAGAATTGTCTTCGAGATTTCAGCAGACTCTTTAGTTGCTTTTATCCGAATATTAAGCAGAGATAAATTGGAGGAATGACAAAAACCTCTATCCCAATTTGATCTGATTGATCATTTTGAGATAGAGGTTTTGTTATTATTGCAATTGTGAGACCAAAGTGAGTTAGTCGTTTCTTTTACAAGTAATAAAAATCAGTTTTCCTCATCATACACAGCCATTATGGCATCTGCAACGTCTTCTCTGTACCATGAGCAGTCATTTCTGTTAAAGATTGCGAAATGCTCATTTCCTGATTCAAAGAGACCGTTGTCCCACCAGAAGCATGGGATTCCGGCTTTTTTTGCTCTTGTAAGATATTCTGTAACCCAGTTGCATACTTCCTTAGAGTTTCCGTTTTTATCCTCGGCGCCATACTCTGTGAGAAGTACAGGTATTCCCTTGGCTCCAAAGATTCTCTGAAGATCCTGCATGACACCTGCAATATCTCCCTTGTGAGAACCGTCCCATGTGTCATAGGAATTACCGGATGCAGAGTAAGTAAAGTCATAAGGTGTGTACGCATGGATAGAAACAGCAAGATGGTCATCCTCCGGTATCTTCATGCTTCCAATAGTAGGAATAACATGGGATGATGCAAAGCTTGTAATGAGAACAAGCCTCTTTGCATTATTGCCGCCTGTTGAGCGAACAGCATCTACAAAAGTCTGATTAAGTCTGTCCAGGCACTTTCTGCCTTCACCTGTTCCGCCGTTCCATTCATTTGTGCCGCCCTTTACTCTGGGCTCATTTAAGCCTTCGAAAATAAGGTGGTCGCCGTATTTTTCAAATCTGTTTGCAATCTGAACCCAGATAGCTTTTACCTCTTCATCTACGGCATCAATGTGGGCATCATCAGGAATTCTCCACTCCTCTTCGTGGTGAGAATTGATGATAACATACATATTGTCATCCAGGGCGTAGTTTACGACTTCTTCAACCCTGTCAAACCAGGCTTCATCGATGGTATAGTCAGGTGCTGCGCCTAAGTGATCAGCCCATGTCACAGGGATTCTTATGCAGTCAAAGCCTTTTTCGTTAACTGCGTCAATCATTTCTTTTGTTGTCTTTGGATTGCCCCAGGATGTCTCTGCTTCAACACCTGTCGTTCCGAAGGAATCGAATGTGTTTCCCAGGTTCCATCCGGTTTTCATCTCTGCAACAAGATCTGTAGGTGTGATATCTCGCATATCGTATTTGTCCTTTGCCGGTTCAGGTTTTGTGGTGGTTTCTTCTGTTTTTGATTCGCTGCTTGCTTCTGATGAAGAGTCGTTTGACGTCTCTGAACTTGCTTTTGCAGAAGAGTTGCCTGCAGTTTCAGTATTTGCCTCTGAGTTAGATGTCGCCTCATCTGAGGATTCGCCTGATGCCTGTTCAGCGGTAGCTTCCGTGATATTGCTGGCGACATCACTACCTGCATTTTCAGATTCAGGCTGTGCAGCAGGCGCTCCGCATCCTGTCAAAAGAGCCAGAATAAGAGGCAGGGTCAATAATTTTTTTCTTTTCATAACAAACTCCTTGTAAATTAATGCAAAATTTCTATAGAAGCAAGTGAACAATTCCCTGTGCCCTTGTATGTGAGATAGAGCGGATATGCTCCGTCTAATTTATCAAATGAGCCTTCAAAAGCAGTCCAGATATTTGAACCATGAGCGCTGATACTGCATATAGGTTCGCCGTCAAGAGCTGTTCTTACTTCAAATGAACCGTTAAAATATGCTCGTGTCTTTATACGAAGACCTGTGGCATTCTTTAACTCAAAATACTTAAAGCCAATAGTGGTTCCATCAACGATATCTTTGATGTAGCCATTGTTTGGTGTGTTGTCGCCGCCTTCCTGTACAACTCTTGGGGCGTTTGCTTCAACATATATTTTATGGTCATTGGTGAATATGTTACAAGCTATATATGACGGATATTCACCAACATCAGAGAGTGGTCCGCTGTTAAGTCCGCATGAAGTGATCTCTACCTGCTTTATGCTGCCATCTTTTTCAAAATGAATTTTTTCGGCGCAGCCCTGTCTGCTAAACCATGTGCCGTTTGTATGTCTATGGTAAAAGATATACCAATTACCGTCAATTTCTACAATACTTCCATGGTTGTTGGCGCCGTAAGCTGTAGCTTCTTCAGCTTCTTTATAGCTGTCAATGTGAAGGTCACAGTTACTTACGATAACGCCGCCATATGTGTATGGCCCGTAGATGCTCTTTGAAGTAGCGTAGCAGAGCTCATGCATTACTTCTGAAGAGTAGACAAAATAGTAAGTATCATCGCGCTTTCTGATAGAAGGTGCCTCGAAGAAAGCGTGTTTTTCAAAGCCTGTTCCTTCGCTGTAGCAATTGCCCGGAGCAATAAACTCCGGAGCTTTCTTTATTGTGAGCATGTCCTTATCAAGAACGGTGAGCATTGCGCCGTGCCTTGACTTATCCCCTTGTCCGCAGAATCCTGTGAAAAGAAATGTCTCATCCCCTTCAGTCAATACACCCGGATCAAACTGCGGCTCATCGCCTTTCTTGTCGCCGAGTTTTGTACCATCCTCATAGTGTACATATCCGTAGAACGTAAATGGTCCGACCGGAGTATCACTTACTGCAACAGATACAACGCTGACCTTGTCAAGAACGTAATACAGATAGTATCTGCCATCGGGACCAACAGTTACGTCAGGAGCATAGAGGCACATATGTCCGTCAGGGTTAAGTGGATCAGAAGTCTTTGGATAAATCACGCCCTCATATTTCCAGTTGCCGAGATCTTTGACAGGAGCAGACCAGCATACGTAATCACCAAGGCAGAAAGTTTCGCCCTGATAGAGGTCATGGGAACCATAGACATAAACTCTGTCGCCAAATACGTAAGGCTCCCCGTCAGGAATATACTCCCATGAAGGAAGATAAGGATTGACTGCCTGATTGCGGCTGTTTTGCCTTATTCCGCCTTCAAATTTTGGTGTGGCGCCTCTGCCAAGAAACTCCATTTCAAAAGGAGATACAGTTTTATAAGGCTCCCAGGTCGGCAAATCTTCGCCGTTAGGATTTCCTGTTTTTACAAAGTTTGCAAAGTAGCTACACATCTGATTTGCCAGATCAAAGTGTATTCCTTTATAAGGCCTGTGGCACATCCCAAGAGTGTTAAAGAAAAACCACAGATCGCATGAATGGAATGTTCCGGGATAAGCATCTCCTTTGTGACTGTCTCCGGGAATATCAGGATTGAATCTATAGTAATAGAACCTCTGATCTGCGTTATTTTTATTTGCGTCAGTAAATGTGCTCTTTACTGAAGACTCTACCATACTGATTCCATCAATGGTGAATTCATCTGCTGTGTTACCTGAGATAACAGGAACATTTGCACAATCTCTTTTTACAAATTTCTCAACAGGGTCGCCTGTGCAGAATTTGCCATCAACAATAGGATACATTCTAGGATGATCTTTGATGAATCTGTTGTAGCCATCAAGAAGTTCCCTGGAAGTAAGCCTTCTTGCTTCTTCAAGATCTTTTACGCCGAGAGATTCAAAGAATTTCTCGCCAAGGTCCTCGGCCTGTTCAAGATTAAGGGGCCTGAATATATCATCTTCTGCGTTTACATGTCTGATAATACCGCTAAAAATGGCAGCGCCCTTAATAATGTCACGGTTGCCATCGTGAGTAAGCTGGTGCATAACGCTTGATCCGCCGGCAGACTGTCCTGCTATTGTGATCTTTGAAGGGTCTCCGCCAAAAGCGGCAATGTTTCTGCTAACCCAGTGAAGACCTGCCTTCTGGTCAAGAAGACCAAAGTTTGCAGGTGCATCAGGATTTTCTTTTGTTATCTCTTTATGTGCCAAAAATCCAAAGCATCCAAGTCTGTAGGCTATGCTGACAACAACGATTCCTTTTCTTGCAAGAGCTTCTCCGTTAAATTCCATTTCAGCAGTGTAACCCCACTGAAAACCGCCGCCGTAGTACCATACTAAAACAGGAAGCTTCTCATCAGCTCTTTTGGCTGGTGTCCAGATATTTAAATACAGGCAGTCCTCGGACTTGGCGATGTCAGGATCTACGTGCCATTCTCTGTCGTAGAGCCCATCTCCGGTTCCTGGAGTGTCCTGATATGATATAGGGCCAAATTCAAAGGCATCAAGAGGTTCCTCCCAATCTTTACATGGCTGTGGAGCCTTGAAACGATTCTCCCCAATTGGT
Organism: Butyrivibrio sp.; assembly: GCF_017635265.1. GTDB lineage: Bacteria > Bacillota > Clostridia > Lachnospirales > Lachnospiraceae > Butyrivibrio. The sequence goes on from NZ_JAGBLU010000091.1 coordinate 64,863, forward strand.
GCTTCAGCAAAAGGAATGCCTCGGTAAACAGTTACCCTCGGGTCATTGCCCGGAAGGCCATTAACAAGCCCGTTTTCTACGCGTGTTTTTCTAAGCATTTTATTATCTCCCCAATACATAAAATTATGTAAATACCCTACTCGTAATTTATATTTTTTTTAAGGTCTGTTCTAATCAAATATTGCTGGCAAATGTGTAAAGTTTGCTAAGTTTTAAGCTTTCGCAATTACTGGAATAAAATCAGCAACTTTTTGGTGGCTTGAAGAACTTGAATTCCTATATAGTTCTGTTTGTCAAACTCTTAAGAAGTAACAGGGAGATGCTATGAATAGGTTTAAATCATATAAAACCGGGAATCCTCTTATACAACTGTTTGCTGTAGTATCTGCGTTGTTACTTCTTGGAGGATGCGGAGATTATGAGGTGAAAAAACCATCCGGGGACCCTCCCGAGATGGTGGGGGAAAATTCAATGGAAGTATTAGACAGAGTGGAGATTATGAATAGCTACAAAAAGATAACAGATCACAATCCAATAATGGTTCAGAGATTCGGCGCAGACCCATATGCACTTGTTTATGACGGTCGCGTTTATATCTATATGACGGGAGATAAGTTTTCATATGAGCCTGATGGAAGTGTCAAAGAAAATACCTATGGAAACATAAATACTATAAATGTTGTGTCTTCTGATGATTTGGTAAACTGGACCGATCACGGAAGCGTTTATGCAGCAGGAACAAATGGCGCGGCATCCTGGGGAGCCAATTCCTGGGCACCGGCAGCAGCTTACAAGAAAATAGACGGCAAGGATAAGTTCTTTTTATATTTTGCAAATAATGGAAACGGAATCGCTGTACTGACAGCGGACAGCCCTGTAGGTCCGTTTACAGATCCTTTAAACGGACCGCTTATTTCAAGAGATACACCTACCTGCGCTGAAGTAACATGGCTCTTTGACCCGGCGGTACTTATGGATGATGACGGAGAGTGCTATATATATTTTGGCGGTGGTATTCCATCTAAAGAGAAAGCTTCAAATCCCGGAACAGCAAGAGTGGCAAAACTTGGAAAGGATATGATAAGCATCGATGGCGATCCAAAACCAATCGAGAATGTGCCATATCTTTTTGAAGACTCAGGAATAAACAAAATAGGAGGAGTTTACTACTATTCATATTGTTCTAACTTTGATGTTCCTGCAGGGGCAGAGTCAGAACTTGGTTTTTCTCAGGGCGAGATAGTTACTATGAAATCTGATTCTCCTATGGGGCCATTTGAGTTATGCGGCGGAGTACTTAAAAACCCTCAGGTTTTCTTTGGACAGGGCGGCAATAATCATCATTGTATGTTTGAATTTAACGGCGAATGGTATATTACATACCATTCCAGAATTCTTGAAAATGAAATGGGAATCCTTAAAGGATACAGAAGTACTAACATTGACAGTTTGATGCTGGGCGATGATCTTGGACCTGCGGCAAGCATTGGAACCAGACATGGAGTGGAGCAGATTAAGAGCTTTGATCCATATAAAGAGATACCTGCTGTAACTACGAGTAATATGGCAGGGCTTACAACTACTCAGTATGGTGAAGTTTCAAAAAAATACGGCTCCGGAGAAATGGTTCTGACAGGAATCCAGGATGGAGCATGGACAAGCCTTTCAGGGGTTGAATTTGGAAATGTTGGTGCGAGCGCTGTTGACGTTAAGGTTCTTGGGAGTGGAGAAGGATTCATAAGAATCTGCATTGATACTCCATCATCTGATGAAGTTGCTGTTGCGCATGTATCAGCAGATTCAAAAGAGCCTGTAACAATTCACTGTGAACTTGATGAAAAAGTAATAGGTAAGCACAATGTATTTTTCGTGTTTGCAGGTGAAGAATATCAGGTGTACTCTTATGAGTTTGTTAAGTGACTCCTAATATCAAAAGAAGTGTTTTATTTAACTCTTACATCTCCGCGCTTTTTGCCAAGGCCGCCGGAGTAGAGGGCACGGTACTCGCCGGGAGTACAGCCCTTTCTTTGTTTGAAGGTCCTATTGAAAGTTGAAATGCTTGAAAAACCTGCCTGTAGTGCGATATCAGTAATTGACAGACTGTCATCTGTCAGCAGCACTTCAGTAGCCTTGATTCTCTGATTTATCAGATAGTCATAAAATGTACAATTCATGTATTCCTTAAAGAGCCTTGAAAAGTGGAATTTTGAAAATCCGCTAAGGGCGGCTGCATCCTCAAGGGTAATGTCATATACATAATTGTTGTCTATGTAGTCGATGACAGAATTGAGCTTTTCAAAGTATTCGTGTCTCTTGACAGGAGTGCTCTCGGTGAAGAGATTAATCTTACTGAGATGATATCTTGAAAGCATAGTCATGATCTGGAAAAGATGTGAGTAAATTGAGAACTCATAGAACTCTGTCTTTTGGAAATATTCCTGCCAGATCATTGAAAAACTGTCATATATTTCATTGTATATAGGTGCATAGGTATCAGGTGTGATATGAATGCATTCCTGAAGCATCTGAATAAGGCTCGTATATCCTCTTAAAGATGAAAAAAAGTCAATGTCAAAAAGGCATACATATCGGCAACCTGTCTTGGGCGCGTGGAGAGCGTGAGATTTTCTGGGGGGGACGATAATGATCTCGCCGGGCATTACGTGGTGTGCGACACCGTCAACCTCAACATCATAATAATTCTCTATTGGAGAAATGATCTCCAAGGCATTGTGCCAATGAGATGAATAATCGCACGAAAGTTCGTTATACCATATTCTAAGTGAACTGTCTTTTGAGAAGATCTGTTTCTCGTTATTGTTGACAACGATTCTGGCTTTATAATCGGTATTTTGTTGATAGTATTCTAGCTTTACAGACAAGTCTTTCTTTGGTGACATAGCATAACCCTTCTAATAACAATAATTTATAAACGTTTAATTCATAAGTGATAATAACATTTCTTGCTAAGACTAACTTCTCAAAAATTGCTATTTTCTATTCTTTTCTGCTCATATTAGATAATACATTCTAGAACATCACCATGCCAATTGTGAAAAATGCACAAAAAACAAAGGGCAATTTCTGCCACCTAATCGCAATATCTGAATGTCGTCTGGCAACAACTGGTAAGCGAGTCAGGTCTGTAGCCTATATGCTATACATTGTCAACTTTAATATGATTTAGCAAAAAGTGATTACTAGAAAGCGGGGAGGAAAGTTGATGGTTAAGGGGAAGTATCTGGCAGTGATGGCTCTGGCAGCTGTAGTGGTATCAACATCAGCCTGCGGCAGCGTGAGCAGTGTATCTGCATCTTCAGCAGAATCCGGCATAGAATCCAACATAGAATCAAATACAGAGTCAGGTGCGGAAGCACAGGCAAAAGAAGTATCAAATACAGAAGCATCTGCAAAAGAAGATACGAATATAGAAGGAAGTACACAGATGAGTACAGAGCAGCAAGATGTGGTAAAAGAAATTCCGGCGCTTCGTGACGCAGTGGAGAAAAAAATGGGCTGCAGGATCGGATGCGCCATAACCGGAAAAGAACCCTGGGACTCAAAACTTTGGGATCTGGTAACAACTCACTTTAATGCAGTTACCCTTGGAAATGAATTAAAACCCGATTCGCTTTTTGGATACAGCGTAAGTAAATGCCCAGGAACAAAAGAGGCAGAACTAAACGGCGAAACAATTACAGTTCCTGTTCTTAATTACACGAATCCTGAAAAGATCCTGAACAAGATACTTAAATGGAATGAAGCAAATCCTGACAGACAGATAAAGGTAAGAGGCCATGTTCTTTTGTGGCATTCGCAGACACCGGAGTGGTTCTTCCATGTGGACTACGACAAGACAAAAGATTATGTGACAGCTGAAGAAATGGACAAAAGACTTGAGTGGTACATAAGAGAAGTCCTTACACACTTCACAGGCGACGGCAGTCCATATAAAGATCTTTTCTACGGATGGGATGTTGTAAATGAAGCAGTGTCAGATTCAACCGGAACTTACAGGACTGATACTGAAAGACCTGAAGAAGACCTTTTGGAAGACAGACACGGCGGCAATTCAAGCTGGTGGCATGTATATCAGAATGAAGACTTCATAATAAATGCTTTTAAATATGCCAACAAATATGCACCTGCAGACCTTGAGCTTTACTACAACGACTACAACGAATGCGATGCAAAAAAGAGAGAAGGAATCATCAAACTCCTTGAGAAAATAAAGGAAAATGAAGGAACTCCGGGCGAAGGAACAAGGATCTCGGCCATGGGAATGCAGGGACATTACAGCATGGAAGGCCCTTCAGCAGCTGAGATGGAAACATCAATAAAGGCTTACGGAAAAGTCGTAGGAGCAGTTCAGGTTACAGAGTGGGATTTAAGAGCTACAGATGGTTATGATGGAAGCCCTGAAGCAATGGAAGAAGAGTATGAGAAGCAGAGAAAGATCTACAACCTCATGTATTATGCTCTTCAATCCGCCAAGAACTCAGGCGTAAACATAACAGGCATGACTTTCTGGGGAACAATAGATACGCTTTCATGGCTTCAGTTCAGATCAAATGTAGGCGGTGGAAGCAATAAAGAGCAAAAACAATGTCCATTGCTTTTTGATGGAAATTACGAGCCTAAGCCGGCTTTCTGGGTATTTGCTCAAGAATAATAACTGTAAAAATAGGGACTAAAAACATGAACAAAACACTTAAAAAAGTTTTAATAGTTGTGGGAATCCTGGCAGTTATAGTATGCATATGCATTGGTCTTTCAAGCAGAAAGATCGAAGACTTCAGTGCCAAATATGCAGATGCCGATCTTACCGAAGAAATTGAAGGCATGGAAAGAGTTGGTGCCTACACCGGATATATAAATGAACATGCAAAAGATGCTTATCCACAGGAAAACGTGGAAGTCAGCATTTTTGATTATCAGTCAACAGGTGAGGTGTACAAAGAATCAGTTGCATCAAGAGATGGCGTTTTCACAGGAACCGGTTCAGAGATCACCTGGAACGTAAATGTTCCAACGGCCGGAATGTATCAGATAGATATCGACTACTACATTCCGGAATCCAGAGGCGTTCCTGCAGAGAGAACTGTTTTGGTAAATGGCGAGATTCCATTTGAAGATGCAAGAAACATTTCTTTTACCAGAATGTGGATGGACGGTGGAGAGAAAAAGATAGATAACCAGGGAAATGAGATCCGTCCAAGGCAGGTTGAGTACTTCGATTGGCAGAGTGCATTCTTTAGAGATGACATGGGATTCGTAGCTGAGCCTTATGTTTTCTACTTTGAAAAAGGTGACAACACTCTGACATTTGTAGCAGACAATGAACCTATGGTCCTTTCAAGGGTTGAGCTTTGTGGAGTAAAAGAAACACCGAGCTACGAGCAGTATATCGCAAGCAATCAGGGCAGTGAAGGAACAGAAGCTGCAAAAACTTATCTTGAAGTAGTTCAGGGCGAGGATTCAACATTAAGGTCAGAATCTTCACTTTATGCAAAATATGACAGATCATCACCTACAACAGTTCCAAACAGTGTTACAACAACAGTCCTTAATTACGTTGGCGGTGAGGCCTGGAGAGCTTCCGGACAGTGGATTGAGTGGAACTTTGAAGTACCTGAAGATGGTTATTACAACATCACGGTTAAGGCAAGACAGAATTATGCAAGAGGTTCTGTATCAAACAGAAGTGTCCTTATAGATGGAAAGATTCCATTTAAAGAACTTGAAGAAATCTCTTTTGCCTACAGTAATGACTGGGACTCAATGACACTCTCAGATGGAGATGGAAATCCATATAAGTTTTATCTTACAAAAGGAACACACAACATAAGACTTGAGGCAACTCTTGGTGGAATGGGTGCAATCCTTGAGGAAATGGAAGATTCAACTTACAGACTGAATCAGATATACAGAAGAATTCTGGTATACACAGGTGCAAGACCTGATGTGTACAGAGACTATCACATTGATACAACTTATCCGGAAATTATGAAGGCCATGGATCTTGAAGCAAAAAGACTTTACAAGATCGTCGATGATATGGTTGCTTACTCCGGACAGAAAGCAGATAACATCGCAACGGCGCAGACTATCGCGCAGCAACTTGAAAGATTTATAGAAAAGCCACAGAAGATCACAACAGAGTTTGTTACATTCAAGGACAACATAACATCTCTTGGTACAGCATCTCTTAAGATGAGTGAGACAAAACTTGATGTGGATTACCTGGTGATTTCAGGAACTGATGCAAAGGTAAAAAAAGATAAGGCTAACTTCTTTACTAAAGCAGGTCATGAGATAAAGTCTTTTATCGCATCATTCTTTGTGGACTACAACTCAGTTGGTGATGTTTATGATGAAAACTCAAGCGACAAAGTAGTTAAGGTTTGGGTACTCACAGGTAGAGACCAGGGAACAATCCTTAAGTCCATGGTTGATGATGATTTTACTCCAAATTCAGGAGTAAAGGTAAACGTAGAGATTGTAGATCCGGGAGCACTTCTTAATGCAGTACTTGCAGGACGAGGACCAAACGTAGTTTTATCAGTTGGTGCCGATCAGCCTGTAAACTACGCCCTCAGAGGTGCAGCAGAGGATATAACACAGTTTGATGGATGGGAAGAAGTTTTATCTCACTATTCAGAGAGTTCATATGAACAGTACAGACTTGACGGACATATTTACGGTATTCCGGAGACACAGGGCTTCAACGTAATGTTCTATAGAAAAGATGTACTTGAAGAGCTTGGTCTTGAGACTCCGCAGACATGGAAAGAGCTGATCGAGATGCTTCCTACGATTCAGGGAAATAACCTTTCAATCGGTATCCCGACAGCAGCAGGAAGTAGCGGAGCTGCAACAGCGTCAACATCGATCATGTCAAATGTGCCTGACCTTTCAATGTACTTCTCACTACTTTACCAGTATGGCGGAGACATGTACAACGAGGCGGGAACAAAGACAACGGTTAATACCGAAGCCGGAGTAAAGGCATTCGATGACTACGTAAGATACTTTAACGACTACGGAATCCCAACTATCTACGACTTTGTAAGCAGATTCCGTGCAGGAGAAATGCCAATAGGTGTAGCACCATATTCAACCTACAACACACTTATGGTTTCTGCTCCTGAAATAAGAGGTCTCTGGGACTTCACACTGATCCCGGGAACCGAGAGAGTAGATGCAAATGGTAAAAAATATATCGACAGATCAGACTTCATCACAGGAAGCGCAACAATGATGATCGCAACAGAGGATGAAGAGCTCAGGCAGAATTCATGGGAATTCATGAAGTGGTGGGCAAATGCTGATACACAGGTAAGATTCGGTAGAGAGATCGAAGCACTCCTTGGTTCATCTGCAAGATATGCAACAGCAAACAGAGATGCATTTGAGAATCTTTCCTGGAGCGCTGACGATATCAAAGTTTTGAGCGAGCAGTGGGACAACACAGTTGGTATCAGAGAAGTGCCCGGTGGATACTTCACAGGAAGACACATCTCAAATGCCATAAGAAAAGTAATCAACGAAAAGGTTGATTCCAGAGAGACAATCATCGATTACTCGATTCTCATTGACGAAGAGATCAAGAAGAAACGTATTGAGTTTGGTATGCCGGTTGAATAAAAACAAGGACCGATGGAGAACTGACAATGAAGGAATATCTGCAGAAGTATATAAAGCTTCGAAAGCATAATTTTACAGTGGCACTTAAAAAGGCCAAAAACCGCAAGATGTGTTATCTCTTTCTTGCTCCATATGCAATATTGTTCACTATGTTCTATGTGTTCCCTGTAGTTGCATCAATCTACTACAGCTTCACATATTACAACATCCTTGAACCGCCGAGATTTATCGGACTTCAGAACTACATAAGCCTTGTGCTTCAGGATGATATCTTCCTGATAGGTGTAAAAAACACACTGATGATAGCACTGATAACAGGGCCTTTGGGGTACATTCTTTCTTTCCTGTTTGCATGGCTTATAAATGAGCTTCCAAGATGGATCAGAAGTATAGCGGTAATTGTGTTCTATGCGCCATCAATTGCAGGTAACTGTTATGTTATCTTCTCAGTGTTCTTTAGAGGAGATGCTTACGGATACGTAAACGCTTTCCTGATGAGTGTGGGAATCATTGATGGTCCTAAGCTTTGGCTTATTGATCCACATTACATGCTTCCAATATGTATGCTGGTTATCCTCTGGATGAGTTTGGGAACAGGATTCCTTTCATTCGTAGCCGGACTTCAGGGCGTAGACAGAGCCCAGTTCGAAGCAGGATACATGGATGGAATAAAGAACAGATGGCAGGAGCTTTGGTACATTACACTTCCAAACATGAAACCTATGCTTATGTTCGGTGCAGTTATGTCAATCACATCATCCTTTGGTGTCGCAGATGTGACTATGGCTCTTTGTGGATATCCAAGTACAGATTATGCTGCACGTACAATTGTTACTCATTTGTTTGACTATGGTTTTTCAAGATTTGAAATGGGTTATGCCTGCGCAATAGCAACAATATTGTTCCTTATGATGATACTTTGCAACAAGGCAATCCAGAGTCTTTTAAGGAGAGTTGGAACTTGATATGAGCAAGAAGCTAATTAAGAAAAGAAAACCGAACAGATCAATTGCAGGAGATATAGCGCTTTACGTTTTCCTTGTACTTGTTGCCATAGTCATGGCTTTTCCGATCATATACGCAGTCAGCAGTGCACTTAAGCCTTTGGATGAACTTTTTAAATTCCCACCGAGAATTTTTCCTCAGCATCCTACGCTTGATAACTTCTCAGATTTGTTTGTAACAATGGGAAAATCCTGGGTCACATTTACAAGATACCTGTTCAACACAGTTTTAATCACATTTGTTGGAACAGCAGGGCACCTTATCATTGCCTCAATGGGAGCTTTCGTTCTTGCGAAATATGATTTCCCGGGAAACAAGGCATTTTTCAAACTTGTAACAGTAGCCATGATGTTCACAGGTTGGGTAACACAGATTCCTAACTACCTGATACTTAATAAACTCGGATGGATCGATACCTACTGGTCAATTATCATCCCGGCCTTCGCTTCACCAATGGGTCTTTTCCTTATGAAGCAGTTCATGGAAGGACTTCCTACATCACTTATAGAAGCAGCCAAAATTGACGGTGCCAATGAGTGGAAAGTATTTTCAGGAATAGTAATGCCAAACGTTAAGCCTGCGTGGATGACACTTATTATCTTCTCGGTTCAGGCTCTTTGGAACAACAAGGCATCAACATATATCTATTCAGAAGAAAGAAAAACTCTTGTATATGCCCTTCAGCAGATCCAGAGCGGAGGAATTGCAAGAACAGGACAGGGAGCAGCCGTTCTTGTTGTTGTTATGATCGTTCCAATCATTATCTTTGTATTCTCTGAGAGCCAGATTCTTGAGACAATGGCTAGCTCAGGTCTTAAAGATTAAAGCGAAAGGTCAAGGCGATATGCGTAAAAAGAATTTATTCATAAGAACTTTAGCAGCATTCATTGGTGTATCAGTTGTGCTTTTCCAGCCTGTTACGGCCTGCGCAGAAGAGAAACACTACACATATAACTACGATTATTGGGGAGACGTTCAGGAGAGTCCTGATCTGTATTCTGTCAGCAAAGTACTCACATCTTCAGAGCTTGGACTTGACGTCAAACTTAAAAATCCTCAAGGACTGTTTGCTGTCGGCAATTCTCTTTATCTGTGCGATAGCGGTAATAACAGGATCATAGAACTGAACAGAGTATCACCTGAGAAGCTTGAAGTTGTAAGAGTTGTAGATTCAATAAAAGGCGGAAGCGGACCTGCGACCTTTAACAATCCCACTGATATCTCAGTTTCGGAAGATGGAAATATCTTCATAGCAGATCAGGGAAATGCAAGGATACTCAAGGTTGATAAGGATTTCAACTATCTGATGGAATTTATCAAACCCACAGATAATACCCTTGATCCTGCCCTTGTTTTCCAGCCAAATAAACTGGTAGTTGATACAGCTGAAAGAGTTTACTGCATCGCATCCGGAATAAATAAAGGTCTTGTAAAGTACGAAAATGATGGTACTTTTTCGGGATTTGTAGGAGCGACACCTGTTAGCTTTGAGTGGACAGATTATATATGGAAGAAACTTGCTTCTCAGGAACAGAGAGCAAAACTTGAGTCATTCGTTCCTACAGAGTATGAAAACATCTACATGGACTATGAAGGTTTCATATATGCAACAAAAGCCCGTACGGAAGATCAGGCAAGATCAGATGAGAATGCTGTAAGAAAATTGAACCTCATGGGTGACGATATTCTGGTTTCCAACGGCAACTGGTCAGTGGGTGGAGATCTTTATCTTGGATCCGGCGGTGGATATGAAGGACCTTCAATCCTCACAGATGTAACAGTTATGGACAATGACATCTATGTGTGCCTGGACAGAAACAGAGGAAGACTTTTTGCATATGATGACCAGGGCAGAATGGTATTTGCTTTCGGTGGAAACGGTAACATGGATGGATACTTTAGAAGACCATCAGCAATTGAGCACATCGGCCATGAGCTTTATGTTGTAGACAGCCTTGACTGCTCGATAACATCCTTTGTTCCTACTGAATTTGGAAATCTGGTATACAGCGCAATAGAGGAATTCGACAAGGGAAATTACGAAGCTTCCGGTAATTACTGGCAGCAGGTAATGGACCAAAACGGCAACTACGACCTTGCTTATATCGGAATCGGAAGAGCACTTCTTCGTCAGGAACAGTACAAAGATGCTATGAAGTACTTCGAACTTAAGTATGACAGAGAGAATTACTCAAAGGCATACAAACAGTACAGAAAAGAGTGGGTTGAGGCTCATATCGGATGGATAGTAGCAATTATCCTCATACTTTTCCTTGTGCCTCTTACCATAGGAAAGATAAAGAGTATCAAGTGGCAGATTGATAATGCTGACATATTCAAAGTAGAAGAAAACAGGTGAAGCTATGATAGCAAATGTTAGAGAAAACCTTACTCCAAAGGAAAAATATATAGATTCCCTTAAGTTTGCACTTTACTGCACGACTCATCCTCTGGATGGATTCTGGGATCTTACTCATGAAAAAAGAGGTACATACGCAGCAGCGAATACAATACTTGCCCTTGCACTTCTTATAAGAATACTGAAGCTTCGCTATACGAGCTTTCTGTTTATGGAAGTTTACTGGGAAGATCTGAATATTTTCATGTATCTGGCAAGTATAGTTTTCCCGCTTACGCTCTGGGTACTTGGAAATTGGGGACTTACAACACTGTTCGACGGAAAAGGAAGACTTGGACAGGTCTACATGGCAACATGTTACGCATTTACTCCATACGTCCTGATACAGTTTCCGCTCATGATATTCAGTAATTTTGTAACGGTTCAGGAAGCGGAATTCTACTCGGTTGTAAGCTTATTATCATTAGTTTATTCAGCTCTTTTGATAATAGCGGCAATGGGGCAGATCCACGAGTATTCTGCAGGAAAGAACTTATTGTTCGTTGTAGCAACACTTTTTGCAATGCTGGTAATGATATTCATCCTGATGATCTTCTTTAGCATGGTCGCTCAGGGAATTGCATATTTCATTTCCCTGGGAAAAGAATTGATGTTCCGAATGTAGTAATAACAAGAGGTGACGGATTTGAAGACAGAGAATAAGAAACCAAAAAATATATATGCAGGCGCGATCCTGACAACTATAGTAAAGCATTTGCCCTCGATTATTCTGGCTTTGATCATAGTTATTGCAGCCATATTTGTTATTAACTACAAGCCTGTAGCAGAGGAAAAAGAGCTGGTTCAGCCCTATACATTTGAGGGAGACGACACACCGGTTGTAGTAGATAACGGTGAGTTGAAACTCACCATGGATCCTTTGACAACAGCTTTCGAGCTTGAGGTTAAGGATTCCGGAAAAGTATGGCGCTCAAATCCTGCTGACGTTTTAGAGGATACGGCAGCTCTTGATGATCAGAAGACATTCCTTCAGTCTCCACTTGTTATGTCATATTCCATAACACAGGGACTTGAGACAACCTACAGCACTTTTGGCTATAGCACAAACAACGGAATATACGAGATCGTTCCGGGGGACAATGAGATAAGGGTCAACTACTCCCTTGGTAATGTAGAAAAAGAATATGTGGTACCGCCGGTTATCACTGAAACAGAGATGAATGACTGGCTTTCAAAGATGGATAAGAAAGAAGCTGATCTTGTTAAGCAGTACTACAAGAAATACGACATCAACAAGCTCACAGCAAAGGACAACAAGGATGAGCTCTTAGCAAATTATCCAAGCATGGAAAATGAAGTTATCTACGTTCTCAGAAGCGGAACAAAAGAAAACGTGAAAAAAACCATCGAAGAAAAGTTTGCAGCGGCTGGTTATACATATGAGAACTTCCTTGCAGACAAAGAGCTTGATCTTTCAGTCAAGACTTCAGAAAACCCTGTGTTCAATGTCAGCGTAGTTTACAAGCTCGAGGGAAAAGATCTGGTGGTAGAAGTTCCACTTAAAGACCTTGAGTACGACAAAGAAACACCTATCTATACAATAACTCCTCTTCCATATTTTGGAGCAGGCGGTCCAAACGATAAAGGATTTATGTTTGTTCCTGAAGGTGGCGGAGCAACAATTAACTTCAACAACGGTAAGACTTCACAGAGCAGTTATTACACAAATGTATATGGCTGGGATATGTGCCTTTCAAGAGATGCTGTAGTACACAACACAAGAGCATATTACGGTGTGTACGGTGTATCTGAAGGAAATGATTCTTTTATCTGCATCCTGGAGGAAGGAAGCCCATACGCATCTATTCAGGCAGACATTGCAGGAAAGAACCACAGTTACAACTACGTAAATGCAAAATACAGTATCTGTCAGAGAGAAAAATATGATGTAGGCGATATCGCCAACTCAGATATTTATGAATACATAAAAGAGTTACCTGATGAGACTCTGACTCAGAGGTACACCTTCGTAAATTCAGGAGATTATGTGGACATGGCCAAGTGCTATGGCAAATATCTCCAGGACAAGTACGCAGGATATATGGACCTTGTTAGCGATGAAAGCACTCCTGTTGCTATTGAAATGGTAGGAGCCATCGATAAGGTTAAGCAGGTTGTGGGTGTTCCTGTATCAAGACCACTTAAGCTCACAAGTTATAAAGATGCAGCAAATATAGTTGAAGACCTTAGTGCAAACGGCGTTTCAAACATGAAAGTAAAAATGCTTGGCTGGTGTAACGGCGGTGTTCAGCAAAAGATACTTAGGAAAACAAAAACAATTTCTGATCTTGGAAGCAAAAAAGACTTAAAGAACATGATAGCTTCTGCTGATGAAAAAGGAGCTGAAGTATACCTCAACGGTGTAACAGAGTATGCATATGACAGCAATCTTCTTGATGGATTTTTCTCTTTTAGAGATGCAGCAAAATTCATAAGTAAGGAAAGAGCTGAGCTTTACAATTACAGCCATGTAACTTATGCACAGAGGGAAAACACAGATAACAACTACTTCCTTCTTCACACGGATCTTTCAAAGAAACTGTCAGATGTACTTGTAAAGAGCAGTAACAGTCTTGGCGCAGGTGCCTGCTTTGAAGACTTGGGAATGGATCTTTCTTCTGACTTCTCCAGAAAGAAGACCTACAGCAGAGAAGCTGTAAAGAACCTCCAGGTTGAGCAGCTTAAAGGATACGCAGATGGCGGATCAAAGCTCATGATAAACATGGGTAACGATTATGCAATTCCTTTCTGTTCCATGGTTACAGAGATGGATTTAAGAGGAAGTGAATACACAATCCTTGATGAATGTGTTCCATTCTTCCAGATAGCAGTTCACGGAAGAGTTGATTATACAGGCAATCCAATAAACATTTGCGGTAATGCTGAAAACGAAGTTCTATATAGCGCTGAGTATGGAGCAGGCCTTTGCTTCTCATTTATGGAAGAGAGTTCTTTTGCCACTCAGAAAACTCTGTACACAGATTACTATGGTTCAACATATGATTCCTGGAAAGACAAGATGCTTGGTATCTACAACAGATACAATGCAGAACTGGGACACACATTCAATCAGGAAATGGTTGGACATAAGAACTTAAATTCAGATGTTTCATGTACAGAATATGCAGATGGAACACAAGTATATGTCAATTACGGTTACAGCGACTTTACTACCGATGAAGGCGTAAAAGTACCGGCAAGAGACTATATCGTTAAGAGATAAGGAAGGCATCCTTTATGAGTAAGCAGAAAAATAAACTGGCAGGATTACAAAAGCGAAAAGCCATATCGGGATATTGTTTCATATCACCATTTATTCTTGGTTTTTTGCTGTTCATGATAAAACCTCTTTTTGAATCCTGTTACATGAGTTTTTGTAACGTTGATCTGTCAGCAGGAAAGGTTACAAAGACATTTTCAGGAATTACCAATTACATATTTGCGTTCAGGGTTGACCCGGAATACAACAGGCTTTTGTGGGAGGAACTTTCAAGAATGATGGTTTACTCACTGGCGATCATAGTATTCAGCTTCTTTGTGGCACTTGTACTGAATCAGAAATTTAAAGGAAGAGCCCTGGTAAGAGCAATATTCTTTTTACCTGTTATCCTTTCATCCGGCGTGATCGTAGGACTTGAATCAAACAACCAGCTCATGGCAAATCTGGCACAGAGTATTGAACAGACAACAGAGGGTGTGAGTATTACAGGAGCTCTTGAATCAATACTTAGAACAACAGGCGTCGGTGTGAGAGCTTTTGAACAGGTATTTGAAGTCATAGATAACATTTACGATGTGGCACTTGCTTCCGGAATTCAGATCATCATCTTTTTGTCAGGTCTTCAGACAATCTCATCAAGTATGTATGAAGCTGCTGATATAGAAGGATGTACAAAGTGGGAGAGTTTGTGGAAGATAACATTTCCGATGATAAGCTCATTGTTCCTTGTTAACTGGATCTACACAGTTGTTGATTTCTGTATGAGATCAGATAACGGAGTAATCGAAAAGATCCAGAAGGTAATGATCGAGCAGCAGCAATATGGAAATGCTTCAGCAATGTCATGGATCTATTTCATCCTGGTACTTGCATTTGTGGGAATAACATCATTCTTTATTTCTAAGAGGGTTTACTACTATGACTAATGTAAAAACAAATAGTGCCTACGCAAAGCAGAGCTTTTGGGAGAGGAACAAACAGTCCGGAGGATATCTGCTTAGAAAAGTAATAGGAGAAAGAGCTGTAAGCATTATAAGATTCATTCTTCTTTTTGGAATGTGCTTCATGATCATTCAGCCGATCCTGAATAAAATATCTGTCAGCTTCATGACAGAGCAGGATCTTTATAATCCGGTTGTTATCTCGATCCCTGAGCACTTTACAACAGCTAACTACAGACTGGCAGCAGAGCTTATAAGTTTTAAAGAAGCGCTTTTTAATTCAACTCTTATATCACTTACGATCGCAGCGCTTCAGATTGCAATGTGCACATTGGTTGGATACGGGTTCGCAAGATTTGAATTTCCATTAAAGAAATTCTGGTTTGCATGTGTGATACTTGTTATCCTCATTCCGCCACAGACAATTGCCAGCTCACTCCATCTGCACTTCAGATTTTTTGATGTACTTGGTCTTTCACAGCTCATAACAGGTCAGACTATTAACCTGAGGGGGTCAAAACTCCCATATTATCTTATGAGCGCTGGATGCATGGGACTTAAGAATGGTCTTTATATCTACATGATAAGGCAGTATTTCAGAAATATCCCTGGGGATCTGGAAGAAGCCGCTTATGTAGATGGCTGCGGAACATTTAAGACTTTTATCAGGATCATGCTTCCACAGGCAAAGCCAATTCTTACATCATGTTTCCTCTTCGCCTTTGTTTGGCAGTGGACAGATGGATTTTATTCAAGAATGTTCCTTGGAAATACAAAGCTTATAAGTACAGGTCTTTCAAGAATTGTGGATAGTCTCGGAGCATATATTCAGAGAATAAACGGTGTAAAAACAACAATTTCAATAGCTTATTCAAACTGTATTCTCGCAACGGGAACACTTATGATCATCGTTCCGCTCATTGTTCTGTATCTTTTTGCACAGAGAGCATTTGTTGAGAGTATCAGTAGTACAGGTATCAAGATGTAAGGTTCCACCCGGACAATAAGTCTGGATAACAATAATATTACCTTAGGGGGTAAAGGAGGATTTTTAGAGTATGAGAAAGTCTCTAACAAACAAAGCAACAGCCGTTATTACAATGGCAGCTATGCTTTTTAGCATGGCAGCTTGTGGCTCACAGGAAGCAGCACCTGCAACAACTGATTCTGCTCAGCCAGAAGCAAACACAGAAACAGCTACAGCAGAAGCTACTACAGAGGCAGCTGCCGAAGCTACAGAAGCACCATCTGATGAATATGATCCATATCAGGTAATCACAGATGCAAGCGGCAACCCAATTGACCTTGGCGGAATGGAAATCATCATCCGTGACTGGTGGTCATCAGAGGAACCTGCAGCTCCTGCAAATGATTATGAGGAAGCACTTCAGGAGTACAGAGATTGGATTCAGGAGACATACAACTTCACTATCAAATCTCAGGCATTTGGTGACTGGGGTTCAACACCTACAGATTTCGTAGATTATGCTACAACAGGTGGCGACGAGAACTATCTCTTCACACTTCGTGATGACCCAGCTATCACATCAGCTATGGCTAATGGCCTTATGTATGACCTTGCAACACTTGACTGCCTTGATTTCAATGACATTAAGTTCCAGAGAAACAAGCTCCATGAGCAGTATTCTAAAGGAAACAGCATCTATGCTATGTTCGCTGGATATTCAGAAGCACGTACAGGTGTATATTTCAACAAGAGACTTCTTAAGGATGCCGGAATCGATCCTGAGTCACTTTACGATATGCAGGCTGACGGAACATGGACATGGGATAAGTTCGAAGAGCTTATGCAGAAGGTTCAGCAGGATAAGGACAACGATGGTACTGTAGATGTTTGGGGCCTTACACTTAACGAAGGTAACATGACAACAGCAGCTGTATTCTCAAATGGTGGATCATACATCGACAAGGATGCAAGCGGCAAGTATGTATATAACCTTGAGTCTCCTGAGACACTTGAAGCTCTTGAGTGGACAGTAAACATGTTTACAAACTATGACATGCCAGATCCAGAGGGCGCTGAGTGGGATTACTACAAGGAAGCATTCATTAATGGTATGGCAGCATTCATGGTCGATGATGAGTACTGCGCAACACCTGGTAACTTCCTTGAGGATATGCAGGATGAAGTTGGATTCGTTATGTTCCCTAAGGGACCTAAGATGGACGACTACATCAACGTTTGGACAAACAACCCAATTGCTATTCCAGCATGCTATGATGCAGACAAGGCTTGGAAGCTCGCATTTGCATGGAACCTTTATACAAACGCTCCTTCAGCTGAGTACCTTGATTACAACGGATATCTTTCAACAGCCAGAAATGGTGTCTTTGATGAGAGAGCAGTTGATGAGACAGTTACTATGATGACAGAAAAGGGAACAATTGCTTACCATGGAATGATTCCTAACCTCAGTCTTGGCTCAGACTTTGTATGGAACATTGGACCTGGCGTAGTTGTTTCAGAGCAGGTAGAAGCAATCCGTGACACATGGAAAGCTTATGTTGACGAGGCAAACGCTCAGTAAATCTGTTGGGGGTCCTAAGGCCCCCAAAGATCCGACTAAGAAAAGACCTTACTTTTTCATAATGCAGGGTAAAGAAATTTTTGGAGCGCCTCAGCCTGATGGCGGAGGCGTTCAATTTCTTTATATGGACTGTGGAAGGCTTATAGATGCAGCCAGATTATCCGGAAATATACAAGATGAATATATGCTGGATTTATTAAAGACATCGCAGGGATTTAAGACAGTTGTTCACAGCATAGGCGTCAGCGTATCTGGGAGAGATTCAAAAGAACCTGTGAGATTTGTACTTGAAATGTATCCAAACCATCCGGGAGAAAAAGCAACACAGATTAAAAAAGATCTTTTTATGGATGGCATGGAGACGGTTATAAATCTTGAAGATATTGACTTTGAACCTTCCGATAAAGAGGTTGGACAGATCAGATTCGAATTTGGAACATCAAAAGTCCAGGGAGATGCTGATGTAAGATTCTACTTGAATCAGGGATTCATAGCACCGGTTCAGCCTATGGAGCAGATGGTGGATTTTAATTCTTCCGGATACAGAAAGATGATTTCAAAAAGTCTTATGCATGTGGGTAATACTGTCAGGCTGGAAAAGGTTTTAAGTAAGGCAGGGAGTGGGGAGAATGTTACACTTTCTTTTATTGGGGGATCTATTACACAGGGAGCCGGAGCTATACCATTAAATGAAAAATGTTATGCCAGAGTTTTTGCACAGAGTTTTGAAAAAAAGTATTGCAAAGGTGGCAAGGTAAACTTCATCAAAGCCGGGGTTGGAGGAACTCCTTCTGAGCTGGGGATGATAAGGTTTGAAAGAGATGTCCTCAGGGACTATGCAGAAAAGCCGGACCTCATTGTTATTGAATTTGCGGTAAATGATGAAGGTGATGAGACCAAGGGAGTCTGCTATGAGTCTTTGGTAAGAAAGGCACTGTCTCTTCCATGGAAGCCGGCAGTAGTATTACTGTTTGCAGTATTTTCTTTTGACTGGAATCTTCAGGACAGATTGGGGCCTGTAGGAATAAGATATGATCTTCCTATGGTGAGTGTCCTGGATGCAGTAACAGAGCAGTTTAAACTTCTTCCGGAAGATGGAAGGGTTATATCCAAGAATCAGTTCTTTTATGATGTATACCACCCAAGTAATCTTGGCCATCAGATAATGAGCGACTGCCTCATAAATCTGATCGACAGTGTCAATGAATCAAGGGATACTTCATATGAAGAAGATGATAAACTTCCATGCCCGGTAATAGGTGGGGACTTTGAGAAAGTTGAACTGCTTGATAAGAAAGAGTTAGAGGCTCTTAAAAGGAAATACAAAATTTCAAAGCTTGAAGCAGGGTCTTTTGAGGATGTAGATAAGGATCTGCAGCTTGTGGAAATGGATGAAGAGATTGTCCCAAAGCCTGAGTTTCCGGGTAACTGGGCATATAATGGCAAGGACACCGATGTCAAACCATTTGTAATGAATATCAACTGCAGTAAATTACTACTTGTGTTCAAGGATTCAGGAAGTGCACTTTTTGGCACAGCGGAAGTTTTTGTGGATGAAAAAAAGGTAAAGGATGTCAATCCGTTAGAGGTTGGATGGACACATTGTAATGCTGTAATAATTCTCAATGAAGAGAAGAACAGACAACATAAAGTTGAAATAAAAATGGCAAACGGCATGAACGATAAGAAGTTTACAATTCTGGGGTTCGGAGTTGTGAGAGAATAAAAAACGGGGTTGTGAAAAATGAGTAATCATTTTCACAGCCCCGGCTTTTTTGTGTACACCCGGCATCGTGCGCTTTTTTTTAGGCTGTATTTATTTCAATTTTCATCATAAAAAATTTATGTTTTATTAATATTTGGTAATTGGCAGATGCGGACGCGAATATGATAAAATATGTACGATTAACAATATAGTCATCGAAGGGAGTTTACATGAGTGACTATAAGATTTATCCGGTTTTGGCAGATCAGGTAAACAAAGTTGATTCGCTTCTTTTACCTGAAATAGTAGAGGCTTTAAAGAGAAAGCTGCCAATAACAGCTTTTGTTGCTGTGGATAAGAATACAGCAGTGGGTGCTATTGCAGGCTTTATTGATGGGGATACTTTTGAAATCAGATCACTCTATGTTATTCCGAATCACAGAAAAAAAGGAGTAGGAACAGCTCTTATAGACAAGCTTGAGGAAGTTTTAGAGAACATAGGTGTTTCAATTGGCATCAGTTATACTCTCCAAAATGACGACAATGAAACGCTATGTCCTTTTTTTATTCGGAGGGGGTTTATAAAGGATAAAGTTTCATATCCGATGTATTTTATCGGTGAGCTTAAAAATGTTCAAATTGATGAAAAATATAACTATGATAAGGGCAATAATATACTTTCTTTTAATAGTGTAAGGAGTAGCCTTTTGAGAGCGGCCTCCAATGAGGCTTTTGAAGAGGGGAAACCGGTTCCTAATGGGGGACTTATTTCCTTAAATGTTGAAAAAGACATAAGTTTCTGCGTGGTAGATGACGGAAGGATTGAAGCCTATATCACACTGGAAAAAGTATCAGACAATATGCTGGAGGTAACAGCGCTCTGGTCAGGATTAAAAGAACCGATGATACTTATGCGCATGTTATCAAAGCTCTTAAAAACTCTAAAGGATAAATATAATCCGGATACAAAGATTGCAATGCTGGCCCTTAATCAAAAATCAGGGAAAATAATAGATATTCTTTTTACTAATGTTCGCCTCTGCTCTCACAGATTTGTAAAAGTATAGAAGAAGGATAAATGCTTATGGGTAAAGATGTACAGGAAGTAAAACAAAAACAGGAAATAGAAATTCATGAAAATGAAGGAAATGAATCAGTAATCGAAGAGCAGGAAGACGGGAAGAAAATAGATAATAAATCAGAGTATTCTGAGGATAAGAAGAACATTGACGATTACTACAAGAGAATACTGGATAACTCCAGACAAAAAGAACTTTCTAAAGCCATAAAATATGCTGATTATGCAGAAGAAAATGATTGGACTATCATTTCCGGCATAACCATGTCACCCTATAAGCAAAAACTGGCTTCAAACAGAGATGCTTACAAAGCCAGAAGAGCTGAGAGCGATGCTATAGACCAGGCAAGGCAGATTTTTAATGATGCCGATTTGTGTACCATACGCGAAAGACGGGCAATGTATCAATATTTTAACGGAAATCCAGACGATAAGACGCCTTTTTCCGGAGGGGACAGTGAGGATAACGCCGAACTGCTAAAATATGTGCAATCGATCGTCTATATGGATCTTAGTCCTGATATGTTCACGGATGATTATCTGTCGGACCATATCGTTGAGCTGTACGATTATGCAACTAAATTGGAATTGTTGGATCAATTTAAGAAAGATTATCCCGTGTTCTATAAAAGTCTTAGCGATGAGAAAAGAGCCAGTCTGGATGCCAGAGGGAAATACTCATCTGAGATAAAGACAGTTCTGATCAAGCATATGAATCTTCACGGCATAGACACAGACGGATTCAAGGATAAAATGGTAATTTTAAGATTTGATAGTGATGATAAAAAAACAAGGGCTACAGAGCGTGAAGTTCTGAAAAACGAATATGAGACGGAACTCAATGAGCTTTTAGATAAGCTTGTAGAGGATCAGATTGATCTGGCCGAGGCTTATGACGATCGTTATTCTGCCAAAAATGCAGAAGAAGATTTAGAGGAAAGCTATAAGAATTATCAGGATGTCAAAAATATTTTTGGTGATGAGATTGGTATTGCCATTCAGGAAATGAAGAAGGCATGGGCTGTAAGAGATGAGCTTTTAAAAAAACAGAAAGAGAGTTTAGAGAGATTTAAAAACGCAAAAGATGATACAGAAAAAAGCCGGGCGAGAGCTCAGGTTACAAGGTTTAACATTAGGATAAGGCTTGCATCGGAACATGCGGATGGATACAGGGATTTCCTTAAGTTCGTTACCGGACAGACAAAGGAGGTGTCTGATGAAACTGCTGCGTTTTTACAGGATGAAAACAGGCAGGAGCTAATGGATGTAATTCTGTTTAAGAAAATGGGTGACTGTCTGGAGTATTCTCTTGAGGGAATTAAAAAGACTGATGCAGAATCTTCCGGCATGTCCGGAAAGGATTTTATATCAAAATATACAGAATACAAAGTCTATAAAGAAGAAGGCAGAAAATTTAAAGCTTTAAAGGAAACCAAGAAAGAGACAGTAGATGATATAAATCCGGTTATTAAGCAGATAATTAATATGGAACCGGATGACCTTGGCAGGATGAGGCTAGCTGAGAATCAGAATTTTGAAAGTGATAAGTACTGGGAAAACCGCGCATTTATCATGGTCGTCAAGGATATTAAAAATCTGATGAAAAAGATTTCCGAGCAGGGCATTGAACTTACAGATGATAAGAAGGCTCATATAACTGATATGAGTAAACTGGCAAATGAAATATATGGTGAGTATTTTGCATTTGAAGCAAAACTAATGAATCCACACTCTGTGCTTACTATGAGAGCGGAAATAAAAGCAGATACATTAAAGAAAGCGCAGGCCGATGTATTTAATGCACTTGATAACAAAAAGGAGCTTAAGGATAAGGAGCTTGGTGAGAAACTAAAAAAATATACTGAAAGAAAAAGCGGCAATTTGACAAGTGTGAAAGATAATACCTCTGTATATGATACTGTTTCCGGGCTTGTAAAAGAAAGACTGGATATGGAGACTGTAATACAAAGCGGTTTGGAAGAGGTAAACCGGGAAAAGTTTTATGAAGCCAGGAAAAAAGAGGCTATAAAGAAAATTAAGGATAAAGAAAAAGTAAAAGAGCTTGCAAGTAGGTTTGTTGATGATATTTTTGACGGAGTAGTTAAAGGGAAGACGGATAAAGAAAAAGATAAAGAAAAGAAAGATAAAGAAAATAAAGCAGATTTTTTTGCTGTGCCTGACAAGCAGCGTATTAAATCCGATTCTGTCAAAAAGCGTATGGGACAAGACGTCCATGACATTTCCGAATGGATCGGTTTTGTCGCCAATCAGCTTAAATCATTGAACAGTGATAATCGTGTTACATGGGATGAGATTGTAAAGGAACTTAAGTTCCATATTATTGAGCGAGAGGTCACGGTGTCATCATATGAGGATGGTAAACCTGTAATAGTTAAGATTACTGTTACGAAAGACAATCTGGACCTGTTTTTAATTAACGCTAAGGACAACTTCATTCAAAACAATGACTATATTACTGACATTTCGCAGTATACCGATGAAGAAAAGAAAACATTCAGACAGGAGTATGAAGAAAAAAGCTTTGATAAGAACTCACTTGCAGATAGGTTTGAAAAGGAACTTTTTGACGAACAGGGAAAACTTCAAGAAAAAGAGCCAAATACAATACCTAAGAAAGATCTGCTTCACGTCAGGTGGGTATTAAATAATATTCCTGAAAAACTGGATACTCCCGAGGATGTCAAAGATTTTAGGGCTCTCTGGGAGAAAAAACTGGGTTTTGACATGCTGGAAGGCAGAAGAGTTGCAAAGGTCACATACCTAAAGATAAAGGGACTGATCGATACATTAGAGTCTAATGTTAGCAAAGCTGTCAGAGAAGCTGAGCACGATAAAATAATGGCTCAGCTTCAGAAGGTCGATCTTAAAAAGAAGCAGGATTATATGATCACGGATATTGAGAAAACCATGCCAAATGTAAGGCAGTGGTACCCTAATAGTTGTTGGGCAACATCAGGGGCCCTTATAAGCGACTGGTATAACAGGAATGTACTTGGAAATCATGATGCTGATTCTATAGATCAGTTGACGTTTTTAAACCCTGAAAATGTTGTGCTTAATCCATACTCAGAACGGGATATACAACTTGATAAGAATGAGCAGGCAGGAGCGGATAGCATGAAAACTGAAGAGAGAATCATCCGCAGCTATGTACGTCCTGAGGGAAAATTTGGCAATCTTATGTCGCTTTCAGATGTAATGTTAAGTAATCTTAGCAACACTGCTGTAAGACAACTGAGGTTTGATATACCGGTTGGAGATTCAAATTATGATTTTGCGAAAATGACTAAAGATGAAAAGCTAAAGATTGTTAAGCTTTTCTTTGAACGTGTAGAAAACATTTTAAAGACCAGTAAAACCCCCATTTCTCTCCTTATTCCGGGGCATTACCGCACGATAATGGGCTTTAAAAATGGTGTTATGCAGTGTAGGGATTCTTCACTTGATGATGGAAATAAAGTTAAGGAACTGACTGTAGAAGAATTCTTGAATATTTGGGAGGGATCAAGTGAGAGAGAAGATGGAAAATCCTATTCACTTGAGTTGGTATATCTTCAGAACCTGAATGATGAGAATATGGAGGAGCTTAAGAAGGAATACAATTTCAGATATGAAGGCCAAAAACTGCAATATAACGAAGAGGATGAAGAAAATCAGGCTGCATCAACCAGGAATGTTGTTCATAATCTGGGAATGTTATATGAGAAAACTGCAAATAATGACCCGGATAATATTTTGGATAAATTTACTTATGAGGCGATCTATGTTCCCAAGAATTTAGATCATGAAGAGAATAAGAAAGAGGTTCAGGAAAAGATTGCAAATAAGCGTAAAGAATTAAAGCTTGGAAAGCCTTCTCAGGAAGAAACCGATATTAAGATTAGTCTAAAACAACTTTACGACGATGAAGTATTAAAAAGAAGAAAGCCGGTAAAAAAATAATTGTATCGATACAACGGGAAAAAGCTGTTAATGATTGAAACCATCAGCAGGAGGTAGATATATGTGCGGCAATAACGAACAACTGCAAAAAAATAAAAGTCTTCAGGACACCAAAGTAAATGAAATAATGGTTCCGGAGAGTAAAGTTCAGAAAAATGCCGGAATTCCGCCTGTGATAAATGAAGAACTTGAAAAATCCAATACGGCTCACCAAAAAGAGAAGGAGCCTGCTTTTTCTGAGGAAAAAAGAACCATGGGTCAATTCATGGGGGCGGTTGTTCTTGAATATGATAAAAGTCTTGAAGCAAAGCAGAAAGAAAATGGATTGATCTACGGGAAAGCCAAGGGCAATAATATTGATAACATGACCATGCTTCAGATTCTTGAAGCCATGGAGAGAGACACTAATACCAAGCATCATGATTTTTTGGCGATGGAGGCTTCCTTTAAAGCGCTGGTCAATTACAGTAAAAATCTTGAAAATTCCAAGAAGAGCGGACAGGTTGTAATGGACTACAAGGATGTTTTCAGGTATGCACAAGTAACAGCTCAAAAGTATCAGACGACTCATAAGAAATGGATATTTGGAACAAGTTACGGGAAAGAGCGTTACAAAATCAGTTGCCGCATTGTTGACATCATGAAGGGACTTGAGACCTATTCTGAAGATAAGAGAAACAGGCTTGAGCAGATAGGTGAGGATAAAGTTAAATACTCAAGAGTCGAAGATATAATAAATGAAAAAAATCTGACAGAAAAAGAAAAAGGCAAGCTCATAGAAGACTGGCTTGAAAACGGCGCCCAATATAAGGATGTTCTTATAAAAATACTTACTGAAAAAAAGCTATTTGACAGTGATAAACAGACACTTACAAGAATCATCGCAGATAATAACAGGCGCCTTATGGCCAATAAAGCGATGCTGTCAATTCTCTGCGATGAAAACCCGCAGTTGACACTGGGACTATCCGGTCTAAAAAAGAAGCTTAACGACCATATATTAAATAAGATTGATTCAGATGAAAAGAATATGAGGATGCTGTTTGAGGAAGTAAGTACTTTCAGGGAGCATATAAATGCACTTCTGGACGAGTACGGAAATGATAACAAACAGCTTATTGAACGTGTCCGGAAAAGAAAAAATACATTTGTTCAAGAACTTTCTATTGATATCAATAACTCTAAATTCTGGGAGGATAATGATATCAACTATCTTCTGACCGAGGCTGAGGATGAAGCATTTAGAATAAGACTTGATATATATAAATCACGCTGTGAAGATAACAATGCGCTGATTGATCAGATTATAGAGGATCAGGGATACTCTGCGCTTACAAAAGATTCTATAAAGGAAAAGGTACGACAGTACCTGGGAACAGTATATTTAAACGGCGGCGAAGTCGCTATCGCCCAGAAAGTAAATGATGCCATAAAGATATTGAAGACTCTTGCTCCTGCTGAATATAAAGCAGAGAGTATGATAAAGCATCTTATGGATGTATGTCAGGTTCCGCCAAGTGACAAGGATGCTTTTGCTAAATACATATCAAAGGATGAAACTGTCACAGGACTTTTAAATCAAAAAACATCCGCTTTAAGGAAAAGAGCCGATCAATATGTAGAGAACCTTAATGGGATAAAAATGGCAGAGAATCTTTGCTATAACAAGAAGCTCAAATTAAAGGAAGAGACATGGCAAAAGATTGAAGAACTAAAAAACAACATGGGTAAAATGGAGAAAAAGGAGTTCAGAAAAAAGCTTCAAAAGCTCCTTGATGAAAATAATGCCCATATTGATCTCAGAAAGCCAAACATTACTTTTGCTGCTTTTAATAAGAGTAGGGAAAAGAGTAGAGTTCGTCAGGATATCGGATTTTCGGCAAGGATCATGGGGGATCTTTTTCTTGGAAGCAAGGAGATTACCTCAATCCTAAGTAAGGAAGAGATTCAGTTTTTTAAGGAAAACATAATTTCCAATATATGTAGTGGCGGAAAGAATGAGGGAGACCTTGAATTTCTTCCAACCGGAAGTATTAAGTCTATTGCTGCGATGCTAAAGAAAAATCTGGTAGCAAACAAAGACTTCATTAAGGCTCTTCGTGAGGAAGAAAAAGATAATCCTGAAATTATAAATGAAATGCTCATGAAAATGGCTATGAGCTCTGAAAATCTGACCATAGGTGATCTGAATGATATGCTTCAGAGCATCGCTGACAGACATGAGTATGACAAACGAGTTGAAGAAGAAAAGGGAAAGATGCATGAGGCGCTTAAGGCAGGCGGCTCTAATGATGCATCATTGTCAAAAGAGAGATACTTTACATTTTTAAAGCAGCTTGAGCATCTTAGAAAATGTAAAGCGGGAAGGTATGCTCTGATGGCGGAACAGCTTTCCTCTGAAAATGAAGTATATTCTGTAATGATGAGGGGCGATGCAAAGGCACTGGATAAATATCTTGATAATGTTGTGGAGAAAAGAATGGGAGCAGCAATTGATGCTATTAACTCATTAAATATCCATAGGGCCTTTAAGCAGATATATATAGATAAAAAGTTTAAAGACATTTTTACAGGTAAGCTTTCCGGAAATATTGTTATTTTCAAATACGATTTGAGGAAGGAGCAGAAAGCATATTTTGACGAAAATGAATTAAATGAAAAGAATACTGATAAAAAAGTATCTGAAGCTGTAAATAATGCAGTCAAAGCGCTA
Organism: Butyrivibrio sp.; assembly: GCF_017635265.1. Classification (GTDB taxonomy): domain Bacteria; phylum Bacillota; class Clostridia; order Lachnospirales; family Lachnospiraceae; genus Butyrivibrio. Next base: position 92,103 of record NZ_JAGBLU010000091.1, read on the forward strand.
GCCTTAAGTGAAGCTGAAGATGCCGGAAAGATCGATATTGTGTACAAATGTGCAGATGAAGTGGTTAAGGCGTGCTATGAGGATAAGGATAAACTGGGAATACTGACTTCAAAGGTAGCACTGCAGGACGAGATCGAAAAAGCATATCAAAGATATGATGATAACAGGGACATTGTTGAAAAGGCTCTAAAAGACCTTGGAACAAAAAAAGAAAGCCTGTTCTTTGGATACGGACAGGAAAAAGGTTCTGCCGGCAATGAAAGCCTTCTCAACGCATCAGCATTTATAAGATCTATTAAAACGAAAATGATGATGACTGACAAAAATGATCTTACAAGGCTTCTTCCCGAGCTTTTAGAAAACTATGAAAAATCCTACAAGAACAGTAAGCCAAAAGAGAAGTCTCTGACAGATGCAGAAATCCAAAGAGGCAATGAAATAGCCCAAAAGAAGGCAGCAGATAAGACGATAAAGGATGACAGAGATAAGCTTCTTGGAGTTTATGAGCTGCGCAAAGATCTTAATTATATTTATATGAATAAGTCGCTTGTGACAGTGGAGGGTGAAACAGCAACCTCTCTTTCCCACAGTAACTGGCAGAAAGCAAGGGATTATGTAGATAAAAAGCTTTCTCCTATATATAAATTCGATAAATTTCTTGTGGATCTGCTTGTGGAAAAGAATGTTAATTCGATAGCTGATAATGAAATTGATGTGCATGCCGAGTGGCTTTATCATGTTTCGGATATTTTGGCAAATGGGGATGAAAATGAAGAGAAGATAAGCTCTGACGAGCATAAGCTTCTGGTAATAAATGCATATCGCAATATAAACAATTTTGCAAATCCGGAAGAAGAAGGACAGTTTCTGACTGATAGAAATACTGTAAAAGGCCAGTGGTACAAGGATTTCAGGGAGAACTATAAGGAACTGAAAAAATTAGAGGAGTTAAAACTTGACTTTGCACCGCTTGACCAGGAGAGAATTGGAATTTCAAGGGATTTGAGAGCTATTCTGACAACCGGAATTGGTAAGAAGAATTCATTTGCAGACAAATCAAAAGAAGCTATTAAATATCTTACCTATGTAAATGCTTTTATGAAATCTGCAGATGAAACACTTTCTCAAAACGATAGCTATAAAAAACAAAAAAGGATAGTCCAAATGGAGTATCTTTTAAATCTTCGCAGATTTTACCACGACCGGATTTTTGAAGAACTTTCAGATTCTTCAAAGTCTGAGTTTGATGCTGATTCATGGAAGGAAGATCTTGAAAAGGTTGCAAAGGATGATGTTGCCTTAAGGTTCATTGGCAGGGAAGCAGTAAATGACTCTGTCAGCAGCAAAGAATATAATAAAAAGAACAGAAATTTCGCCGAGCTCATTGGAAGAGACAGCATAGAAAAGCTGATAAAAGAGAAAGGCAGCCACGGATGCCTTAAAAAGTACAATAAGCTCTCTGAAAATGAAAAAGAGCTCTTTTCCCTTGGCCTTATGCTTATGGAGAAAGGAGCTATCGGCTTTGATTCCGGATCGGCAATGGTTCTTGCAAACAGTGAGCTTCGTGAAAAAGAAGTAAAACCAAAACTAAATGAGCTTGCCAAATATATGGCAGGTCAGGATTATGACTTTAAGATTGATTATACACAGGCGTATTATAAGCTGATTAATATTGGCGATGATTACGGCGATGTGAGGATGGCTTTCTCAAGCTCTGCTTTTGAAAAGGCATACGAGTTTGCCAAGGCTATCACAGGCAAAATGTCTGGGAAAGACGAAAAGATTACAAGGGATGATCTGGTCCGTATGGGAGACGGAATATCATCAATCTATGAAGCGGCGCTTCTGGGGAAAACCAGACAGATTGATGAGGTGGATAAGCTAAGAAAGAGTCAGGTTGGAGTAGAAAATGTTAAGGAAAAGCTTTTGGAATTTGCTCAGCTTGATGAAAAAAATCTTAAGCATTACGAAAACTTTTTCAAAGCAGCAGATACTGCTACATCAGCAAGTCCATTTAATGTTGTTGGAAAAATTGTTTTATCAAAGCTGCCAACTGGCGGCATACGATCAGAAATTGAAAAACGACAGAAGGTCATAAAAAGACTACAAAAAATTAATGATGCTGATATGCGAAAGCTCATAGCTGTCCTACAGAACAGGACTATTCTTGATGTTAGTGCTGCAGACAGAAAAAAGCATATTGATGAGGATAAGAGGGAAGAGTTTAAGCTGTTTTTCTCAGAAGATGACCAGGGCAAGGCACTTGAGAAGTTCTTAAAGTCCGGCGCATGTATGCAGGCGCTTATTTCAGCCTTGAGTTTTGGTATCAATGATAAGCGATCCCTTAAGGATACAAGACTTACAAAGGATGATTTTGACTCAAACAGCTATAACAGAAAGAGCATTGTGGATTGGGAACTTCTTGATAAGGCATTTAATTTTCTGGATGAGCTTGAGAAGGATAGGCTGACAAGATATGCCATCAGAAATGCACCTAATTACATTGAAGCGAGCGGAAATAAAAAGGCTATTGCTGCATATCAGGAAAATGTAAAAAATAAGGAAGCATCAAGTATAAAAAGAGATGATCTTGAACAGTTTCTTAGAAAGGAAGCAGAAAAAGACAGAGTTACCAAGGATAATATTGATGCAAAGATAGCTCTTTCAGGATATGAGAGACTGTCTGATCAGCAGAAAAAGCTATTTATCAAGGTCCTTGGCAGAAGAGATTTTTTGGATATTTCCAAGAAGAACCTCTACAAAAATATATTCAGCTCCGGAAAGGAGAGAAATTTTGCCAACGAGACAGGAAGATTCAGACTTATTGACGAGTACATTGATCAGTCAATTGGAGGCAATACGGGCGTCACATTGTCTGATACTGCCTATGCTGATGCCTTCAAATCTCTTTTGTCAACTCAGGTTGATGATACGGCCAATTTCAAGGATGCGAAACATATAGGTGATGTACTTTCCAAGGAAAAATACTATATCTTCCAGAGAGATACTGCAGTTGACTGGAAACTGTTTATTCGTGCTCTCCAGTTTGTAACAAGAGCAAGCTATGAGCTTGATATGAGAGAGGGAAATGACGAATTGTATCGTGCTGCCGGAGATATCAGCAGATATGGACACCTTTCAATGGATTACAGCATCCTCAGGCAGAATATACACAACACCGGCAATCAGTTCCTTAGATTTGGCGTCAGAAAGAGCAAGGATTTACTTACAGAGGATGTTCTTGGAGAGTTCGATATAGCATTCGGAATGAATCTTCATCAGCTAAAGAATGATCTACGGACTGTCGCAGGCATTGTTGCACCGTCTTTTGCAGAAAAGATGGATGAACTGGATGAAGTTTTAAAGCCGGAAAAGAGTGGAAGAGAAAAGAGAATAAAGGATCTTCCGGAGTTTTTAACAAAAGATCCGAGGACATATGATTTTAAAAAGATGGCAATTGATAAAGGAAAGGAAATGCTTGTGGGCAAGCTTTATACCGCAGAGCCTTCTTTTACCAACGAAATAAACGACCTTGTGCTTGAAGCATTTACCAGTGGGGTAAAGCTTGACAAGATCGGCGCCCTCATAAAGAAAAAGATTGACGAAAAGCCATCAGCAGGCAAGGAGAAAAGGCTGGATGAGCTTATAGGTGACTATAAAGTTGAGAGGCAGTACGGCGATATCAGAGATGAGATCAACGCTATCACGGATAAGTACAATGAGATTAAAAACTACCCTGAAAAACTCAAAAAACAGGTTTATAACAAAATGGGTGGTGAAACGGTCAAAGAACTTCTGGACATGAAAATCGCTTCCTCTGTGAAAGAACTTATAGAGAACCAATATACTGAAGCCACAGCCTATGTTTTTTCAAAGATTGATGAAGTAAAAGGAATTATAGTAGATGATCTTTCTGATAAACCTTTTGTAAAAGAGATTATGGGTGCAGTAAAGGAGGCAATGGAAAAGAGTAAGGATGCAAAAGAGTTTCTTACAAAGCTAAAGGAAAAGCCGCAGGAGCTTGTAGATATGGTTCAGGATAAGGCCAAAGAAACCACCACTGCCATTATAGAAGGTGCAATCGGCAAGGAAGCGCTGCAGGTCATAAACGAAAAAACTCAGATAATAACAAACTTTGCAGATAGTCTTATGTCAAAGGTTTCCTGGGTTACAAATAAAATATCGAAGTATAAGGTATATATTGATGGCTTCAGAGATATTTATCTTAGTATTCAGAATAAGAAGCTTTTGAAAGATGCACAAGACAGGTCTGTCAGTGAAGAAGTCAGGAAGAGTGATGAAGATACTCTTAAAAAGGCTGATGCATTTGAAAATGACAGGCAGAAAAAGGTTCGTAACAATGCTGTTTCAGAACACAAGGACATGCAGAAGCTTTCAGCTGAAACTTCTGATACTATCCAAAATATGGCCATTGCTGATGATGTCATTAAGATGAGCATGGCTCTGGGAGAGGAAATATTCGGCAAAATCGATGCAGGATCAGCATCTAAGCTGGTTACAGCTGCTGTTAATGCCGGAATAGAGTTTGCAATGTACTGTATTCGCTGCGTGAAGGATTGGAAAATGATGCGAACCTATTATACGGATACAGAGAGAGGACAGAATCTTGTACGGGAAATAAAGTCCGGCTACGAGAAACTTTCAGGGTCTGAGCAGGTGATGGAAGGTGAGCTTATGGGACGAGATGTCCTTGACATTGTATGCATCGGAAGCGGCTATGAGAACAGAGACGAGCTGATACGCGACACAGGAATGAAGATGGCTACATCAATTGCGTTTTGTGCAAGTAACTATAATCCTGTTAAAGAGACCAAGGTTATGGCTACTACTGTTATGATAGTTTTGGGACTTAAAGACAAGATTGGTAAAACCGATGTTTCTACAGTCAAGGATATTTTCGACAAGATGAAAGCAGCTTAAAGTTTTGAAAACAGCGGTTGGTTTTTATAGAAAAATGAGGTGCTGTCTATGGAAGGATTTGAAAACGGGAAGACGATCAACAATGTGTTTAGCATAAAAGATGATGAACATAAACAGATTTCTGATGTGAAGCCGGAAAAAGAGAATGAGCTGACTGAAGTAAATGGTTTTGAAGTTGTGAATACAAATGTTAAGACGTTACTTAAGGAAGAGGCTTTTGATAAGCTTAAGAGCATTTTGATGGAACCGGCAAAAGGACAGAAGGAATACAGAAAGGGTAAGAATGCCCTTGATGCATTGAATGCAATTATTAAAAAGCATTCATCATCCTTTTTGCAGCTACGGGATGCTTTGGAGGTGCTTCTTGACTTTCTGAATGAAACTTCAACAGATACAAAGGGCTATGATGAACGTCTTTATGATATTGTTTTCCGCTTATCAGAGTGTGCAAATGCATATTATGATACTCATAGAGGTTTTCGGTGGACAAATGACGAAGAGTCCAAGGTCCCAAAGGAAATTGCTAAAGAGATTATAGGGGTTACGGATACTTTCTTTAAATCTTTGGATAAAATTTGGGAACAGAAACCCGGTTCTGAAAAAGTTGCGGACGCTCCAACCCAAAAAGAGATTAAAGCTTCCGAAAATAGTATAAAAAATTTGGACAAGGCTTTCAGAGGGTGGGCTGAGCATCTTGGAACAAAGGAAGGAAACGAGAGAAAGAGAATTTATGACAAACTGGCTCTTTTCATGCCTTACGAGAAAGATATCTTATTATACAAGAGTACTCACAAGGAAGATAAATGGCCTTACTGTGTAAAACAATATGACAATTACGTCAGAAAATGCAGGCTTTTGAAGGAACTGGAAAAGCGTGAAAAAAGGCTAAATATTGATAACGGGAATTTTTCTTCCTCTATGATAAGAGAGCATGCCAAGAAGATGGATGAGCAGGATGATGAAATTAATCTTTCTGAAGAAGAGGTAGATAAGGGACTTAGAAAGGATCAGATAGAAGCAGTAGAAGAAATCGACCGTTACCTTGTCCGTAACTGCCGAAATGGTGGTATTTTAGGAAATATCAGGTTTTTAAAATTTCTTAGGAATAACCATGTTGAAATAATATCTGAACTTTTAAGGAAAACCAAGAGAGAAAGACTTTTTATCTATTACCTTATTGAGAAAAGAGAGAGAAGAAATCCTTCATTAAAAAGCGTTTATAATTCCCAGGGAGGTTATACGCCCAATCTTGCCGCGTTTAAAAAACAGCTTCTTGCAACGGGGCTTAAGATTACTTCACGTGTGACCGGTGGCTATATTTATATGCAAAAGATTTCCGATGCTTTGGACGGCAATAAGAAATTCAAAAATGTTGTAAGAGAATGTGGTCAGATTGCCAGAGAGGAAGAGGAGGATAAAAAGCTATCTGCAGAGCAGAAGGCAGAAAGGCTTAAGCAGATTCCTGAAGATCAGCGCCCTATGAATGAGGCTTATGAGGTCAGGAAGGATCAATTTAAAGAAACCATGCGAAATCTAAACAAGCTTCGTGAAGCCCAGCTTGCTTATCAGAATGCAGGAAAAGGTGCAGACAAAAAGAAGCTTAAGCAAGATGCTGAAGAACTTCAGGAGCTTGTAAAAACAGATATAGATAAACTGATTCAGGCAGATGAAAAAGTTGATGAGGCTATTAGGGGATACAAAATTGCTAATGAGAATAAAAAGCTAGATACCTCACCATATAACAGAGAAGCAGACATCGCTGAAAATGCCGGGACTCTTGTGAAAGGTGGAGCTTCGGCAGGCAATAACGTTGACTCCATCGTAAATGGTACTGTAGGTACGGTGGACAAGGTACTTACATATTTTGCGAAAGAACAGATTATAAGCTGGAGATTAAAGGATAGTCCACTGGTTGATACCAAAAAATGGGGATCAGCTATAGGAGGTTCATCTCTTGCTACAGTTGCAGCTGTATTATCAGCCTTTACTGCTGCTAATAATCTTTGGAATAACCATTCCAAGATGCATTGGGGAGATGTCAGTGCCACTGTTGTAGAAATATTAAAGAGTGGGCTTGATGCTGCGGTAAGTACCTGGGGAGCAGTGGAAAAGTTTAAGTATTATGCGGATTTTGTTGGTGAGACTGCAGGGAACCTTGAGTTTGTAGCATCTAATGGACTGACAATTGCAGGAGCTGTTGCCAGCGGAGCTGCAATGGCGGTAAACACCTATAAAGCTTTTAGCAGTTGCCTTGATCTGAATAATTCAGCAAATGCTGAAGAATTCCTTAATGATAAACATAAGGAAAGGCTACTTACTGATGAAGAAATTGCAAAGCTTCCCAAAGATAAGAGGGATGCGGAACTAAAAAGGCGTAAGCAGGTAAGATATGAAAAGAGCATGATTGAGCTTGGAACCAGACTTGCAGAAAGAAATGCAACCAGCGCCACGATTTCACTTGCAGCATCAGGTTGTTCGCTTATTGCGGTAATGGTACCCGGGGCAGGGGTTGTGACGAGTATCATCGGAATTGGTCTTGTAATTGCAAATGCTGTAGCAAATGCAAAGATGACTACTGATGCCAGAAAATCGCTTTTTGACTCATATTTTGATCTTGACTCTCTTATGACGCAGATAAAGAAAAAGATGGAAACCAAAAAAAGGAAGATATACGATGAAGATACATTCAAGGATAATTTAAGGCTTCAGCTCTGCGCCGCGGCAGGCTATGCCGATTTGCCTGCAGCTGCCGACCATATTGCAGGTAACTATGCTGATTTTCTAAGGGAAAGGCTCTTTAGCGATGATCCGAATGAATTTAAATACCCGAAAGAAAGAGAAGCATATGTTCAGATTGTAAAGAGCTTTGGAATGACTGTTGACAAAGAAAAAGATCAGCCTGACAGGGAATTGTTAAAGAGAAAGATGTCAGGAAGATGATAATAATATAGGGAAGGATGAGAGGAATATGAATAAAAAGAAAATTATGAAGGAAAGACATGAACTACTTACCAGAATTCAGGGTGAAATGCAGGAAAATTATACAGCGGCTCTTATAAGAGAACCGGAAAACGAAAATGATCCACCTATATTAAGTATTGTTTTTGATGGTCTTGGAATGGAGCATGATGATGCGTTTGGTGAATTTTATTTTCTGCCTCTCCCTGATGGTGAAGCTCGGGCGCAGCATTTTTCAGCAGTTATTACTATCGCTGATGACATTAAAGAAGATCACTTAAGTGAGCTCTTTGAGGCAATGAGCTACATCAATTTTGCTCTGCCTTGTGGAGCTTACAGTATTGACAGTCAGAAGCGATTTATGGCGTTTCGTATGACCGCACCTCTTCCAATAGATATAGATCCGGAAGAGCTATACAAAGAAGTCAATATTGTTATAGGAAATGCTGTGGCAATAACAGATGTACATATGGATATTCTTCTTAAAGTAATGGCAGGTGAGATGACTGTTGAGGATGTAAAGAAGGCTCTGTAACTATGGAGTGATAATATGAGCAACGAATACAGTGAGCGTATAAGAAAAGAAGAAAAGAAAAGGAATACTTCGTATTTTGATGAAGATAACGAAGAGACTTTTGTCTATGATGAGAGGAAGACAATGCAGTTCATTAATAGTCAAAAAGGCGGAGTATTCGATACTAAAATGCAAAAAGGAATCAACACAGCTGAAAGCGTTTTTGAAAGGGATGCCTTGTTCAAAACAAGATAGCGAGGGTTATACTTTATGGGAAATTTTGAGAAGGGTACCAATAACAAACCGTTCAGGGATTACAGTGAGTATATGCAGTATATCTTCGACTGTGTAAACTGTTGTCTTGATGCCTATATTACCAAGATGAAGGTCACCTTTGCAAACGGTGAAGGTGGTTACAAGAACGTTCTTTATCCGGATATTGAATTGGCAGGTGAAACCTGTAAAAACAGGCTGGAAGCCTCCTATAAGCAATATTCTGTAGAAAAACCTGCAAAGAATGGCAGGAAAAAGGCCAAAACCAAAGCAAAAGAAGCTTTGGAGCAGGAAGATGAAGATATCGAAGAGAGCAGTGAAGATAGTGAGCTTTTAAATCTTCTTGGAGGGTTTTCTAATTCAGATTTTTTTAAGAATGAGGATTCTGAAGATGAAGGAGAAAACGAAGAAATCTGGAATGAAATAAAAAAGGACTCAGATATTCCTGTTCTTGAAAGGTTAAAGACAATAGAAGAAAGAGCACGGCTGACAATTGAGAATGGAACAGAGCTTCCTTTCTATGAGCTATGCAACAGGCTTTCTTTTGAACCATTTACTGTATTTTGTTTCGCCTGCGGTCTTTTGTCTTCAACCCAGACGGATTATGCGGGAGTTTTCCATATAATCAACGAAAGTGGTTCTCTTTCTGCGCCTACCATTGAATCGGCAGCCAAGATCTTTTTCGGCGACGGATTTTCCATTACCAGAGCCTATGGCGACATGAGTGCATGTTTGGAACAGCTCCTTCCGGTTTTGCCGCTACAGGTTACCGGAAGTATGCCATTTTCCACAGTTGTATCTCCGGATAAAAGAATAATCGACTTTCTGTTTGGACGAAATCCTCTTTTACTGGATGAGAATTACAGCCGCTTTATCTATATGTTGACGGATGATAAGGAACTTGATCCAATTATGGCTAATGATGGAAGATATGACGCTATGAAGACTTCCTATAATGATGGCGTAAGAATTTTCTATTACTATGGTGATGACGGTAGCGGAAGGCGGTTTTTTGTTAAGAATTTCTGTAAAGAAAATGGACTTAAGGCCATTGCGATAAATTGCAAAAAACTATTTGTCTATGATTATCAGTTTGTAGAAAAGGCCTTTTGGTCTGTGACAAGGGAGTGTATCCTGTCAAAAGCCTGCTGTTGTCTTACGGAACTGACATATAGAGAAGAAGAAAAAGAGAAATTCTTTGGCTTCATGGATTTGGCTTTTTCAAAGTTGACAGAAAAAAATATTCTGGTATTTGCCATGAGCAAACTTTTCATTGATTTCAGAGAGGTTACAAAGAATCAGTTTACTGACCTTGAACTTCCGACACCTGATACGTCAGACAGACAAAAGTGCTGGGAGTATTTTGCCAAGGACTATTCTCTGGCAGAAGATATTGATCTTTTGGAGATGTCCACTAAGTTTCTTTTTACGCCGGGCAAGATCCACGATGCGCTGATTAAAGCAAAAGCACTATCCAACATGGATAAAGAAATAGTGATTTCGAGAGAGACTCTTTTTAAGGGGTGCTATGCCCAAATGAGTTCTGAACTGACTCAGAAAGCCACTAAGGTAGATGCTAAATTTGGCTTTGATGATATTGTCATGAATGCTACCCAAAAGGAGACTATCCTTCATGCCATAGAACAGATGACCTTTAGAAAGCAGGTCTATGAAAATTGGAATTATACCAAGAAATATCCTTATGGTCGCGGGCTTTCCATACTTTTATTCGGAGCTCCCGGAACCGGTAAATCTATGTGTGCGCAGGTTATAGCCCATGAGCTTAATCTTGAGCTCTATAGAGTTGACCTTTCCAAGGTTATTGATAAATATGTAGGTGAAACTGAAAAGTCAATTTCCATGATTTTCAGAGAAGCCAAGAAGTGTAATGTGGTACTGTTTTTCGACGAATGTGATACTCTTTTTGCAAAACGTTCCGACGACGGAGGTTCCAATCAGGCATCCAACAACAATAAGACGGCAATGCTTCTTCAGGAAGTTGAAGCTTATGACGGAGTATCGGTTCTTGCCACTAACTACAAGCATAACATTGATCCTGCATTCTTTAGACGTATGAAATATATCGTAGAATTCCAGTTCCCTGATGTTGATACCAGAGAGATGCTTTGGAAGACCACAATTCCCAAGGACACTCCTCTGGCCGATGATGTGGATATTAGATTTCTTGCAGAAAAGTTTGAATTTGTTGGAGGTAATATCAAGAATTGTATACTTAATGCAGCATTCCTTGCGGCAGCAGATCCTGGTGCAAACGGCAAGGTCTGGATGAGACATTATCTCAATGCAGTCAAGTATGAATTTGTTAAGGTGGGTAAAGTATTTACCAAGGCAGATTTTGAACCCTACGCAGAAGACGTAGGGCTGGCATAAATTGCATATCAGCATTTGGGAATTTTGATTGTAACTACTGTTCCACCGCTACTTCTTTTTGTGATTTTTAAAGAGCCGCCGCATAGAGTATCAAGGCGGCTTTTTATATTGAATATTCCTATATGGGGGTCAGATTCTAAGTCGAAGTTCATATTTTCAGGACTGTCATCAAAGGGAAAATCTATTCCTGTGTTCTCAACAACAAGTACACTGGTGGTGCCTTCTTTTCTGGTATGAATCATGATGTATAAAGGATCTGCTTCCGGATCAAGTCCATGCTTTACGGCGTTTTCAACAATTGGTTCCAAAGTCAGTGGAGGTAGCTTAAAAGATGTGTAAGGGGTATCATAATCAACAAAGATCATATCCTCATATCTTGCCTTTATCACGGCAAGGTACGCTTTTGTATGCTGTAATTCCTCCTCAAAAGGAATCAGCTCAGTTTTAACTACAGAACTAAAATTATTTTTGAGATATGTGGTGAAATTATCCAATACCTGCTGGGCTTTCTTAGGGTCGAGCTCACACAGATAATATATGTTTGACAGGGTGTTATAGATAAAATGAGGACGCATCTGAAGGGCTTTTGTGCGGAATGTTCGTTCTGCAATTTCTTTCTTTTGGAGATTATAATTTGATAATCCCATTTTTATTTCAAACAGAAACATAAAAAGGGATGCCAATGTGAAAATGGCTACAAAAGGAAGAACCAGGTAGCTGGGATGAAATCTGTAGTTTTTAGCCTCATGCAATATATACAGAATCTGAAAAAAGAAACTGAAAAAAAGACAAAGGATAATGGCAGTGTATATGGCCATAAATAGCTTTGTATGACGTCTGTCCAGATACGGAATTTTCCATATAATAATAATTCCCAATAAAGAAATTGTAAGACCTATAACAGTGATGGCAAAATTTATGCACTCTAACAAAGTAAACATATACTATTCCGCCTTTTGCTATATTATTTTTCTTGTGAAATCGATAAAGTAGGACGCAAACTACGAAGAGCCTTTTGAAATTCTTCTTTTTTTATTGGTTTAACTAAAAAACCGGTAGCAGGGGTTTTCCAGGCCTCAAGGGCATAATTCGGAAAAGCAGTAAGAAAAATTATACTGGTACTAGGACTCAGTTCATGGATTTTTGAAGACAAGTCAAAACCACTTGTCTTACCTATCTCAATATCAAGTATTGCTATATGTATTTTATTATTTTTGACATATTCAAGAGCTTCGTAGCATTTCTTAAAGGTTGATATGGTAGCTCCCGGAAGAGCATCTGCCACCACCATTCTTGCTCCCTGAAGAGCTATTAGCTCATCATCTACGATAAGTACGCTAATGTCGGAATTATCATCTTTATTTTCAGTGATAAGGTCAGAAATATTAACTTCCAAAGCTTCTGCAAGACGAATGAGAGCTTTGGCACTTGGAATTCTGTCTCCGCTTTCCCAGTGGGCAATTGTGGAACGGTCAACGCCTAATAGTTCCGATAATTGATTCTGAGAAATATTCTTATTTTCGCGTATTGTTTTTAGTGTAATGCATAGTTTTTTATCCATAAAGAATCCCTATAAGATACAAAACCCAGTATACTCATATAAAAAATCTTACTGATAATATTATGGCATGTATCAGGTGTGTACGAAATAAAGTTTATAAAAATTTAATAATTTGTGACGTGTTGTCACAGCGTCTACCAAATACTTTTTTTATAATTAATTATATATAGTCCGTTTTCTATTCAGAACAGGGGGGCAAAATGGCCAGCAATCAAGTATATCCATTCGAGCGGAATCGCTATTATCCCGGTAAAATGCTTACAACAGCAGATTTCAAGGCAGAACAAAACTATCATATCAATAAGCTCAGATTCATGAACAGTCTTATCTACGGCACTGGAATAATCTGTGGTTGCAGCGTAGTTAATCTTGACGACCTTTCAATCCTCATTGAGAGTGGCGTTGCTATTGATGGAAATGGGAGAGAAATAATCATAGACTCTTCCCTTGTAAAAAAGCTGTCTGCTATAACAGGATTTGAAGAACTAAAAAGCGATAAGGCATGCCTTTGCGTGCGTTACGTGGAGAAAGATATTCATTCTGTTTATGCGGTAAGCCATAAGGAATCTGATCAGGAATACGAGTTTAATCGTATCGAAGAAGGCTATGAGCTTTTTCTTGCTGACAAGGATGAATATGAAGAAGATGATGAGGAAAAGTCGCAGTTCCTTCATAGGGAAAACCTTTTTAAGGGTCCTAATTATGAAGGATATCTTGTTATGCCGGCTATAGTCTGCAAGGGCAAAAATGTCATGGCCAGAGTGGAAATCCATAAGCTTACCGATGCTAACGTAAAGTTGACATATATGGGCATACTGGATATACCTAATTATTCATCTCCTGAAGGCACACAACAGATTGATATAGCTATAGATGATGTAGAGCTTCCTAAAGGAGGGACCTATACAAAGAGTCTTTGGATGTATGTAGTGGATCAGGCAGGCAGTGAGTCAAATGTCATTTTAAGAAGTGGGTCAAGTGCTGTTTTTGAAGATGATAAGGCTATTCCGGCGCAGAATAGTTTTGACATCAAGGTAAAAATGTCTGATGAATCCCCGTTATCACTGATAAGAAGAGAAAATGGAAAGCTGTCACTGGAAGAGAGACAGACTATAAATTCGACCTATATTAAGCTGGCAGAGATTGATTTGCTTCGAACCGGCAGCGCTTATGTGATTGAAAGCATAAGAGAAGTTGGCAAAAATCCATATATGGATCTTCCGGCTCAGGAGGCTTTAAAGAATGATTATCTGGAGTTCTTTGTAAAAGAGGTTGAAATAAAGAAGGAACCCACCGAAATTGAAAAAGAAACAGCGCCTGCTGCCGTTTATAAAGTTCAGGAAACTGAACTTAAAAATGTAGCCACCGGAGTATTGGAAATACCTCTTGGGAAAAATGCAAGGACAGGAGACATAAGGTATTCAGGGGAGATCACCCATGGTCTTGGAACAGGTAATGTATACGTGTCCATAGGATATGAATATCTTTCGCCGGATCAGACTCTTGGCGCCAGTGCAAAAAGTACCGTATATGGAAATCCTGAGCTGTTTTCAAGACAGTCACAACAGCTGGTTGATGCTGAAACAGCAGTAAGAGTTCTTAATGACAAGGGAAGTTTTGTTGTTGCTGCAAAACTTCTTAAGGATGTAGAATCCCTTGCTCTGACATACAGATGGGTTGCTATCAAGTTCCCTTCAGGAGAAGACCTTGAAGCAACGGATTATTATGGGAAATCCATAACGGCCAAGACACCTACAGTAGTTATGAGACCAAGGGAAAACTACTACTTTGGAGTTACCTTTAACAATATGGATAACTGCAGCATTTCTTACGAGCTTACTGCTCCGGGAAGCGGTGAAATAACTACAGACGGTGTTTATACAGCTCCTGCAAGGGAAGGGGTATACGAGATACGTATTTACTGTTCAGACATGCCGATGGTATGTACTTATGCATATGCAATCGTCAAGAAAGATGTTTCTGAACAGGATCCCGGAAGTATAGAGGAGCAGAAAAAAGAACCATTGGTACAGATGCCGAATATCGACCTTTGAGGGGAACACTAAATGATCTACGAATCCGGAAAAATGCGGCTTCTTGTGGTTTCCACCAAGTTTGTGGGGGAAGTCAATGACTGTTATATATGCAAGGATCTCTTGGCACCGGGTGAGATTTTATACACTGTGATAGTGGTGCACCAGCATGACATAGTCAGGGATGTACTGTCAATGTTCGCTCTTTCTGACAGAAAGGGAGAACAAATACTTATAGATAGTTTTTCTTATGGAGATAAGCATATATATGTATTCCCGTATCACAAAGAAAGACCGTTAGATCAGTTTTATGATGGAGATTTCCTGTCACTTTCACAGTGTGAGGATATTTGTATCAGTACGATTCTTGCCTGCATAACTTCTGATCTTCCATACCCAATTTTATATCTTCTTTTAAAGAATAATATGCTTCAGCTTTCCAGCGACAATAATGTTTTTTTGGGATATGAGATGGATCTCAAGGACTTTAATAAGGAGATTTCTGAGAGGGAGTGTACTCAGGCCTGTGCCGAAATACTACTGCATCTTTTGGAACCAAAGTCCGGGAATAAGGCAACCAGTTACTACTTATTACAGAAAAAGACTGCTAATAATAGTTATGCCAGATTCACTGATCTCTACAGAGATATAACAATTGCTGCAGTCACCAAAAAGAAACTGACTGTGCTGGAAGTTATAAGGTTATGGATTAAGAGAAATTCCGATGCTATTTTAGGAGTTTTGTTTTGGGTAAGCTTGATTTTGGCAATATTAGCGCTGAGTTTTATTATTTCCAGACTGTTTCTTGGGGGCAATTCTTGGCTGAGATTACTGTTTAACACTTTTAAGAAAATAGGAACAGAGAGTCTTAATCAGTAGGAAGGTGCGTGATGACAAACCTTAGTTTTAGAAGACTGATAATAATTTTATATATCATCAGCTTTGCTGTATCTCTTTTTATCTATGCCAACGTGATGGAAAATGTGGTAGTTCCGATTGAGTATACAAATCACAGGCAATATACAGTAATAGATAGTACTGTTTATCTTGGGCAGAATGATGGAGAAGATGGGAGCATTTATGCTATCAACTCAAACGGCAGGGTAAGAAAAGTTGTGAATACAACTATAGGAGATGAGCATCGTATTCTGGCAATGTCCTCTAACGATGAAATTGTCTATACGGTACTTTCCACTTCTATGACTCATGCCAATACGTCCGGGGATAAATCTGTAATTGAAATGGTGCCGGCGTACTGTATTGTATGTTATGACAAGAATCTGAACTATCTGGCCATGACACCTAATTTTGTGGTGGATAACAATCTTGTGATTAGTGGTTTTTCAGCTGAAGATACCGGAATGTACATGACATTTATCTCCAGGGACAGACAGACAATCAAGGTTTACAACATTTCCAATGAGAACCTGAGGGAGGAAGATGATGACCCTTCAGCAGTCATAAAGATTGATGGAGTAAGATCTAAGAGAGCCGGAGAAAAGAGATTTTTTGCAGATGCCCAGTATTCTCTTGGACAACTTTATGTAAGAACGGATAAAGATATTCCGGAAGGAATATTTGCAATTGATCCGTTTTTAGAAAGTATCATCTCAAACTTAAAGATAGGTGTATTTACGAATATAAAGATGTATGCGTACTACAACGGCTGGTATGTGACACTCCTTATTATATGGTTAATAGTACTTTATCTGATTGCTCGAATGTTACGGGATAAGAACAGAACTGTCTACTATCTGGTCATTGCGGAAGTTGTCCTTCTGATAGTTATTGGTATGGCTACAGGTGAGGTGGCGAAGATACACAAGGATGCACGGGAGACTGAAAGGACAAGATTTGCTGCCACATCTTTGTTGGGAATTATGGATGATGCCGGGATATATGAGAGGGCAGATTATAGTGACAATTCATATTACGACACAGAAAGGTATGGCGAAATCAAAGATACACTGGCTGAGTTTGTAAACAGAGAAGGTAACAGCGATATCTTTAAGGATGTACTGGTGGTAAGACTTAAGGACGAAGTGGTTTGTGCCAGTACCTGTGGAAGAAATCAGGAAGTAATCACAGATATTTACGGAAGTGCGCTTGAGGATATAAAGAAGCAGATGAACAAGGGAAGTCGCTTTGCGTCTGTTGATTTTAAGAATGAGGGCTTTAGATACAGAGCTATAGGAGTTGCAGACTCAATACCGTCTCCCGATTACGCCTTGGTTGGAGTGATAGATGTGACAATAGAAAATGGAGATCCGGCTTCTGAAGCTGCTGATATAATCTTCCTTTTTATAGCAATATTTGGAGTCGCAAGTGCGATAGTAGTACTGATTTGGTATCTTCACATGAGGGATTTCATTGCTTTGGAGAAGGCACTGGCAGATACTGCAGAAGGAAATTCCCTTTCGGACAGACCCATAACGCTTGGCAGAGATGTGAAGGAAATGTGGGATGCTGTGGAAGATGTTCAAAAGAGGGTAAAGGGAATGGAGTACTCAAAACTCCGAATTTTTGAGGCTTATTACAGATTTGCCCCCAAGAACATTGAGCTTCTTATGGAAAAGAATTCTATTGTAGAAGTTAAAAATGGAGACAGCAGGCAATTTAACGGAACTCTTGGCTGTGTGAAGACTAGTGTTGAGTCTGCAAAGAAACTAAAGAACTTGGGTGGCTTTATAGATGCAGTAGGTGAATACGTCAGAAGTCATGAGGCAATGATAATAGGAAAAGACATCGATCTTTCAAACATGCAGCTTCTTTTTTCTGACAAAGAAGACAGTATCATAAGGTCATTAGTAAATATATATGGCAAGCTGCGAAAGAATGACAGTAAAAACAATATTTCGATGCTTTTATATAACAGCAGTTTTACATTTGGAGTTTTGGGAAACGAAGAATCAGCATCACTATATGTTTACTTTGACGACAAAGATTTAGCGGGGAAAGTACTTGACATAGCATACCGCATGAATCTGGGACTTGTAATAAGTGAGGGAATTTATCAGAAAGAGAACTACGACGGAAAGGTTCGCTTCATCGGATATGGAGGCCGGGATAGTCGTGGCAATTTGGTAGGAATCTATGAAGTTTTGGACTCCCACAGTGAAAAAGAGAGATCACAAAAACTTGCTGTCCTTGATAGATTTAATGCAGCACTGCAGCTTTTTTATAACAAGGAGTTTTATCAGGCACGAAATAAATTCTCGGATATCTTTAAAGAAACTCCGGAGGATGAACTTGTGAGATGGTACATATTTGCCTGTGAAGAGTATCTTCATAAAAATACTGAGGGAGACGATTTCAAGATTCTAAATTATTAAACTTTGAGTTTGATACAGGAAAGGATAAATACCATGGGCGGCGGAGATTTACTGGGCATTTTAATACAGACCATTAAGTCCAAGATGACAGGTATTGTTACAAAAGTAAGGCTCTATACCAACTGGAGCTTTATTAAGAACAAGGTCATCACAAAGATCCGTGAGTTCTTTTCAAATCTTCTCGGATTCAAGCCAAGAGACAAATATGATTACTATACAATTGGCAGATGGATGGTATCAAAGCGCTTTGCTTATGCATCGGTCATTATTGTAGGGGTTGTGAGTATTTGGTATATATCCACAGAAACAACGTTGTTCAAAAACTTTTCTGAAGAAGGAGTACCAACCTATAAGTACAATTCTTTGAGGCTGCGTGTGGCCAAGGGACATGTAAGGATTACAGGAAAAGGCGGATATCTTGCCTTTGACGGAAACGTTGAAGGTGGATATGTAAACGGAAGTGGGACTTTGTACAACAAAGAAGGGAACACGGTTTACACAGGTGACTTCTCAAGGAGTATGTACGAAGGAACCGGAACAGAAAACTACAATAGTGGAAATATTAAATACTATGGCTCTTTTCATAAAAATCTATATGACGGAGACGGAGTTTTATATAGGGAAGATGGAACAAGAATATATGACGGCAGCTTTAGCGGGGGATTAAAAAATGGAACCGGAACTTTGTATGATAACGGAGAAAATGTAATATTTGAAGGTGCTTTTTCCAATGATGAGATAGTGTTCAGTGAGTTTTTGGGAAAGAGTGTTGTGGAAGTAAATGACTGTTACAAGGGTCACAAAGATATGTACACTACGCCAACAGAATCTGTGGCAGTTATGAATAGTATCGGAGCATTATATCATGCAACCGTGGACACAGAATCACTGGATGGTGATGAGATTGTAGATTCAGTGTATATATTGAGTGATACCTTCAAAACCGCAGGAAAAGAATACAGTAATTTAACAGATGTTGAGAAGGCTTTGGGAGATTCTATATATCAGGGAAATTCCAACGTAATTCTTCCGGAGGCGGTGGCAATTAATCTTGTCAATCAGAAAAAAAGAGCACTAAGCGGCACAGTTTCTATGGATCTTGACTACAGTTTTTCTGATGTGGCGCAGGTCAAGAACTATAACAGAGAGTATGTGGTATATATCACTTCTTTCAAGAGGGAAGATGTTATCTACAGTTTTGTTTCAGGCCAGGATGATAACATGTTTGAGTTTTATTATATAACAGGTGCAGAAGATGAGGATATGTGATGGGGTCATAAAACCGAACATCATAAAAAGAGCTGGCGCAGCCTTTATGGCTTTTGTAATCTTTTTGTCCTGCTCGATTACTGTTTTGCCTGTAAGAGCAAAAGCTGCAGAAAAGACACTTACAATTAAGGCTGCAAGGTCTTTGGCACTTCAATGTTCTTCAGAATACGACAGCGCTGAGGCGGATGTCATAGCCAAACGGTCATCTTATGAGAGTTCTGTAAAAGCCATTGCACTTAAGGAAAAAGATCTGACTACCTTCAGATGGTCACCTCTTTTGAATTTCAAATTTCCACAATCGCTCTCGTTTGATCAGGCTTCTGAATTTAAGTATAAACCAATTGCTCTTTCCTACGAAGTGCAGAAAGCCGAGCACAAGATGCAGGATAAGGTATTTGAGATTGATGAGAAGGTAAATAATCTATACTGCGAGATTGTTGTTTTACAGGAAACTATAGCCTTTAACGAAAAAAGACTATCTAAAGTAGATGAAGATCTGGGCAGAAATCAGGCCAAGGTCAGAACCGGTCAGGTTGCTAAAGAGGAAGTGGAGAAGCTTGAAAAAAAGAAGCAGACTTTAAATGACAAGATAGCAGCAGATAAAAGATCGCTTTCGGCAGATTTGCAAAAGCTTAGCAAGATGGTAGGTATTGACGTTACTACAGGTTATAAGTTTGAAAAGCCTTTCGTGGAGGCCACAATCGACAGGTCAATGCTTGAGAGTATTACCCAATACACTCTTGACAGGGATGAAACCTATTATCAGGCATGTATTGAAGAAACTACCAAAAGAGTAGAACTTCAGACCAACGCTGATCTGATAAAAAATAAATTTGGCGGAGATTACAATATCATAGCCTCCTATGTAACAGCAGCATTAAATGGTTCAGAGGTAAGTAAAAAAGCTTTTAGTGCAGCCTATAAGGACTTTATAAAAAAGATTGACAGTTATTGGGCTGGCGAGATAAAAATTCTTTTTTTCTCCTTCTCAATGGAATGGTTCAAAGGAGATTTGGATGGAACCAGATACATTGAAGATGATCCTAATGTACTTGAAACCAATGTTCTGGATTATATAACTGCTACAAAAAGTAAAAAGGCAGCAGGAGAGGAGCTGGAACAAAAAGTTACAGATTATTTTAACAATTATATATCAGTTCGTAATTCCTACAACCAGTATCTTAAGGATGTGGCCAAAGAGGAAAAAGAGTTGGACAAGTCTTTATCACTTAACAGAACAGGAAAGTTATCTTTTGATGAATATGACTCCCAGATGGATAGCTATGAAGAACTTCAAAACAGTATGCTTGATGCAATGAAACTGTACACTACTACACTTTATGGCTTTGACAGGCTTACCTGTGGTGGCATAAGTGCCATATTATCAGGTACAGATGCAGATCTTCAGACAGCAGTTGTGGGCGAACACTATCCCGAAAAGAATGTAATAAAGGGTGCCAGATACACATTAAAGTCCATTATACAGAATCAGGAATTTGAACTTGCTGTAATTATACCGGATGGTTTTGAACTTGAGATTACAGAGTATGAGCTCTGGGTGAATGGAGAAAAGGTCGGAGAGAAAACTCCTAAGGACAAAAAGTTAAGACATCTGGCTCTTGCCGTGGATGGTGTCAAGGAAGCAAAAGTAAGACTTTATAACGGTGAGGAGTTTGTTGATGACTGCAAGATAGATCCATCTGTTGAATCCGGCGAACTTCCAATAACTACTTATAATGTCAAGAAGAATGAAGGAACCAGGATTGGAACTTATACAGCAAGCGTAAATAATACAACCGGCATACTGGAAGTCAAATTCACCATGGAAAGTCAGGACATCAAGAAATTTACGGTAAAGACAGAAGATGGCACAATCGTGGGTGATGCAAAGAATCTGGATATAGCAAAACCCTTTAAGCATATCAGTCAGGTGCAAAAATCTTTGGAGGATCTAAAGATAGAGTTCCTGGATGAGAGCGGAGCTGTTTTATATAAGGCAAGATTTGATGTAGCGAACAGTGCAATTCTTAAAGAGGATGAAGAGTAATGGTGAAAAAAGCATCTGAAAACTTCATAAAAAAAATTGTGGCAATAATCCTGGTAGCTGTTCTTTTTGCTTCAGTTTTTGGCAGCAGCATACATTCAGAAGCAGGGTTTGATTCAAAGACTGCTTTAAACTATCAGGGATTTTCGGGTAAAACCGAAGTGCCGGATGCAGTTCTTTTCATAGGAACCTTCATCATGCACAAGGACGGACTTACTGATGATCTTTATACCAAAGCAGTAAAAATGGGTGCAAGGGCCGGACAGTCCACAATTTATTACAAATCAGAATTATCAGACGGGCAGTGGTTTGAAGTAGGTAATATTGACAATGGTATCAAAGGCATTTCAAGCGAGGGGCGTCCGGTGACGGTGGACACCATTAAGCCTTTATATGTTCAGTATTACATGGGAAAAGATGGAATTCTTAGAGATGCCAAAACCATGGAACCGGTAAATCCATTTGATATACCTGATCCCTATGATCTGACTGACTTTAGTGAACTTGAGCCTATATTAAATAATTTCACTTCTTCAACATCGGCTACAAGTATTACTCAGGCTGACTACCTGAAAAACAAAAATTCTAAAGAATCAGGGAACCTAAGAAGTGACGTTTATACCTATCAGCTTCTTAGCACATTCTTTTCTCTGAATCTTAGGGATTCACAGACTGACAAGTATGATGAGCAGCTCAAAAATCTGAATAGTGCATACATTAATTATAAGATCGCGGGACAAGATGATGAAGCTGCTTTGGTATACGAACTTATGGGTAAGGTTGACGGTTTAAGAAGAGCTATTGTTATGGAAAAGCTTTCACAGCTGGATGGGAATATTCTCAATTCACTTTATAGCTTATGCAGCGGAAGCCAGTATACCTCATCCGGATCTTTTAAGGATACAAGCAGTGCAGGTGTCACAGCTTCAAGTGATGAAAACGTTAAAAAACTGCAGGATTCGGTTTCACACGATTTTTTAACGGAAAACGAAAGTGCAATCCAGAATATTTTGACTAGTTGGTTTGGCAGCCTTGGAATAAAATCTTACGGAAACGGATGGTGGACTGTGCTCGACGATGCAGCTTCAGAAAAAAGGAGCAAATCTGAAGAGGCCAATAAGGACAATGAGGATTATGTATATGACAAGACTCCGAATGAAAGTCCTTTTTCTGCTGATAAAGATTTACTGGACGCAATAGGAACAGCCCTTAGCAACTGCAGTAACAGCTACACTGAGTACAAGTCAAAGGCGCTGGTGGATACAGAAGATATTTTGGGACACGTTATCTACGAATATAGCGTGCAGGTAATTGACCAGTCATCAGGAGGAGCTCTTGGAGGTCCGGTTTCGTATCTTAAATACGCGACTAATATTAAAGATGGAATTATCGGTGATAAAGAAGGAGAGTTATCTTTCCTGAAATCATCACTTATTTCTGTCGGTGCCAGCAAGTATGCTGCAGCTGCCACAGCAGGCCCTAATTCGGAATATTCTTCGCTTACATCTGAAGGTGCCAAAAAATCTGCTCTTGAAAAACAAAAGACAGATTTGGAAGCAATAAGAAGTACCTTCCAGTATTTAATAGAAGCCATGAGGCAAAGAGATGAGGGAGCAAGTGCCCTCGAATATGTGAATGACAGGATAGATATTACAGAGGACCTTTTGAAACAGATTCCTTCAGATGATTTCAAATCCTACTCTACTTCATCAGTACAGGGGCATCTGTCCTGGCTTCGTGAGGAAATCGATAAAATCATTGCTTCGGACGAATCCTTAAAAAGTAAGCTGGATGAACTTCGGGACAGGAAGGCTGAACTCCAAAGAAAAAGGGATCAGTGTCTTGATAATAATGATCTTGCCGGAGCAAAGGCCTACGATGCGAAAATCGCAGCTGTAGATAAGGATATTGAAGCTAACGGTTCGGATGCAGCCTCTATGGCAGATAAGCTGGTAGACAAGGCCATGAGCAAACTGGCGGATAATTCAGATGCAGACCTGGCAGGGATTGCTCAGGCTTTAGCAGATGTGGGAGATGAGGATGCTTTGAATGCTTTGGCCGAAAAAGCTAAAGATAGCGGTGCTTCGGCAAATGCCATGGCAGGAATAAATGATGCACAGAATTCCTTAAAGGATAAAAGCAGTTTTGCAGATGCAGAAGCACTTTTGGCAGATATTGAATCAATGCTTGGTAAAAGCGTAGATGAAATGGATGATAGGGAGCTTATCATTGCTGACTGCGTAGCATCCAAAATAGCTAAATCGGGAGATGCCTCTGCAGAAACTCTGGTGCAGATTCTGACTAACCGGCTTTTGACGGACGGAAACAAATATTTGTACAGACAGTACGAGCAGAACAAGTCCAATGAATATATCAGTATGGAAGCTATATCAGACATAAGTGCTTACAGATATTTATATGATGATAACAAGACAACTGCCACCATGACTTCAGGTTCAAAGGTCTATACCTTTAAACTTGGTAGTGACGAAATGACTAAAAACACAGCTGGTTCCGAATCAGAGGAGCTTTCTACCAATACAGTTTATCAAAACTATGTATACCTCTCTGAGGATGATGCCCTTAGCTATTTCGGGTGTTCTTCGGAGTACTTAAGTTCAGTGGACTATGCAGCATGTCTGACAAAGACAATGCAGAGTGATGTAGAAGAGTATGTTAATCAGCTTCAGGAAAATAGTGACTAATCAGGAAGGAATATGAAATGGCAGATTATCCGATAATTGCAGATGTAAGTCAGTTCATAGTTGAGACGCTTCGAAAAAAAATGTGCCCCGAACCTATTCCCTCTCCCAACAATATTGAGATATCCTCCCCGGCTTCTCAGGATGTGGACTATCTTGTGGGACTCTATCTGTATGATATTAAGGAGAGCTTAGAGTTATCAACTCCAAGATTTGTTCAAAGGGGAAGAGCACAACTGGCAAAGCCGCCACGACCATATGATCTTTATTATATGGTCTTTATCAACGGATCCGGCCAAATGGGATTAAAGGATCCGGATATGCAAAAGATCATTGGGAAAATAGCGCAGATAGTGAATGATAATAATTCGGTTCTTCCCAATGAATTGCAGCCATGGCTCGAAGTGCAGGAACCTCCAATAGTACTGTCTCAGGCGAAGATAGGTCTGGAGGAAAAAGAACGGGTGTGGCGGATGGTTAATAAACCATATCAGGTAAGCCTCTTTTATAGAGCATCCCCCGTATTCCTGTCAAGCGAAGAGGTAATTGATACACCTCGCGTAACAGAAGCAAGCTTCGAACTCGGAATAACAAGCGAAGAAAGGAGGGAATAGTTTAGGTGACAAGTGTGATCACAGCACATCTGACATTGGCTGTAAGACTTGTTGATACAACAACAGGAAGAGAACTTAACCAGACGGATGTCAGTTTTTACATCGATGGAGAGCTGTCTAATCCCATGAGGAAAGACAGTGGTATCTATGTATTTGTAAACACGGGCAAAGAAGACTTTCTTATGCAGGTAAGTGCCTACGGATATGATGATGCATTCTACGATGTAAAGAAGGAAACGCTGGATCCAAGGCTTCCACTTCTTGACGTTTTCCTGATGCCATCAGAGAAAAATCAAAGTGGAGGTTCAGTAATCAAAATAAACGGAACCCTTCCAGGGCTTGATGTTATTGAGGCAATAAATTTAAGCCGTCCAATAGCTGCGTTCCAGAGTGTGGCGACTAAGAAGAACATCACAAAGATGAGTCTTCTTCCAATGACTGCGGGAGGTGGAGTGTCACTGGATAGTATGGATTATGCCATTATTTCCAAGAACCAGGTGCGCTACGAGGTTTTTGGAGTAAAAGAACAGGATACTTCAACAACTGTCATACTTAAGGAACAGCTCAAATATGAGCACGAACTAAATGACAGGATATTCCGCATAATATATGGAAGAGCGGGCCCAAGGGGTGACTTTATTTTGAAGGTACGGGATGATTCATCCACCTTAGATTACTTGCTGTATTTCAAAGTGGATGGGCAGGAGTACATCCGCCCTATAGACTTTCATTCCGAGGCCGGTGATATTGACCCTCTTAAGGGCGCAACCAAAATAGACGCTTTGGTTAGAAAGGAAGAAAGAAAAGATGAGTGAACTTGTTACAGCTACAGGAATATGCAAGTGCTCCATGGGAACAACCCCGGCACCGCTTAAGGCAACCTCTAATCAAAAGGTACTGGCCGGTGGAAAGCCCTGTATGACCATCGCAGATGCACAGCCCATGTCCAATGTGGGACCCTTTGGTATGTGCACTTCCATGGCTAATCCCCAAGTAGCGGCAGCAACAGCTGCTCATTTAGGAGTACTTAGTCCTCAGCCCTGCATACCTATGCCGGTTGGCCCCTGGATTCCAACAAAACCCAAGGTCCTCATAGGCGGAAAGCCTTGTCTTGCATCAGACAGTAAATGCATGTGTGCATATGCAGGAGTTGTAACTGTTTCTTTTCCCGGACAAGTCAAAGCGCAAGCAAATTAAGTAGAAAAGAAGAGAGGTAAGTATATGGCAGAGTATTTATCACCGGGCGTATACGTTGAAGAATATGACAATTCTCCAAGAAGTATCGAAGGCGTTGGTACCAGTACAGCTGGCTTTATTGGACTGGCAGAGAAAGGACCAATTGAGGGGGCACCTCTTCTTGTTACAAGCCTTAGAAGCTTTAAACAGCAGTTTGGCGGATTCCTCTCAGAATTCGGCTATGGAGAATACAGATTCCTTGCGAACAGCGTTGAACAGTTTTTTGATAATGGCGGAACAAGGTGCTTTGTAATGAGAGTGGCACCTAAAGATACCAAGACGGCATCCGCCAGGAAGGGGCTTATTACAGTTACTGCCACTAGCCCGGGAAGCTGGGGCAATAAGATCCAGGTAATAGTTTCTACCAACAAGAAGAGAAAACTTCAGCTTATCGAAAAGACTGCAGGAGGGTTCCTGGCAAAGAGCCTTGAGGGCTTTAGAGAAGGGGATCTTGTTGAGTATGAAGGAACCTACACCAGGATAAAGACAATTTTTGACAGAGAGGTAACTTTCGAGGACGATATTCCTGATTCGGCTGTGGATGCGGATATCATTCCAAAGTCTTTACTCTACCTTGTAACAGTTGATATGTCAGTTCGTTACGGGGATGAGGTGGAGAATTACTCAGAACTCTCTGTTAATGAGAAGTCACCACGATTCATTGAATCAAGGCTTTCCGGTTCCGATATTGTCAAGGTTGAGGTTACTCCTCAGAAGACGCCGTCAAATCCGGTTGCAGATATTATGGGAGAAGACGTTTCCGATGGAATCTTTTTCCTGGAAGGTGGAACAGATGGATCTGTTTCCAAGATCGATGCTTCTACCTATATCGGAGAGGATAACGGCCCCGGAAAGAGAACCGGTCTTCAGGCATTTGTTGAGAATAATATAGTCAGCATGCTGGCAATCCCTGGAATCACAATGCCGGAAGTTGTAGTTGCACTGGTGGCACACTGTGAGAACCTCAAGAGCCGCTTTGCAGTTTTGGATATGCCAAAAGAGATGTACAAGACTGCAGACCTGATTGGATACAGACAAATGATAGATAGTACCTATGCTGCTTTTTATCATCCATGGATACAGGTATTTGACAGATCCTCAAGCAAATCAGACTACATTCCTCCTTCAGGAGCTGTATGTGGTGTTTATTCCAGAACAGATATAGAACGTGGTGTTCATAAAGCACCTGCTAATGAGGTTGTTTTCTGTACCGGTCTTTCAGTTAACTATACCAAGGATGAGCAGGATATCTTAAACCCTGAGGGAATCAACCTGATCAGATTCTTCCCGGGACAGGGAATACGTATCTGGGGTGCAAGGACAGCATCAAGCAATACTTCCTTCAAGTATGTCAATGTAAGGAGACTGTTCATCTTCGTAGAAGAGAGTATCAAGGCCAATACCAACTGGGTTGTATTTGAGCCTAATGACGCTACTCTTTGGCAGAGAGTTCACCTGACAATTGCAAACTTTTTGAATACTCTTTGGAGAAACGGAATGCTTGCAGGTGAATCCGCAGCAGAGGCCTTCTTTGTAGATATCGGACCTACAACAATGACCAGAGAAGATATCATGAACGGAAGACTTATCTGCAATATCGGTATAGCACCTTCACGTCCTGCTGAATTTGTAATCTTCAGAGTTACTCAGCACACAGCTGAAGCAGAGAACAGTGAAGAATAAGATGAAAGGAGTCGCAATTTATGGCTACTGGAGCATATGACAACGGTAAAGGTTCTGCCTATCCGTTAACCAAAATGAACTTTCTTGTGACAGTTGATACTATCTCAGGAAGTGCAGCTTTTTCTGAAGTAACAGGAATCGAGTCTACTGTAGATGTTATCGAGTTTCGTCAGGGTAATTCCGGTTCACTTGCACCTGTTAAGATTCCCGGGCTTGTTAAACATGGAAATGTAACACTTAAGATGGGATATGTTATTTCAAGTCCTTTCAAGACATGGGTTATGGAGTGTGTATCTGAGATGCGTGGCCAGATGCCTCGTCAGAATCTGACCATCGAACTTATTGATACAAATTCAGGCGCTCCTACACAGCTGGTATCCTCTTCAGTCGGAGCCCGTCAGTGGACATTGACCAATGCCTGGGTTACAAAGTACACGGCACCGGACCTTGATGCAAAGAACAGTGACATTGCTCTTGAATCTGTCGAGATAGCATATGAGGAGCTTATAATTCCAAACTAAAGGAGCTTTTGCTTTCTTTATGGGCGCAGGAATCTATCCTGCGTCCTCTAAAGAAAACAAGATATAAACAAAAGGCAAACAAAGGAGGCAGTAAATGGAAACAGTATATAACTTCACACTTCCCAAGGGATACATGGATGCTTCAGGTCAGCTTCATCAGAGAGGGAAAATGAGACTTGCTACAGCGGGAGATGAGATTTCTGCAACCAGGGATCCAAGAGTATTATCCAACCCTTCATATCTGACAATAGTGATCTTAAGTAAGGTTGTCACAGAGCTTGAGGGGCTTGAAGCTGTTACAGCCACAACTATCGAGCAGCTTTTTACTGCCGATCTTGCCTTTTTGCAGGATATGTACCAGAGGATAAATGATGTGGAACCGCCTACCATGCAGTGTGTGTGCCCTGACTGTGGAAAGGTCTTCGAGGTACCGCTAAATTTTACGCAGGAGGGTTAAGACTTTATCCCAAGGATGATCTTTATAAGGAAATGTCTTTCATCTCCTACTATTTTCACTGGCCCAAGGACGAAGTAATGGCTCTTGGTCACGCCGAGAGGCGAAGGTGGTGCAAAGAAATCTCAGAGATCAACAAGAGTCTGAATCCCTCTAATAAGAAAGATAAAGAGAAGAGCATTTTAGATATGAAACCAACAAGGTGAGGTAATTAAATGCCAAGATCGTATATCACAAGAAAAGATACAGGAACTGCTTTATCAGATCTAAAACAAGTAGATGAAAAAGGAGACAGAATTCGAAGCGGTGGTTCAAAAACTGAAGGGTTTATGTTTGGAAATACCAATTTCGATGACATAAACAATCCGGTGCCTGCCTTTAACTTCGTTCTTGAAGTAGAAGCACTGTATTTTATACCCTTAAAGTCAGTTAAGGCCTTCACTAAGGAAAATGAATATGAGTACATAAAAGAAGGCGGAGTCAACGACTATGTTCACATGAAGAGAAAGCAGATCAGTAAACCCTTTACCTTTCAGATTGAAAGATACGTGACTACAGAGAGGTTTATTGATCCTTTGGCACTTGGCACCGAACTGATATTGCCGCTTTTTCTCTATGTATACAGATATAAGGCCATACAGGGAATGTCTAAGGGAGCAGGAGGTGACACAGTACCTGCAAGAATTTTTATATTCACAGGGTGTACTGTAATAAGCAAGGAGTATGGGGAACTGGCGGCGGATCGGTCTGCAATTGCTACTGAGACTACCACAATCGCATACAGGGAACTTATTGCAATCACCAATCCTTCTGACAACAACGAAAAAGATGAATGGGAATTCAAAGATAAGGGTAAACATATACTTAACATGCAGGATCTGGGCTATGAGACTAAGTATGCAGCCTTTTCACCAAATGATTATGTAAAGGGTGGGGACTATGCCTACCAGGTAAATGATAAAGGTGTATTTGAGAAAAAGAATTTCGGTCCAACAAAAGAAGCAGATGAAAAAGCGCGTCAGGAAAGATTTGACTATGTAAAACGTGCGAACGATGCCTACCGGGTAAATGATAAAGGGCAATTAGAGAAAATAATTTTTGATCCAACCAAAGATGAAGATGAAAAAGCACGTTTGAAAAGAATTACTGACAGAGCGGGCAACGCACATGCCAATAAACCACAGTGGGAATTTAAAAGCGGCGCTAAAACAAAGTGGGCCGATGATAGTAATGTTAAACCTGCACCGGAGGCTGTAACCTGGCCGCCTACCAGACGAGCTTTGATGGTTGAAAATTTGAAAAAAAGATAACAAGGGATGAACTGTTATGCTGACAATTTCCGCTCCTATTGAGATAAAGGCAAAAACTTCATATGTTTTAAGCTCGGAAGCTTTTTACCACAGGATCCTTGGCGGATATGCTCTTATGGAGACGAATATAAGTCAGGAAGATCTTTTGCACATTACTTCCACTGCTCCTGAAGTTTATGTGGAAGAAGGCACCGGAATAAGCAATATTATCACCAATAATTTTAGAAACGAGAACAATATAAGCAAGATAAATATATTAAATAACGTTCTCAACAGAATTCTTCTTTCAACGGATATTGACCTGACTTATCAGGACAGAGTATTTATAACTGATGCTCTCTATAAGCTTGGCATCAAAGACGATCGCAGATTCATGAAAGCCTTTAACAGGATGGCTCTTGAAACCAGAAACACAAACACTCTGATAAATCTCTATTTGGATAGAGCAGATAGTCTTAATGAACTGGTTCAGGAAATTGAGACAAGGCAAAAAGAGATTACCAAAAGCGAAATAAAAGAAAAGGAGAGTCAAAAGGATAACTACTTGTATAACCGAGTGATGGACAGGCTTAATACCGGTGCTGTATATCAGATAGTATCCAATTTTAACAGAACCTTTTCAGATAGCGAAGTGGATTATGGAGAGTACGCGCTGTCAAATCAAAGCTATCTGGCTCAGAATCTTCTCTTGTCAGTGTTAAGGGCTAGAGCCGGTGAAGATGCTAATGATCTGATTTTCTTTAACAGCAATATCTACGAGGATAGCTTGGAAAACATGGAAACAGAAGTCTCCGATGTAAAAAATGAGATAACATCGGCGGTATTTATGGAACTGGTAAAGAATCTCTATCATACCTCCTTTGAAAGGTTTTATGAAAACAGGGAAGCGTATTACCGGTTTGAGAATACCTTTTATAAAGCTTCGGATAAGACCATCAATAAGCTGGTGACAGATGCAAAGCTGACTTATCTGGAAAGAATGGAGACAGTTGTTATTCCTGAAAGTACGGAAAAATCAAGCGAACCTGAGGAAGAGCTTATAACCCATACTCAGGAAGAAAAGATAACTGACGAGGAAATCCAAAGGATAACTGAAGCTGTAAACAGAATGGAACTTCAGAATGAAGAGAGAAGACAGCTTTATGAAAAGGAGCTTGAGAAAATAATAAAAGAGAATCCTGTCTCAGAGGGCGAGGGCGGATTGGAACAGACAAGAAGGGATGCAATATTGTCTCTTTCAGATCCGGAAAAACTCAAAGAAAAGCTTTCGGAGAGGAGAAAAAGGCAGGTTAAAAAACAAAGTTCTATCATGAATGAGATAAAGCATCTTCTTCCTCTTCAGTATCAGGATATTTACTCGATAGTCAATGATATTAATGAGGGTGATGCCAACGTTATAAATAATAACACTATAAGAAAAGCTGATGTGGCAGAACTTATTCACGATATCCGAACTTTTGGTGAGCCACAGCCCCAAAGTCAGACAGGGCAGAAAAAAAGCGAAGAGGTAATAAATACGACTGAAGTGGTAAAAAAAGAAACTCAGGTCGACCAGATAAATCGCAGAGAAATAGAGCAGATGATTACAAATGGTGTCAGAAGTCAGGTGGATACCATAAGTAATCAGGTTATCAGGAAGATAGAAAAGCAGTTTAAGAATGAGAAAATGAGAAGAGGTTACTAATTAATGGCTCAAAATGTTTTAGGAGAATGGACCAGCAGTCTAAAAGGCATGTTTGTGGATGGCGCAGCGGAGAAGGCCATTCTATACATTTATATTAAGGACATTTCGCAGAACCAAAATCAGGGTCAGGGAAACGCAGCACACAAGTCTGATGATAATATGGTGAAAAGCATGGTCAAGATGCAAAACACTTTGACAGAAAAAGCCAAAAAGTCTCTTGGGATAAAGGATATCTTAAAAGGTATAGGAAGCGATATTAAGAATATTGTCATGCCAGGGAAAAAGGCAGGTAATGGCGTCGGGGAGATAGCAAATGAAAACCGGGATTTTGTGAAGTTCACTGTTCAATATAATCCCGAATCCATAAAACTCACTTCCTTTAACGGTAAGATTCAGCATAGAACTTCCGATGAAGGAAACGTAGCACAGCTCAGGAAAACGGAGTATAACGGAAAAACCACTATGAGCTTTGATCTGGTGTTTGATGATTGCGACAATGTGGATGCTTTTATGCTAAATGATCTGGTCAATATGAACTTTACCAGTGCCATAAATAAAGGATTAAACATGTATCAAAAAGGCGATTTAACAACAAATCGTGGAAAGAACAGCCATAGTGTCAGAAAGAGAATGGATGCTATTATGTCGTTGCTTTCTCATCCGGATACCCAGCAGGTTATTTTTTTCTGGTCAAGAATGGTATTTAGAGGGATGGTGACCAGTGTAAGAAATACTTATACAATGTTCAATCCTGCCGGCAATCCTATCAGAGGGAAAATGCATATTGAGATTACTCAGGATAGAGAAAAAACAGATCTTAAATATGATGAAAGTTATTGGGACAATTCCTATAAAGAAATTTTTAAACAGAGTAAAAGCCAGGAGGGTGATGCCGATGCCGATAAGCAGGGTATGTGGAACAAACTTTCCAATAATGCGTTCCTTAACATAAATATTTAACGAGGTTAGCTGATGAATATTTTAGAAAGCCTGAAAAGTTCAGCGGGTATTGTTGAAAAGGCAGTACTCGAGGTTGCTGATTTCAGCGAAAACAAATTGGAGAAAACCGATGTTCCGGCTCCTGAAAAAAATAAAGCCAAAGTTGCAGGTGCTAAGGACAATTTGACAAAGGCTAAAGATACTGCAAACAAAGCTAAGAAAAAAGCTGAAAAGGTTAAAAGTAAAATAAATCTGAAGGCAGTAAAAAACTATGCCAAAGCTCCTTCAAAAATAGCAGGGATTCCGGGAAATGCAGCTAATGCATTAGATGCAGATGGGGAAGATGAGCAAGACAGGATTGAAGGGCATGAGAAATATAAAAGCTACAGGTTTCATTGCCAGTTTAATCCGGAAGAAATAACTATTTTCGGATATGCCGGTGATACGTTGGCTACTCTGGACTATCAGGAACACGAAAAAAATACCGGTGATGATGGAAATAAACAGGATGATGTCAAAATGGCACCTGCTAACGCTCATATAGAGATGAATTTTAAGCTGATTTTTGATAAGAGTGTTAATTCGGATGCGTTTTACTCAGATAAGTTCACCTTGAGTTTTTCCAATCTCGGAAAGGCGGTTGCAAGTTCGGTTGCGAAGGGTGTTTTTAAAAAAACCTATTCAGTTCAGAGAGAGGTGGAAGCCCTGACGGCTATTGTTCGTGACAGTAAAAAGAATCTGGCTGCTTTCTATTGGGGGGATATGTGTTATCAGGGAGTTATAAATAATATCAGCGCTGAATATGTCATGTTTAATGTTAGCTGTGAACCTATAAGGGCTTACGTGACTGTAAATATGGTTCTGCTTGATGAGAAGACAGATATGGCTAACTCGGATCTATGGGTTCAGGAATATATGAATGATATCCATGCGATCCAGGAAAGAGCGAATGCTGAAGATGTTGTAAATGCAGCCAAAGAAGCTACAGAAGCTGTTGACCCAAAAAAGAAGGAAAATGAAAATATTAAAAAGATGGTCGATAAGATAGGCGAGATTGCGAAACAGGTTCAAACATAAAAGGGAGCAGTTTTGAATGGATGGAATTGATCTGACAGAACTTAGTAAAAAATATGAAGGGTTTTACGAACCGCTGGTAAAAGTCTATGTTGATGGTACAGACATTGAGGAAGATAAGAAAGTGAAGATGAGGGTCACGGATGTTTCTGTCAGCATTACAAGTGATTATAAGGCAAGTATTGCAGAGTATTCTCTCATATATGCCTATAACGTAGGGGGAGGGGCCTTCAGAACCAGTGATATTAAGAAGTATATCAGCATGGGCACCTGTATTTCCATATATATGGGTCATGCTAACAAAATCGGAGAAGTTTTCAAGGGGTTTATAGCAGGAGTAAATTTTCTTTATAACAATGACAGCTTTCATGATGCAGCCATCAGGATAACGGCCTTTGATGTAAAGGGAATCATGATGGCAAATAACAGGTCAAAGCGCCTTAAAGCCAATTATTATTCAGATGCAGTGAAGGAAATACTGAATCAACAGACCTATCAGAACCTCCAAAATAATAAAGGAATATCAAGCATAACTATAAATGACACACCGGATAAGCCTAAAGAAAAAACCGGAAATGAACAAGCGGATAACAGGCTTGAGATGGTGGCGGAGAGTGACTACGACTTCGTGGTAAAAGCTGCAAAGAAATTTAACTACGAGTTTTTCACCATAGGAGGACATGTAGTTTTCAGAAAAGCAAAGTCTGACAAAAAGGAAATAGGAACCCTATCGCCACATAAAGCAATTTTAAGTTATGACATAGGCTACGATATTACAGGAGTAGTAGGAGAGATTGTAGTGAGAACTCTGGACATAGGTAAAGCCAGTAAGATAGAGGTTAAAAAGAAAAATAATGCTAAATATTCAATTGGCACTAAAGCAAAACCACTGGTAACAAATCAAACTTATGTCTATGTGGATTCTGCTATAGAATCCCAGAAAGATGCTGAAAACAGAGCAGCATATCTTCTGGAGGAGACTTCCTACAGGTTAGGATCTTTAAAGCTGACTCTAAAGGGACTACCTGAAATCTTTCCGGGAAAATTTATTGTATTAAAGGGTTTTGGAGATGGGGCTTCCAATAAGTTCTATGTTACAGACGTGGAGCATGAATATGACGGTCATAGTTATACCACAACTATCATTGGCAAGGCATCCACATTATAAATTAGGAAAATATCGTCGGAGGGAATATGCCTTTTTTTGACATTGTTGATGATGTTACCAGACAGAAGTTCAATAGAAATGAAATGGGGGACACTCGTATTACAGGGATCCTTTTAGGCGTTGTTGTCAAGAACTATGACAAGAAAAAACAGGGCTTTATATTGGTGAATCTAAACACCAGAGATTATGAAGAAAACAAGATGGTATGGGCAAGGGTGACACTTCCTTACGGAGGGGATAAATGGGGAGACTACTTTGTTCCGGAAGTGGGAGATCAGGTTCTTGTCACTTTTGAACAGGGAAATATAGAACGAGCCTTTGTTGTAGGTGCTGTTCCAAAAAGCAGTTCCGAATTCATGAAAAAAGCTTTTGATGAAAAAAATCAGTATAAGCGTATAACTACTAAAAACGGTAACACCATAGATATAGTAGATCATAAAGAGGGAGAAGGCGAAAAGGACAAAATAAGCCTTTATACATCCAAGGAAAAGCACAAAATTGTTCTGGATAATGAAAACAAAAAAATCCTTATCACAGACAAGGAAGGCAAAAACAAGATTCAGATGAAGACCGAGGATGGTCAGATGGAAATAATAGCTTCCCAGAAGCTTACCATAAAGGTTGGAGATAACATAAAACTGATAATGAATGGAGCAAATGGAACAGTAACCTTAGAAGCTACAAAACTTAAGATGACGACAACAGAATCCACAGAAGTAAAGTCTAACAGCCGCATGACCATGGAAGGAGGAAATGTTTCCGTAAAGGGCAACTCCATGGTGAAAGTTTCAAGCAGCGGGCCTGTATCAGTAGAAGGAACGCCAATAAAGCTTGGATAAGAAAGGGAAGAATATTATAGATGGAACGGGAATTTTTAGGAACAGGAGTAACTTTCCCACCGCAGGTAGATCCTGCGACCGGAAGATTTAAAATGAGCGTAGGCTCTCAAAGTGTCAGGGAATCTGTTTATCTGATTCTTATGACTCAGATATCGGAGAGACTTACAAGACCTGAGTTTGGTACAAATACGGCAAGCTACGTATTCATGGATGTCAACCAGACTAATCTTACTATCATGAAAAGAGATCTGGCAGACAGTATTTTGAGTCAGGAGCCGAGAATTTCCTACGTTAACATACAGACGAGCATGGAAGCACAGCAGGGATACATACTTATAAATGTTGATTATACACTGGCGGAGAATAACCAGAGAGATAATCTTGTTTTTCCTTTCTATCTTAATGCAGAACCGGCACCTGATGAAGAAGAAGAGTATTATGAACCTGAAATCATAGATACATGATGGGGGATTTATGAGTAACACTTTTAATACTCAGTCCGCAGAGGACTTTGAGAAAATAATTGAAAAATTCAGAAGAAGCTATGCTCCTGAGTGGAAGTTTGATCCGAAAAATCCTGATGCCGGTACAGTTATCGCACAGATATTTGCCCGTCAGATGGAAGAAAATAACAGGCTCATGACCAGGATGCCGGAGAGGTATCACATAGAATTCGTGAATATGCTGGATACAACTCTTCGGTCGGCGAAGCCTTCCTCAAGTATGGTTGTTTTTAACATGGACACTGACACCATCATAGGGACTAGTGTTCCAAAGGGAACCAGACTTGCGGCCAATTCCGATGAAACTGATTCGGGCTATCTTATTTATGAGACAGATAGAAATCTGTATGTGACTGAGTCCAAGATTAGAAGTGTTTTTATGACGGATTCAGATAATGGAACAATAACTCCAATATACGGAGAATTCAACCCTCCTGAGATACTCTCGGGAACCATATCATCTATAGCTTCTGATGACATGGAAGAAATCGAGACCGATATTCCTGATGAGACTACTGAAGACGCTACAGAAGAGCGAATGACTATTCCGCCCTTTTCTCTTTTTGGTGAAAAAAGAACCATCGGGAGAAGTGTTCTTACAATGTATGAACCCAGACTTTTTGATGGAAATATGGAGCCCATATACGTAAGATTCGAGGGAGGATCCCAGGTAGTTGAAAAAATACTTAATGGAGATCTTACTTTTAAATACTTTACAGACAAGGGTTTTGAAAAGTTTGATAAGATGGAAATTTTAGCTGATAATAAGACCTTTATGCTCCTGAAGAGTAAGGACTGCAGGAAAGTCAAAATTTCAGGAAAGGATTATTCAGTGGTTGTTTTGGAATCAGAAAAGACCATGACAGGTAGTCTTGAGATAAGCGATGTTTCTATATCTGCAGGCGGAAACAGAGTTTCGCCTGACTACGTGGGGGATGGAATATTAGAGCTGAACCCGGAAAAGTTCAAACCCTTTTCGGATACTATGGCTGTTTATAACGAGTGTTACATTGGTAATGATCATTGCTTTTCAAAGAGCGGAGCGACAATAACTTTGGATTTCAAGGTGACTTACCATGAAAATATATTGAAGATCAATCCGGAGCAGGAGGGAAATGATCTGGCAATAATCAAAGCCAAGCCCCGAAAAATGACCTTTGAAGTACCGGCAGAAGTAAAGGTCAACGAGGTTATTATTGAGTACTACAATGGCATTGGCTGGAAGAAACTACAGTGTGACGCAGAATATGCCGGCATGTTTGAAAATTGCGAAAGTGGGGAATACAAACTTAAGTTTACCTGTCCCGATGACTTTATGGTTTCTGAAAGTGGTCCATACATGGGAAGATGCCTTAGGATGCGGATAGTAAGATCAGATAACTGCTATATGCGTCCTGCAGTTCACACATATCCTATTATAGAAAAGCTAAGGATTTCTTTTTCTTATGAGGGAAGATTTGTTCATCCTGCAAGGCTGGAGAGAATCTTCGGAACGACTAAGGAAGATATTACTGAATATCTTGGAAGAAATAAACCTTTTACAGCATTTTCGGGATCAACTTATCATGAGGATGCTTTGTATATAGGTCTTGACAAAAAACTGGTGGAAGGACCGATCAGCCTGTATTTTCAGTTGTCTGACGCAAGCATACATAACAGTGCAGGTTTTAGCGTAGAGTATAGTTCACCCTTGGGCTTTTCAAAAATGAAGATAACGGATCTTACAGAAAGCTTTACTAAATCAGGCTCTGTTATGTTCATGCCACCTTCAGATATGGTCAGGACGAATCTGGAGGGCAACAGATTATTCTGGCTTAAGATAAAAAGAAATAGAAAAAAAGCTGACGATTTCAGCGATGTTTTTCTCCCATATATTACAATGATGTGCCTTAACGCTGTAACGGTGACTAATCTTCAGACATCAGAAGAGATGGACTATTACATTGATGAAGTAATTCCGGACAGAAGTATTTCACTTGGAGTTTCCAATGTTTTGGACGCAAAGGTCTTTGTGAATGAGATGGGGTTTGTCAGCAAAGAGGAAATAGATAAGATACTGCAAAATGATCCGGAGAGGGTAAGAACAGAGTATGATTTCCTGGGGCGGCTTTTAGCTGTTTATATTCAGTGGGATGAAACAGAGAGCTTTGACAGCGCGCCTCATAAGAGATGCTATCGCATAGATCGTATGGATGGGACGATAATATTTTCCGATGGTAATAAGTGTGAAATGCCAAGAGTATTGGATGATATTGCCTTTAAAGCTGTTGTAAGATCCACGGATGGCGAAAAGGGAAATTTGGGAGTCGGTGAGATTACTTCATTCACTGAAGCTGCACCATATATAGAAAGCGTGTTCAATCCAATAAGGGCTATTGGTGGTAGTAATTTGGAAACCTTAGACCATGCCATGGAAAGATGTGCAGGGGTTATTAATTCAAGACATCGACTTGTGACAGAGTCAGATTTTGTGCGTTTTGTCATGGAATTTAACGATAGCATAGACAGATGCAAGGTAGTTGTGGGGGAAAACCGGGACGGCGAGAGTGAAGAAGAAAATAATCTCTCAATAGTTCTTTTGATGAAGGATTATGCTGACGGCTCATTTTCTTTTCACCGTATGAGCAATACTCTTAAGAGGGATATTTATAAAAAGTGCGTGGTAACAGTGACACCGGATACACTGCATATAGTTGAACCCATATTTGTCTACGTATCGGTAAATGTGTGGACTATGGTAGTGGATTTGGACGATGCTTTTGATGTACAGAGTGAGATAAAGAGCATTTTGAAAGGGTATTTAGAACCAATCAGAAAAGAAGGTCATGAAGGCTGGGATATAGGCACACTGCCAAAGGAAACCCAAATTCTGATGAAGCTCAGTTCTCTAAGAAACAAGAGTATGATCCAGAGAATAACCATGACAGGCAAATACGTGGATTATCTGGGTGAACACGAATTGGATGTGAAGGATATAGAAATAAGTCCTTTCATGGTAGTTAGAAGCGGAGAGCATAAGGTTTACATAACTGATAAATAATCGGCAGGAGATGAGCTGAACATATGTTGAGTGTTGAAGAATTAAGGAGCAGGATTTACGAAGAACGAATAGTGGATGTAATGAACGAGATTCCGGTAAGGAGCTCAGAGTGGACGAACTATAATCCATCGGATCCCGGTATTACTATCCTGGAGAACATGACTGCTTTTTCGGCTCTGCAGGGGGAAGAGATTGTTACTGTTGACTACAGAGCTAAGATGGCACTTTTAAAGATGGCAGGGTTTCTTCCTACAAGAAGTAAGTGTTCAAAACTTCTTTTATCTGCTGATCAGCTTGAAGAACCAATGCTACTAAGAAACGGAGAGAGATTTTTTCTGGGAGATTTGTGCTTTGAGACTACAAAGGAAACTTCTGTGGGACAAAGCAGGATTACCGGAGTTTTTGCGCAGCAGGGAGATGAATTTAAAGATTTAACTTACCTTTTGGATAGGGAAATTAATGTTTCTGCCAGGATATTTGGCGAAAAGCCTAAAGCAGGAAACAGCCTGTACTTCATTATGGAGGGGAATCCCAGCGATTTAAATGAGATCATTTTCTACATAAAAATGGTGGAAAATGAAAGGAGAAATAAGACTGAGGATAGGCAGGAACATATTTTTGCTGATATTGAATGGGAATGCTACACCGATAAAGGCTTTACAAAGATGCATGTAAGAGATTTTACATCGGCCTTTATAAATTCCGGAGAGATAAGGCTTACACTTCCTCAGGACAAACTTAAAGTCTATGAGGTTGCAAATGTTAAAGGCTATTGCATAAGAGCCACACTTACAAGAGCTGATTATGACATTGTTCCCAAAATGACGCATATTTTCAGTTTCCTGTTTGAAGTCTGGCAAAAAGATACCAAGTCATTTTCTCAGACCTTTAACAAAAATGACAAAGTTAGAGTAACATCACCTCTGGGCAGGGATGTTTATTATCTGGTATTTGGCAAAGAAAAAAAGGGTTCTTCCTACAGAAGATATGAACTTACCAGAGGGACTGAGGGAAACGGAAGATACTGCAATATTTCAGAGACGGATGATGGCTCCGTAATTTTTAGCTTTTCGGAGGAAAATTTTGGATTCCGGCCTTTAAAAGGCAAGGAATGTGTCAGGGTAATCATCTATAGTGAAGAAATAATGCGTAGGTATAACGTTGGAAAGGTTATCGGGTATGACGACCAGGAAATAGAGCTTCCGGTAAAAAAGGTTGTGAACGAGACTTTCTTTCTCATAGCAAGAAGAAAGGATGCAGAGGGATATTATTATGATTTCGTGAGACCGGAAAAGAAAAATGATGGAGATTTATACTATCACCTTTTAGAGGGAGACGGAAAAATAATCATTGAAGATCCAGGTGACTATATTGATGCGGATCTTTTTATGGGAAGTGTCGCTGTTATGAGTGGCGACAGAGGAAATATAAGTGCAGGAAATTATCTGTCGATAGAAGAAAACAGAGGGATTACAGATGGCTTTTATAATCCGGGACCCGGAACGGGAGGCTGCTATAGAGAAAATCTCGAGCAGGTAAAAGAGAGATTTCAAAAAGATGTTAGACAGGTATACAGAGCGATTACTGCAGAGGATTACGAATATATTGTAAAGACGACTCCCGGACTGTGCATCAGAAAGGTAAAAGCTGTACCTTCAGCTTTTAACAATAATGTCAAGGTAGTTGTACTGATGGACTGCGATGAACAGTTTCCTAAATTATCCGACATCTATGTAAAAAAAATAAGCGAGAGGCTAGAGGAAAGAAGACTGATAACTACAAGCTTTTCCATAATAAAGCCGTCGTTTGTTGCAATAGGTGTCAAGTGTACAGTGTATGTAAAAAGACATTATGCAGATACTTACAGTCAGGTAGAGGAGAAAATCAGGCAACAGATCGATTACATAAATTCTGACAGAAATTTTGGAGATGCCCTATTGTTTGAGGATGTCTTTAGTGCAATAGAAAATTTGGACTGCGTTGATTATGTATATAATCTGAGCTTTTTCTCGGAAAATAGTAAGCTGGCAACACTCAAAGAATATGACATAATCCCCAGATATGATGTCTTATGCTATCCCGGAGACATACAGCTGGAAGTTGTTATATCAGATAAATAAGCAGGAGCATAGGTTTTTTCATGGCATATGATATTTGGTATTCGATAAAAAATAACAGAATAAAACAGGCCTTCATATCCGGTTTTAACATTGAAGGCAGAGATACGCTCAGATTCGATCAATCAAAAAACGGGCATTTTCTATACTTGAGAGAAATTGACGGATTGGCGGATGATGCTTTATGGGGGCGCTTTACCTGCGATCTTAAGCTTTCAGAGGAATTGATTTGCTATATATACGTGGCGGCAACCAACTTCCTGACCACGTCATTTGAGGGAAAAGAGAATATTAATATTAGTGATTATCTTTGCAGTGACGAAATTAGTCGTGACAGAAAGATGACTTTGATAAACAACCTTGGGGCTAAGAGATTTGTAAATACTGATGACTTTCTTTTGTATGATCTGAAGGGTAGATATCTCTTTGTAGCGGTGGAGATGATTGGAGGAGGAAAAGCTCATATAGGGAAAATGAGGATTGGTGTAAGGGGCGACAACTTCATGGGATCTTTCCCTGAAGTATATCAGGACAGAAACAGCTTTTTCCACAGATATCTATCCATTTTCTCAAGTATCTACAATGATATGAGTGAGCAAAATGAGAAACTTTACGAAATGCTGGATTTGGATAAATGCTTACCTGAACAGCTGGAGATGTATGCTTCCTGGTTTGGAATCAATATAAGTGGAGGCGGACTTTCTACAGATACCATGAGAACAATTGTTAAAGAGGCCTATCAGCTTAGCCGAATGAAGGGAACAAAGTGGGCCATTGAGCGTGTTTTGGAAATTATGTTGGGCCAGAAATATGTTTTGTATGAGAATCGCCTTACAAATGGCGAATTTCTGAATATAACGATACTTATTGATAAGAAGCTTACAGAACAGCTAAGACATCAGATTCTTTTTATGTTAGATCAGTTTAAGCCTGTGAGAGTCAAGGTAAAACTTATGCAGATGGAAAGAGAGGCTGTCATAGACGGCAATAATTATCTGGATATTAACGCAAGCATACCGGCTGAAAAGCACGTTGTTCTTGATAAGGAATCTATTTATGATGGAGCGATAACTTTGGTGTAGGTGTCGGAAGGCGGTGAAGCAAAAT
Source organism: Butyrivibrio sp. (assembly GCF_017635265.1). Classification (GTDB taxonomy): domain Bacteria; phylum Bacillota; class Clostridia; order Lachnospirales; family Lachnospiraceae; genus Butyrivibrio. The sequence goes on from NZ_JAGBLU010000091.1 coordinate 134,410, forward strand.
GATACGTTTTTACAACATCACTAAAAGATATATGACTGAAGATGGAATGATTACTGTTCACAGAGATTTTTCTGAGCAGATAGAGGACGGGGAGTTTGTGGTAGTAACGGGAGAAAGTGGTTCCGGAAAAACGACGCTTCTTAAACTTCTTCTTAAAGAGATAGAACCCGATGGAGGAGAAATAATTGTGGATGGGCAAAGACTATCATCCATAACTAAGGCTCAGATTCCCTATTACAGGAGAGGGATAGGTGTTGTGTTTCAGGATTTTAGGCTGATTCCGGACTTATGTGTATACGACAATCTGTATACTACAATCATTGCTACCGGAGGAGCGGGAAAAGATGCAGTGCGAAAGATCACCAATATTCTGACTATGCTTGGAATTGATCATCTGCATAAGAGGTTTCCAAGGCAGATGAGTGGTGGTGAACAGCAGAAAGTATGTCTTGCAAGGGCTATCATAAATAATCCTAAGGTACTACTGGTGGATGAGCCCACAGGAAATCTTGATCCTGCTTCATCTATAGAAATAAACAGGCTCCTTAAAGTAATAAATAACCAGGGGACGACAGTTGTAATGGCTACTCATGATCAGTTGTCCATGGGAGGGAGCGGAGTTAGAAGAATCAATCTTGATAGTATTCAGAAAAAAGAGCGTAAGGGAGCATAAAAAATGTCGAAGGAACAGAAGTGGTCGTTGGCAGCGGCATGTGTATTGTATGTAATTACAATTATTGGATTTTTCTATTTTAGTCTGACACTTATAGTGGTGGTGTTCTTACTCTTTTCACTATGTATTTCTTACTTTGCCTATCTGTGCTACAAAACGCACAAGGACTATACAGGAGCAGAGCATTTTCAACAGGAAATAGGGCTTTTAAAGGCTGAGAAGGAACAGATTGTTGGAGATTATGAGATCCTTATAAGTGAAAAAGACACAGAGATAGGAAATCTGCGTGGTCAAAGCGAGGAACTGTCGAAAAAACTTACCGACATGGAAGCAGAAAAGGATATGACTGCAAAGAAACTGGAGGAGGTGTCCATTGAAGTCAAAAAGGCTGAAAGAATGAAATATGAAAGTCTTATGCCTCCTGAGGATGATGAGCAGTCAGAAGTTGATATTGTTGAAATAGCAAAAAGAGCCGTGGCCGAGTTGGATAAGGAAGCAAAAGAAGTGGGACTTCGTGTAACTATATCAAGTTCTTTCGACAAGCTTATGGTTAAAGCTTCAGGTAACAGACTGCTTGTTATGTTCAGAAATATAATAGATAACTCTATTAAATATATGCAGACTGCGGGCAATCTGGTGATCACTATTTCTACTGTAGGTGATGATATTTTTATAGTCCTTAAGGACACCGGAAAGGGACTTCCTGAGGATGAAACAAAGCATATCTTTGAGTTAAATTATCAGGGTTCCAACAGAATAAGCGGAAATGGGCTCGGACTTACTCAGGCAAAAGCTATAGTAGAGCATTATGGGGGCACAATTTATGCGAGAAGTCCACAGGGAAACGGAATGGGTATTTATATCCAATTACCAACTGTCTGATATTGGGAAAAGGGGAATGCATGAGACATAATCAAAGAGTTTTTTCATTGCTTTTTATATTTTTTATAGTGGTAGCTTTAGGATCAATTCTTATTTTGGATGGTGATTTTTCTGTTTTTGACAGAAGCTCTGACTATACCTGGAAGCTTAATGATAAGGAACATGATATTGATCTGGACAATGATTTGCATGAAGATGTTCTGACGGAGAGAGAAGAGGGTATTCAGGACGCAGTAACTGAGCAGACAATGGCCATTCATGAGGATCTTAAGGCAGCTAAAGAAGCTGAGACTGAAGAATTTGATGATGAACCGGAGACTGTTACAGAGAAAGAGCCAAATACAGAGGAAGAGCCTGCTGCAGAAGCTGAGACTCAAAGTCAGGTTGAAATTAAGTATTACACCTATACCACAGATACTATGGAGACAAGTTTAAGACTTAGAGAGCAGCCAAGTACCGACGCTGAGATACTGGCAAAACTTCCCAAGGGTTCGAAAGGCTATATTTTAAAACCCGGAAATGAATGGTGCTATTGTGTTACATCAGATGGTAATACCGGATATCTTTTTACAAGATATCTGATAGCTAAAGAGACAAGTAAAAACAGTTTTCCAAAAGAATTTCAGGATAAGGTTGAGGCACCGGATGAAGAACTGGATGATAGGTTTTTAAGAAACGGTTAAAAAAAAGAAGATCTTGCCGAAGTATTAATGAAGGATGTAGATAACCGAATTATGTATTTTTGGGTTTTAGTATGAGGGTGGCGCTATGAGAATTAGAAAAAGACTTAACAATCTCAAATCCGGGGCAAAAAAGGTATTGATAGGATTACTTATACTATCAGTGCTAAGTACAGCATCCGGTATAGGGACATTAGTAGCTTATGCCACGGAGGATGATCCGGAAATGACGTCAGATAGCAGTAATATAGCTGATAGTGAGGAGGAAGATGGAGAATCGGATGTTGTTGAGCCAAACGTCACTACACATGATGAACATGACTATAAATATGCCTATAATGGAGATAATTCCCATATCGTGACATGCTCCGGCTGTGATTACAGCAATGTGGAAGCCTGTGACAGCGATGGAGAAAATGGTGCTTGTACAAAATGTGGCAACGTGCCTGAGTCTTCAGAAAACATAGATGCAACAAGTGATACTTTCGTTACAAGTTTTTCAGTTGCAACAAGTAATATATTAAATACAAATAATTTAGGCGCAGCAAGCAATTCAGCCGCAACAGGCAGTACCGGCGATACAAGTAATACTGGCGCAACAAGCAGTTCAGCTGCAACAAGCAATTCAGCCGCAACGAGTAGCACAGCCGCAACAAGTAATACAGGCGATACAAGTAATGCAAGCGCAACAAATACTACAGAGCATGAGCATCAATATGTATATTCCTCAAATGAAGATGGCACGCATACTATAACCTGTGCACTTTGTGACTATGAGGTTACAGAGACCTGTGATGAGCTGGGTGACGAGGGAATCTGCTCTCTGTGTGGCTATGATCCCCAAAACACTGATACAACAGCGCCAACAGTAGACAATTTAAGTAAAAATACATCATCAGATAAAATAACGCTTACATTTACAGCCACAGATTTAGAATCCGGGGTTGCAGGTTTTGGTGTATATTATAGCAAATCTTATCAGGACGCCCCTTCCAAGGATACAGTTTGGAATGAGGGTCAGAAGGTTGAAGGGGATCAAATTACCATATCCGGAAATTCATATTCCGCAAGCTATGATATTTCTGATCTTGAAGTTGATGTTGCATATATTTTCTATGTGGTAGCGGGGGACGAAGCAGGGAATATAAGCGATATAAGTAGCATTGAAGGTGGAATATACAAAGAGAATATAGATCTGGATATTCTTTATAACGGTGAGGCGTACAAACAGTGGTACAATACAGACGTTGTCATAAGCGCAAGTGGTTATAAGATCGCGGCTACAGGAAAGACGGACTATCAGAAATACTTTAAAGTGACAGATAATGGAACCACAACGCTGACTCTTGATTTTCAAGATGAGAATAATACAGCTAATCCTTTAAAAACCTATAGTATGACGATTCGTATTGACAGGACCGCCCCTACGGGAAAATTTTCAATGGGGGATTATTCCAGTAGTTCTGTTACCCAAAAGAGTGAGACAGTATTTTATACCAATAGTAATCCTTCTGTCAGCATAAGCGCTGAGGACAATGCTTCTAATGATGTTGGTGGCAATTCAGGGATTGATTACATTAGCTATGTTGTCACAGATACATTTAATTCTTCAATTGAGAATATGAAAGCTTATATGAGTGAGAATAACCTCAAGTGGAGAATCTATACATCCGGGGAAGAGATTAACTTTATTAAAAGCAAGAAAAACTATGTTTTTATAGCAATTTATGATAAGGCAGGAAATGCGGGCTATATCTCCACCGGCGCCATTTATTATGACACTGTTTTACCGGTGATGCAGGCTCAAAGAGTTATTGCTACAGGAAACAGTGGAGAATACAATGTGGTTCTGGCAGCTAAGGATGCTGAGAGTGGAGTCAACAGATTTAAGTTAATATATAAAGAAACCTCTGATGAAGATACCTATGCACCTACCAAGGAAGATATCTTTAATAACGGAATCTACATAGAGACCGCTAAGTCTGAGGACGATATATATGGAGCTTCATATAAAGTTACAGGGCTTGATGCTTCAAAAAATTATAAATTTTTTATGGCTGCAGTGGACAGGGCAGGAAATATCAGTGACATTAAATCTGTAGCTGTAAAGGGAGAAGAAAGCAGTACTACAGCAGGTAACAATTCTTCTAATTCGGGAGTATCGCAGGCCGGTTCCTCTAATTCAAATTCAAGCCTTACGGCAGCGCCAAACGGAATTGCGGGTTCAGGATCAGCATCTTCTGTAAGTCCGTCTAAAGCACCAAAGAAGACAGAAACCCAAACAGAAACACCGGCATCAAGGATTGAGAACTACGTCATTAAGCGGGATCCGTACATTGCGGATGCCACCGGTAAAGTTCTTATAGGAGAAGCTAAAACCTCCGGATGGGATAATGTCTCTAAGGCTCTTTCTTCCGCTGATGGTGTAGGTGTAGTGGAAATAGAAATGTCAGGGACCAGCCAGGTTCCTGCGAGCTTTTTCGAAATAATCAAGGGAATGGACATGGCGGTGAGACTTCGCATGCCTGATGGTATCAAGTGGGAAATCAAGCCGGAGACCATAAAAGTCAAGTTATCTGACAAAGATATGGAAGTTAAACTTGGCAGCAGGAATATTCCTGATGTAGTAATAAGCGAAGTAGCAGATGTTTATCCCCATGTGGAATTTTCAACCTCAGTTACAGGAGAACTTGGCTTTGATTCTGTTATCAGCGTTCCTGTTAATAGCCTCAATGCCGGAATGAATGCTGTTTTGTACAAGTATGATTCTAAAGAAAAGGAGTTGGTGGAAGCAGGGAGTTCTGTGGTAGATGAAAACGGTATTGTACAATTTGATATTTCAGAAGGCGCTGATTATACAGTTATTATTTCTCCGGAAAAAACTTTGGGAGAAGCTTCGATGACCACTGTTTCCGGAGTCCTTACGAATTATGATTCTGCGGGAAAGGCTGGAAAACAGATCAGACTTACGGATATATTTACCAAGAGAGGAGGAGCAGCTTTGTGGCTGTTTATGCTAAGCTTCACCAGCATTGGACTTTGTTTGGCAATACTTTTTATACCGGCTTTCCAGCTAAAAAGGGATGATGATTTCGAAGAACTTTTTAAGGGGGATTAATGGACGTTAACGAGTTTTTGGAAGCTGTACAAAAGGATGTGGGTAGTCTTTGTGAGGAAACAGATGTTAAAGACGATGTTATTAGAGGAATGTTAACGAATCTTGGAGTTGGAGGATCAGCTGCAATCCTTGAGGTATGTCTTGAGGGAGCACAAAATGGAAGTGACCTTCCTTATCCTGTTATGAGATTTCATATTACGCTGGCTAAAGACATTGATAAAGAGCTTTACAAAGATGTAACCTTTGCTCTTAATCAGCTGAATACTGTAATAGCTAGTGGAGAATACCCATCCATTGGAAATTTCTGCCTTTATATGCCTCTTGGACAGATATTTATGAGCTATCGTATGCCTATAAATACAGACTGTCTTGAGGGCGAAGTGGAAAATGTCAGGTTCTTTTTGGGAACCGTTTATGAGCAGCTGGATATTTTTGCTGATATGGTCATGTTCATTGCAAACGGAAATGAACTGGTAACCATGGATGAATACCTTAGATATCTGAAAACAATTCAAGATTTCGAAAATCTTGAGGAACGCGCTAAAAAGCTAGCCGATATAGTGGACAAGCTTGCTTAGTCAGTAAAAGTGAGGAAATGCCATGCCCGGACCTGAAACCAAAACAACGGCACCAAAAAAGATGACCTTTGAAAGTGGCTTTATCAGTGATACTGAAAGCCTTCCTGCTATGGATGGGTTTGATGCCGATAATATGTCCTATATGGGAGGCGCCCAAAAGAGCGATGAAGAAATACAGCAGCAGGAAGCTGTTGCTGGGGGTGTCAGACAAACACTTAAAGAACAACTAAAAAGGACTAATCAGGACTCTTTGGATGCGGCAAATGAAATGGCCGATAAACATCGGAGCCATTTTGAAAACAGCATGCAGGGAGCCATTAATAGTGCAATGATTGCTGTTCAGAACTATCATCTTGCTCTTGCTGCCTATGAGGTAGCAATGGTCAGGTCTGGAATTACCGGGGCTTCAGAAGCCAAAAATATACTAAGTCCTTACAAAGATGCGGCTTCCAATGGTGGCAGTACGGAAAACCTCAGGCAGTTTGAACAGGCGCAGCAAAACCTTGATTATTATGAACATCATCCTGTAAGCCTTGCCAGGTCCATATTTACCGGTACGGGATTAAGGCGTATGTATAGGGCCTCAAGATTAAATAGCAAGAGAAAGAGTGCTGAAAACAGGATTGAGTATATTAGGAGAGCGTCGCAGGAATGGGATAACACGCTTAAGGATTATAAAGAAAATACCTATAAGCCGCTGTATGATCAATATGATAAAGTGGCCATGATGTACTATGCCATGTCAAGAGACGTTGATAATATAGGGTTCAAGAGAACCGGCGATGAAGGCTATGATCCAGAAAAAGATGTTTATGCCAAGGACATAGCTGAGTACGTTGGTTGCTATGATAATACTGCTATAACAAATTACATCAATGTTCTTATGCCTAATGGAGGCGGGGCAGGCAATCCATATACCAGAGATCATCATATCGCAATGGTATTTGATGAAGCCAGAGCGCTTAAAGATGAGAGTTCTACTAACCGTGTCGATACTGCAGGCAGATTAAAGTTTCACACCAAAATATCAACAGAAGCTTTTGGGGATGAAAATGTCCATTCTGTCACAGATGAGCAGGATGCTGTAAATATTGCTCCCAGAAGAAGAATCAAGGTACTGAGTGATTTTACAGGCTATGCTGCAAGAAATCAGGAAAAAACTGATGATGCTCCGGATGTTCTGGATTTTCAAAAAAATGTTCAGGAACTGGAGAATCTTAATCTGACTATTGATGAGAAGGATCGCACAGGTAAATATCTTTTTTCAAATAAATCAGCCAGGATATACACAGTAAAAAAAGGTGACAGAGATGTAAACGGCTTTGTTCTGAATGGCAAATTTGTATCCGGGGATAATAATCTGGTAATGGATCAAAATGACCCGGAAATAACAAAACACCCCAGCTGGAAGGAAGCGGCCAATATGGAGACTGTCAGAACTCAGATAAGGCGTTCTGATTTCTTTAGGCATGTCAACGCCGCTACAATTCAGCATTATGCAAGATATGACGGATATGATAATGATGACATAAAGTATGTTGAGAAAAAAGAACTTGAATTTGGCGGGCAGGATAAGTTTATGGCCAAAAGAGATGGATTCTTTTCGCTCACAAATTTGGGACAGAATGCGTTAAACGGCAACATTGCCGGATTAGTGGATAGTGCTATAGGAGTGACCAATGATGTGTCATCCTCCATTCAGGGGGATAAGGATGCAGTAATTATTGATAAAAGCTTTGCAAGTATTGAAGATTTACAAAATGGAATTATGGGCTTGGGAGAGGATGCGAGTTTGAGTTCCGTCAACACTGTTTTAGACGGAATTGTAGCGGCTTCTGATATTAGTGGAGGTCTCGGTCTTGGTGAGCTTCCTCTTGTAGGGTCTCTTTCTACAGTTTTTAAAACTATAAAAGTACTGACCGATATTGTTGATACTATCAAAAAGACCAGGGCAGAGAAGGGAAAGAAAGCTGCAAACACTCTTAAACTGCTGGAGCTCTTTTTGAAGTTTGGAAATAATGTAGTTAGCATTCTCTCTGACATTAGTAAGGATGTATTTGCATCTACTGTTTCTATTATGGCTATTATAAGAGATGCTGTGGGAGGACTTATCTCGGCCATTAAAGCCGCAGTTTCCATTTATAATCACGTACAGATAAGGAAAAGTGAAAAAGATTTAAGTACAGCCCTTGATGATTTTAGAAATAATTCAGATGATGAGGAGAGAAGAAAACTTGGGGAGGCTGTAAGCAAGAATTCTCAAAGTCAGTTCTTTTTGTCACTTTCAAGGGTTCAAAACAGGAGAGAAGGAATTAAGGCGGGCTTTGATGTGGTTTCTAAAGGAGTTAATCTTGCCGGAAATCTTACGGGACTTAATGAAGTTGCAGCGTGGTTTAATCCTATAAGTTTCCCTTTTAAGCTGGCATCAAAGGTTGTAGATGCAATCAGCTTTTTTGCTGATAAGTTCCAGGGCTGGAGACAAAGAAAGAGCATAGTAAATGATATATTAGGCAACGGGGATTATGATTCGCTTTCAGGCTTTGATAAGGTCCTTAAGGAGGAAACAGGAATTAATAATAAGCACTATCTGACGGATTTATCCAGGGTGTTTATGGCCATAGACCTTCACGCACTTGTAACCAAAAAAGCCGATTCTCCGGCACAGCAGTCACTGGCAGTAAAAACGCTTAATAATATTATTCCTTATGAAGAGGGTATGACATTTGCAGAATACCGTGCCTTGATAAAACTTGAAAGACTATTTGAGGCAGTAGGAGCTCCAGGCAACTGGAGAGCTGTTCTGATGCAGTCCATAAGCGGGTAAAGGGGTATTAGGATGACCTACCTTGAGGCTATAGCAGTACTTATAGTTATACGATGTGATATGTATCTTACAAAAAAGGGTGTCAGAAATTCCCTTTCGGATTTTCCGGCTTTCCTTGGTATGGCAGAAAACTGTAACGAAAAGGCAATGAAGAACTGGGCGGATGAAGAGGCACGCCATGATAGTGGGAGAGGCGATTATTCGTGCATGGAGGCAAGACGTTACTTTGAACTTCTCGATATGCTAAAGGCGGATGAAATAGTGCGAAGCCTTGTGGATTTGGCGATTTGTGGTTTTTATTATCCTGAGTTTAAAAGATATCTTGAGAAGTTTTTTGGTTTTGGCATATGCCTTAAGCTTGCCTGTCTTATAGAGGAAGAGCCCTTTCCTGACGAAAGCAGAGTTTTGAAAAGAAGTGGGGCTTTATCCTTGTTTTTTGGCATTGATCTCAATAAATCACCAGTAATGTATCAGGAAATTAGCCTTGATGACAGAACCATGGGTTTTTTATCGGGAGATGATAGCATAGGAAATAAAGTATCACTTTATGGTTATCTTTTTTCTCCTGAGGAAGAGCTACATGAGAGTTTTATAAGAAATGAGATCATCAAAAGAGGTGTTTCTTTTTTTGAAAATGGAGGGAAAGTGCTACAGCTTTCCGGGAAAGGTGGAAGGCGCTTTTTAGCAAAGCATATAGGAAAGAAACTTGGGAAGAAAGTGCTTTTTCTAAATGTAAATGAGGTAAAAAATGCTATGGGCGAGAGGTTCTTTCTTACAAGGAATGTCCTTATAAGAGAAGCTCTTTATCAGAAATCAATGATTTGCCTTTACGGGCTTTCAGATAAGCTTTTGGAAGGTGGCAGTGAGGATAAGCTGGATATCTTGAGAAAAAGTATCATCTCATATATTCTTGATAATCAGATTATGCTTGTTATGTGCTGTGACCTGCAGGTACGTCTTTTACCTGACATGGATGGAGGAGAGTTCAGGATGATAGATCTTGACAACATTCCGACTTTTGATGAGAGAAAACTTCTTTGGAATGGGTTTGTCAGGCTTTTGAAGTTGGATATCAATCCCAATGAGGCTGCTATGAGATATCATCTAAATCCCAGTGAGACCAGCCGTATGGCGAGAGGACTTATGGATATAGCTGAAAAGGATGCGGCGGACAGAAGTATAATGCTTTCAAAGTTATCGCTTAATTGTGCCGGAATAGCTGATTCGCATCGGCTCGGCCAAATTGTTTTTTCGAAAACCAGATTAAGTGATGTGAAACTGGATAAAAAGCTTCGCTCCACCATTGAGGACGCAATAGGTAGCGTCACTGTATCCCACAAGGTTTTTGATGAGTGGGAGCTCAAGAATGAATACAGCTATGGTTGCGCCACAAGCATACTTTTATCGGGACCACCGGGAACCGGCAAGACCATGACTGCAAATGCCATAGCCGGGGAACTTGGAATTCCTCTTTATCATGTGAATTTGTCCAATCTTGTGGACAAGTATATAGGAGAGACGGAAAAGAATCTGGAGAGAGTGTTCTCTTTTGCTGAAAAGACAAATGTAGTGTTGTTTTTTGATGAGGCAGATTCCATATTTGGAAGAAGGGGAGAAGTAAAAGATGCTCAGGATAAGTATTCCAACAATGAGGTTTCGTATCTTCTCCAGAGAATAGAAGCTTACAGTGGGATTGTGGTTATGGCTACTAATATCAAAGGAAATATTGATCCTGCATTTATGCGTAGAATAAGGTATGTTATCCACTTTGATATGCCGGATGATGATGTTAGAAGGCAGATTTGGGAGAGCCTTATCACAGATAAAGTGCCACACGAGGAAATCGATGTGGAATATCTTACTATACAATTTAAAGAATTTACCGGTAGTATCATAAAGACAGTATTCTTAAATGCGTGCTCTAAAGCGGCTTTTCAGGAGGAAAAGTTGTCTATGAAGCACTTGATATATGCAATCTGGATAGAACTTTCAAAGAGCTCATCTGTGAAGTTTTCACTTGATACCCTTGGTAAATATTCATATTTATTATAGTAACTGTCGGAGAAGAAAGTGCATGGTTAGTTTAGCTGAAGCATTAGCAAGAGAACTTAATATAGTTATTACTGTTTTAACATCCCTTATTTCTTTGGTGATACTTACATATGTCATCTGGGATATGCATCGTAACGGTTCGGGGCTAAAAAGCAAATATTTTGAGGATAAACTTTTTGTTTTGCTGTGCATTATGAATCTTATTCTGATAGGCTATGGCATTTTGATCCTTTTTTATAATGATGTTAAAGACAATAGTTATTTAAGCAGATTTATGCTATATTCACCTGACATTATTTATCTGCTATATGCTCTAATCTGGATGCTTTTTCTGGACTACTATGTTAACAGAGACATGGAACGAATCAAAGGGCATGTGATAACAGCTGTTGGACCTTTTATACTTCTGATTTTTTTTGAGATTGTTATCATAACCGTCGAATACAATATGAGTAGAGGACGGATGAACTGGGCATTTCAGGATACTTTTGATTACCAATGGCTTGTTATTCCGTACCTGATTATTGAGGCTGTTCTGACTTTATCCTACATTATTGGTGGATTTGTAATAATCAGGGACCATCACCGAAAGCGAATGGAACCAGTATTCCTGCGACTTGATTTTTTCGTCGTTTCATGGCTTCTTGGAGTAATCATAGGTGAGACTTTTTTCTCTGGAGCATTAGGCCTTTTTGCGTCGGTTTCGATTTTAATTACTTATATTCCTTTAAAAATGAGGAAAAAATATCTGGACGACGAGTCGAGAGCATACACAGAAGAAGCTCTTGACTTTATTCTAAAATATATAGAAAGAGAAAAAATTCAAGAGGGGTGTGCTTTTATAGTAAAAGCTCCAATGCACAAGGATCAGCTTTATAATATTATTAAGTTAAACATTCCAGAGGGAGCTTTGGTGATTCACATGAATAATGGCGACTTTTTGATCTTTACCAACATTAGAAGTAAGCTGGCAATTGAAGTGTTTGAAAGAACTATTCAGGATGCAGGCATTAACTATGATCCACCTACCAGTATACATGTGATGAACTTCCGTCGCCTGGCACACGAGTCAATGAATGACTTTGTAGACAGGGTACTTAAGGATGAAAGGGAGAATATCTGATTAGCTTTTGATTATACATATTATCATCAAGGTAAAGCTGTGAGAGAATAATAGAGACCTGCGGCAGGCACTTGCCTGTTGCAGGTTTTTGCATTTTGAATGCAAGCAATAACTGGGGAGTTATTCGCATTTATAATGATGCATGATTTTGATAATGCAAAGTATAATCGAAATAAATATCAGTAGGAAAGGTTACTATTATGTCTACTTTAAGATTATCGCGTTTACTGTCTGATGGAGCAGTTATTCAGAGACGAAAAAGCATTCATATATGGGGCTGGGATGAGCCGGGAGCAAAGGTCACAGCTGTTCTTGAAAAGGATGAAGTAAGTGGAATTACTGATTCGAACGGAAGGTTTGATATATATTTGCCTGCAAGGGAAAGCGGAGGTCCGTACGAACTTGTGGTAAGTGATGATAAGGGTGAAAGAATAGTTGTCAGGGATGTAATGCTTGGACTTGTGTGGCTTTGTTCAGGCCAGTCCAACATGGAGCTGCCTCTTACCAGATGTAAAGACCGGTATCCTGAGGTTGTAAAAAATGATGAAAATGACAGGATACGTACTTTCAAAATAGTTGAGGAAACATCATACTGTGGACCTTTTGAGGAACATCACACCGGAAGCTGGACTTTGGTTAGGCATGATACAATCATGGACTTCTCGGCAGTAGGCTACTTTTTTGCCAAACACCTTCAAAAGCTTACAGGGCAGACTATCGGAATAATCAATGCAAGCCTTGGGGGCTCAAGGATATTTGGCTGGATGGGCAGAGAGATGCTTGAGGGATATGATGAGCTTTTGGAAGAGGCTGATCACTATGCTGATAAAGCTTTCTATGATGGACAGATTGCCGGGAATATAGAAAATGGTGATGCCTGGAGAAATGCACTTTATCAGAGCGATGAGGGTATAAAAAATAACTGGCAGAGTATGGATACAGATGATAGTGACTGGGGAAATTTTGAGGTTCCGGGATTTTTTAAGGGCACGGACCTTGATGGATTTATTGGCTCTGTGTGGTTTAGAAAGAAGTTCGACCTGCCAAAGGAGCTTGCGGGAAAAGCTGCAAGGCTCTTTTTGGGAACCATGGTGGACAGCGATACTGTTTTTGTAAACGGTCAAAAGGTTGGAGAGACTGCATATCAGTATCCGCCGCGTAAATACGATATCCCCGAAGGACTTACAAGAGAAAATGACAATGAAGTTGTAATAAGGCTTTGTGTGGAAAACGGTCTTGGAAGATTTACACCGGGTAAAGAACTGAAGATTTTTAATTCAGATGCAACAGTTTATCTGAACGGAACATATAAATACAAGGTTGCTGCAAGTTGTGAGAGGATAAAGCCTACAGATTTTGTGAACTGGAAAGCTACAGGTCTTTTTAACGGCATGACAGCACCATGCAAGAACTATCCTATTGATGGAGTGGTATGGTATCAGGGTGAGAGTAATGTTGAACTTCCACAGTATGATTATGCGGATCTCACTAAGAGAATGATACTTGGATACAGGAAACTGTGGAATGATGAGAATCTTCCGTTTATTGCAGTTCAGCTTCCGAACTTTGTGATTGATCAGCTTCCATGCACCGATGATTGGGGAAAGTTCAGACTTATTCAGAACAGGATTCTTGATATTCCCATGACCGGACTTGTTGTGACTCTTGGACTTGGTGAGGATAACGATCTTCATCCGACCAGGAAAGAGCCAATCGGCGAGAGAATGGCTCTTTGGGCAGCGCATATGAAATATGGATATGGCGCAGAATATAAGGGGCCGGAAATAGAGAGCATCAAAAAGGTAACAGAGGATAGCGAGATCCTGATTGAGATAAAGCTTGGACATGCAGGAGAGCTGATTGTAGCTGATGAGGGTAAGGGAAGCGAATTAAAGGATTTTTATCTTGAGTATGAAGATGGAAAAAGAGAAAACGCAGAAGCAGCTCTTTTGGGTGATAAGATTTTTGTTAAAATGAATAGTGATGGCAAAAATGTAAAACTCAAATGGTGCTGCGAAAATACTTATCACGGGGGACTTGTTGAAAATGAGACAGGAACGCCACTTGCTCCATTTGAAGTGACTATTACTGAATAAGAGGATAATTCTATGAAAGAAAAGTTTGTAGAAGGCTGGAAATTCTTAAAGACTCCATATGGAACAGATATAGAAGAGGCGAAAAAGCGTCTCTCTGATTTTACTGCTGTAAAAATTCCTCATGATTTTATGATTGAGGATGCAAACAATCTTTATAAAGATGCGTCAGCTTTCTACTGTAACACTTTTTGCGTAGATGAAAGTGACAAAAGAATTTTCTTTATATTTGATGGCATGTATATGGACAGCAGCATATACATAAACGGTCAAAAGGCCGGAGAGTGGAAAAACGGATATACACAATTTGTTTTGGACGTAACAGGATTTGTTAAGCCCGGAACCAATGAGATAATTGCGGAATTAAAATGCAGATATCCAAGTGCCAGATGGTATACGGGAGGCGGTATTTACAGGAATGTCTATATAGACAGACAAAAGACAGATGAATTTATTCCGGAAAATGGAATCTATGTAAGTACCAAGAAGCAAGGCGAGGATTATATTCTTTCTGTATCTGTAGATGTATCGGGAAATGTTCACCCGGATACAGATCTTTTGATAGAGATTGAGGAATGTGGCGTAAAGGCTATAGTGGTTCCTGGTACTGAAAAGGCAGATATTTTTGTCAAAAAGCCTGCTGAATGGAGCGTTGATGAACCGAATCTGTATGAACTTACGAGCGCTCTTGTAAGAAATGGAGAAGTACTTCAAAAAGAAACTTTAAAGATTGGCTTTAGAGATATTGAGTTTACTTCTGACAGAGGGCTTTTCATAAACGGAGAGCACATAAAGCTTAATGGAGTGTGTCTGCATCATGACCTTGGAGCCCTTGGCACAGCGTATAATACTAACGCCATGAGAAGGCGGCTTCTTCAGCTTAAAGATATGGGGGTAAATGCTCTTAGACTATCCCATAATGTGTATGACAGCGATGTCTTGGATCAGGCTGATGAACTGGGATTTTTGGTGATTTCCGAGGCTTTTGATATGTGGGAAATGCCAAAGACGGATTATGATTATGGGCATTTCTTCAAAGAGTGGCATGAAAAAGATTTAAAAAGCTGGGTTACAAGAGACAGAAACCACCCTTGCGTTTTTATGTGGAGCATTGGAAATGAAATATATGATACCCATGCATCGGGGAGAGGAGAAGAGCTGACAATCCATCTTAAAGACCTTGTCAGAAAATACGATCCTTACAGGAATGCGCTTGTAACATCGGCTTCTAACTATATGCCGTG
This sequence comes from Butyrivibrio sp., assembly GCF_017635265.1. Lineage (GTDB taxonomy): Bacteria > Bacillota > Clostridia > Lachnospirales > Lachnospiraceae > Butyrivibrio. The sequence continues at coordinate 149,677 of NZ_JAGBLU010000091.1, forward strand.
GGAAAATGCGCAGAAGTGTGCAGAGCACCTTGATGTTGTAGGCTATAACTACGCTGAAAATATTTATGAAAAGCATCACGCTGAACATCCTGACTGGATTATATACGGAAGTGAGACATGTTCAATAGTACAGAGCAGAGGAATATATCATTTTCCGCTTTCTGAAAATATTCTTTCAGATAGAGATCTTCAGTGCTCATCGCTTGGAAACAGCACTACCAGCTGGGGCGCCGAGAGTCTTGAGTATTGTATCTGTAAAGACAGGGACATGGATTTTTCTCTGGGACAGTTTATATGGACGGGCTACGACTATATTGGAGAGCCTACACCTTACCACACCAAAAATTCTTACTTTGGAGCTATAGATACAGCAGGTTTTTATAAGGATGCTTTTTATGTGTGGAAATCCGCATGGGTAAGTGCGGGTAAGGATCCGTTTGTCCATGTTTTTCCCTATTGGGATTACAACGAAGGACAGATAATAGATGTGAGAGTAGCAAGCAATGCGGCTGAAGTTGAGCTCTTTTTAAATGGAAAGAGTTTTGGAAGACAAAAGCTTACACATAAAAAAGGCGCAGGATACCACATCATAGGTGATTACAGAGTTCCATATGAAAAGGGAGAAATACTGGCGGTTGGCTTCGATGAGAATGGCAGGGAAATTGCCAGAGACACAAGAAGAAGCTTTGGCGAAGCAGAAAAACTTGAGATAAAACAGGAGACTTTTGGAAATCTTGTTTTTGCTGAAATATCGGCAGTTGATGCGGATGGCAATATAGTTGATAACGCCGATAATTATGTAGAAGTTGAAGTTACTGGCGGATTTCTTTTAGGAATCGATAATGGAGACAGCACTGATTACGACAGCTACAAAGGCAACAGGAAAAGGTTGTTTGGAGGAAAACTTCTTGCTATAGTTTCGGCGGAAGAAGGCATTGAACCTGAAATAAAAGCTACTATTCAAGAGGCGGATATCCCCAGAAACATTTACCTTAAATCTGATGGCGGAACAAAACTAACAGCTGGCAACAGGGAAGTTACAGTCAGAGCTTTGATAAGTCCCAAAAATCTTTCTGATAAAAATATAGTTTTCAGAGCTCTTACAAAGAAAGGCACTGACAGCAATATTGCCAAGGTAAGTGCAGATAAAAATATCTGTAAGGTGACAGCTTTTGCGGATGGAGAATTTATTCTAAGGTGCGAGTACATAAATGAAAAGGGTGAAGCAAAGGTTATTTCAACTTTGGATTTTGAGGTTGAAGGCATAGGCACTGCGTACCTTGATCCGTACTTATTCATTTCCGGAAGTGCCTACAGCTCTTTTGAAGGAAAAGTGGCAGCGGGGAATGAGCACGGAGTTGCTACAGACAGAGTAGCAGAGACACTTATAACCTATGACAATATAGACTTTGGAAAGACAGGCTCTGACGAGATAACAATTCCGATATTTGCTCTTTCCGATGATCCGGTTCCTCTTGAGATTTATTCCGGTGATGAGCTTCTTCTAAAAGCTGTATATCATAAAAAGAGCATTTGGAATGTGTATCAGGAAGATACTTATAAACTTTCAAGAAGACTTACAGGCATATCTTCGATAAGTATAAAGGTTAAACAAAAGATCCATATTAAAGGATTTTCTTTTACCAGACTGTACTCTGCATGGGTTGAAACAAGGGCGCTTGATGCGGATTCGGTCTATGGAGATACATTTACTAAAACAGATGAAGCTGTAGAAGGAATCGGAAACAACGTCACTTTAGAGTTTAAGGATATTGATTTTGGGAAGGATGCTTCTTCAGAAGTGGTTGTTCTGGGAAGAGCACCTAAGGGAATCAACACAATTCACCTTCGAATGAGGAATGAAAGTGGAGAAGAGGTAAAAGAAATTCTGGAATTTGAAAAGTGTTATGAGTATGAAGAGAAGTCTTTTGCCATAAATAAAAAGGAAGGAAAATGGGACGTATCCTTCATATTCCTTCCGGGTAGTAATTTTGATTTCAAGAGTTTTTATTTTAAGAAAAACTCATGATTTTAAGTCGGCACCGGCTCTGTAGAGCTTGCGATATTCCGTTGGTGAGCAGCCGTTGGTATCTTTGAACACTCGGTTAAAGGTTGAGAGAGAAAAGAATCCTGACTGCATGGCAATGTCCATTACAGAGAGATCTGTATCACCTAAAAGCTCCTGAGCCATGAGCACGCGGCGCTTTGTGATGTACTGATAACAGGAAACTCCCATGTAGGATTTAAATAATCTTTCAAAGTGAAACTTGGAGAAACCTGCTATTTCAGCCAGCTGTTCAACACTTAAATCGTCAGATCTGTGGGAATCAATATAGTTTGTAACTGAAACCAGTTTGTCGATATTCTTGCGTTGTGGGTCATCGCTTACAGATACACTTGGGGCATCGTTGAGGTGCATGCTTCCTATTTGGGCAAGAATAAGTGTCACCAGTGAATAAACTGAAATGTGAAGGAATTCATCACTTTCACCATAAAGCCTGTCGATTTCCCAGAAATAATTCTGAAGGCGGGCATCTTCAAGAGGGTATTCGTTCTGCCTGATATGAACATAAGGCGGAAGAGTTTTGAGGAGTGGGACCAGGGATGAAACCTGTGAATAACCACCGATGTCAAAAAGAAGGATGAGCTTTTCACCGCCGGGGGTGTCTGACAGATACTCGTGAAGAGTTCCCGGAGCAATCAGGATTATGTCGCCGGGATTGCAGCAGATCATTGACTGGGTATCATTGTGAAATTTTATTTTTAGAGTTCCTGATACAATGAGGATCAGTTCCACTTCATTGTGCCAGTGTAGAGGGTATTCTGAAAGTGTGTTGTGATATAAAAGAACGCCCTTTAAGGTGTCGTAAAAAATGTCCTCTCGGGCCTGTTCGTTGATGTCACTGATCATGTTAATGCCGCTCCTTATCCGGGAAACTTTGTTTTTACGTGGTTTATTTTATCATAAAAGATTTTATTAGAGAAAGGATTTATAAAAAATGGGGAAGAAGGAATGGACACAGCTTTGGCTGGAGTATAAAAACGTAAGCTCTGACAATAAGACTGTAAGCTGTAGTGTTGAGGGTTTTGATAAGGACTCAAAGATTATTAAAAGTGCACTTTGTGAACTTAAATGTGGATTAAAAGGGATACTTTCGGATGAAGTTGTGGAAAATGAAGGTGCAGAGGATATAACTCTTAGTATAGTCAGGGATGAGAGTGTTTCTAAAGAAGGCTATAAGCTTTATGGCACTGATAAAAAAGCAGAAATTTTGGCTTCTGATGAAAATGGCGCCCTTTACGGAGTCTTTGAATTATTAAGACAACTCTCATGTGGGAAAAAACTTGCTGAGATCAATATGGAAAAGAAGCCGGCCAATCCTCTTAGAATGATGAATCATTGGGACAACATGGATGGAAGTATAGAGAGAGGTTATTCAGGGGAGTCTTTCTTTTTTGAAAACAGAGAGATCGTTGTAGATGAGAGAACAAGAGACTATGCAAGATTCATGGCAAGCGTTGGCATAAATGGCATTGTTATCAATAACGTTAATGTTAAGGACTCTGCTACATATCTTATTACCGACAGATATTTTGACAAGGTAAAAGAGCTCTCGGATGTATTTGCAGATTATGGTATAAAGACATACCTGTCACTTAACTTTGCGTCTCCTATAGAGCTTGGCGGTCTTGATATTTGCGATCCTCTTGATGAAAAAGTTATCTCATGGTGGAAAGAAAAAGCAAAAGAAGTATTCGGAAGGCTTCCTCACCTTGGGGGATTCCTTGTAAAAGCTGATTCCGAGGGAAGGCCCGGGCCATTTACATATGGAAGAACTCAGGCAGATGGCGCAAATATGCTGGGGGATATTGTTGCTCCTTACGGCGGAATCATTATCTGGAGATGTTTTGTATATAACTGTACTCAGGATTGGAGAGATTATAAGACTGATAGGGCAAGAGCCGGCTACGACTACTTCAAGGAATATGATGGCGCATATCATGATAATGTAATCCTTCAAATTAAAAACGGACCTATGGACTTCCAGATAAGAGAGCCTATTTCACCACTTATCGGCGGACTTACCAAGACCAATCAGATGCTGGAGGTTCAGATTGCTCAGGAGTATACAGGTCATCAGATCGATCTTTGCTATCTTATACCTATGTTCAAGGAAATACTGGGCTTTAGAACATATTGTCAGAAGGACAATGATACTGTTGCAGATATAGTCAGCGGAAGAGCCTTTGGCAATAAGCTTGCCGGAATGGCAGCAGTCATAAACACAGGTAATGACAGGAACTGGACAGGCAATTATCTGGCAGCGGCAAATCTCTATGGTTTTGGCAGACTTGCCTTTGATACGTCTCTTAGCGCTGAGGAAATAGCAAGAGAATGGATAAGACTTTCTTTTGCCATTGAGAAAGAAGAAGAGGATAAGCTGACAGATATGCTCCTTAGATCAAGAGAAATCTATGAGAAGTATACAAGTCCTCTTGGAATTGGCTGGATGGTAACTCCTAATACCCATTACGGTCCAAGTGTTGACGGGTACGAGTACTCAAGATGGGGGACATATCACAGAGCAGATCATTTAGGAATAGGTGTTGACAGAACAGATAAGGGAACAGGCTATGCTCAGCAGTATTACAAGGAAAATGCAGAGCAGTACAATGATCCTGAAAAATGCCCTGAAGAGCTGCTTTTATTTTTCCATCACATACCATATACATGGAAACTTAAGAGCGGAAAAACATTGATACAGCATATCTATGACAGCCATTTTGAGGGCGAAGCAGAGGCAGAAGAACTTTTTGAAACATGGAAGAGTCTTGAGGGGCAGGTGCCTGATGAAGTGTTTGAAAACGTAAGCGGCAGGTTTAAGATGCAGATAGACAATGCCAAAGAATGGAGAGATCAGGTAAATTCCTATTTCTACAGAAAAAGCGGCATAGCTGACGAAAAGAACCGCATAATATATTAAACATATAAAAAACAAAGAAGAGAGCTGTGAAGAATGAGTAATCATATCATTTCTTTGCAGCTCTTATTTTGGCAGAGTATAAGTGGAGCGTTTAGACAAAATATACAGTTGAACACTTCTGTGAATTGTAAAGAATGCACAATGCGCGCATTTATCGGTAAGTGATAGTCAATATTTGATAGGAATAAATGACGTGAGCAATATAGAATAAAAGAGTAGAAATTGTGCAATATTTCTACAATAGAAAGTAAGGGTTTTTAGGAGGAGTTTATGAGCAATACCAAAGCACAGAGAAAGGGGAGCAACCAGTCATTTGGGGTATATATTAAGCGTTACTGGCAATTATATGTACTGCTTGCTCTGCCTATTATCTATCTGATCGTTTTCAAGTACATTCCAATGCTTTACATCATGATTGCATTCAAAAAGTACAGCATTGTCCAGTCCATTTGGGAAATGCCATGGGCAAAGAATCATGGTATGGAGTATTTCATCAAGGCATTTAGTACAAAGGATTTCATCAATTCTTTGAGAAATACAATAGTACTTAACCTTCTTGATCTCGTTATCGGATTCCCGATACCAATTATATTTGCTCTTATTTTGAACGAACTTCGTTTCAAAATGTTTAAAAAGACAGTTCAGACTATAGCATATATGCCACATTTCCTTTCATGGGTTATTATCTATGGTCTTGCACTTCAGCTTTTTACACCGACAGACGGTCTTGTTAATATGGCAATCAAGGCACTGGGTGGTGAAGCAGTTCCTTTCCTTAATGATCCGGCTCACTGGGTTGGGACATATATCGGACTTGGCGTCTGGCAGAGTTTTGGTTGGAACTCAATCATATATCTTGCTGCTATTGCCGGCATATCACCTGAGCTTTATGAAGCTGCCAGTGTAGATGGCGCCGGAAGATTTCAGAAGATGTGGCATATCACTTTGCCCGGAATCAAGCCTACTATAGTAGTTCTTTTGATTATGGCTCTTGGTAATATTATTGGATCTAACTTTGACAGACCATTTGCACTTCAGAACAACCTTGTTATGAAGTATGCAGAAGTTATTTCAACATATGTTTATAAGGCCGGTATTAAGGGACTTCAGTTCAGCTTAACTACAGCGATTGGGCTTTTCCAGTCTGTGATCAATGTATTCTTCCTGCTTGCTGCCAACTGGCTTTCACGTAAGCTGGGTGAACGTGGTATATGGTAGGAGGTGGCTTTAAATGGATGAAAGTAGAACAATAAGATCCACCAAGACACAAATTGGGGATTGGGTTTTCGTTATTATATGTGTACTTATAAGTCTTATCTGTGTGATTCCCATGATAAATCTTTTGGCAAGATCACTTTCAGGTACAGACTATCTTGTAAGGCATGAGGTTTATCTTATACCAAAGGGATTTAACTTCGATGCTTACAAAACAGTTCTCGGCGATGTGAAATATATTCACGCATTTGTATGGACGGTATTTTTGACAGTAGTATGCACAGTCTTTTCACTTTTTATGACAACAATCTGTGCATATCCCTTGATCTTTGAAAACTTAAAGGGAAGAGGAATCATCAATATATTTATTACTATTACAATGTTCTTTTCAGCAGGTACAATTCCTAACTACCTGCTTATGCAAAAGATTGGATTCCTTGATAATCCGTTGGTACTCATTGTTCCATATTGTATGAGTGTTTACAACATGATTATCATGAGGAGCTTTTTTTACGGAATTCCTGAGTCACTTAGAGAATCGGCGGAAATTGATGGTGCATCATACTTTAGGATTCTTTGGTCTATATATATTCCGCTGTCCAAACCTGTTCTTGCAACACTTGCTCTTTTCTATGCTGTAGGACGTTGGAACGGTTATTCAGATGCTCTTATGTTTATGAAAAACAAGGATTTCTATCCTTTGCAGCTTCTTCTTTACAACATTCTGAACAATATCAATTCAGTAGAAGTTGCTACTCAGGAAGGGTTCTCTGCACCGGGGCTTAAGGATTCACTTAAGTCTGCGATAGTTATGTTTTCAACAATTCCTATTTTGTGCATTTATCCGTTCCTTCAGAAATACTTCATTCACGGAGTTACTCTTGGAGCGGTAAAAGAATGATCACTTAGCGAGGTTTTGGCGAGCTTAGTGAGAATTCTTGTTCTGGCTCACACGTAGTGTGAGAGCAGAACTTCCTTGTTAGAGTTTTTTTGAAAAAATATGTTAATTTCCCCTACGGGGGTAAAAGATAAATGGAGGTTATGTTATGAGGAAAAAAGTTTTATCATTGTTACTTGCATCTGCGATGACACTTTCACTTGCAGCATGCGGTAGCCAGGGTGGCGAGCAGGCAACTTCAGAGACGCCTGCAGCTTCAGAAACACCTGCAGCAGAGGCAGAAACTGCTCAGGCTGACACAGCAACAGAACCAGCAGTTGCTTCAGAACTTACAGATGGTAAGTTCGCAGACACAAGACACATCACAGTTGAGGTTTATGATCGTGGTAACGACGGCGGATCAGACCCAACAAACAACGTGTACACAGACTACATCAAGAAAGGAATGCTCGAGAAGCACAACGTAGAAGTTGAGTTCGTAGCAGTTCCTCGTTGGACAGAGGTTGATGAGATCAACAACCTTCTTGCTGGCGGTACAGCTCCTGATGTATGTGTAACTTATTCTTATCCAACAATCAAGACATATGCTGACATGGGCGGTGTTCTTGATCTTAGACCTTACATTGATGATTACAAGGATGAACTTCCTAACCTTTGGACATGGCTTGGTGAGTCAAACCTTTACTGGGATGCTGATCCTGAGAACGGCCAGACATGGGCTGTAGAGGCAAAGCTTGCTAACATGAACAGAATTCTTACATTCGTTCGTAAGGACTGGCTTGATAAGCTTGGTCTTGCTGAACCTACAACAAAGCAGGAGTTCCATGACATGCTCGTAGCATTCAAGGACAATGCTAGCGAACTTCTTGGAGCAGACGCTGACAAGATGGTTCCTTACTCAGTTTCTTACGATGTAGGTTGGAGAGCTGGTACTCTTATCGAGTCTTTCATTGACCCAGATATTTCTGACAAAGAGTTCTATGTAAACGGCTTCGATGACAGAAAGCTTACACAGAACGGAACAAAGGAAGCAGTTAAGCTTCTTAACCAGTGGTACAACGAAGGCCTTATGTGGAATGACTTCGCTATCTACGGATCAGGCGATACAACAGAAGATGACATGATGAAGGCTGGTTATGTTGGCGCATTCACACACAACTGGGATTATCCTTTCAGAAACGGTGAGGATTCAATCCAGGCTAACCTTAAGAGACTTGTAGGCGAAGACGCTAAGTACGTAGCAATCGATCCATTCGAAGACAAAAACGGAACACACAACAAGTTCCTTGCAGGTCCTATCGACCGTAAGATTTTCTTCCCTGCAACAAACGATGAGCCTCTTGCATCAATGCTTTACCTTGATTTTATTTCAGATCCTGAGACAATACAGTTCTTGCAGCTTGGCGAAGAAGGCGTTACATGCAACAAGCTTGATGATGGTGGATATGAAATCGTTGCAGCAACAGGTGATGCAATCCAGAACTCCGGTATGAATATTGACTACACAATCACATGTAATGGTCTTCACCTTACATCCGATGACCTTACAGAGAAGACTCTTGCTCACTCATATGCAGGAATCGATGTTGAGGATGTAATCAAGGCTAATGAGATTGCAAAGACAGATACAAGAATCGGTATCAACGTTAAGACCGGTGACATCGAGGCAGAAGGCGGCGTAGGTGATACACTTTCAGCTAAGAGAGATCAGATTTATGATCAGGCTATGAGCGCAAGTGTAGACGCATTCGAATCTGTTTGGGATGAGGGTGTTGCTGATTACCTTGGTTCAGGCGGACAGGCTATCATTGATGAGAGAACTCAGAAATGGGAAGCTACATACGGCGATGCCGAGAATATCAGATAATTAGTATTGGCAAAAGAAATTTGGGGCGGCTGTCACTTAATTGTGGCAGCTGTTTTTGTGTGAGTTGTTCTTGAGTCATAATACTCCCACTTTGTATAAGCGTAAGTGACTTCTCTAACATTCTAAAAAATTTAGATTGCGGCTTCGTACGCCACCATTGACTGAACCTGAGGAAAACGCCTTGGTCTGGGAGCCGACGGTGAGGACGATGGGAACAGTAGATCTTATCTCACCGTCGGATGCAGCATTGTAGCGTTTTCCTCAGAACCCGTAAATGGCAAGCACCTGCGGTGTGGCTGGGTGTTATTGCCTCGGGCTCTGACTCCGAGAACAGTAGGGACGGCTATTTTCAAGGATGTATGGCCGAAGCTTTCCAATGCAAGCGTGCTCACATTGGAAAGTTTTTGGGCATATATTGTTTTTTGAAGTCCACTCACTGCTTATAGATTTTCTCCTTTTCATCCCGTCATACGGATAATTCCAGCACCATTCTTTATTTTTATCCGTACAATATGGTTATTTTTTGCTCAATGATCTTTAATTTTACGGATAAGATTGCACGATGTATGCTGTCTTATCCGTATGCCACGCGGGAAATGAAGCTTATACTGACCGATTTTACGGATAAGATGACACTTTATCAGCATTCTTATCCGTACCTCTGCCAGAAGTATCGGAATTTTCATAGACAAAAATGTCGTTCCGGGCATATAGCTATTTTTTCAAGTTAACACATCCATCGGCAAATTTTCAGGAAGTGAAAATGGGCATATATGAGAAAAAATGGATTTACACATCCATTAGATGAGTGAAATGAAACAAAGTATTATCAATTATTGGATGCTGTAACTTCATAAAAAGCCGTATATGCCCAAACTAACGAATCAAAAATTCTGGCAATGGATGTTGTAAGTTTGAAATCAGGCTTATGTGCCCAAAACAGAATTTTCGTTTTCTTCGCACTCTTGTATTGGAAACTGCGGCCATAAAGCCCGTCACATGCTTGAAAATAGCCACAACTACTGTTCCTGGATTCAGAGCCTGAGGCATTAGATTACAGTCACACCGCAGGTTCAGTCAATGGTGGCGTACGTAGTCAATTGCTTACCAATCAATCACTAATTTCTTAATTTTATACATAGAATCATCCTGCCTAATATCCAACAACTTACGCATATACAAAGGAAAAGTTATTACCTTGTTGAATTGCCCGAACGTAACAACAATAATTAAGCTAATAAAGGCAAAATATGGTAAGAAAATTAAATGCTCCACCTATACAATAAATATGGTAAACAAAAGAAACTTAAGGGGTATAGATATGAATAGACAAGAAGCAAGAAAGCGTGCAAAAGAGCTTGTTGCTAAGATGACAGTTGAAGAGAAGGCATCTCAGCTTCGCTATGACGCACCTGCTATTGACAGACTTGGAATCCCTGCTTACAACTGGTGGAACGAGGCTCTGCATGGGGTGGCAAGAGCCGGCACAGCTACCATGTTTCCGCAGGCAATCGGTCTTGCTGCAGCTTTCGACGAGGAGCTGATGAAAGAAGTCGGCGAGATCATCGCTACAGAGGGAAGAGCCAAGTATAACGAGCAGTCTAAGAGAGAAGACAGAGATATCTACAAGGGACTTACTTTCTGGGCACCAAACGTTAATATTTTCAGAGATCCCAGATGGGGCAGAGGTCATGAGACCTATGGTGAGGATCCATTCCTTACAAGCAGCCTGGCAGTTCCTTTTGTTAAGGGGATTCAGGGCGATGGAGAGTATATGAAGGCAGCCGCATGTGCTAAGCACTTCGCTGTTCACTCAGGTCCTGAGGGCGAAAGACATTTCTTTAACGCCAAGGCTTCTAAGAAAGATCTTGAAGAAACATATCTTCCAGCATTTGAAGCATGCGTAAAGGAGGCCGGTGTAGAGGCAGTCATGGGTGCTTACAACAGAACCAACGACGAGCCTTGCTGCGCTAACAAGCCACTTATGGTTGACACACTCAGAGGCAAGTGGGGATTTGAAGGCCACTTTGTATCTGATTGTTGGGCAGTAAAAGATTTCCATGAGAATCACAAAGTTACAAAGAGTCCTGAAGAATCTGCAAAGCTTGCGCTTGAAATGGGATGTGATCTTAACTGCGGATGTACATATCAAAAGATCATGAATGCATATAGAGCAGGAATTCTCAGTGAAGAGACAATTACAACATCCTGCGAACGACTCTTTACAACAAGATTCCTTTTGGGCATGTTTGATAAGACAGAATACGATGAGATTCCTTTCGATGTTGTTGAGTGCAAAGAACACCTTGAAGTTGCGCACAGAGCGGCAAAAGAGTCAGTAGTTCTTTTGAAAAACAACGGAATCCTTCCTCTTGATAAGAATAAGATCAAGACAATCGGTGTAGTTGGACCTAATGCCAATTCAAGGTTGTCACTTATAGGTAATTATCACGGAACATCTTCAAGATATATCACAGTACTTGAAGGAATTCAGGATAAGGTTGGAAGTGACGTCCGGGTTCTTTATTCAGAAGGCTGCGATATTTTTAGGGACAACTTAAGCAATCTCTCTGATCCAAATCTTCCGGACAGACTCTCGGAGGCAAAGGCAGTTGCAGATTATTCAGATGTGGTAATTGTTGTAGTTGGTCTTGATGAGAACCTTGAGGGAGAAGAGGGGGATGCAGGAAACCAGTTTGCATCCGGCGATAAGATTAATTTAAGCCTTCCTCTTCCACAGAGACAGCTCCTATACTCTGTACTTGAGTGTGGCAAGCCTACAATCGTAATCAACATGGCAGGAAGTGCCATAGATCTTTCAAAAGCCCAGGATGATGCGGATGCTGTTCTTCAGGCATTTTATCCGGGAGCAAGAGGCGGAAAAGACGTTGCGGATATTCTGTTTGGGGATGTATCACCTTCAGGAAAACTGCCTGTTACTTTTTACAGATCAGCGGATGATCTTCCTGACTTTAAAGATTATTCAATGAAGAACAGGACTTATAAGTATTTTAACGGAACACCGCTTTATCCATTTGGATATGGTCTTACATATGGAGATTGCTATGTGAAGCCTGACAACAATTTACATATGGATAATGGTAGTGAACCTGATACATTTGATGCAGAGCTTACTGTTACAGTAGTAAATGATGGTAAAGTAGACACAGACGAAGTTGTACAGGTTTACATAAAGGATCTTGATTCTGAGTTTGCAACTACCAATCCACGTCTTTGCGGATTTAAGAGAGTACATGTTCCGGCCGGGACAGAAAAAGAGGTAACAATAAAGCTTGATAAGAAAGCCTTCACATCTGTTAATGAGGCAGGTGAAAGAAAGGTGTTCGGCAAGAACTTCAGGATTTATTTCGGAACACAGCAGCCTGATGCACGATCAGAAGAGCTTACAGGTCATAAGTGCGCAAGCTTTGATGTTAAGCTTAACTGATTACAAGCATATTGAATAAAAAATTGATATGTTTTTCTACATATTGCAAGGTTGTAATTTAGAGAGCTTTGACAGATAATATTTTAGATAAGATTAAAATAATTAGGGGAAAACAATACAAGTTGTAAGCGTTTTACATTAAGAAAGGGGATTTTTATGATTAACATTCCAGAAGTAAAAATTGGACTTGTTGCAGTAAGCCGTGATTGCTTCCCAGCATCACTTGCTGTAAACAGAAGAAAGGCTTTGGCTGAAGCCTACAAAAAAGCATTTGGTGACAAGGACGTTTATGAGTGTCCTGTTTGCATCTTTGAGAGTGAGGTTCAGACACTTGAAGCTCTTGAAGATGTTAAGAAAGCAGGATGTAATGCTCTTTGCGTATATCTTGGAAACTTTGGACCTGAAATTTCAGAGACACTTCTTGCTGAGAAGTTTGATGGACCTGTTATGTTCTGTGCAGCTGCAGAAGAGTCACAGGGAGACCTTATTGATGGAAGAGGAGATGCTTACTGCGGTATGCTTAACGCAAGCTACAACCTTCATCTCCGCGGAGTAAGAGCATACATTCCGGAATATCCTGTTGGAACAGCTGATGAGTGTGCAAAGATGATCAACGAGTTCGTTCCTATTGCAAGAGCAATTGTCGGACTTAGAGACCTCAAGGTTATCAGCTTTGGACCTCGTCCTATGAACTTCCTTGCTTGTAACGCTCCTATTCAGCAGATCTACAACATGGGCGCAGAGATTGAAGAGAACTCAGAGCTTGATCTTTTCGAGAGCTTCAACAAACATGCCGGAGATCCCAGAATCGCTGAAGTTAAGGCTGATATGGAAAAAGACCTTGGTGCCGGCAACAAGAAGCCTGAGATCCTTGAGAAGCTTGCTCAGTATGAGCTTACACTTCTTGACTGGATTGAAGAGCATAAGGGCGGCAAGAAATATGTATGTATCGCCGGTAAGTGCTGGCCTGCATTCCAGACACAGTTTGGATTTGTTCCCTGCTATGTAAACTCAAGACTTACAGGTCGCGGAATTCCTGTATCCTGCGAAGTTGATATTTATGGCGCAATCAGTGAGTTCATCGGAACATGCATCAGTAACGATGCGGTTACTCTTCTTGATATCAATAACTCTGTACCTGCTGACATGTATGAAGAGAGCATCAAGGGCAAGTTTGATTACAAGCACACAGATACATTCATGGGCTTCCACTGCGGAAACACATGCTCAAGTAAGCTTTCAAGCTGCGAGATGAAGTTCCAGAGAATCATGGCAAGAAACCTTCCTGAGGAAGTTACACAGGGAACACTTGAGGGAGACATCGTTCCTGGTGATATCACATTCTACAGACTTCAGAGTACATCAGACAATCATCTTCGCGCATATGTAGCTCAGGGTGAAGTACTTCCTGTAGGAACAAGATCATTCGGTGGTATCGGCGTATTCGCTATTCCTGAAATGGGCAGATTCTACAGACATGTACTTATTCAGCAGAACTTCCCTCACCACGGAGCTGTTGCGTTCGGTCACTTTGGAAAAGCTCTTTATGAGGTATTTAAGTATGTTGGAGCTGAGACAATTGGTTACAATCAGCCGGCATCACTTCCATATCCAACTGAGAATCCTTTTGTGTAAAGTACTTGACGAGGTATTATCGAGTCTAGTGCAGCAGAAGATACCTTGTTGATAAAGAACTTGATGGGGTATAGCAAATTGATAATAGAAGCCACTTTGGAGGTTGCTCCAAGGTGGCTTTTCCTTTATAATTGAAATGTTAAGAGTTTTGTAAAAAAGTTGAAGGGGAGTTATATCTAAATGAAAAAAGCTAGAAAAATCTTTTTTTCTATGGGATTGCTTGTAGCAGTTATAGCATTCCTGTCTTTTGTTCCTGCCTTTGGAATTACAGCTAAAGCCGGAGCATCCGGTCCGGAGGTGGCAGTTGGTATTGACGTTTCCAAATATCAGGGGGCCATTAACTGGCAGCAGGTTAAGGCTGCTGGTGTCAGATTTGCCATGATAAGAGTGGGCACAACCAAAAAAGGACTTGATGAGCAGTTTGCCAACAATATAAATGGGGCTAATGCAGCAGGTGTAAGAACCGGAGTTTACATTTATTCCTACGCTACAACGCCGGAGGCTGCAGCAGCAGAAGCAAATCAGGTTTTGGCGTGGATTGCTCCATACACAGTAACATTTCCTGTCGCAATTGATATAGAAGATTCATGTCAGAAAGGCCTAAGTTCAGCACAGCTTCAGGCCATAGCAGACACTTTCTGCGGAATCTTAAATGCCAACGGGTATGAGACCATGGTATATGCCAGCAGAAACTGGTTTACGAATAAAATGCCAAATGTAGCATCAGCTAAATGGGTTGCTCAGTATAACTCATCCTGCGATTATGCAGGAGAGTATGCAATGTGGCAGTCAAGCAGCCACGGTTCATACTCAGGAATTCCTACGAGAGTAGATGTCAACCATTTGTATGTTGATTATTTTTCAAGAATTATCGGAGAAGGCTTTAACAGCTGGGGCGGACATGTTTATTACTATAGTAACTACCGCAAACAGTATGGCTGGCTTAATCTTGCAAACGGAAGGTATCACACAGATGAAAACGGATTTGTTCAGACCGGATGGTTCCAGGATGAAAGTGGTATTTATTACTTTAAGCCGGCTGAAGGCGGTCTTGCAGCTGTAGGATTTAATGATATTGACGGTTCACGTTTCTACTTTGATGCTAATGGTGTAAGATGCACAGGACTTCTCAACCTTGGAGAAGCAGGAGTGTATTATGCAAATGCGGATGGTGTATGTCAGAAGGGCTTTGTTCAGTTAGAAGACGGAATTCACTTTTTTGATGACAATTACGCAATGCATGTAGGACTTACACAGGTTGGTAATAATCTGTATCTCTTTGACGGTAACGGAGTAATGCTTACAGGAATGCACGCACTTGAAACCGGTAAGTACATGTTTGGAGCAGACGGTATCGCTATCAGTGGATGGTATTCCGATGAGCAGGGACAGAGATTCTATTTTAGCCCGGAGACTCATACTGCACTTGCAGGACTTCAGACAGTAGAGGGAGCAACTTATCTCTTCGGCGAAGATGGAGTAATGCAGACCGGATGGTCAGGTGATGTAGCAAGCAGATATTACTTCGGAGCAGATGGCAAGATGGTAACAGGATGGAATGTGATAGATGGTCAGTCCTATTACTTTGGAGCTGACGGTAAGATGGCTACGGGTCTTGCAACAATTGGTGACGCAGTATATTACCTTGAACCTACAGACGGACATATGACACTTGGATGGGTACAGACAGCAGAAGGCTGGAGATTCTTTGACGGTAATACGGGTAAGATGCTTACTTCCGTGACAGTACCGCTTGATAATGTAAACTGTACATTTGATAAGAACGGAATCCTAGTTGATCCTGCCGGTTGGACACCCGGAACACCGGCTCCTGCACCAGCACCTGAGGCTGATGCTGCAGCAGTTGCTTCAACTACAGCAGGCTGATAATTATCGAATATTTAAGCGTAAATAATAAAGGCGTACATATCACATTTAATACGTGGTATGTATGCCTTTTTTGTCACCTTGTAAAAAGTCTGCTAATCACTTAAAATGTTCCTTGGAGTTTTTATAATTTGAAAGATGAGGGAAACGTTAATGAATTTCGAAGAAGCTAAAAAGAAACTTGAACAGTTCGGTCAGGAACATGTTCTTAAATACTACGATGAGCTCAGCGAGGCTGAGAAAAAGGAACTTTTACAGCAGATTGATGAGACAGATTTTGCTGTACTTGAGAACTGCAAGAACCTTGGTAAGAGCGAGGGAAGAGGAAACTTTGCTCCACTTGCAGCAATGCAGATCTCTGAGATTGAAAAGAGAAAAGAAGAGTTCACAAAGATTGGTGTTGAGACTATCAAAGCCGGAAAAGTAGCAGCTTGTCTCCTTGCAGGCGGAATGGGAACAAGACTTGGCTCTGACAATCCAAAGGGTATGTATGATATCGGACTTACCAAGCATGTTTACATTTTCCAGAGAATCATCGAAAACCTTCTTGATACAGTTAAGCAGGCAGGTGGAACATACTTAAGACTCTTTATCATGACAAGTGAAAAGAACAATGATGCAACAATAAACTTCCTTAAGGAGCACAACTATTTCGGATATCCTCAGGAAAAGGTTACATTCTTTAAACAGGACATGGCACCTGCTTCTGACTATGAAGGAAAGGTTTATATGGAGGGCAAGAACAGAATCTCCACATCACCAAACGGAAATGCAGGCTGGTATTCATCAATGCTCAAGGCAGGTCTTCGTGATCTTATTTTAAAAGAGGGCATCGAATGGATCGATATCTTTGCAGTAGATAACGTTCTTCAGAGAATAGCAGATCCTTGTTTCGTAGGTGCTACAGTTAATGCAGCAGTTGACTGTGGTGCAAAGGTTGTTAGAAAGAATGCTACTGATGAGAAGGTTGGCGTTATGTGCCTTGAAGATGGCAAGCCATCAATTGTTGAGTACTATGAGCTTTCACAGGAAATGATGGACGCTAAGGATGAGAACGGCGATCCTGCATATAACTACGGAGTAATCCTTAACTACCTCTTTAACGAGAAGGCACTTAATGAGATCGCTAAAAAGACACTTCCTCTTCATGTAGTTGAGAAGAAGATCCCATACATCGATGAGAATGCTAATCTGGTAAAGCCTGAGAAGCCAAACGGATGCAAGTTCGAGCAGCTCGTTCTTGATATGATCCATGAACTTGACAGCTGCCTTCCATATGAGGTAGTAAGAGAGTACGAGTTCGCACCTATCAAAAACAAAGAAGGAATCGACTCAGTAGAGTCCGCAAGAGAGCTCTGCAAGAAGTGTGGCATAGAACTATAAGAAAAGGTAGTTAACAAAAAGACAGGTTAATATAACAAATAAAGGTTGTATTCCTCTCAGTCTATTTTTAATATATTCATAAAAAGATATATTTAAACTATCTTCATGAGGACGCAAAATACTTTTACTCATGTACAAGATGTAGAAAGAGGCAAATTATGGCAATTCTTGTAACAGGTGGAGCAGGTTATATTGGATCACATACAGTAGTAGAACTTCAGAATGCTGGCTACGATGTAGTAGTCATGGATAACCTTGCAAACTCCAGCAAAAAAGTAATTGGAAGAATAGAAGCACTTACAGGTAAGAAGGTACCATTTTACGAGGCAGATATAAGAGACAGAGAAGGACTTGAGAAGATCTTTTCAAGTGAGAAGATCGACAGCGTAATTCATTTTGCAGGTCTTAAGGCTGTTGGAGAATCTGTTCAGAAACCATGGGAGTACTATGACAACAACATTACAGGAACTCTTACACTTGTAGATGTTATGAGAAAGCATGGCTGCAAGAACATCATCTTCTCTTCATCAGCAACAGTATATGGCAATCCTGCATTTATTCCGATCACTGAAGAGTGCCCTAAGGGAACATGCACAAACCCTTATGGTTGGACAAAGTCAATGCTTGAGCAGGTTCTTACAGATATTCAGAAGGCAGATCCAGAGTGGAATGTTGTTCTTCTTAGATACTTCAATCCTATCGGAGCTCATAAGAGCGGAACAATCGGAGAGAATCCTAACGGAATTCCTAACAACCTGATGCCTTATATCACACAGGTTGCTGTTGGAAAGCTTCCACAGCTCAACGTATTTGGTGATGACTATGATACTCCGGACGGAACAGGTGTCCGTGACTATATCCATGTTGTAGACCTTGCTCTCGGACATGTTAAGGCTCTTAAGAAGCTTGAACCGGGCAGTGGACTTAACATCTACAACCTTGGAACAGGTGTGGGCTACAGCGTTCTTGACATTGTAAAGAACTTTGAAGCTGCTACAGGAGTTAAGATTCCTTATGTTATCAAGGAGAGACGTGCCGGCGATATCGCTACATGCTACTCCAATGCCGACAAGGCAGAAAAAGAACTTGGATGGAAGGCTCAGAACGGAATCAAGGAAATGTGCGCGGATTCCTGGAGATGGCAGAGCCAGAATCCAAATGGATACGACGATTAAAGATTTAAATGAGGTTTTATAATGTACAAAATTGAGTGTGACACACATACTCATACATTTTATTCAAGACATGCTTATTCAACTATTGAAGAAAATGTACGAGCAGCGAAGGAAGCGGGTATGACGCTTTTGGGCAGCACAGATCACTTCAGTGATATGCTGTTTGGGGATTACAAAGAGGTCAAGAATTATCAGTATCTCTTTTGTACCAATATGTGGCCAAGAAATTGGCAGGGGGTTACACTTTTAAAAGGTTGTGAGGCAGATATCGTTGATATGGACGGTCATCTGTTTGGTCACGACATTGAAGTTTTGAAATCAACAATAGGTGATACATATGATCCGCCTCAGAACTTACAGAAGATGGTGTTTGACAGATGTGATTATGTAATTGCTTCTGTTCATGCCAAGAGACATACAATAGGTCAGTCTGTGGCAAGGAATACTCAGATGTATTTAAATGCCTTAGAGAATCCTAAAGTGTTTTTTATCGGACACATTGGAAGAGCAGGGGTTCCGTTTGAACTGGATGAAGTTCTTTTAAGAGCAAAAGAACTTCACAAGCCTATTGAGATTAATGAACACAGTTTCTCTTTTGAAGGCCATCACAAGGAACTCTGCAGAAAGATAGCTAAGAGATGTGCTGAGCTTGGTGTTAGTATATGTATAAACACTGATGCTCATATTTCGCTGGAAATCGGACATATGGATAGGGCGGTAAATATGCTGGAGAGTATTGATTTTCCGCAGGAGCTTATTATCAATCGATCCAAAGAAGCCTTCCTTAAAGGATTAAAAGACAGTGGAGTATTTTCGCTGGATGAACAATAAAAGCTGAGTGAAAAGCTGGGTTATGAGTCTGATCTTGTAATTCAGCTTTTTCTATTTGTCTGTTATAATGCATTTATGAAATAGGAAGGGAAAAAGTATGTTTCGATTGTGGGTAAAACTCATTAATGATAATCACCTCTTAAAAGATACGGTTGTGTGTGATGATACTGTAGATAGCAGGACACATAAAGTTATGAATGCGATTGAAAAAGCCTGTTATGAGATGGATCTTTCAAAGCCTATCTGGCTTAAGCCTATTGTCAGGGACTTTCAGCTTCATGCAAAGTGCAGATTCACAAAGGATGCTTTTATAGAAGAGGTTCCATTTGATTACATGGAGATTCAGGTTTTAGAAGAAGATTACTAAAAAATATTATTTTTTTATTATAAACTGAACACAATTCCGTCACAGAATAAAACTATACTGAATTTCATAAAAGAAAGGAAGAAGGTAGAGACAATGTTTGACGATGGGAAAAACGAACAGAACAATTCTTACGGATATGGATCCGGATATGGGCAGCAGGGTACTTCTTCAAATGGCTATGTAAATAATAATTATTCAAATAACCAGAATACATATGGAAATCAGAATACATATAGCTATGGGAATGGACAGCAATCCTATGGGACATATCAATACAGTGGTTCAAATTACGCAAGTGCTCCTGAGCCACAGCCACCCAAGAAAAAACATACAGCAGCAATTGTTATTGCAGCAATCTTGATTCTGGCTTTGGTAGTAGGTGGTGTTGGCGCAGGGTATTATGCATATTCAAGACATGCATCACTTTTAGCTTCAAATGATAGTTCCGAGGTAGAAGCTGAAGAGAAATCAGAGGCAACTGAAGAACAGACAGAAAGCGAACAGAGCGCTGAAACAGAAGATTCTTCAGAGAAAAAAGTAGAAACCACCACAACAAGCGCAGCAACTTCAGTAGTAGTAACTGATGTTACAGAAGTAGTTGAAGAGGTAATGCCTGCAATGGTAATTATCCACAATAACTACACAGCATCAGCAAGCTACTTTGGCTATACACAGACACAGGAAGCTACAGCTTCAGGTAGTGGTATTATTGTAGGTGAGAATGATACAGAGCTCTTGATCGCAACTAACTACCACGTTGTAGAAGGAGCTGATTCCCTTGAAGTTATCTTTAATGATGATTCATCAGTAGAGGCTGTTGTTAAGGGATCTGACTCAGATATGGACCTTGCGGTAATTGCTGTATCAATCGATGAGGTTTCATCAGATACACTTGATTCAATCAAGGTTGCAACTCTTGGAGACAGCGACTCACTTACACTTGGTGAACCTGCAATAGCAATCGGTAACGCACTTGGTTATGGTCAGTCAGTTACAACAGGTGTTATTTCAGCTATCAACAGAGAAGTTGAAACTGAAGAGGGCGTAACACATACGTTTATTCAGACAGATGCAGCTATCAACCCAGGTAACTCAGGTGGAGCTCTTTTGAACATTCAGGGCGAAGTTATCGGTATCAACTCCAACAAGATTGGCGGCGATACAGTAGAAGGTATGGGATATGCTATTCCTATTTCAGTAGCAAAGCCTATCATCGATAAGCTCATGAACGAAGAGACAAAACGCAAGGTATCTGAGGAAGACAGAGGATACATTGGAATCTCAGGTGTAAGCGTTCCT
Organism: Butyrivibrio sp.; assembly: GCF_017635265.1. GTDB lineage: Bacteria > Bacillota > Clostridia > Lachnospirales > Lachnospiraceae > Butyrivibrio. The sequence continues at coordinate 170,667 of NZ_JAGBLU010000091.1, forward strand.
TCAGAGATCCATGAAGTATATGGTATTCCTCTTGGAGTACTTGTTCACGATGTATATGAAGGCGGCGGAGCAGCCGATGCAGGTATTAAGAGCGGTGATGTAATCATTGCTTTTGATGGAGAAGAAATCACTTCTATGGACGATCTCCAGAGCAGACTTGAGTATTACGCGAAAGGCACAACGGTTTCAATTACAGTAATGAGACAGAGTGATTCAGGATACACAGAAGTTACCCTTGATGTAACACTTGGTGAAGCAGCAAGTACTTCAAGCAGCACAGATTCAAATGCTGCAGGCTCAGGCGAAAATCAGTATAATGGTCAGCAACAGCCGGCACTTCCGGATGACAAAAACGGACAAAATGGCGGTGATGGCCAGCAACAGCAGGGCGGCGGTCACTAATAAATAAAAAATAAGGACCATATCTTTGGAAAATCAAAGATATGGTCTATTTTTTTTAAACAATTATTAAATTCTGTTTGAAGTATATTGGAACTTTTTTTAAACAGATGTTGCCTGGCTTGTATCAAAGACGGGAAGCTTTGGCTGTATGGAATCACCACGGATTTCGATGAGAGGTGAGGCTTTGCCATCAATGTAGTCTCTGGTAATGGTCACGCGTCCGATATTCTCATCCTTTGGAATTTCATACATGATATCAAGCATGAACTCTTCGATGATCGCACGGAGGGCTCTTGCACCTGTATCTTTTTCAAGGGCTTTTTCCGCAATAGCTTCAAGAGCACTGTCATCAAACTGAAGATCTACTTCATCAAGTGCAAGTAGCTTTTGATATTGCTTGAGTATAGCATTCTTTGGCTCTTTTAATATCTGGATAAGCATATCCTTTGTAAGAGCCTGAAGTGTACAGATGATAGGAAGTCTTCCGAGAAACTCAGGAATCATTCCGAATTTTTTAAGGTCTTCCACAGTTACATTTGAAAGAAGATTAGGATCATCCTCATATTTATCCTTAAGGTCGGCATCAAATCCGATTGATGTCTGTTTGTTAAGCCTTTGCGTTATGATCTCTTCCAGATCAGGGAATGCACCGCCGCAGATAAACAGGATGTTTCTGGTGTTTACTGTAGTCAGAGGAACCATGGCATTTTTACTTCCGGCACCTACGGGAACTTCTACATTAGAACCCTCAAGGAGTTTTAACATTCCCTGCTGAACTGACTCACCGCTTACATCTCTTGAAGTGGTGTTCTTTTTCTTGGCAATCTTATCTATTTCGTCGATAAAGATAATGCCATGCTCGGTTTTTTCCACATCATTGCCGGCTGCTGCAAGGAGCTTACTTACAACGCTTTCAATATCATCTCCGATGTATCCGGCTTCTGTAAGCGATGTGGCATCGGCAATTGCAAGAGGTACATCAAGAAGCTTTGCAAGAGTTTTTACAAGGTATGTTTTTCCGCTTCCTGTTGGTCCCAGTAAAAGAATATTGGATTTCTCAATCTCAATGTCATCCATCGTGTCTGTGGCCACTCTCTTGTAGTGGTTGTAAACTGCAACAGACATAACTTTTTTGGCCTGATCCTGTCCAATCACGTATTCGTCAAGTTTGGCTTTGATTTTGTGAGGTGCAGGTATATTTTTGATATCAAATGCAGGTTTTACTTTGCTCTCACTTTTTTTCTTTATCTTCTGAGAGTTTGGAATTCCTCCCATATTAAAACCGTTATTGTTGTCCATGTTAAAAAAGCCAAATCCCGGGAATCCATTTTGATTCTTATTGAGCTCATTCATGAGATTAGGATTATTTAACAGATTCTGATAATCAAACTGGCTTACAGTATCCATGGTCTTTTGCATACAGTCATTGCAGATGCAGATGTTGTTTGGCAGATGGAACATCTTTCCTGCTTTGCTTTCAGGACGTCTGCAGACAAAGCAGACATCTTCATATTCAGTTATTTCTTCGTTATTATTTGAAGTATTGTCAGAGCTGACATCAGAAGCGGTTGAATCTTTTGTGGTATCTACGACTTCAGACTCTTCACCCTCTTTGACTTCTCTGAAATCAAATTCATCATTATTTTTATTTGTCATAACTACTCCAATCTTGCATTTTAACTACTAAACCCATGAGGTTATTATATCCGCATCACATATATTCTTACAAGTTAACATTCTATTAACAAAACACAAAAACAACCCCGTGCAAAGTGCGCGGGGCTGACCATTGTAAAAAGGATATTATTCAAATACGATGTGTGTTCCTGCTTTGCCTTTAAGTGCATCCTTAACAGCGTCAAGAGAAGTGATAAGCACTTCGCCGCCATGATTTGATTCAAGGAACTCGATAGCTGCCTCGACTTTAGGAAGCATATCAACTTCGCCGAATTCTCCGGCTTCGATGTATTTTTTTGCTGTCTCCACATCCATTTTCTGGATAGGCTGTTGATCTTCTTTTCCAAAGCTTGTATATACATAAGGAACAGAAGTTAGAATTATAAGCTTATCAGAATTAAGGTCTGATGCAAGCTTGCCGGCTATAGCATCTTTTTCAATAACAGCGGAAGCGCCCTTAAGTACGTGTCCCTGTTCAATTACGGGAATACCGCCGCCGCCGCATGCGATAACTTCCTGTCCTGCATCCACAAGTGCTCTTATGGCATCAATTTCTACTATATCTATAGGCTTGGGAGCTGCGATTATTCTGCGATAGCCCTTGCCCGGGATTTCTTTTACAAAATTACCCTTCTTAATTTCGTTGTCAGCATCTTCCTTTGACATGTTTCTTCCGATTGCCTTGGTAGGAGCGTAAAAAGCCTCATCATAAGGATCTACTGTAACTTGAGTAAGGAGTGTGCTTACAGGTGTTGAGATGCCGCGACTTGTAAGTTCTGTTTTTAGGGAGTTCTGAATATCGTAACCTACATAGCCCTGGCTCATGGCGTTGCACACGCACATAGGAGCTGCTGTGTAGTCGATATAGATTCTGTGGAGCTCAGTCATGGCCTTGTGTATCATGCTGACCTGAGGCCCGTTACTGTGGGTAATGACGAGCTGGTAACCAGCTTCTATCAGATCCGCCAATGCCTTGGCAGTTACCTTTGTTGCATTCATCTGCTCGTTGGTTGTAACACCGAGAGCTTCATGTCCTAGAGAAACTACAGCCTTAATATTGTCCATTTTATCCCCGTTTCTGCACGAAAGTGCTAGTAAGATAGGTCTATTTTACAATAATTGTCCTGGATTTAAAAGTTAAATAGGCAGAATAATATTCAGATGAAATACATTTTCTTCAGCGTAAGCATTCATGGCTCCTTCGAATTTATCTACCAGCATCTTTATACTCTTTACTCCAAAGCCGTGGCCCCCTTCGCTGTTTTCTCTTACCGGAAGCCGGTCTTCAAAGACTATCTCACCTTCAAAATAGTTCCAGATGTGTATTGTTACCGAATCACCGAATTTCTTAAGACTGACATCAATGACACGTTTGTCGGGATCTGTTACAGTATCGGCTCCGGCTCTTGCATTGTCTATTGCATTAGCAAAAAGAAAATACAAAGACATACTGTCGTAGGCTCCGAGAGAATCAGTGTAGCTTACACAGTTAAAGCGGATATTCTGCTGCTTGCAAAGAGTGCTCATGTTTCTTAAAAGAACATCCAAAACGTCGTTACCTGTTTTTACCAAGGGAGAAAAACCTTCGATGGAATCTCTGATAGGAGACAAATCGGGAATATCGAGCTTGTTGTCACTTGCAAGACGTTCAATCCTGTCAAGCATATGTTTAAGGTCATGGGTCTGAATGTTGGTAAACTGTACCATTGCTTTCCACTGTTCGTATTGCTTTTCAGAAGCAGATAAAAGACCTTTGATAACCAGCGACTCTGTTTTTTCTTCCTGCCATTTATAGAGATACAGCTGCATGGCAAGAGCCAGAGCACAGCAGATGATGGCATAGATACAGGATGCAGCCTCGTAGTATGTGTTAAAAACATTGTGATCGGCAATAAGTCTGTTTACACCGATGCAGGTAATTACGATGGTTATGGAGAGAACGTTTAGTCTGATGGAGTTTTTTTCAAAATGGAAATTCTGGGCAACCAGAAAATATACAGCCAGATAAACAGCAGTAAAAACGGCAATTTCTAAGATGATTGGATAAAAATAAGAAATGGAATACAGCCTTTTGGCAAGTGGTGTCAGTGAAAACAATACCGTAAACTTATTGGCTATATGCTGCGTTGCAACACCGCCTATGCATGAGGAAATGATTGAAAAAGAATTGCCTTTAAAGCTGAATAGATACACACAAATTGATATGCCAATGATCATCAGGAGCATAAAAAATCTGATGAATGTCGAAGACGTGCTGCTTAAATCAACCCGGAAAACTATGATAATTGAGGCAATTATAAGTGCAGGGAATCTCAAGAAAAAATGGTTTCTTTTTTCAAAAGTTTTTAAGAAAAGAAATTCCGCAATGAGAATTTCAAGGTAATAGCCAACTGATGTAAAGCTGCTTATCAATGATTCGCTCACTTTTTGTTTATCCTCCAAGGTACATATTAAGCTGCTCCAAAAAGGCTTTTTTCTTGGAACGACCAATCTTTATCATATCTTTTCCAACCTTAATCTCATCTCCGTAAAGACCTTTTACATAAGCAAGATTGACCAGAACAGAAGCACTGCATCTGGCAAAATTATTGCCGGAGAGTTCAGCTTCCCTCTCACTAAGACCGCCGTAGGAATCTATGATTTCGTCAGTGGTGTGGAACATAAGATCATGTCCCATTACTTCTATATACATAATGTCATTGGAAGAAAGAATGTGAGTGCCTCGCTTGTCCTTAACCTTAACAGGCTGACCTTTGCGGCTTTCTAAAAGGCGCATGGCTTTGTCAAGCTTAACGGAGAGATTGCTGTAGCTGATTGGCTTAAGGCAATAGTCCAAAGCATCAACACCGTAGCCTTCAGGAGCATACTGAGGCATGTTTGTCACAAAGAATAAAAGAACAGTATCGTCGATAAGACGCAGCTTTTTGGCTGCTTCCATGCCATTTAAAAAGCCCTTTCCGAGGTCAACATCCATAAAAACAATGTCGAAAGCTTTTTTGTAATCATCTAAAAAGCTCTCGGCCTTGGAATAAGTTCTGGCACTAAAATCAAATCCCTTTTCATTACCGTATTTATTAAGGCAATCTTCAAGGAATGAAGAATATTCAATATCGTCTTCAACAATGGCTACTCTAAACTGTTTCATGACATTATTTTACAGCATTGAGCCTGACATTGTAAATTATGCTGTCAAAACTGTAGATTATTCCACAATGATTGAAATCATATATTGCAATTTTGTAAGATTTAACCATATAAAGGAGATTTGGCATGAGAAAAATTCACAACATTAACAACGACTGGAACTTTTCTATTGATGGAAAAGAAAAAACAGTAGTCAATATTCCGCATACCTGGAATAATATCGACGGGCAGGATGGTGGAAATGACTATTTAAGGACACTGGCTACGTATGAAAAGAGATTTGAATGTCCTTCATTTGATAGAAACAGTGAAGACGTGTATCTGGAATTTGATGGAGTGAATTCGGAGTGTGATGTCTTTATAAATGATCAAAAGGTTCTCAGACACGAAGGAGGTTATTCAACCTTCAGGGAAAATATCACAGAAGTTTTAATGGAGGGGGGAAACAACCTCCTTGTTAAAGTGGATAACAGGCCAAACGATAAAGTATATCCGCAGAAGGCAGATTTTACTTTCTACGGCGGAATATACAGAGATGTGAAGCTTATAGTGGTTAATAAAAAAAGATTCGACCTCGATTACTTTGGAGGAAGTGGGATTCAGGTTACAGCTAATCCTATTGAAGGCTACAAGAAAGCAAAAGTGTCTGCAAAGATGTGGCTTAACACAGATTCAGGGGAAGTACGGGTTACGGTTTTTGACAAGGAGGGAAATGAAGTTTGTCAGGAGATGACTCACAGATCCATAAATGAAGCATGGTCGGATGTAATTATCCAGAACGTTCATCTTTGGGATGGAATTGATGATCCATATCTGTATAGGTTAAAAGCGGAACTTATAGTTGATGAAATTGTGGTGGATGAAGTTGAAACACGCTTTGGTGTGAGAGATTTTCATTATCATCCCAAGACAGGTTTTTATCTGAACGGAAGGAAATATACTCTTCACGGCGTAAGCAGACATCAGGACAGAAAAGGTGTCGGCAATGCCATAACAGATGAGATGCATAAAGAAGATATGGATCTTATCTGTGAAGTGGGAGCCAACACCATAAGACTTGCCCACTATCAGCATAGTCAGACCTTTTATGATCTGTGCGATGAGCGAGGAATGGTTGTCTGGGCTGAGATTCCTTATATTTCAGAGCATATGCCAAACGCAAGAGCCAACACCATCAGCCAGATGAAAGAACTGATCATTCAGAACTATAACCATCCATCAATTGTGTGCTGGGGCATTTCCAATGAGATAACAATATCCACAAAAGATAAAAATGACATGCTTGATAACCACAGAGAATTAAATGATCTGTGCCATGAGATGGATAAGACAAGATTCACGACACTTGCCTGCTATGCAGTATGCGGACCATTTAATAAGGTCGCGCATATTACAGACACTGTTAGCTGGAATCTTTATCTTGGGTGGTATGTTCCGGGGCTTTTTTTGAATGATATATGGATGAGGTTTTTCCACTTTGTTTATCCGGATAGAAGCCTTGGATACTCTGAATACGGATGCGAGGGAATGCCAAACCTTCACTCGGAAAAGCCAAAAAGAGGTGACCATACAGAGGAATATCAGGCTCATTATCACGAATATATGCTCAGATGCTTTGAAAGAAATCCGTTTATGTGGGCTACTCACGTCTGGAACATGTTCGATTTTGCGGCAGATGCCAGAAACCAGGGCGGTGAGCCGGGCATGAACCACAAGGGACTGATCACTTTTGACAGGAAGACCAAAAAAGACAGCTTCTACATCTACAAAGCATGGTGGAGCAAAGAACCTTTTGTTCATATCACATCCAAGAGATTTAGGGACAGAACCTCAAACAAGATAACTGTAAAGGTTTATTCAAATCAGAACGAAGTCACTCTTTACAAAGATGGAAACAAGCTTGAGACTAGGCATGGCCAGCACGTATTTGAGTTTAAGGTTTCTCTTACGGGAGAAAATGAATTTATGGCTGTAAGCGGAGCATGTCGCGATAAAGCAGTCTTTAGAAAGGTTAGCAGACCAAATCCTGAATATACACTTAAGGAATCAGGAGATAAGGGAGCTAACTGGACAAAGTAATAAGGGAGAAGAGAAGAGTTATGGCAGAAACAGTAAATAAGAATGATGGAATAAACAGAGCAAAGCTCTATCAGCTGGTGCTTTTTCCACTGAATAACGGAGCTACAAATGTTTATTACGTCCTGGTTCTTGCATATATTGCAACCTTTGGTTCAAATGTACTTGGACTTGGTGTTTTATTTGCGTCAGTAATGGTTACGGGAATGAGAGTATTTGATGCTTTCACGGATCCTATAATTGGCGCGTTGATGGACAGAACAAACGGAAAATTTGGTAAGTTCAGGCCGTTTATGGTAATTGGAAATGCCATTATGGCAATCAGTATCATCACCATGTATATCATCACACCCAATATTCCTGAAACCATGATGGGATTTAGATATGCAGCTTTTGTTGGCCTTTATGCTATCTGGGTAATCGGATATACATTTCAGACCTCCTGTACAAGAGCGGGTCAGACTGTTCTTACTTCAGATCCGAATCAGAGACCTCTTTTCACAATATTTAATACAGTAGGTTCTCTTGCAGGAATGGGTGTTATGCAGTTTCTTGCTCCGATAATCAGAGCTAACGTAGCAGATTATTCAAGCGCAGATTTCTATAAGTTTTTAACACCAATCGGAATAACGGTTTCAATCGCACTTACAGTTCTTGCCATCATCGGTATTTGGGAAAAAGACCAGCCGAAGTATTTCGGAATCGGTGGAAGCAAGCAGGAAAAAGTCAAGATTTCAGAATATGTTGAGATCATCAAAAATAACAGTCCGATGAAGAGGCTTATGATTGCAGGTGCAGGCTGTAAGCTTGCGCTGTCAATTGCCACAAACACAACAGTTTTGTGCATGCTCTACGGCTGTATGATGGGCAACTATGACGGACTTTATCTTCCGATGATGATTGTAGGTTATGTTTTTTCAGTTCCTTTCTTTGTTCTCACAGTAAGAACAAGCCAGAAGAAAGGGCAAAGGGCATCACTCCTAAGATATGTATCACTTGCACTTATTTGTTATGTAGGTGTGCTTGCACTTTTACTTGCATGGAAGCAGGGAGTACCCGGAGTTAATCTCACGCTTATATCAAACGGTAAACTTAATATCAACATCTACACGATACTTTTCATAGTGTTCTTTGGTGTTGGATATGGTGCCTATTATTCAACAGCAGATATGCCTATCCCAATGGTGGCAGACTGTTCGGATTATGAAACGTACAGATCGGGAAAATATATTCCCGGAATTATGGGAACACTCTTTTCTCTTGTGGATAAGCTTGTTTCCTCACTGTCAGCTACAGTAGTGGGAATCGCTGTAAGTCTGATTGGAATTAAGTCTCTTCCAACTGCGGAAACTCCCTATTCATCGGGAATGAATGTAGTTGTTATCATACTTTTCTGCGTAGTGCCTATGGTCGCGTGGATTGCAACAATAATTGCTATGAAGGGTTACATCTTAACGGGGGAAAAGATGCGCGAGATTCAGGAAGTTAATCAGAAGCGCAAGAAGGCCATTGAAGAAGGTATGAGTATAGAGAAGGCAATGGAACAATATAAATAACAGGAGGAAAGAAAACTTGAAAAAGACAGGTATTTTCAGAGGTTTAGCAGCACTGATGACATTTTTGCTGTCAATCTCAGTAATCGTTGGAAACACACTTGAGTCCTTTTCATCAACAATCGACACTGCTCTTGGAACACAGAGTGAGATGATGGTAACAGATGATCAGGATGCTGTGTACGACAAATTCACACCACCTGCAGAGCTTCTTAACGAAGACGGTACAGGTAACTCACACGCACTTATCCAGGCTGCTATTGATCTTAACAGACAGCAGGCAGCAGAAGGAACAGTACTTCTTAAGAACAATGGAGTATTACCTCTTTCATCAGGAAGTGCAGTTACACTTTTTGGCATAAGATCCCAGGTGCCGATCTTAGGATCAAGCTTTGGTGTAAAAGCATGCGGAGGCTTTATCAATCTCGATGAGGCACTTCAGAACAATAAGACAGATTTCGCTCATCACATCACAACATCCCTTTCACAGAATTGGGCAACAGGCCAGGTTGAAAGAGGATACACAACAGACGGATGGTCTGGTGATGAGTTTGATTTTGACGGTGCCGGATTCAAGGTTAATTCTACAATGACCGGCATCTATACAAAGCTCAATGAGACATACCTTCACACAGAAAATGCAGGCCCTTCAGAAGAGTATGATCCGGGCGAGCCTTCAATTGCAGAAATTGAGGCAGTTAACGCAGATTATAAGAGCACATTTGCTCAGTATGGCGATGCAGCGATCGTTGTTATCGGCAGACCAAGCGCAGAGAGTGAAGACTACCTTCCTGGTGGAATCGTAGCAGGACTTGGTGCAGAGGAGCCTCTTGCTCTTACAACTAATGAAAAAGATATTATTGCTCTTGCAAAAGAATGCAGTGATAAGGTTATCGTTCTTATTAACAGCGCCTCAGCAGTAGAGATCGGCGACCTTAAGGATGATGCAGATATTGATGCTATCCTTTGGATCGGTGCACCCGGCTCATACGGAATGCTCGGTGTAGCTGATATCCTTTCAGGAAAGGTTAGCCCTTCAGGCGGACTTGCTGATATTTTCCCAACATATAACCTTTCTGCTCCAGCTATGCAGAATATGGGAAATTTCTCATACAAGAATGCTGAATCAGTTATCACAAGAGAAAACAGCAGCAACTACATCATAGAGGCTGAGGGAATCTATGTTGGTTACCGCTACTATGAAACAAGATATTATGATGCAGTTCTCGGACAGGGAAATGCTACTTCAAATGCAGGAACATATGCATCAGCTAACGGCTGGGATTATGACGCAGAAGTTGCTTATGGCTTCGGCTATGGACTTTCATATACAACTTTTGATATGGAATATGAAGGTGATCCGGTATTTGAAATTTCAAAAGACGGCGATGTAACAACAGCAACAGCCACATTTAATGTAAAGGTTACAAATACAGGTGATGTAGCAGGTAAAAAGAGCGTTCAGATCTATGGACAGGCTCCTTATACAGAAGGCGGACTTGAGAAGAGCGCAATAGTTCTTTTGAACTATGGAAAAACAGGCACATTGCAGCCCGGAGAATCAGAAGTAGTTCCTGTAACTGTTGATCTTCAGTACATTGCTACTTACGACAGCTCTTTTGACAATGGCGATGGAACATTCGGTACATACGTTATCGATCCAGGCACATACTACTTCGCATTCGGTAACGGCGCCCATGATGCACTTAACAATATCATGGCAGCTCAGGGCATCGACACTGCATCACTTGTAGGCGAAGCAAATGCAGACTATGCATACCAGACAGAGATCACAGAAGATACACTTGCAAGAACATCATTTGCATATTCAAAGACAGGTGAAAAGATCTCTAACCAGCTTGATTATGCTGACTGGAATTACTTCCAGGATGGCGAGGTTACATACCTTAGCCGTGCTGACTGGGAAGGCACATATCCTAAGACATACAGCGATATGGAACTTACAAGTCAGGAACTCATTGATTACCTCAATGGTAAATACTACACACTTAAGACAGATGATGATACATCAGATATCAAGTGGGGCCAGGACGGCGACCTTATGTTCTATGAGATGGCAGGCCTTGACTTTGATGATGAGAAGTGGGATGAACTTCTTTCAGAGATGACACTTGAAGAGGCTCAGTACCTTGCTACATTCGGTGGCCCAAGTATCCCTGGTGCTGACTCAATTGGAACAGTTGAGACATACATGACAGAGAATGCCGGAAACGGTATTGCAGTTAACCTCAATGCGTCAAAAGATACAGAGGCTCCATGGAACATCTCAAGTGATGATCCTAACGGAAACTGGCATCCTGAAGTATTCGGAAGCAGCCCGCTTACAGCAGCATCATTTAACCCACAGCTTGCTTATGAGCTCGGCGAGTTTATCGGTATCGAGTCACTCTTTACAGGTATTCCGATCCTTTGGGGTCCCGGACTTAACACACACCGCCACGCTTATAACGGACGTAACGGCGAGTACTATTCAGAGGATCCTATCCTCTCAGGCTACACAGCAATGGAATTTGCAATTGGTGCTCTTAACTATGGTCTTATTGCTGCTCCTAAGCACTATGCATTCAACGACCAGGAGACAAACAGAGCAGGTGTTGCTCCATTCATGACAGAGCAGAGAGCCCGTGAAGTTGAGCTTAGAGCTTACCAGATTGCTTTTGAAGCAACAAAGTATGATACAGAAGACTACGATGCAGGCATGAGAGGTCTCATGATCTCCTTCTCCAAGATCGGACCGGTTGAGTGTACTGTAAGCACAGGACTTATGACTGAGATCCTCAAGAAGGAATGGGGCTTCACAGGATATGCTGTAACAGATATCTATGATGACTTTGACCTTTACACAGCAGTTCTTACATCCGGTGCTACATGTTACGACACACGAGGAATGTCAGGATTCTACACAGATACAACTCTTGACAGCCCAAGATTTGCAAATCAGGCAGATGGTTCAACTATCAGTGCATCGGTATTTGCAGGAGACAAGAACGCTCAGCTTGCGGTTCGTGAGGCAGCTCATAATGTTCTCTATGCAATAGCATCAAGTAACCTTATGAACAGATACAACGCAACAACACATGTTGTTAAGTTAAACACATGGTGGAGAACAGCTTACTACACAGCAATCGGAGTTACAGCTGCATTTACAGTACTGTTTGCACTGCTGTACGTTCTTTCAAAGAGAAAAAAGAAGGAGGCTTGAATATGGCAGACTTTATGAAAAAGCAGAGCATTGGCTCATACTTTAACTGCATCGCAGCAGTACTGGGTATTGTTGGAATTGTGGCAGCAGTAATTTGCAGTAACATGACAGTGACATATGCTCTTGGAAACATGGGAACTATCGCACTCCTTGGAGCTTGCGGAATAATCCTTGCAGTAGCTGCAATCTGCCTTCCAAACAAGTTTGGCAACCATGACATCTTAGGAACTCTTGCAGTTCTTGGTGCCATTGCAGTTTATACAGCAGCATTTGGTCAGGTTCTTTCAGAGAGAATCCTCCTTATTGCAGGACTTTTCAGCTATGATTCAGTCAACACAGTAGGCTGGCAGGTATTCTACGTAACAGTAGTTTCAATTGCAGCTTTCCTTGTAGCTGATATCATTCTGATCATTGGTGCATTTTCAAGATCAGTTAAAGAGAACTGATAAATTTTACCAGATCCCTTACATGGACAACCTCTGTGTAAGGGATTTATATTATGAAAAAGACATAAAAAATTCACTTGAAATTTTGATAAAAAGTAGTAGACTATCTCGTTGTTAGTAAGTTTAAGTCAGGGTTTATAAATGCTCTGACTTATATTTGTTTGAGCAAAGCTTTTTGCGAAGCGCGTTATGAATTAGGATTCAAGAGAATAGGTAATTTATGAAGAAAACAAGTAATATAAAAGATTTAACAGTTGGAAATCCAATGTCACTTATTTTTGGCTTTGCCCTTTCATTGTTCTGGGGAATGCTTTTTCAGCAGTTATACAACATCATAGATACTGCGATAGTTTCATGGTTTTTGGGAAAAGAGGCATACACCGGAATGGGTACAACCGGTGCCGTGAACTTTTTAATAATGGGCTTTTGCATGGGTGTCTGTAACGGATTTGCAATTCCTGTTGCACAAAGATTCGGAGCAAAAGACTATAAGAGCATGAGAAAATTCGTATCTCATGCAATTATTCTTTGCTCTGTATTTGCCGTAGTGATGACATTTTTTGTCAGCGTTTTCTGTAGACAGATTCTTGTTGTTATGAAGACTCCTGAAGACGTATTTGAATATGCTTATCAGTATATTATTGTAATTTTCCTTGGAATACCTGTTACATATATGTACAACCTTTTATCAGGCATAATAAGAGCACTTGGAGATTCAAAGCACCCTGTTGAATATCTTATTATTGCATCAGTTCTTAATATCATACTTGACCTTGTATTTATTCTTCCTCTTAACTGGGGAATTTTCGGAGCCGCTTTTGCAACAGTTATATCTCAGTTTGCGGCAGGACTTATGTGTTTGATATTCATTATCAAAAAGATAGATATTCTTCATCTTAAGAAAGAAGACTGGGAGCTTGACAGAGATCATTTCCTGATTCTGTTTAATATGGGGGTTCCTATGGGACTTCAGTATTCCATAACAGCAATTGGCAGTGTTATCCTTCAGACTGCTATCAATGCCCTTGGAACAGATGCGGCAGCTGCTGTCACAACCGGAAGTAAGGTGGGAATGTTCTTCTGTATCCCGTTTGATGCCCTTGGATCGACTATGGCAACTTACGGTGGTCAGAATGTGGGAGCCAAAAAGCTTGATCACTTACAGCAGGGGCTTATGGCAGCAGTTAAACTCGGTTGCGGCTATGCCATCCTTGCGTTCATAGTTCTTGCATTATTTGGAAGGCAGTTTTCAATGATATTCCTTGATGCAGGAGAAGCAGCCTGTCTTGACAATGCTCATATGTTCCTTTTCTACAACAGTATGTTCTACATTCCGCTGGCATTGGTCAACATAGTACGTTTCCTTATTCAGGGCATGGGCTTTTCGATGTTTGCCGTTCTTGCCGGAGTTATGGAGATGATAGGCCGAAGTGTTGTAGCAGTACTGCTTGTACCCCGATTTGGCTTCATAGCAATATGTCTCGCATCACCAGCAGCCTGGATTCTCGCAGACATCTTCCTTATCCCCGCTTTCATCATGGTAAGGAACAAGCTCCGCAGGATCTTCAGTGGTCAGGTGGAAATCTATTGATTATGCCTGCCGGCCTCCAGACTTGGAGCACAGCCCCCGGAGGTAGCCATTTGCATATCATTTCGAGTTTAGAAGTTTATGGCATCAAATTTTTGTTTGTAAATACCTTGGATCAAACTCGCCACCGGGCGCTTGCACTTTTGGAACTGTGAGCTTTGCTTTTTCTCCGTTACAAGAAAACGTCATTTTCCGGTGCTCAAAGGCAGCTTTGATCAGCGCATGCGAAGCGTTGTTTGAGCAGGGCGTTAAAATAATAAGAACAGATAGTCTTGCCCGCTGTGCGGGCATTTGGACAAAAAAAGAAGTTACTCCCCAAACTGGTTTGGGAGAAAACTTCTTTTTTTATGTCCAAGGTGCGTAGCACCAATGACTATCTGTTCTTATTATTTAGCCCTGCGAGTTTTAGCTGCAGCATGCGCATTAAAGAAAAAGATGCCTGAGCACTTGGAAAAGTTTCGTTTTCTTGGCCGGAGAAAAATGAAGCTGCACAGTTCCTAAAAGTGCATAGAGCCGGTGGCTCAAACATGTGATCCAAAAGCGGTATTTACAAACGAAAATTTAAATGCTCATAAACTTAACTAAACTCTCTCAAACATGCAAAAGGCTACCTCCGGGGGCTGTGCTCCAAGTCTGGAGGCCGGCAAGGGTTATGAGTTGATGCCGCTTGTCATGTTGGGATCAATGTCGGGGTTAATCTTGGTGATTTTGCGGTCGTAGGTCATGAGACCGTTGACTTCCTCTTCGACATCGGAGACCTGAGTGTATACGGCTCCAGCAAGACCCTTTGGTATGAGGGGCTTTAGGGAGGCATTGATGAGGTTGTAGTAGGCAACGCCAAGTTTATCTAAGTTGTCATATTTTTTGTAGCCATAGACACGATCGACGCTGGAGTGACCATCTATGTGGCAGGTAAAGCCGCCATATTCCGATATGACAAAGGCACGATTTTTTTTGTCTTCTTCAACTGTAAGAGGACGGAAGTAGTTGTGAACACTTCTATAGTCGCCGCTTCCCTCGTCAAACCATCCGCTGGCCTGATCTACGGGGCGGGAATGGTCAAGTTCTTTTGCCATAATCGTGGCACCG
The DNA here is from genome assembly GCF_017635265.1 of Butyrivibrio sp. Lineage (GTDB taxonomy): Bacteria > Bacillota > Clostridia > Lachnospirales > Lachnospiraceae > Butyrivibrio. The sequence goes on from NZ_JAGBLU010000091.1 coordinate 185,865, forward strand.
GCAGCATTGAACTGTCCCCAACCTTCGTTGAAAAGAACCCACGTTGCGATTGATGGAACATTAAAGAGATACCTTATGGTGTTCTGCATTTCATCAAGCCACTCTCTGCGCCCATCTGCTGACCCGCGAGAGAATGTCTTGTAGTAGGCAGGTCCGTCGCTCATGCGGCCAAAGACCTTCGGAAAAAGTGTTGGCAGATAAGAAACTACGGGCTTGGCATAGGAAGAGCCGCCGCTAACCATATCCTGCCAGACAATCATGCCAAGTCTGTCACAGTGATAGTACCAGCGGGCGCATTCTATCTTTATATGCTTGCGCATCATGTTGAAATGAAGGCGCTTCATCTCCGTAATATCGTAGATAAGGGCGTCGTCAGAAGGTGCTGTATAAAGCCCGTCCGGCCAGTAGCCCTGATCCAGAACACCCATGAGAAAGTAGGGGTGTCCGTTTAAATGGAATCTTGTTTTCCCTCTGTCATCTGGCCTTACTTCAAAAGAGCGCATGGCAAAGTAGGAACTTACATTATCATCTTCACACGTAATCTGAAGCGGATACAGATATGGATCTTCAGGTGTCCAAAGATGAGGATTTTCAATATTAAACTTAAAGCTGTAATATGATGGAGCAACAGCAGAGTGATCTATACCGATCGATGGAAATGTATCTGATGAAAAAGAATAGTCTCCACTAAAACAGGTTCCGGGAGGAACATCGGAGGCCGGTGATTTCACAAGCTCATAGCCCGGTATTTTTACGGTGACGGAGGCTTTTTTGTTTGTGGCAACTTCAACAGTTACAGAGTGTAGATCAGTCCCGGGATGAATCTTTATTTCTCTTATATAGACTTCAGGAACCTCTTCAATCCACACAGTCTGCCATATTCCGCTTTGGGCAGTATAATACATTCCGCCTCTTTTCAGGGTTTGCTTGCCACGACTGTGATAAGATGAGTCGCTGGTATCACGAACACGCAAATAGAGAGTATTAGAGGTAGTAACAAGTTTATTTTCCGTGTAATTAAGATAATCTGTAATGTCTATGGTAAAAGGCAGATATCCACCGCTGTGTGAACCTATCAGAGCGTCATTTATAAATATATCAGCAAACTGGTCCACTGCACCAAAATGTAGTAAAATCCTTGCAGTTGGAGTTTTTCTTGTTATAACGGGAAGCTTTTTTTTGTACCAGAGAAGCTGATCGGGAAGAAGCCTTTTTTCAACACCTGAAAGCATTGCTTCAGGCGAAAATGGCACAAGGATGTTCCCTTCCATAACGGAGGGAATTTCATCTCGTGAATTAACAGGAGTAAAAAGATATTCCCAATAGCCGTTTAAGTTAATGAAACTATCGCGGACAAATTGGGGACGGGGATACTCTTTTAGAAGATTGTCTGGATCAACGTTTTCACCCCATGTAGTGTAGAGTCTGTTTAGAATGTCGTCCTCATGGGGCTTATCGATTGCTTTGATTGCATCAATTAAGTCCATAGTTTACCACCCTTTTACTGTTCTACTGTATTTTTAGATGCGTATTGCATAATAAGATCCTGATAAAATGCTGCCAGTGTGGCATTTCGATAGACGTTTATCCATAGAAGAGGAAGGAAAAGAGCTATCATACCAAGTAGCATGATTGGAATAAAACTAACATTAAGATAAAAAAGCTTGAAGCGATTGCCTTTCATAATGTGCCTGCTTGTGGATAAAAGTTCTTTGGCGTTTCTGTCCTGAAAATCATGGAGCAGGTAGAAAGCCTGTGAATAGGTAAGATGCACATAGATGTTAATTACAAGTTCAAAAAGAAGTGCCAGAATCGTTCCAAGATAAAGATCAGGCGTCGGATTATGCTGAGTAAGATAGAGAAGATATGTGGCAGGAAGACCTGCAACAAAATCAACCAGCACGAAAAGAGCCTGAACTTTAACCGCTTTTTCCGGAAACACTTTTACACCGTAAAACAGGTCTGAAATAGAGACGTTCTGGGAATAAATCAGATTCATATAAAGGAATGTCTTGCCTGAAACAAGAACACCCAAAAGAATGCTTACAATAAGCACAATTATCTCATTTATGATATAAAGAAAAATATTACCTGAACTGGAAATAGTGGTAATACCTGACAGAACAAACTGTATAATCAAAACTATCAGGTCGGCAGATATAAGTGTGCCATACCTTTCAAGGGATTTTTCCCGTGCAATTGCTTTAAGTTCTGCTGATGATTTAAGATTAGTCATTTTGATAAAAAAACCCGTCTTATACGGCAAGATCTACGTTATTCCCCACAAGTCCCTGTCTGTCAATGGACTTTCTTGCCTTCTGATAAGGATTCTCCTCATTTTGATATTGTATTTTTGTGGCTGTTTCGCCGCCACTTACGTAAACACGTCCGCACTCGGGACATACTGCTGTTTTGATTGAAACTGAAGCCTGCAAAACCTTGCCGTTATTTAGTGCAGCCTTTTTGAATGCATTACTTACGTGTTCGGCTTCGTGACCGCGGACTCTTGCACCTGCTGCTGCAGGATCAATGTGCTGTGCGCTTTTAAAAGAAACCATCTCATTTGAACCGTCCTGATATTTGCGGTTTTTGCAGGTTTCACACTCTGCAGGAGATGATGTTTTACCGGGAGCTTTCTGGGTAGACTCATTGGGATTAAGGATAGGCCCTGTTTCTTTTGCTGAACCTGTTGCACTTGCAGCAGTAGCTCCGCTATAAGCAGAACCTTCAAACATTCCGTATCCACCACCTATTGAACCGATAATACTCATAGGCACCTCTTTCCACATATAATCCTTACTGAGATGTATCACTGCTTATTCCCAGCTCTTTTAACATATCGTCGAAACTCTGACCGTTCATCTGCTGTGATATCTGATTGAGCTGTTGTCTGTAAGTCGGGTCTGTAAGAACTGTATGAATAGATGAAACAAAAACAACGTAACCAAGAACTATTCCGATAGTTCCATAAATAATTCCGCGTTTGGCCTGAGGAAGAAACTTCTTCTCAGAACCTCTTGATAAAATACCTAAGACAATTGCAACTCCCCCAAGGACAATTCCTATATTCATTACAAAACAGAGAGGAATAGCTATAAGCCCTGTAACAAGTGATACAGTTGCCATATTTACATGGCTGTCAAGCTGATTGTGACTTTTGTTGTAGTTGTAATTATTGTAGTAGTATTTATCTTCCCCATTCTCGCCCATGAAAAAACTCCTCGTAAGCACAATTTCATGTACTAAATATACAATAATTATGGCATTTTTACAATGTTTGAGCTTTTATGAAAAGCTTGAAAACGGTACAAAATGCTTGGTATAATAGGGGAGTGTGCTGATTTATAGAAAATTCAGCAAAAATTTATTATTTTAATAGCTTTTTATAAGCGAGGGAAGTATGGATATAGTATTAAAGATCAAAGAAGAACTTAACGTGGAAAAATGGCAGGTTGAGGCTGCAATAAAGCTCATTGATGAGGGCAACACGATTCCGTTTATTTCACGTTACAGAAAGGAAGTAACAGGCTCACTTAATGACGAGCAGCTTCGTAATCTTGACGAGAGACTGAAGTATTTAAGAGGCTTGGAGGAACGCAGAGAGCAGGTTCTTGCTTCTATCGAAGAGCAGGGAAAGCTGACTGATGAACTAAAGACCAGGATTATAGCTGCAGAAACAATGGTAGCTCTGGAGGATCTCTATCTTCCATACAGACCAAAGAGAAAGACAAGAGCCAGCGTGGCAAGAGAGAAGGGACTTGAAGGCCTTGCAAATATTCTTTTGGCTCAGGAAACAACCAATCCGCTTCAGGATGAAGCTGCTGCATTTGTTGACCCTGAAAAAGGGGTTAATGACCCGGCAGAGGCTCTTCAGGGAGCAATGGATATCATTGCTGAGGATGTTTCCGACAATGCTGACTTTAGAACATATATCAGAGAAGTAACAATGGAACAGGGCGTTCTAACCAGTAAAGCCAAGGACGAGAAGGCTGAGAGTGTATACGAAATGTATTACAACTATGAGGAACCTGTTAAAAAAGTTCTCGGACACAGAGTACTTGCTCTTAATCGTGGAGAGGCAGAGAAGTTCCTTGTTGTTAAAATCGAAGCTCCCGAAGAGCAGATTTTACAGTATCTTGACAAGAAGATGCTTAAAAATGACAATCCTGTCACAACTCCTGTTATAAAAGAAATCAATCAGGACGCGTATGAGAGACTTATTGCTCCTGCCATTGAACGTGATATTAGAAATGAACTCACAGAAAAAGCTGAGGACGGCGCTATTTCGGTATTTGGCAAAAACCTTACCCAGCTTCTTATGGCACCACCTATTGCAGGTAAGACAGTGCTTGGATGGGACCCTGCTTTCAGAACAGGTTGTAAGCTTGCTGTTGTTGATGCGACAGGTAAGGTCCTTGATACAAAGGTTATTTATCCCACAGCTCCACAGAACAAGGTTGAGGAGTCCAAGGCAGAGCTTAAAAAGCTCATAGACAAATATGATGTTGATCTTATTTCTGTAGGCAATGGTACAGCATCAAGAGAATCGGAACAGGTAATTGTTGAGTTGATAAAAGAGCTGGATAAGCCTGTTCAGTACGTTATTGTAAATGAAGCCGGTGCTTCTGTTTACTCGGCAAGTAAGCTTGCCACAGAGGAATTCCCACAGTTTGATGTTGGACAGCGTAGTGCGGCATCCATTGCCAGAAGACTTCAGGATCCTCTTGCAGAGCTTGTTAAGATTGATCCTAAGTCAATCGGTGTTGGTCAGTATCAGCATGACATGAACCAGAAAAAGCTTGGTGAAGCTCTGGAAGGCGTGGTAGAGACATGTGTTAACAAGGTTGGTGTAGACTTAAATACTGCATCTGCTCCGCTTCTTCAGTATATTTCAGGTATCAGTAAGGTTATTGCCAAAAACATCGTTGAATATAGAGAAGAGAACGGTAAATTTAACAGCAGAGCAGAACTTTTAAATGTCCCTAAGCTTGGACCAAAAGCTTATGAACAGTGTGCAGGATTTCTTAGAATTGCAGATGGTGAGAACCCGCTTGATGCCACAAGTGTTCATCCTGAGTCTTATGATGCAACACTTAAGCTTATGGATAAGCTTGGAATTACCTTTGATGATGTGAGACAGGCGCAGAAGAATGCAGCCAAGGCTTCACTTGAAAAGCCTGCAGCAAAAAAGGAAGAAAAGCCAAGACCACAGAAAAAACCAAAACAGGTAGTTATAAGAAATACAAGTACAGCAATGGGGGCAGCACTTGCAGCGGCTCTTGCAGGAAGTAACCTGGCAGTAACACAAGATGAGGCTGCTTCTTCAAAAAAGGCAAAAGAGACAGAAACAGATGTGAATACAACAAATGCTTCAGGATCTCTTTCAAAGAAAGTAACAGAGGCAGAGAAAAAGAAACTTGCAGAAGAGCTTGGGATTGGTGAGATCACACTTACAGATATCCTTTCAGAGCTTGAGAAACCATCAAGAGACCCCCGTGAGAATATGCCGGCACCGATTCTTAGAAGCGATGTTCTTGATATGAAAGACCTGAAACCGGGAATGGTACTCAAGGGTACGGTAAGAAACGTAATCGACTTTGGATGTTTTGTAGATATAGGTGTCCATCAGGATGGACTTGTTCATATTTCACATATTACAGACAAGTACATAAAACATCCTCTTGAGGCAGTAAGTGTAGGCGATATTGTAGACGTACAGGTTCTTGATGTGGAGCTTGATAAAAAGAGAATATCTCTTACAATGAAGCTTCAGGATCCTGCTAAGGTTGCTGCCGAAGCGGCTGCAAAGGCAGCAGAGAGGCCTGCGCCAAAGGTAAAGCCGGAGGAGAAGACAAAGCCTGCAGCCAAGAGAACATCTGTAGTCGACGCTGTTGCAAAGGCAGCGGGAGTTACCAAAAAAGCAGCTCCTGTTAAAAAGGCCGCTGCTCCAAAGACGATGCAGTCAACACCCGTGGCATCTGCAAGCACTTCAAAGGCAGAAACACCCAAAAATACCGCTACTGCTACTGAAGCACCTAAAAAATTCAAGAAAAAGGGAATTGTCATTTTCAAAGGAAATGCAAACGACTGATTTTAAGACCACTTTGATTATTCAGAGTGGTCTTTTTATATCATAGGAAATTGCTTTCCTATGATATAAAACTAGTAAATGCAAATATTTAGTTAAATAAAAGCAAAATCTGGAATGATAGTTATGTACAAAAAATGTATAATAAGCATTGTGGAAATCTGAATTTACGATTTTTCATAGTGTGGATAGTAAAGCAAATAAAAATAGTTTTTATATTAGGAGGAAGGTATGTTTTATATAGGTGTAGATTTGGGGACTTCATCTGTTAAGCTGGTACTTATGGATGAAAAGGGAACTATTCACGGAACAACTTCAAGAGAATATCCTCTGTTTTTTCCACAGCCGGGATGGTCGGAGCAGAATCCTGAGGATTGGTACCGGGAGGCTGTAGATGGCCTTAAAGAGCTTTTAAAGGATGTGGATAAGTCACAGGTTGCGGGCATCAGCTTTGGCGGTCAGATGCACGGTCTTGTTATCCTTGATGAGAATGATAATGTAATTCGTCCTGCAATTCTTTGGAACGACGGAAGAACACAGAAGCAGGTTGATTATTTAAATGGCGAGATTGGCAAGGACAAGCTTTCAGAGTACACAGCAAACATTGCATTCGCCGGATTTACTGCACCTAAGATTCTCTGGGTTGAGGAAAACGAACCTGAGAACTTTAAGAAAATCAAAAAGATCATGCTTCCTAAGGATTACCTCGCATACAAGTTTACAGGAACATTCTGTACAGATTATTCTGATGCTTCGGGAATGCTTCTTCTTGATGTTAAGAACCGCAAGTGGTCCAGGGAGATGTGCGATATTTGCCATATTACAGAAGATATGTTACCGCAGCTTTTTGAAAGCTACGAAAAGGTTGGAGAACTTACAGCAGAATTGTCTTCTGAGCTTGGGTTAGAAAACGGCGTAGTAGTGGCAGCAGGTGCCGGAGATAACGCAGCAGCAGCTGTTGGAACAGGAACAGTTGGAAATAACAGATGTAATATTTCTCTTGGAACAAGTGGAACCATCTTCATGTCCGCTGACAGTTTTGCAGTTGATAAGAACAATGCGCTTCATTCTTTTGACCATGCAGACGGACACTTCCATCTGATGGGATGTATGCTCAGCGCTGCAAGCTGTAACAAGTGGTGGATGGATGAAATCCTAAAGACAAAAGATTATGCTGATGAACAGAAGGGCATTGAGAAGCTTGGGGAGAACCACGTATTCTTTTTACCTTACCTTATGGGTGAGAGATCTCCTTGGAACAACCCTAATGCCAGAGCTACATTTACAGGTATTACAATGGATACAACAAGAGAAGATATGACACAGGCAGTTCTTGAGGGTGTTGCTTTTGCTACAAGAGATATGTATGAAGTTGCCAAGTCAATCGGTGTAGCTCCGAAGAGAACTATGATCTGCGGCGGCGGAGCAAAGAGCCCTCTGTGGAGAAAAATGATTGCCAATATCCTCAACATTGAAGTCGATGTTCCTGCCTGTGAGGAAGGCCCGGGAATGGGCGGTGCTATGCTTGCCATGGTTGCCTGCGGAGCTTATAAGAGCGTTGAAGAGGCAGCAGCTGCAATAGTTAAAGTTGATAAGACAGAGAAGCCCGATCCTGAACTTGTAGCTAAATATGAAGCAAGATATCAGCAGTTCAAAAACATCTATCCTGCTCTTGCCGAGACTTTTGATAAGATCATCTGATAGTTGGTCATAATTTAATTTATTTTTTTGATAAGATTATTTGATAGGTGGCTATCATTTGTTTATAGTTTTATTAGACAAATGTTATCAATTGTCCTATTGATTTATTAATATATATAGGGTACTATTTAAGCGGATATAGAAATATATCCGCTTTTATAATTAATTGTTCTCTTATTCAGAGTGGTGGAGGTACATAGGACCTAAGAAGCCACGGCAACCCCTTGATCAGTCAGGAAGGTGCCAACCTGAGCGTGCAATTCCGAGTTTCGGACTACGAGCAATAAGAGGAACTTGTGATGATTAGTTCCACTCATTTGTGACTTGCACGCGTCATAAATCGAGTGGATTTTTTGTGTGGAGCACTTGATGAGTTTTTTTCGAATCTAGTGCGAACCACTTCTGTACACTTAACTAGTGTAGCTGTTTTATATTAACTCGACTATATGCTTGCTATAATTTGAATCTACTACGTTGTCATCAGTCGTCGATGGACGCCCATCGACTCCATCTTCCGCCTTGTAGATTGCAAATTATATCTAAGCAATATAGTCGAGAAATATAAAAACAGCCACACTAGGTTATTTCGAGTTTAGTGTAGCAGAAGAATCATTTATGTAGCGCTAGGGCGCAGAAAGGTATTATATGGATAAATTTATTTTTACATCAGAATCAGTAACAGAAGGACATCCTGATAAGATATGCGATAACATTTCTGATGCAATTCTTGACGCATGCATGGAGCAGGATCCTATGAGCCGTGTTGCCTGTGAGACAGCAACATGTACAGGATTTGTTCTTATAACAGGTGAGATTACAACAAAGGCTCACGTTGATTATGCGGGAATTGCCCGTAAGACAATCAAAGAGATTGGATATGATGATTCAGCCAAGGGATTTGACGGAAATACATGTGCGGTACTTGTTGCGCTTGATCAGCAGTCAGCTGATATTGCCATGGGTGTTGACAAGGCACTTGAGGCAAGAGAGAACCAGATGACTGATGAGCAGATTGAAGCAATCGGTGCCGGTGATCAGGGCATGATGTTTGGTTACGCTACAAACGAGACAGACGATTATATGCCATATGCTATAAGCCTTGCACACAAGCTTACCAAGAAGCTTACAGAGGTCAGAAAAAACGGAACTCTTCCATATCTTAGAGCAGATGGAAAGAGCCAGGTATCAGTTGAGTATGATGAGAACGGAAAGGTAAAAAGACTTGAAGCAATCGTTATTTCTACTCAGCATGATGAGAAGGTTACTCAGGAGCAGATTCACACAGATATCAGAAAGTATGTTATAGATACAGTTGTAGACAGTGCTATGGTAGATGCTAACACCAAGATTTACATCAATCCGACAGGCCGTTTCGTAATCGGCGGACCTCAGGGTGATGCAGGACTTACAGGTCGTAAGATCATCGTTGACACTTACGGCGGAGCAGCTCGTCATGGCGGCGGAGCATTTTCCGGTAAAGACTGCACAAAGGTTGACCGTTCTGCAGCATATGCAGCAAGATATGTTGCCAAGAATATCGTTGCAGCCGGCCTTGCAGATAAGGCTGAAATCCAGCTTTCATATGCAATCGGTGTTGCACAGCCTACATCAATTCTTGTAGATACCTTCGGAACCGGTAAGGTTTCTGATGAGAAGCTTACAGAGGCAGTTCGTAAGGTGTTCGATCTTCGTCCGGCAGGAATAATCAAGATGCTCGATCTTCGCCGTCCAATCTACAAGCAGACAGCTGCTTACGGACACTTCGGCCGCAACGACCTCAACCTTCCTTGGGAGCAGACTGACAAGGTAGAAGAGCTTAAGGCAGCAGTTCAATAAATAAAAAACAGGTGCAAATATTAGAGGCAAGGGATTAAAATTTAGTCCCTTGTCTTTTTTTGCCTTGTTTTAAGAGCTTTCACAGGGGTAAAAATTTATTGAACTTTTTTTGTTACCTTACCACCTTTAAAGTGAGTTTAGAGAAGGAAAGGGAGGTGCATTATTTTTTATGGGGAAGAAATTTCATACTTATCTTAAGAACAACTGGCAGCTATATGTTCTGATAGCTCCGGCTGTTATCTACTTCTTTGTTTTCAATTATTTACCTTTGTATGGAATACAGATTGCATTTAAGGATTACAAAGCTGTAAGTGGAATTGCAGGAAGTCAATGGGTGGGATTTAAACATTTCACAAACTTCTTTAATGCTTATTATTTTAAGCGCTTGTTGGGAAATACTCTGTTGCTCAATGTCTATTACTTGTTATGGAGCTTTCCAGTGCCGATTATTATGGCAATATTACTTAATCAGGTAAAAGGAAATAAAATCCGCCAGATGATACAGACCACAATTTATGTTCCATACTTCATATCCACAGTAGTTTTGGCAGGAATGCTATATATCTTTTTATCACCCACCAGTGGAATCCTTAATACTGTAAGAGGATTTATGGGGATGAGTGCAGTTGACTATATGTCCAGCGCTGAAGCTTTCAGGTCAATATACATAATATCAGGTATTTGGCAGTCAGCAGGTTACAACACGATTCTCTTTATTGCGTCACTGGCGGGGGTAGATCAGGCGCTTTATGAGGCAGCGGAAATAGATGGAGCAAGCATATGGCAGAAAATCAGATATATTGATCTTCCAAGCCTTATTCCAACAATAATGATGGTTCTTGTGCTTGATTGTGGAAGGCTTCTTAGCAGTAATACAGAAAAAGCTCTTGTAATGCAAACTGCAGGAAATATTCCAACATCAGATATAATCGGTGTTTATGTTTACAACATCGGTCTTGGAAGTGGCCAGTTTTCCTATACTGCAGCGATAGGTCTTTTCATAAATATAATCAACTTTGTCCTTATCATTGCAGTAAATAAGCTTTCAAGGAGGTTAACAGATGTCGGCCTATTTTAAGAAGAGTTTGAGTAACAGAATTTTTGGAATTGTTAACACAATTTTCTGGGTGATCGTAATGTTTTTGATTCTATATCCTCTTTATCTGGTTCTCATTGCCTCAGTCTCTGATCCGGATGCAATTGTAAGAGGAGAGGTAATCTGGCATCCGGTTGATGTATCACTTATGGGGTATAAGGCAATTTTTAAGTACAGCGAGCTTATAAGAGCCTATGGCAATTCACTTGTTTATACATTTATAAGCGTAACACTCAGCATTGTGATAACCTTGTGTGCGGCTTATACGCTGTCACGCCCCAAATTTAAAGGAAAGGCTTTGTTTAATTTATATTTCGTATTCACTATGTTTTTTAACGGAGGACTTATACCTACATTTCTTACGTTAAAAGACATTAAGCTCTATAACACACCTTTCGTAATAATTCTTATGGGATGCGTTAGCGTATGGAATCTGATGGTGGCAAGAACATTTATACAAACAAGTATCCCACATGAGCTATATGAAGCAGCAATGCTGGATGGAGCAACACATTTCCAATACTTCATACAGGTTGTGGTGCCACTTAGTAAAACAATCATTGCTGTGCTTGCAGTTTATTATGGCGTAGCAAAATGGAATGACTATTTTACAGGACTTGTTTATTTAAGAGACAGATCGCTATATCCGCTGCAGACAGTTCTAAGGGAGGTTTTGGCGACACTTCAGGTGGATAAGTCGGGAGATTATATGATCTCAATGGCAGATAGCGCAGCTTCGATGGCAGAAGCTACAAGAATTGCCAACGTGGCAAAGTACTGCATTATCGTAGTGGCTACCGGACCGGTGGTAATTTTGTATGCTGTGATGCAGAAATATTTTGAAAAAGGAGTAATGATAGGTTCACTTAAAGGATGATATGATAATAACAGTGTCAAAGCACTGTTAAATATAGGAGGGTTAGTAATGAAAAAAAGATTTTTAGCAATACTTTTATCAGCTACGATGATTATGGGCATTGTAAGCGGGTGCGGTGCAGACACAGAAGTTGAGGATGCAACAGTTAGTGAGAATACCGGAGATTCAGAATCAGTAGAAAATGGGAATCTGACACTTAAGGTCATGCTGGGAATAAGAGATGTGGATTCTCTTATTGATATTTCAGAGATGCCGGCAGTACAGAGGCTTGAAGAACAGACCGGCATTAACATTGAGTGGGAAGTTGTAAAAGGATCCGACTGGGAGACAAAACTAAATCTAATGTTTGCATCAGGCGACTATCCGGACATTATTATTGCCAACACAGTTTCTGTAGATTATGAAGAATATGGAGTTACACAGGGACTGCTTCAGACACTTAATGATGATCTTACCAGTCAATATATGCCTAATTATACGGCAAGAAGAGAGGCAGAGGATGCTGATCCAACCACAAGCCTTGTCGCATCAGATGGAAATAAGTATGCTATAGGCTATCTGGTGGGACAGAACATCAATACAAATCAGCACTATTTCATCAACAATACCTGGCTTGATAATTTGGGACTTGAGACACCTACAAACGTGGACGAACTGACAAATGTGCTCAGAACCTTTAAGTCAGAAGATGCTGACGGAGACGGTGATGCCGCCAATGAGATTCCACTTGAGATGGGACTTGATACCGGTTTTTACGGAATCAGATATATTCTTCCAATGTTTGGAGTTCCTGTTGATTCTGACAGATGGATATATATTGATGATAATAAGAACGTAGTTTTTGCTCCTACAACCGATAACTTCAGACAGTGCATGGAATGGCTTCATACCTGTTATGAAGAAGGTCTTGTAGATGCAGAAGTTATTTCTCAGGATATAAACACAATCGAGACAAAGCTTAAGGCTGGAAATGTGGGCTTCTTTGCAGCATGGCGACTTATTGCAATGGGCTTTGATGATAGCGTTATGAAGACGTGCACCCTCTACACGCCTGATAGCTCAGCAAAGTTTGCAAGAATCCTTGAAGTTGCGAAGGGCGGTGCTTACCTTACAGCTACCAATGAACATGTTGAGGATTCCTTAAGGCTACTTGATGCAATGCTTGATACGGAGATGATGTTCTCACTTTATTATGGCGAGAAGGATGCAACCGATGGTACCGGTTGGACATACAATGAGAACGGTAAAATTGATTCTCTCAATGACGGAACAGCTGATGTAAAGAATTATATCGATTGCAATACTATGTTCTTTGCTCCTGCTACTTACATTTATGATAACTTTAACATGCCTGCTCAGCGTGTTGAAAAGACTGAGTACTGCCGGACATATGATGAAGCAGGAATTATCCAGAAATATTCAAATGACTACTTTAAGTTTGCGCCTCTTACATCTGAGCAGCTTCAGAGCATTACGTTAAAGGAGACTGATATTAACAATGCTGTTATTGAAAATGTGGCATCATTCATAACAAATGGAGTTACTGACCAGACATGGAATCAGTTTGTTGCTATTTTTGATGGCATGGATACAGACAGTTACGTACAGATTTATCAGGATGCAATAAATACAATGGATATGGAATAATTTTTATAGAAGGATTGCAGGCGGGGCCATGCTTTAATGCATAGGCTCCGCGTATAGTTTTTTATGAAGGTATTTTAAAATGGAGAAGATTCTTTTTGATAAAGGGTGGAAATTTAAGATAGAAGATTTAGAACCGCATTGCCCTGAGAGCGGATGGGGAGGAGCAAAAGCCGGAGCATATGATTTCGGTGCAACAGCCAAAGACTGTAATGAAGAAGATTGGAAAAATATTGATCTTCCATATGATTATGTGAGGGAAGGCGAGTTTGTTCTTGACACAGCCGATACAGAAGGTATGGGGAATATTCCGGAAATGCAGTCTATCCGTTCAAGGCTTCATGCAGGAGGGTGTCTTGAGCCCAAGGTAGCCTGGTTTAGAAAACATTTCATAATAAATAAAGAAGATCTTGATAAAAATTATGTTATTAAGTTTGATGGAGTATACAGAAACTGTGACGTATATCTGAATCAAAAGTATGTAGGCTCCTATCGGAGTGGGTATACATATTTTTATTTTGAAATATCAGATTTTTTAGTTGAAGGTGATAATCTGATCAGCGTAAGAATTGATCCAAGAGAACGAGAAGGCTGGTGGTATGAAGGCGGTGGCATATATCGCCATGTATGGCTTTACAAGTATGATGAACTCATGATACTTCCATATGAGAATAAAGTGGAAGTGTCTTTTGATGATGAAAAAAACAGAGTAGATATTTCAGTGTGTGCACAGATTATAAGCAGAGCATATAAGGATAAAGACATAACTGTTAACTTTGGGATTTTTGATGAAAAAAATGCCATGATCGCTGAAAAGCACGTTGATTTAAACGTCAGGGATTGGGAAGAAGAATATGCAAAGACAACATTTTCTTTGGATAAAGGAAGCTTTGAGTTTTGGAGCACTGACAATCCGGCTCTTTATACCCTTAAGACCACAATTATACTGGGAGAAAGCGACAGGCATATTGTCTGTGAAGATGTGACCTTTGGTATAAAGAGAGTGGAGTTTACAGCTGGTGATGGACTTTACTTAAATGGGAATAGGCTGCAGATAAAAGGCCTTTGTTTACATCAGGATCACTCGGGAGTTGGTATTGGAGTGCCGGATAGTGTTATAGAATATCGGCTTCGAGAGCTGAAAAAGATGGGTATGAATGCAATAAGATCGGCACATCATCAGCCTTCAGATGTATTACTTGATCTATGTGATCGTTTAGGGATTCTTGTTTTCTCTGAAAACAGGAGGATGAGCAGCGCAGAGGAGGACATAGAACAATTAAGAAAAGTTATAAAGCAAGGGCGAAATCATGCATGTGTTTTCCTGTGGGGAATAGGCAATGAAGAAATAAATGTTCAGCATTTGGATGAAACAATAAGGGTAACTGAAAGGCTGAAGCGAGAGATTAGAAAGCTTGACTCAACAAGGTACTTCACAAGTGCCATCGTATGCTGGGATGGGAAAGACAGGTTTGAATATGCTACAAAGTATTTTGATGTGGCTAAGCATTTGGATGTAATGGGCTTTAATTATTGTGACAGCGCCTGGGACGATTATCATAATCATTTCCCCAATCAGCCGATTATAATCACAGAAATTGATGCTGCAAATAGTTCAGCAAGAGGAATATATTCAACTGACGTGTCGAAGGGACATTTTTTTACTTTAGATCCGAATAACATAAGTAAGTGTACAGACATTCAAAGAGTGAAAAAGCGCTTTGAAATAGGAGAGAAATTTTGGAAAGAAACTGCTGAAAGAAAGTATTTGGCAGGAGCTTTTCTGTGGACAGGAATTGATTACAGAGGTGAGCCGACGCCAATGCCATGGCCTGCCGTGTCATCTACTTTTGGAATACTTGATTATTGTGGATTCAGAAAAGATAGTTTTTACTTTTATCAGAGTTGGTGGGGGAAAACACCTACTATTCATTTGTTTCCCCATTGGAATAATCCGGTCAATCCTGGAGAAAGACTAACAGTTTATGCCTATAGCAACATGGATGAAATCGAGATTTTTGTTAATGGGAAAAGCTATGGTAAAAAGTCTGTAAAAAGTAACTGGTATGTCCGGTGGGAAGATGTAGTATATGAGCCCGGGATGCTGGAGGCAGTAGGAACAAAGGGTGGAAAAGAGTATTGCGAGAAGGTTGTCACAACGAAAAAGATAGACAAGTTAATGGTCAGAAAATACGAAGAAAATATTCTCATAAGTGATAATATCAGTATATGGAATATTGATGTTGTGGATGAAGATGGGAAGACTGTACCGGATGCCTGCCCGCTTATTCATATTGTGACCGGAGAAGGAACAACGCTTATTGGTGCCGGAAATGGGGATCCATCCTGCCATGAGAGTGAGTTGTCTTGCGAAAGACATGCATTTAATGGGAAATTGCAGGTTATAGTCAGTTCTGATGGAGAGCCTTTGGTAGAGGCGGAGATTATTTCTTTTGATTAATGGGGTTATATGAGAAATCATAGAAAAAGAACTACAAATGAAATATATAAGTCGATGCTGATCCTTAATGTTTTTATTGGAGTTATTATCCTGATAATCGCAGGATATCTGTATTCTTTTTATTACAGAACTATGCTTGACAATTTCTTTTCATCAAACAGACAGTATCAGGAAACCGTGGTCAACAGACAGGAAAACGATATTGAAATAATGAACAATATTGTGACACAGCTTGCGCTTTCTGAAGATATTACAAAGTTTAAACTAAGCGAACAGCCGGTAAAAGCCAGATACCTTATTGACAGATTATATCAGTATACAAAGGTCAGTCAGTCTTTTAATCAGATGTTCTATTATAACCGCGATGATCATTATGTCTATAACGGAGCAACTTCTATTGAACTTACGATGTTTCTAAGTGATGGCCTTTTGCTTGAAAACTCATCCAAAGATACTATAAGTGATTATCTTCAAAATGCAGATGTTATGAAGGTTATCCCGGAGCAGAAGGCAGAGGGCTATGTAATAGAGAGATATGGCGAGTTAAGTAATAAGGTATCGGTATTTTTTCTTCCCATCGTCCCACAGATGGGAGGAACGGCAGTTTTTATAGTCGGAAACAAGTATTATGATACACTTCTTGAAAGCGATGCTGCTGATAAGAGACAGACCATGATTGTTTATGATGGACAGGTGATTGCATCCAGAGGATATCTGGGAATTGAATTGTCAGATATAGATGGTTATAAGGAACTGTCTGAAGATAAACTCATTAGGATAAATGGGGATAACTATGCAGTGGTTTATAAAAAAAGTGACAGTGGTCTTGAATACATAACTTTGCAGTCAGCATCAAGCTTTTATGATGGATTCGTTCAGGGGCAGTGGACCATATTTTTTATAACTATAATTTCCTATCTTGTTCTGTCTACGGTGGTCGTGGTTATCAGAAGAAATATGGGCAAGCGTGTTAAGAGCATTTCAAACCTTCTGAATGAGGATGATGACAGCTTTGCAACAATAGAGAGAGGAATCAGAGCTCTTGATGAGAATAAAAAGGCATCAGAGCTGGAAGGACTAAAGCACAGAAGAGGAAAGTTCGTTAATGATTTTGTCTGTAACGGCTTTGAGAATAACGATGATGTCCTGAAAAATGCGAGGAAGGCAGAGCTTGATATTGAAGATAAGCTTTATGTCGTCACGCTGACCGGTGAAAAAGAAAACGGTAATGAACGCAGGGTTAATGACATAATTCTTGAGATGTTAAAAGCTGAAAAAAGGCTTACAGGTTACGGGCTTAATCTGATTGCGAAAAGGCAGAGTCTTTTTGTGGTGTTTGGAGATAATAAAGAAGCAATAAAGGAATTTCTCGATAAGATGCTTGCAGTTGGGAAGAATAACTGCGAGAAGTTTATTCTTTCGGCAAGTGACTTCCACAGTGATTTCGGAGAAGCATCCAGGGCATATCTTGAGGCTGACGCAGCCTATGACAATAGATTTCTTGCGGATAACGATGCTGTTCTTTATTATAACGACGTATCTGTTGTTGAGTCTATAAAAGAGCTTCCGGCTGGATTTATGCAAAGACTGAAAAATGCAATAAGACTTGGACAGATAGAAAACATGGAAAAAACTGTCGATGAGATTGCCGAGCACATGCAGCAAAATGGGCAATCGCTCATGGGATTCAGAATAATGTGCAACGACATTATTCATCTTTTGATAGATGAGTGGGATGATAATGAAAACAGTGATATTTTCAGTGTTTACACTTTGTCGCAGTGTATGACTGTTCAGGATTTTAGAGGAGTACTTTTGGATGTTTGCAGAGGCCTTATGCATAACAAGTCGGAAAAAACATCTGAAGATGATTCCATGGTGCAAAGAGCAATTAAGTATATTAAAGAGAATTATGCAAGTTCAGATTTTACCATGAGTGTTCTTGCGGATAAGCTTGGAATCAGCGCAGTTACTCTTTCCGTTAATTTTAAAAATGAAATGGATATCAGTCCATCCGACTATCTTGCAACTGTAAGAATGGAGAAAGCCAAGGAACTGCTTAGACATACTGATAAGAAAATCAGAGATATCAGCATGGAAGTAGGTTACGAAGATGATCATGTCTTCACCCGCAGATTCAAAAAGTACACCGGAACAACTCCGGGGCAATACAGGAGTGAACATTATGAGGTTTAATAACCCGATAATAACAGGCTTTGCAGCAGATCCAAGTTTTGTAGGGACGATGCTGGGAATTGGAGTTATTGGTGGAAAAGGAAAATCATCAGGAGTGTTTAAGTATATAAGAATTAATTGACAAGGAGAAGGTATGGAAATCAAGGCGCTTAAGGAGTTTACACCGATACCATTTTGGTTTTGGAATGATGAACTGAATGAGGATGAAATCCTTAGACAGATGAAAGAAATGAAGGATAAGGGGGTGGATGGATTTATTATTCATCCAAGAAAAGGGCTGCCCTCTTCCATTGGCTATTTATCTGATGAGTATTTTCATTATGTTAAGTTTGCGGTGAAGATGGCAAAAGAGATGGATATGAAGGTGGTGCTTTATGACGAAGCCATGTATCCTTCAGGCTCAGCTCATGGAGAAGTGGTAAAGGCAGATATTTCTTTTGCATCAAAGGGGCTTAATAGGATAAGAAAAGATTCGGTTATTGGAGAGAAGAGGATAATAGTGCAGACTATAGAAGATGGCGAGCAGATAGTCTATACGCTTGAGGAAAGCGGCGGCACCATAAGAGGAGTTCATCCCGGGGAAGATGATGGAGAGGAAAATGCTCCCAAAAGTGCAGATCTTCTAAATCCTAAGGCTGTAGCTAAATTCATAGAGCTTACTCATGAAAAGTATTATGCTGAACTTTCTGAGTATTTTGGGGATACGATCATAGCCTTTTTTACCGACGAACCTAATATACTCGGAAGAAACGCAAGAGAAGATATCATTCCCTGGACCGAGGGACTAATAGATGAATTCAAGGCAGCAGGCGGAAAAGAAGAGGATTTGCATTATCTGTTCGAAGACACTGCTTCTGATATTTCCATTTCTACAAAAAGAATCTACAGGCAGGTAGTTCATAACAGACTTGCAAACAGCTATTACAAGCAGCTCTCCGACTGGTGCACAGCCCATAAAATTGAACTGACGGGACATCCTGAGAAGAGCACTGATATTGGTTATCTGAAGTACTTTCAAAGGCCGTGCCAGGACATAGTCTGGAGATTTGTCGAACCTGAGGATGGGCACGCAATTCAGGGAGAACATTCGACAATGGGTAAGTGCTCTGCAGACAGTGCAAGACATCGCGGCAGGAGAAGAAACGGTAATGAATGCTTTGGCTGTTGCGGACAAAGACAGGACCCGAAACTCTTTACAGAAAAGGATATGAGATGGTATCTTAACTGGCTTTTTGTCAGAGGAGTAAATCTGATTTACCCTCATGCGTTCTACTATTCAATAAGAGAAGACAGGGGAGATGAGCGTCCGCCGGAAGTGGGGCTTAACAATCCATTC
Source organism: Butyrivibrio sp. (assembly GCF_017635265.1). Classification (GTDB taxonomy): domain Bacteria; phylum Bacillota; class Clostridia; order Lachnospirales; family Lachnospiraceae; genus Butyrivibrio. The sequence goes on from NZ_JAGBLU010000091.1 coordinate 205,100, forward strand.
TGGCCGGAGTATCACAAGATGAGTGATTTTATTAAAAGAATGTGCTATCTGAACACTGATTCTGTGAACTGTGCTCAGGTTGCCATTTTATGCGGACAGGATACTTTGTCATGGAAAATAGCAAAACCTCTTTTTACCAATCAGATAGAGTTTAACTATTTGGAAGCGGAACTTTTGTCTGAGTGCAGGATTTCAGATGGAAAGATACATATTGCTTCTCAGGAGTATTCGGTTTTGATCGCAGAGCCGGAAGAGTATAAAGCTCTATATGAAAGCGATAAGAGTCTGTTAAAAGAATTTGAGCAGAGTGGTGGAAAACTATTGATTGGTGGTGGAAATGACCGGGAACTACTGCAGTTTGTATTAAATAGTATTCATAGGGAGCTTACTTTTAGCGGCGATACCTATGACCTTCGCTGCAGCCATATAGTAAAGGAGGGAAAAGATATTCTTATCCTCGCTAATGAAGGTGTGGAGTCTATCAAAGTGGGCTGCAAACCCGGTAAGTACAAAATGGTTTCAATGTGGAATCCTTATACACTGGAGAGCAGAACAAATGTGGAAAACATTACTATTGAGCCATGTGATTTGTGGATAATGGAATTGGAGATGGGGTGAATCACTATGCAGATAAACATTAGTACAAAGATAACCGGTGATGTGGATAGCGTGCCGATACAAAAGGCAGTTAAGGCTTTTGAGAGGGATTTAAAAAACACATGTGAAAAAAATTCAGAATCCGGACTTGAGATCAGGCTGATTCGAACTAAGAAAACAGCAGAAAATGAAACAAATACCATGACTTCACCGGTAATACAAAAGTCAATTTCATATGACGCTTCAAAGGAAAGGTTCATAGTTGATCGGAAGGACCATGAGCTGACGATTACTTCTGAAAGTGACTTTGGACTTATCTATGGTATTTATCATATCAGCAGAGAATTTCTTGGGGTTCAGAATTTCTGGTTTTGGAATGAGCAGGAGCTTTATAAACAACCTGAGCACGTAGTTCCTGATAACTATCACTACGAATCAAAACCTTCAAAAGTCAGATTCCGCGGCTGGTTTATAAATGATGAGGTCCTTTTTGACGGATGGAGAGAAAAGGTCGGCGAGAACTTCCCGTGGGAAATGGCCTTTGAAGCTCTCCTTCGCTGCGGCGGAAATATGACAATCCCCGGTACTGACCATAATTCTCACAGGTATAAAAAGCTTGCTGATGAGTATGGACTTTGGATCACCCATCATCATGCAGAGCCCTTGGGAGCCCAGATGTTTGCGCGAGCTTATCCTGATCTGGAGGCGAGTTTTAATAAACATCCGGATCTTTTTAGGGGGCTTTGGCAGCAGGCGATTGAGGACCAAAAGAACTGTAAAGTGGTGTGGAATCTTGGCTTTAGAGGTCAGGGAGACAGGCCATTCTGGGCTGATGATCCAACCTACGATACACCTGAAGCTCGCGGCAAGCTCATGAGCGAGCTTATCCTTGAGCAGTACAATCTGGTAAAAGAGTCAGATAAGGATGCAGTTTGCTGTACAAACCTTTATGGTGAAACCATGGAGCTCTACAAGGATGGATACCTGACTTTCCCAAGTGACGTAATAAAGATCTGGGCAGATAACGGTTTTGGTAAGATGGTTTCAAGAAGACAGAACAACCATAATCCAAGGGTTTATGCTCTGCCTCATGAAGGGGATAACAGTGCTCATGGAATCTATTACCATGCATCTTTCTATGACCTTCAGGCAGCAGCCATGATGACCATGCTTCCCAATGCTCCTGAATTTGTGGTAAAAGAGCTTACTGATGTCTATGCCCATGGCGCAGATGATTTTTGGATAATTAACTGTTCCAATATTAAGCCCCATACTTATTATCTGGATTTGATAGCCAAAATGTGGAGTGCTTGCGATGAGAGTAATTCTGATTGTAATAGCAGAGAGAGCTTAAATGCGCAGGAATATGGGATTGAACATCTTCATGACTATGTGAGAAAATATTATGGCAGTATCACCACGCCTGACTTTATTTCAAGGATAGAAGATGCCTATAAAGCATGGCCTGATTATACTCCCAAGTACGGTCCTAATGATGATGATCACGCAGGAGAGCAGTTCAGCAACCATGGATCAAGGATTCTTGCCTGCGGTTTTATCAGCAATTTTGACAAGTTTGAGCCTTCAAAGACCGGAGCACTTCCGGAACTTAATTGGATTTGTGCAAAGGATACACTTTTAGAACAGACAAAGTGGCATGAAGAAAAATATAAAGAAGCTCTTGAGGGATACACTAAATACCTTGAAGAATGCAATAACATTAAAGAAGAACTGATGGCAAAAGGCGAAAATAAGGCAGCAGAAGTATTGGACAATAATCTGATATGCCAGGTTCAATACCACTACTATAGCTATCTCGGAGCATATCATATTTGCAGAGCTATTATTACCTGTCTTGATGACAGGACAGAAGGCGGCAAATTCATAGATGTACTGGAGGAAGGTTCTAACGGGAAACAGGTTGACTTTCTAACTGCATTTTATGAGGCTGGTCTTGCCAAAAAAGCGTTTTTTGAAGGCTATAATGTGATGCGAAGCCACGAGCATGATATCTGGGAAGGATTTTATGAAAATGACTGTGAAGCAGATATCAGACAGTCAGGATTTGTTGCAGCAAGTCTTATGTCATATCTCAGGACATTAGGAGATGGACCGCATTTTTATAAGTGGCAGCGCAAGTTCCAGAAAGAATCCGGAGGAGAAAAAGTACATCTGATCCTCAGAATCAAGGCTCACCTTGATGATGATGAACTTTGGAATCTGATGACACAGTAACTAAATTACTCAAAAACATACATTGAATAAATGAAACGTTCAGGCTGTATCAAACAACCTGAACGTTTTCTTTTCCAAATGCATCTGATAGCGCATCAATCATATTCTTATCTGCCTTTATGGTGTATCCTTTTCCAAGCTTTTTAACCTGCTTGGTTTCTGTGAGATATACGGTAACGTCATCCTTGCCATCACTTTCTGACAGCATTGAAAAGAGTTTGCCCTCGTTAATGCTGTACTCATCCAGATTGGCAAATCTTATCCATACTGTTCTCGGAATTTCTTCAAACATGGTGATTTTGCTGGCAATAAGCTTGGCATCGCGGTCTTCTTCTACAGAAACCCTGCCTTCAATGAAGACTTTTGAATCAGCATTAAGACGGGGGGCGTTAGCCTCGTATGTCTTGGGGAAAACTATCACTTCAACACTTCCGACCATATCTTCCAAAGTAATAAAAGCCATTACCTGATCATTTTTAGTGTACTTTATTTTTTTATCACTGATGATTCCCCCGATTTTGGCAGTAGTATTGTCCTTTACAACGGGAATGCCACTTTCATCATCAAGATAAAAATCTGTTGTGGTGTTAGTGATATTCTTTTTCCACATTCCGGCGTACTCTTCAAGAGGGTGGCCTGAAACATAGATTCCAAGGACCTCTTTTTCAAATTCCAAAAGAAGCTCACGAGGGAATTCCCCCACATTTGGAAGAGGCACTTCGTACTGCTTTTTCTCGGTTTCTCCTGCAAGATCAAACAGGGACATCTGACCTGCCATTGAGTTCCTTCCGCTGTTATGAAGCTGATCCATTATCTGAACATAGACAGTCATGAGCTGTTTTCTGGTTCCCTCGAAACAGTCAAAGGCTCCGGCTTTTATGAAGTTTTCAATAGCTCTTTTGTTAACATCACTTTCTCTTCCCTGCATTCTTGTGAGGAAATCGTTGATGTTCTTAAATTTGCCTCTTAGCTCACGCTCTCTTACAATAGCGGAAATAACAGGTCTTCCGACACCTTTTATGGCTGTGAGGGCATATCTTATGGCCTTTTTACCATCATGTCCGGTAACAGAAAAACCTGAATAACCTTCGTTAATGTCAGGTGGTAAAAGAGTTATTCCCATGTTTCTGCAGCTCATGATATAACCCGATACTTTTCCGGGGTTATCTATAACTGAAGTCATGAGGGCAGCCATGAACTCTACCGGGTAATAGTTTTTCAGCCATGCGGTCTGAAGGGCAACTACAGCGTAGCAAGCTGCATGGGATTTGTTAAAAGCGTACTTGGCAAAGTCCATCATGGAATCGTAAATGGCATTGGCAACTTCGGGAGATATGCCTTTTGAGGCGCATCCGGGGACGTTTTCATCAGGGTTACCGTTAACGAAGTTAGCTCTTTCCACTTCCATGACATGCTGCTTCTTTTTACTCATGGCACGTCTTACAAGGTCAGCACGTCCGAGAGTATAACCACCAAGCTGCTGTACTATCTGCATAACCTGCTCCTGATAGACAATGCAGCCATAGGTTGGTTTTAAGATCGGTTCAAGTTCAGGAGTCTGATAGCTGATGGATGCAGCGTCATTTTTTCCTGATATGTATTTAGGAATAAAGTCCATAGGACCCGGACGATAAAGCGATATTCCGGCAATGATGTCTTCAAGAGACTGAGGCTTAAGTTCTTTCATGAAGGCCTGCATACCTCCGGATTCAAGCTGGAATATACCATCGCACTTGCCACTTCCTATAAGAGAAAGGACATTTGGATCGTTGTAATCAATATTATCTATATCAATGAAATTCGGGTCACCTTTTTTGGCACCTATGGAATTGTTGGCAAAACGCACGGCATCCTTGATAACAGTAAGGGTGCGAAGTCCCAAAAAGTCCATTTTCAGCAGTCCAAGCTCTTCTATGGTAGTCATGGTGAACTGAGTAGTTATATTTCCCTCGGCTGAGCGTGACAAAGGAACGAGGTCTTCGGCAGGAGCCTGACAGATAACAACGCCCGCAGCATGAATTGAAGTGTGCCTTGGTAAGCCTTCAAGTTTTTTACACATGTCTATGAGCTTGTGAACCGTCTCATCAGTTTCGTACTGGGTGCGCAGCTCCGGATTCATGGAGAGAGCTTTTTCAAGAGTGATGTTAAGCTCATTGGGAATCATTTTGGCAATCTGGTCTCCATAGCTGTACGGAAGATCCATGACTCTCGCCACATCTCTTATGACACCCTTGGCAGCAAGGGTACCGAAAGTGATGATCTGAACGACCTTGTCAGCACCATATTTTTCAGTAACATAATCAATGACATCCTGTCTGCGCTCGTACTCGAAATCCACGTCTATATCAGGCATGGATACACGTTCCGGATTAAGGAATCTTTCAAAGAGAAGATCATACTTAATAGGGTCAATGTTGGTTATGTGCATGCAGTAGGAAACAATACTTCCGGCAGCAGAACCTCTTCCCGGACCAACAGCAATATCGTGCTCGCGGCAGTAGTTGTTGTAGTCCCATACAATAAGGAAGTAATCAACATAACCCATGCGCTTAATGACGCCAAGCTCATAGTCAAGCTTCTCCTTAAGAGTTCCGTCATCATCAGGGTATCTTTCGTGAAGCCCGTCGATGCAGAGCTTATTGAGATAAGTCCACGAATCGTATCCTTCCGGTACTTCGAAATGTGGGAGCTTTGTGACACCAAACTCGATTTCCACATGGCACCTGTCAGCGATTTTCTGCGTGTTATCAAGCGCCTCTTGTGCATATGGGAAAAGAGCTCTCATTTCATCTTCGCTTTTTACGTAATACTGCCCACCCTCATAGCGCAGTCTGTCTTCATCAGAAACTTTTTTACCGGTCTGGATGCACAAAAGAAGGTCATGTGCCTCAGCATCATCAGCATAAGTGTAGTGGCAGTCGTTGGTTGCAACAAGTGGAATGTCAAGTTCATCTGACAGAGCCAAAAGAGTGTTGTTTACAATCCGCTGATTAGGAATACCATGATCTTGAAGCTCCAAAAAGAAATTGCCGTGTCCGAATATTTTATTCATTCGGATAGCAGCTTCTTTTGCCTTGGCATTTTCACCTTTTATAATGTTCCTGGGAATTTCACCGGCAAGGCAGGCACTAAGGGCAATTATACCCTCGTGATATTGCTCCAAAAGCTCCATATCGACACGGGGCTTGTAGTAGTAACCTTCAGTAAAACCGCGGCTTACAATGTGCGAAAGGTTGGCATAGCCTACATTGTTCTCGGCTAAAAGAACTAAATGGTAGTATCTGTCATCGGTTGCTGTAGCTTCCTTATCAAAACGTGACGAAGGAGCCACATACACTTCGCATCCGATTACAGGATTTATTCCTGCTTCCCGGCACGCTTTATAAAAGTCAATAACGCCGTACATTACACCGTGATCGGTAATGGCGCCGGCTGTCATGCCGAGACTTTTAAGCCTGTTTACATATTCTTTTATTTTGTTAGAACCGTCCAAAAGGCTGTACTCTGTATGGACGTGAAGATGCGTAAAAGCCATATTTTCCCTCAACTAAATTAATTATTTTAAAATTATACATCATAGGCTTTAAACATCCAATACCGGGTATGAAGCAGACAATTTGATAAAAAAATTAGTTAAAATGTTAAAAAAAATTGAAATAAGAAACGTTTCCATTGCAGATTTAAATTAATTGCGATAATATATTCTAGAAAAAATGTCATAAATTTATCAATGAATTTTAGTTAGGGTTAGGAATCGAGGAAAGCATATGGCAAAGCAGATAAAAACAATCGGCGTATTAACAAGTGGTGGTGATGCACCAGGAATGAATGCTGCAATCAGAGCAGTTGTTCGTAAGTCTTTAGCTAATGGTCTTAAGGTTAAGGGTATTAAAAAAGGATATATGGGTCTTCTCAATGAAGAGATCATTGATATGGACAGAAGAAGTGTATCCGATATTATCCAGAGAGGTGGAACAATTCTTGGAACAGCTCGTTGCATGGAATTTACAACACCGGAAGGTCAGGCTAAGGGAGCTGAGATTTGCCGTAAGCATGGAATAGATGGCGTTATTGTTATTGGCGGTGACGGTTCATACAGAGGAGCTCAGAAGCTGTCACAGCAGGGAATCAACACAGTAGGTATTCCCGGAACAATCGACCTTGATATCTCCTGTACAGATTATACAATCGGATTCGATACAGCTATCAACACAGCTATGGAAGCTATCGACAAAATCCGTGATACATCTTCTTCCCATGAGCGAGTTAGTATCGTAGAAGTTATGGGACGTCACGCCGGCTACATTGCACTTTGGTGCTCAATCGCCAACGGTGCAGATGATATTCTTCTTCCTGAAAAATATGATTACAATGAGCAGCGTATCATTGATAACATTATTGATAACCGTAAAAAAGGCAAGACACACCACATCATAGTAAACGCTGAAGGTATTGGACATTCAACATCAATGGCTCGTAGAATTGAGGCTGCAACAGGTCTTGAGACAAGAGCATCAATTCTTGGTTACATGCAGCGTGGTGGTAGCCCGACATGTAAGGATCGTGTATATGCTTCAATGATGGGATGTTATGCAGCAGATATTCTTGCAGCAGGCAAGACAAACAGAGTAGTTGGCTATCGCAACGGACAGTTTGTTGACTACGATATCGATGAAGCTCTTGCTATGAAAAAGAATATCAACGAGTACATGTACGAAATCGCACGTATTCTTTAATTACATATTTGATGAAAAAATGATTCAACGGCGGATTTTTTATATCCGCCGTTTTTTTATCCTTTGTTTGTTGTGTTATACTATATACACTAACCGGGTATATGGAATAAGAGGAAAGATAATGATAACAAGTACTAATAACGATAGAGTAAAACAGGTAGTGGCTTATGTGCAAAAGAGCAAGGCCCGCAAGGACGGAGACGTATTTGTCATTGAGGGTATGAAAATGCTCAGAGAGGCTCCTGTTCTTCAGGTAAGAGAAGTGTATGTAACGCAGAGATTTCTTGATAAAGCCACTGAGGAAGATAAAGAGATTCTTTGGAGATATGGTGCAGAGGAAGTGGCAGATGATGTCATGAAAAAGATGGCAGACACTCAGACACCTCAGGGAGTTCTGGCGGTGGTTTCCCAGTACCATTATTCAGAAGAGGAAGTTTTGAAAGGGTATAATAAAGATGATGAAGGCGCAAAACCGCTCATCCTTATTCTTGAGAACATTCAGGATCCCGGAAACCTTGGAACAATGCTTCGTTCAGGTGAAGGAGCCGGTGTTACCGGAGTGATCCTCAGCAAAGGCTCGGCTGATATCTACAATCCAAAGGTCATCAGATCCACCATGGGCTCAATTTTCAGAATGCCTTTTATATATGTAGAAAGCCTTCCTGAAATGATAAAAAAACTTTCTGCAAATGGTATCAATACTTATGCTGCGCATCTTAAAGGGAAAAAGAGCTATGATGAATTTGACTACACAAAGCCCACAGCTTTTTTGATTGGAAATGAAGGAAACGGTCTTACAAAGGAAACAGCTGATGCTGCTACAGAATATATACTGATTCCCATGAAGGGCGAAGTTGAGTCTATGAATGCTGCTACATCTGCGGCGATATTAACATTTGAAGCATCCAGACAAAGAAGGGGGTAATAAAAATGACAATAGGATTTATCGGACTTGGAAACATGGCAAAGGCTATGATCGGTGGAATACTGGCCAAGGGACTTATGGGACCCAATGAGATCATAGGAACAGCTGCAACTGAAACTACAAGAACTAAAGTTGCAGGTAAGTATGGAATTCAGATCAGAAGTTCCAATGAGGCAGTTGCCAAAGATGCAGACATAATCATACTGGCTGTTAAGCCGCAATATCTAAAGGTTGTTATTGCGGATATCATGGACTGTGTTGACGAGAACAAGATTGTTGTCAGCATTGCTGCAGGTAAAACCATAAACTGGCTTGCAAAAGAGTTTGAGAAACCGGTTAAGCTTATAAGAGTAATGCCGAACACACCGGCTCTTGTTTTGGAAGGGTGTTCAGCAGTCTGCAGAAATGACCTTGTAACAGACAATGATTTTCACTTTGTAATAGAGCTCCTTGAGAGTTTTGGTAAAGCCTATACTGTTCCTGAGTCAATGATGGATGTTGTGGTAGGAGTCAGCGGTTCATCTCCTGCTTATGTATTTCTTTTCATAGAAGCTATGGCAGATGCAGCCGTGGCAGGAGGAATGCCCAGAAAACAAGCCTATGAATTTGCTGCGCAGTCAGTTTTGGGAAGTGCCAAGATGGTTCTTGAGACCGGTAAACACCCGGGTGAACTCAAGGATATGGTATGCTCACCGTCAGGCACCACAATTGAAGCGGTACATGTTCTTGAAAAAGAGAGATTCAGAGGAACTGTAATGGATGCAGTTCAGGCATGTATTGAAAAAAGCCGCAAAATTTGACAAAAAATCATATGTTTGTTAATATCTCTTTCGGAGTGTTTTCGACTTGTTAACAAGTCGAAATAATTTCGTAATATTTACCCGGCGTTCGTCAGGGTGATAAAGAGGAAAGCAAGGATATGAATAAAAAGCTAGAGTTATCCCGTGGGATAATGAGACTTATCATGATTTGCGGTCTCGTCTTGATTCTTTTTGATTCCCATGGAATGACAGTACAGGCAGGTGGCGGAGCTTACGGTGTTTCAGTTTCTGCAGGTATATCTAACATTGTTAGTCCGGTAGCACCTTTGGGAATTGATAAAACCGCTACTGAAGTTAAAGTTGCGGCAAGCGTTGAAAAGTCATCAGATGCAAGTTCGGAAGCTTCTTCTCAGACGACAGAATCGACACTGGTTATGGCCAATGTCAGTAAGGTCATGAACGTGAGAGAAGAGCCAACTGAAGATGGACAGAAAGTCGGAGTATTATACAAGGACTGCGGTGGAAGAATCCTTGAGAGAAGAGACGGATGGACCAAATTGCAGTCAGGAGATCTGATTGGCTGGGCCAAGGATGAATATCTTTTATTTGATGAAGAGGCTCAGGCTCTTGCAACAGATGTAGGAAAACAGCTGGTAACAAGCCAGAGCAGTGCGCTTAATGTCAGAAGCGAAGCATCTGAGGATGGCGAGATAATCGGAGTCCTTGGAGAAAAAGCTTTCGTAGATATGATTGAAGATCTGGGAAATGGATGGATCTGTGTGGATTACAACGACGAAACAGGTTATGTTCAGTCGGAATATGTTACTACAGAATTCAAGATTGACCAGGGTGAGACAATAGCGGCTATCAAGATCCGTGAGGAAGAGGAAAAGAAGAAAGCTCTCACTAAAAACACAGGAGCTGTTAGTGCAGATGCGGATGAAGTTAAACTTCTTGCAGCACTTATCCAGTGTGAAGCCGGTAATCAGCCTTATGAAGGACGAGTTGCAGTTGGTGCGGTTGTAATGAACCGTGTTAAGAGTGGAGCTTATCCTAATAGTATTTACAGCGTTATTTATGCATCAGGTCAGTTTACACCTGCACTTAACGGAACAGTTGCCAAGGTATACAATAGCGGCAAGATTTCAGATACCAACTATCAGGCGGCTCAGGCAGCTATAAGTGGAGAGACAACCGTTGGAACCGCCCTTCACTTCAGAAGAGTAAACGGAAGAGATGGTATCATCATCGGAGCTCATGTATTCTGGTAATGCATAAAATATGAATAATTATTCAAAAATATTCACATTGGTGTATATTTATGCTAATATATAAGGGATTGCAACAGCAATCCCTTATACTATTTGTGTAGCATCTTTAATAAAACCCCCTGCTATGCAGGGGGACAACAGCTGCTTTAGCTTAAAGTAGAAAAACTCCGATATTACAAGATTTTTGGGTTCGCCAACCAAGCTTGAATAAAGGAGTTTTGGCTCATATGAG
>NZ_JAGBLU010000009.1 GCF_017635265.1 Butyrivibrio sp.
TCTTCACCAAAGTAGAAGAAGCCTGTCTCTGCGTTAGGATCATCATAGATTGAACCAAATCACGCGCGCTAGCGCGTGAAGCCTTTCTTGTTTTATATCTTAATCCTGTCATTGATTTGGCGGGATTTTTCTTTTATGATTAACTCTGTTTCTGTAAACATGGAAAAACCCTACGGATGACTGCTTAGTTTGGCGACCGGGCTCTCATACCGTAGGGGTTCTTTATGAACCATCAAGGTTCAACTAGAAACGGTATGAGTGTAATCGATTTTCAACTTCTTTTCAAGTACATAAGAGCTCCACCTTTATAAAACCCTGTAAACATGTTAACCGGAATATACATTTTATGGAGGTTTTATTATGAATTCAGCCAATCAGGCATTACTTACCAAACACAAAGATATTCTCTCTTTTCGGGATCTTGCTCTTGGCACTGTTGCCACTTATGTATCTTATCTGACAGTTTTTCTGGAATGGTTCGAACAAAATCTTCCCGGCCATGATGTAAAGGATGTAACCTGGGAACAGATCAGATCCTATGTCAGCTTTCTTAAAGAAGTCAGGAAGCTGAACAGCCGCACTGTAAATGTGCATATTTCACAGCTCAGGGATTTCTTTCACTATGTCCTGCACAGGGACTGGGACCGATATGAAGTTCCTTTTCTCCACTTCGATGAAAAACTTCCGGTCGTACCTACACGTCAGGAAATCATCACCACGATTGATTCCTTTGATAATCTCAAGCACAAAGCCCAGATTGCCCTTCTCTATTCCTCAGGAATAAGAGTCAGCGAGCTGTGCCGCCTGAAATGCGGAGACATTATCCACTCTCGGAACTGTATTTACATTGCCAGAACCAAGAACCGCTCCGACAGATACGCCATCCTGTCTGAAAAATGCTACAAGGATCTTGTGGCATACATCCGTGCATGTTACCCAAAGGCCCGGAAAGATGACTGGCTGTTTCCGGGGCAAAAGGATGGCTCGCATATCAGCACTCAGACTGTATATAACCTCTTCATACAGCAGCTGAACCTTATAGGACTTGGTGACAAAGGTTTTACTCTGCACAGCCTTCGACATGCATTTGGACTTCATCTGTATGAGTCCGGAGCAGACATCATGTCTATCAAGGAGTCAATGGGGCACAAGTCCCTGTCATCAACAGCAGTATACCTTACGCTTGGTATCGGAAACGGAAGGAGTGTAAAGAGCCCTTATGACTTCGACTGATCCATATCCAATACGTGGCATTTTTCAGAAATTCTTCCCGGCATATCTTGAAGAGCATCCGGATCTGCCCATGTACAAGTACAAGACTGCTCAATGCATAATGAAATGCAAGACAGGCGAACTTGGCTATAATGCAAGTGTCTGTGATGAGTGCGGTAATGTCGTCATTCACGCTGTGTCATGCAACAACCGCTCATGCCCGTGCTGTCAGGCTCCTCTCGAAAAGAAGTGGGAGGCCTCTCGCAACACTGAGCTTATTGACGGGACAGCCTACTTTCATGTGGTATTTACAATCCCACACGAGCTGAACCGGCTTTATATGCTGAACATGAAAGAAATGACAAACCTGTTTTTCAGGACTGTTCACGAAACACTCATCGAACTATGCGCCGACAGGAAATTCATGGGCGCAAAGCCAGGTATTGTCAGCGTGCTCCATACATGGGGACAAAAGCTTAATTTCCACCCTCACCTGCATATCTGTGTCTCCGGTGGCGGAATAACTCCTGATGGGAAGTTTGTTGAAACCGGTCATAAAGGGTTCTTTATCCCACAGCAGGTTCTTTCTGCATCTTTTAAGGGAAGGTTCATGCGTGAGCTAAAACTGCTATACGAAACAGGACAGATGAAACTTCCCCATGAAAGCCATCTTGGTGAGCCTGACAGGTGGAAGGTGTTTGTTGATTCCCTCTATGCTAAGCGGTGGATGCCGTTTGTTAAAGAAACTTTCAACGGAAAAGGCAATGCCATAAGATATCTTGCGCGCTACTCCTACAGGACTGCTATTGCTAACAGCCGCATCATATCTATTTCAGAGAAGGATGTCACCTTTTCATACAAAGATTATGCAGATGGAAACAGACAGAAAACCATGACCGTCAGCGGTATGGAGTTCATTGAGCTGTTTTTGCAGCACATACTTCCTCCACGGCTTAACCGCATGAGAATGGCAGGATATCTCTGCAACTGCAAGAAGTCCTATAACCTGTGGCTTATCCATAGACTACGTCATAGTGCATACAATGGAAATCCATACAAAAACATGAAGATGCGTGAACTGATGATAAGCCTGTTTGATCGTGACATCTGCAAATGCCCTGCGTGCTCATCCATGATGCGTATTCTCCCAAGGGGAATGCCTAAAAGCACACTGCCATCACCGTCATACAGAATCTCTAATTTGGTGATGAGCTGAATGTCCTTGTAATAAAGGCCGCCTGAGACAGGACGGTCTGCTTGTCATGAGATAAAACACCTGTCTGACTTGGATTTTTCTATTATCAAGGTGCAAAAATCTATTATTTCAAGCATGTCGCGGAGAATAAAAACTGCATATACAGTCCGCGCGCGTGACTTGCTTCAAAGGAAAAGTACTAAATTTGGGGCTTACAGTTTACTGGTAAGCTCTAAATTTTGAGCCCCAAACTTAGAACTTTTCTAATTTATTCGAGCGCCACAATGCTTACAAAATGTTGTGTTTTCAGGAATCTCATTTCCGCATTTTGGACATTTCATCCTATCACCCCTTTTTAAGTTCAACTCTAAATGTATTTGATTTATAACCTATAAAAAAAGAATCCCCTGATTTCAAAAGATATGGCATATTCACATTAAGCTTTTCGCCATTAGAAAGGAATGTACCATATGTTGACTGAAGATCTGTCAATACGAAACAGCCTCTATCTTTATCAAAAGAAATCGAGCAATGTTTCCTACTCACCCCTTCAGTTTTATCATCAAATATCACCTTGCAACATGAAGAATCTCTACCTATAAAAATTGGAGTATCATGTACCGCAAAAAGCACATTATCATGCTGAGGAGTAATTGCATACAGAACTGGTATATTATTAGCAAGGTATTCTGCATTAGGGGCCGATGTTGATGGAATTGGTTCATCTGCAATAATTGAGGGTTCCGAAGAATACTTTGAGGACTTGATTCTTCTATAGTATATATACACTCCTATAGGTACAATAAGAGCAAACGCTAGCCCTAAACCATATATGCTGAACTCGTTCCTAATACGCCCCGCTGGTTCAGCATCAACTAAAATTCCCGCACAAAAACAGATGAAACTTATATCCCCATTAGTATTTTCAAAACCAAGATTTCCATCCGAATCAAAATCCACTACATAATCCTGTGCAATATATAGTTCTGATCCCATTTGTGCTTCCAGTATATTAACAGCTTCAACAAACAGATTCACCAATAACTGTGTTTTATCAGAATCTAAGTCCTCCAATCCCTGATCAATCTTATGAAGCGTACTTCCTTCATATCTTTCATTTATTAGCTCAATTACTTCTTTTGTAACAGCAACATTATTACAGTTGCGAATTCGGATACCAACACGATACGATCCTGCCGAAACCTTCTCAATAGCAGTGACCTTTATACTCAATCTATATGTCAGGGCATGATATATATCATTAACATCATCACCATTGATATTTTTCTGTAGAAACGATCCAATAATTCCCTCTCCAACCATTTGAGATATAAAGCTATCAACTACATCGTTCATAGTTTCATCATCTAATCCATCAACAATTTTATCTAGAATTGCTTCTGTACCGATCTTGACTACTGCTCGTTCTACAAAGCCTTTTCCAACAAAAAACAAGATGCAGAGATATAATACTATTGCAACTACTCTAATTGGTTTCTTCTTACTTTCGTTCATAGATTATTAAAATCCTATCTTATCATCACTGCTAATAGCGTCAGATTATCATTGTCTATTGTAATTCTGTCCATCATTCGAAGAAGAAGCAATTCTACCCACTGCTTGGAGTTTTCAGCTTTATACATGTCTATAGCTATCTCGCCATCACGAAGATATTCCCATGCACCATCACTGCATAGCAGAAAACCATCACCTGCTTCAATAGGCTTTTTACATGCAAAAATTTCGGGTTCAAAGCGTTCTTTTCCACCAAGAGCCCTCAATAAAGAAGACTGATCTTCATCATAAGGCAATTCATCACGAGTTATTTCCCCTGCCTTGTACTTTTTATATGCCACTGAATGATCCTCAGTAACTATGTTTATCCACCCATCATGAATATAATAAAGCCTGGAATCGCCTGAATGTGCCCACACTGCCATATTTCCATCTATTGCAAGCGTTACAACTGTACTTTTGATAACAGTGTTTTTCTCAGCCTGAATTGAAAGAATATTATTATTTGCTTCAGTTATTCTTGATTGCAGCCACTCTGAACGGTTACAAGCTTCACACTTCCACCCTCTCAGAATTGTGTCTTTTACACACTCCGAAGCCAACTCGCCATATGAATGTCCGCCAAGTCCATCAGCCACAACGAAGATGCCGCTGTCTCTGTCTACAGAGAATCCAACAGCATCTTCATTGTAATCACGTCCACCTTTGTTACTAAAACCATAAACATCAAATGTCATTTTTTATCCCAGTTCCACTCGGAATGAATTTGCTTTATCGCCTACGTAGAATCCATCACCCGCCTTAAGATGATATGGTACATTGGGGGTTAATTTCTGCCCGTCATTAAGATATGTTCCATAAGTTGACCTTAAGTCGGTAAGAATAAAATCTCCACTAGCATCGTCAAAAGAAACAGAACAATGTCTTCCGCTTACTCCCTCCGTACCTTCTCTGAATACAACCTTACAATTCGCTGGGTCGCGTCCTATCATTACCTGAGAGTTGCTGTGTACAGCTACAGCCATTCCATTATGCTGCGTAGACAACGACCGAAGCATTGCTCTCTTTTCTGGTATTGAACTTTGTATAGGGCTGTCAGCGACTTTAGCAACAGATTTCTTATCTGATTCAGAAGTTTTTTTCTTTTTTGAAAGAATAAAGGCACCGACTGCAATTGCTAAAATTACACCAATTACTATAAAAATGAACGCATTATTACTTTGCTGTTCTACATTTTGTCTTTCATCAGGTTCTGTAGTAGACGCTTCCTCAGATCCACTTGCCTCTTCTGATGCTTTTTGTTCATTTTCCTCGTTCACCGCCTCATCTCTTGAAACCAGTTGATAATTTATGCTCCATTTATCCAGAGCTCTGGCAAGTTCACTAGCGTTCAATGCATAATAATCTGCCTCGATTTGTTCTTCATTTGGGCTAGTTGAAAATACATTTGTATTAACTCCAATTACATAACCTTCTTCAGTTACAAGCGGTCCTCCACTGTTCCCATGCTGTATTACAGCATCGACTGCAATTCGTTCCACTCCAACTCCTGCACTTGCAACGAATTTGTTTATACTACCTTTATGTACGGTTACATCGTTAACTCCATACTTACTTGCCGAAGTGAATTCATTGTCAGCATTTCCTGGGAAACCTACAGTGTATATAGTCTCGCCTACCATGTCATTGTCTGGAATCATTATTGGAAGTGCATGTCTTTTATCTGTAGCTTTATTTAGCTTCAAAACCGCCAAATCAACCTTATCAACATCACCATATGAATCTACATAAGCTACATCGTAATCATCTTGTGAGTAATATACCCTTAATTCATAGTCATAACATGCCACGCAGACTATATATCTTTCTCCATAGGTGTCTGGTTCATAATAGTACAATGGAATACGACAAACATTACCACCTTCACCACCGCCTATATAATCCTCTACAACGTGACAATTAGTTACAATAAACTGCGGATTCACATCAGCCTCACCTACAAAGAATCCACTTCCACTACTAAACGTTCCAGAATAAGAATCCAATGTATTAACTACTGCTTTATTCTTTGATGCTGTATCAACAACAACTAAAGCACCATCATTTATATAGAATACAACTGGGACAACGCCACTGCTGACTTCCTGATTGTATGCAAATGCTTTTTTAGGTACAATCAAAACTCCCATAAGCAAAGCAATTATGCACAATAATGCTCCAAACGTTCTCTTCTTATTCATAGAGTCCACTTATCCTTTCATTCATTTTATTTTCACAACTATCGCAGTATAGTTATCCTGATTAGGAACGTCATAATTCACAAGATACTGTTCCAACTGTTTACATATAATCTCTTCCGATGGCATATTCATAATCTTTTTTATGTCGTTTTCAATTAAAACGCCGCCTACTCCGTCTGAGCAGGCTAGTAATATATCATCCTTCCGTAGTGGTAATGATCTTGTTGAGTAATCAATATCATCCAAATTAGTCATTCCTAGGAATCCAGTAAGTGCACTTGCCTCATTATGCTCTTGATAATCTAAAGGGTCAACGCTGCCACTTTGTATCTCTTTGAGATAGTTTTGATGATAAAGATTCATTTCACGATTAAGCTTGTACAGATTACCATCTCTACACAGCCAGAGGAAGCTATCTCCTACGCTTGCGTAAAACAATTCTTCCTTATAAATAATACCAACTACTACAGTACTACCACCGTTTCCCCCAATGATGGATTCAACATCATATGATGCTTTGAATATGGCATCCTTCAACTGGGTAGCAAGATCCTTTTTACGATCCATAATACGAAAGGATTCTTTCAGACTTGTAATAGCGGTCTGACTTGCCAATGCCCCATCTGCCATTCCACCCATGCCATCGCACACAGCAAAAAACAATCCTTGCTCAAAAATCTTATCCTTATCGACAGCATTTACAATTGCAAAAGAATCCTCCTGCCCTTTTCTTCTTCCAATCCCTTGAACATTTGCCACCCCATAACTCAAATGGCTCATTTTTATCCCTTTCTCAGGCCATCCTGCCAGGTGAACTGTTCACTACAAAATGGTATAAAGACAAATTTGCTTTCTCCAAGCTCAATCAAATCATAAGCATGTAACTGAGTAGGAACATAAACAGGTTCGTCATTTACATAAATCCCATTAACATTATCTGCTGGGATCAGATGAAATACATTGTGCTTAATATCATAGGCAAGTTTCGCATGATTCTCCCTTGAAATGGTTGAATCTCCTTTTATACAAATATCCATCTTTTCACTTCTTCCTATGGTATTATTTTTCCCAAAAACACGATAATCCTTTCCTTTATCAGTTCCCTCAATACAAATAATCCATCCTACCACAGGATCAGTATTCATGCTTTTTTGCATTACAGCCACCGTCTTTCCCGTATCTTCATTTGCAGCCTTTGGAGTTCCATATCCTGCAGGTGCTACTGTTGCCCCAATTTCAGGTGTAATAGGTACTCCACCAGGTGTACCTATCCCTACAGTTCTGCCCACCCCAGAAGTTGGCTCGCTAAATTCAACACGATTTATTCCTCCCTGACAGTAAGGACATGTTGCATATTGGTCAGTGTCATAAAGATGTCCGTTAGAGCATTCTGCTAGTGCCATGGTTCTTCCCTCCATATCTGTAAGCTATAAGTATAATCAACATAATATAAGCAATATTTTCAATAAATCCCCATACTTTATAATGGTTCAGGTTAACAATCTGATAAAGCAACGAGGCTATTCCCAATATATATAAATATAGAGTATTTATACTTTTACCAAATATTACTATTGCCATCAGAACTACACTAGCGGCATTCAACAAGAGTAAAACGTTGTCGATTCTGTCAGTGGAGATTTTCAGCCATAGGATCAATTCTAATAATCGAGCCGCAAGCCCTATTAAAAGTAGTATATTATTGTTCTTAATAATTCCTGCAACCAAGACTGCATTAGCAACCAGAATCGTTAACAGCAAAGCTTTATTATACGAATCAAAATCACTTAAATAAGGCACATTACTATATGCGTCTATGATAAAATCAATAGCAAAAAGAATTATGGCAGCTATTTTAAACAGTTTGAAATTCTTTTCTACAGCTGAATTCAGAACTGCTATTTTTCCATTGATTATCGAACCCAATGACGATTTATCAACCGGCAGCCCAGAAGAACAAGCATCTGGAGAAATCGTTTTTTCCTGAGGCCTCGAATCTGACTGTGATGAACTCTGTTCGGCAGGGGAAGTAAAATATCTCTGAACAACAGGCTGCTCATTACCATCCTTCACCTGTCCTATTGCATTTCTAAATGCCTGCATATTCTGAAATCTGTCTGACGGCTGCACAGATAAAGCCTTCATTATAGCGTTCTCTGCTTCCTTTGTAATAGCCACTCCAAAACTGCTTGGAGGAACAAGTTTATCAACATCCATTCGTTCAACAGAATCCTGTGGTCGCGTTCCTGTGAGAGCAAAGTAAAAGGTAGCTCCCAACGAATAAACATCAGTAAAAGGTCCTTGTCTCCCATGACGAACATATTGCTCTTTGGGAGCGAAACCATGCTTTAATACAACATCAAGGCTCTGGCTCTTATCTCCGAGGCTGTATCTAGCCGCGCCAAAATCAAGAATCTTTACATTTCCGCTATTAGTTATGTAAATATTATCTGGGGTAATGTCTCGATGGATTATTCCTCTGCTGTGAACAAGACTTAAGGCATCCATTACTGGAATCAGAATTCTAGCAGTGTCTTCATAAGAAAGTTTTCCGCCTCTATTCCTAATATAGGCATCAAAGCTAACACCTTCTACATAATCCATTACAAAATACGCAGTTCCATTTTCTTCAAAGTAACAGTATATCCTAACAATGTTTTCGTTTCCTATAAACTGCGCAAGTGTATTTGCTTCTTCAATGAAACACTGTTTTCCATAAGAAAAGAATTCCCCGCTTTCACCAGTGTGGGGAACAACAGATGTATTATTCCTGGTAGCCATACTATCAGGGAAGTATTCTTTGACTGCAACAAGCCCACCTGTCTTATGGTCTTTTGCACAATAAGTAATTCCAAAACCGCCCTCTCCCAATACTCTTTCAATCACATACTGTCCTGCCAGAACAGAGCCGACAGGTAAAGCCAGTGGAAAACCGTTATCCATTGTCATAACCCTTTCATGGTCCAGTACCTAACTATATAGTGAGTCGCTATTTAGTGAATTACTATACAATTAATTATTATATAGAATAATTGTCAAAAAACAAGTAGGGCACATGGAGAATTACGGACATATAGAGCTGAATATAGAGGCACTTATCAAAGAAAAGGGTATATCAAAGAACAGAATATGTAAGGACTTAGATATCCCTAGAACCAACTTCAATAGATACTGTAGAAACGACTTCCAAAGGCTTGATTGCGGTATTATATGTAAGCTTTGTAAGTATCTACAAGTTGATATTTCCGATCTAATTCAATATATTGAGTAGTCGCAAAACGCTACTGTATACTTCATTCTGAAATTTTTATAAATTCAATAATTGATAGAACTTTGTAGAACGGAAATGGTTGTAAAGGATTCCCAAATTTCATCGCAGCGCACTCAATTCTCCCGTTCATGCGCTGCGCCTATGGGGAGAGGTCCAGGGGATGGGCCAGGCTCGGCTCCCCTGGTGCAAAGGCAGCCAGCGACCAAAAGGTTTCTGTGATATATTCCCATCCGTGGCTGCTCTCAGCTTCTATATTCAGTTATCGTCTGCGGTAGGCCCTACTTGTGATGCTTTGAAAAAAAAAGCTACTTTCATAAACATCTGCTCGGTGTCCGAGTCTCCCTCGTTCTTAGCTTTCTTTGTGGTGTGCTTCCATATAGGGAACTTTGAAACCGCCTTTTCTCCATGCTTTATGATGTAGCCTCTTCTCTTCCATTCCCCGAAAGTGTGTATCTGCTCAGGCTCTGCCACATAGCTCTTTTTCCCATCATCGTTCACAATAGGAACCATGCGACCCGTGTTTACAAGTATGCCATCATCTCGCAGTTTCACTCTGTGTGCCCATATTATCTGTTCGTTTGTCATGTCCTTTGTTCTCCTTTCCGTGGAAAGAGCCTTTTGGCTCTTTCCACTTTAAAATATCTATATGTCAGGCTGTCAGCAGATAAGCTCTATCAACAAGCTTTTCAAGGGGATCTACTGTGGTTGCGTTTATTTCTTTTACCATGTTTTCAAACATTTCCATTTCTGTATTGTCCATCTTTGGGACTAAAATGCATTCATGGATGCTGCTTGGAAGAAGTACAAATTCATGAACACCTATTCTGTCGGCAAGTTCTCCTATTCCTTTCTTATCAAGCATTGCGCTTGCTCCTTTCATGTTGCCCTTGTTGGAAATAACATACATTGGAGCAACTCCGCAGTCCTCTGAAATCTCTTCTCCCATAATTCCGCCGATAATATCCATAAGGGGCTTTGCTGTGAACTCCTTGTGGTTGTTTTCCTCTGCCACCTTGAAAAGTTCGCTCTGTGTAAGTCCTGCAATCTCAAGCAGGTGGGGCTTAAGCTTAACAGTAAAGCCCTGCTTGTTCATCTCGTCTGTAATATAGAGGTATTCCTCTATCCCCTCAAATGGACTCTGCCTCTTAACAAGCTCTTCCGTGCCCTCTTTCTGCACTCCGATATGGACATGGGATGTGATGTAGTCAGGGTCTGTAAAGCGGTCAAGGTCAAAATCAAGCCTCTGCTCAAACATGGGGATTAAACTGTCCACAACCTCTGAAACTGTCAAATCCTTCTCATAAGCTCCCTTTATGATGTCCTCGGGGTAGATGGTCGGAACAACCTTGTCTTCTTTGTCTGCCTTAACGGAAAGCCCCAAAACCTCAACTCCGTTCTTAATGCATGTCTGCTCTGCTACGATATAGCCTCTGTTTTCAAGTTCTCTCTTAAGCATATCTGTTGTCATGTTCATGTCTTTTTCCTCCTAGGATTGAAATGTGATTTTTGGTTTTTGTTTTGAGCCTTGGCTCCTTAAATGTGCTTTCTAGATCCTGAGCTTTTCTGGAGGGGAGCGTCCCTTTATTCGTGCCAGATTTTCCATGTGATTTTCCTTTCCTTTCAGTGTTTTTAAATGTGCCTTCTGAGTCCATCGCCTATCTATCGGGTTTGCGTGCATCAACAGGAGCCCAGATGGGACCAGATGCAAGGGACAAGAGAAGCGATACGCCGTAGGGCAGCCCTTGCAGAGGGGACCAGAAGGGCTACGATGCACTCTCGCAAACCGATAGGCGGTGGGCTTAGAATGCGCATTTATACAGAAAGGGATGGAAAACACTTTGGAAAATGGGCACGAAAAAAGAAGGGGTTCCTCTGGGGAACCCGTTTGAGATGGGGACTAATATAATTCCTTGTATGCCGCGCCTTAAGCCTTCCTTGGTGGAAGGCAGCGGTGTATTGGTCTGGGAGCTCGGGCAGACCTGCGAAGCTGCTGGGAATGGTATACTACTGTTCTAGAAGCCCCCAAAAACCTGAAATTTAAATTTAATAATTGTTAGATCAAACATGAAGCTATTGATAAATTGCACAAAAAATGTTATAATATTTTAGTAAAAGAGCACAGTGTATAGAAGTTTTACGAGCAGAAAATTTGCTGTATAAGACTATATATTTGCTGGGTTAACCATTGATCGGCTCTTATCTTAAGCAATTAAGATAAGGGTCTTTTTTTGTGCAAAAAAGGAGGGATACATGTGTGAATATTGCAGCGACCTGAACGCTATTTCATTGAAAAATCCAATAGTGGATTTCGAGCTGAATATGGGGGACTTGGGACGCTCCTACATGGGGATTTACATCAGACATAAGATGTCTGATAAAGGATATAAAGTATCATGTCTGGACCTGTGCATGACCAGTCATAACATTGGCGCAGATACAATCAGAAGGCTTAAAAGAATCTACTACTGCCCCATTTGTGGTAGGTATCTTAAGGAGGAAGATAAAAATGACTAAACAGAATAAGCGAGAACTACAAAGACAAATTGAAAATCTGCAACGAGAAATGAATAAGGATAAAGTAGCTGCCTTAACAACAGCACTGAGCGAAAGTAGCACTCTTATAAGCGCCATCTGTGTTCATAACCTGAGCAAGGATGACTGTGCTTATCTTGGGCGAAGACTCGGCGCAGATTTCAGTGAGATATACGACAAGTATGACCAGGAAATCAGCGCAAGAAAGCTCCAACGCCAACGCAAAAATGACGCTCGTTCGGAGCGTCTTGCCCGCCAAAAAGCAGCTTCGTCAATTGATAATCCGGCATCAGTTAATGCCGAGTGTCAGGATGATGAAATGCGTACGTACTGATAGGTATGTGGTGGGCAACAAGGCCAGGTCGCAGGAGCGCCCAGCTCCCGCAAGTAGGTGGTTGAAATCATTATTTGGTAACAAAAAATGAATACAAGCACACTACTTGCCTGATTGAAGCCGCCATATATATCACTTTTACGAATGGAGGAAAAAATTAAATGAAACAGCAGTGCGAAAAGATATCGACGACGATTCGCTTAGATGCTGAAACATCTGAGCAGATAAGACAAATCGTAGCAATAACAGGGGGCGGCTCCAATCAATCTGATGTGCTGAGGCATCTTATACACTCTGCATTAGGAAAAACATCTGCGCTTACAATTAGGGAGGAAAAGGATCTTCCTGCTAATACCAAGAAGCTGCTCTTCGATACCGCAAATGAACTCGCAAAAATAGATTCCTCTCTTGCCCGAATCGGCAATAACGTAAATGTCAGAAGGAAAAAGTATAACTCTGAACGAAAGGACCTTATAGATAGAATAGAATCCTTACATAAGCTTATAAAGTATGACGATTCTTATTCACGCATCAAGCATGAAGAACAGCTTTCAGAACTAGAAAAGGAGCTTGAAAAAATAGATTCTAAAGACACTACATTTGTATCTGACAAGGAATGGGAAAAGTTCAGTGAGCTTTTGGAAGCTTTCAAGAAAATAGGTGAATCAATTGGAGGCTGTTTACCATGGTAACGTTAATCAGCAGGTCAAAGAATTCGGCTGCATTATTATCATATCTCTTGTCAGATACAGGTCATAACGGGGCAAAGCAACGAAATATTTATACCACTACTATAGGCATGTATGGCAACAAGAAAAATCTTATCCGTCAATTAAAAAAAGAATATACCCACGTAGATAAGAACCGGCATCAGGTAGAGGCAGTCCACATGATTATATCCCCAAGCGACTTAGAGATTCCCTACAGCCCGACAAACGCACAGAAATTTGGTGATATGGTTAAAGACTTTGTTCGTACATTTTATCCTAACAGAAAGTGCCTCATATGCGTTCAACAAGATGGCGTCGGATTCACTGATGACTCTACAGGAAAGAAGAAAAAAATCCTTCACGCGCACGTAGCACTTTCGGATGCAGACATTTACGAATACAAGGGTGTGGAATCGAACAAGACAGGTTTCAGATATCTGTCGAAGACCTTCGATGATTTTGTTTCTTCTAAATATAAAATCAAAATAGATGCAGGACGTAATATGCCTAAGAGACGTTACCTGAAAGGTAAGCTCATAACTGAAAACGAGAAAGATTCTGAGGGGAAATTCTACTCCTACCAGGATGACATTAAGGACAGAATCAACAAATGCATACAAGCGTCAATTTCTCTAGATGACTTTTATGATAATCTACAGAAGTTTGGTCTTTCCGTAGAGCATAAAAAGAAGAAAAACGGTAAAGTATTTCAGACATACTATCTCCATACTCTTGAGAACATCTCATCAGAATCCTTGGATAAGGATGGCAACATCAAGTCCATTGGTTCAAAAGGCCAACTGCCTGGGATGCGCAACTATAGACAGAAGGGATTTGCTATCATTGATATCAAATCTCAGATTAAAACTCACTCTAAAGTTGCTGCAACTAGTGATCCGTCTGTTGAGAAGTACCATGACACTGAAGTCACAGCCAGAAGTGAGTTTTACGCCTTCTGTCGTGAACATGGTATCGACTATGGTCAAGGTGACTGCTTTGACAAGGAAAAGTATGATGAGGCACAGGAACTCTACAGAAAATATAAGAATAAAGATTCTGAGGAAAAATCTGTTGCCAAGCCTACACAGATAGCATTAAAAGTGCCTTCCAATGATATTGCTCCTAAACATATTATCCCCACCCTCCTTGTAGGCGGTGATGAGAAGGAATATCAGAAAGAGCTCACCCACACAAGATACCATAGAGCGAAGGAGGTGCTAGAGATCGACTATTCTTCAAGCAAACATAAAGAGCTATCGCTATGAAAGGAGGAACTATGAGTGATGCAAATACCAAAAGGGGATACGGTCCCAACGACAACTTCTCTGGCGGAAGTTCCTGGATGGAGTTTCTGTTGAGCCAGGCAACGCTAGAGCGAAACAGGCAAATAGCTGAAATAAAGACGAAGATTGCAAAGGAACCGTTAGAGATTATCAGCAAGAACTATAAGGAGGTAAATAGTTTATGAGTTTTTACGACTATGATTATTATGAACCAGAATTTGAAACCAAAACTGATATGAGTGAAGTTCTTGACTCATTATCTGAATTGAGGAAGCCACAATCCTCTCCCCCAAAAAATGAACAGACTTTTGAAAGAACTATTGATCCAGGAGAAAGCAACGAAAGTGATATCTATAATGATACAAGCACTGATGATACGATTGACGATATAGACACTCTCCTCTCGTCTAGAGAAGATGAGCATGAACCCATACTAAAAGAAGGTAAAGAGACCGAGTTGGACGCACCTTCTTTTCCGCCTGCAGAAAAAATGTCAGATGACATCCGTATGCAACTTGAAGCTCTTGAGAAGAAATTCGGTGTAAATTATATACCAAATCCAGGACCTATAGACATCGCTACAGTAGATAGTTTGAAGAAATCTCTCGTTTTATTCAACAAAGACTTCAACAGATTTATTCCCTTCATCAGTAAATGCACAACAGATAAGTACATGGACCGAGAGCTTTTCCTGTTCATTACAATATGTCTATTATATGAGCATCCCGAAAACTATATTTATCTGTTTAATCGTTTCTTCATGGAAACGGACCCGCTTTACAGACATGCTGATGTTATTGAGTGTGTAATAAATGAAGCAAACAAATATCTCAAGAAATAACAGTTAAATTCACAAAACATTCACTCGCTAATCTTCTAGAAGCATCCCTCCAAGAACCCATTTTGGTAAAAATGCCCAAAAATGGGCTTTTTTTGCGTATTAATATAATATATGTTTATTCTTTGTTGTTTCTGCGAATAGATTATTAAATCGATATAGTGTACACTGAATTCATTACAAAAGGAGGTAATTCACACGTAGGGATTAAGCTTATGGAATATGCTTCCCCTACAAATCTATCGTCAAAAGGCGACGTAAAACCACTCCCTGCAATATGATAAATCGGGCAGGTAGAGTTCATGCTATCAGTAACATGAACAGCAATGGGTATTTGACAGCGACCAAGTGCGGAAACAGCTTAATGCAGCCTCATATTTCTACATTAAGTCAGAAACTTCCCTTGAATAAATCCATGGGCTTACCACTTTAACGTCTGTCACAGATTTCAGAACCAATCAAACTTTTCGTCAACTAATAAAAAGATGACGTCAAATTTGCAACCATTCTGAACTCTGTGATGTAGCATACGTTTAGGTGGTTTTTTTATTGGTCCAAACGCAATATTTCTTAACGTCAAGGAGGTTGATTCCATGAAAAAAAACAAAATATATGAGCTTTTAATTTCAGAAAGAGAACGCATTATCTCACTCATCGATAGTCTGATGAAATGCGATGACGGCTATGTTCATGTGATTATTATTCTCGATGGAAATATCATCCCGGTAGGCATCTTTCACGATGATTACAACAATAAGAATTTTGATTACGATTATATTATTTGGTCAGATTATCAAATGAGCAACAGTGATACTTACTATGATCTTAAATCAAATGCAGAAAATGAGTATCGTGAGGCTGTTCACAGCATTTGTCGCGAATTGGATAGCATTAAGGTGGGACGTATATACTCTGCAGCAGGTATCAATGGCTGGTATAACAACATTACCCCGGACAGAATCATTTTCTCCATTTCAGAACATGGAGTGTTAATCCCTATCAAAGTCAGAACCCCCTTCGATGACTATCCTAATAATGTCAGGACTCCTTTTGACAAGTGTACCGACATGCTTAATGACGAGCGTATTTTCTGAGCGCTAATAGAAGGGAGAGACAACCTTATGAGTGAAGACCATTCTACAATCATTTGCGGTATGCGGATTCCATCTTTTGCACCAATTGATGGCAGAAATAAAGAGTCTGAAACAGTCCCTGGTGATGAAATTAAGGAGACAACAGATGTGCTCAATAATATCTCAGTTAACGAAAAGACTGTATTAAGCACAATTACTCACACGCCATGTAAAACAATCATGCCAGATGCTTACCCCGTAATTACGGAACGTAGCATGCGTTCAGCTCTTAAGTTTTGCATCAACACTGAAATGGGGGAAGCATACTTGGCACTCTTAGATAGAGCCAAAGCTGAAAGTTTCAAAAAAGTCGGTATTCCTGATGATTTGTTTATGCGGGTCGCACAGAATGAAACCATATTTGTTGATATAAGGACTTCAGAAAATATCCATATTAGCGATATCGAAACAAGTCTTTTGTCAGACATTTTTGGTATATTCTACGTCAATCTGAATGAACAAATATGTACATTAGATGCAGAGGACGCTAAAAGAGCTGTGGACAACTTCTGTCTCGACATTCATCTGCCAGATTTGATTCATTATATGGGATATTCCAAGAACACAAATCAGGAACAGATTGAAAGAATCCTTGAACTGTTGAAAAAGTTTCGTGATATCGTGGGCGTTATCAAAGAACCAGGTGTTAACAAAGATTACTTTGATGCCTACTGGCTTATTAATATTGATAGTATCAAATGGTCCAATAACACCATACAGATTAGGTCTCCATATATTTCGATGCTCATATGGAAGTTGCATGCGAAGCAGATTCTGCGTCAGAGAAGCTATGGTTCCAAAATGTGCCTTCCAAAAGTTATTTCCTTTCAGGACAATAGACTTGCATCGCAAAGGGATAAAAGAGCTATTGAGATTGTATCCTATGTTGTAGCTTTAGTTGAAAGCACTGGCCGTCATGGTACGCCACACTGCAAAGCATCTACGATACTTTGTAACTGTCCATGCTTGTTATTGAGCTTGGAAAAGGCTTCAAGCACCTCACATAAGAACAGAATTCTCAAGCGTTCTTTCACAAATGCATGGAAGTACTTAGAGAAATATACAAATCTTGCTTCCAAAGGAAAGGCAATTATCCCCTCTTCTGACGAATATCCTACCCTCAAGACGCTTGACAGAATATTTGAATTTAGAAGATTTAATGACAAAAGCTAAGCTGTCATAAAATGGCACTGAGGTGGCACAAAAAGATACTTAACTGTCATAATTTGCTGACAAGCTGTCACAGTCATTTTAGGGACCTGCTCATTTACGAGAGGATTCTGCAGCTTATAGTATTCTAATATATTAAATCATTAATATATTGGACCTGAGCGGTGGGTTTCCCGCCCTTAAGGCGGAAAACCCAACTTGCAACAATATGAATATTGCCTGTAGATAACCTTCCATACTCTCCGCTAAGCGGAGAGTATGGAAAAAAAGATAAAAAGACCTACAAAAAGGAAATGATATTATGAATAACACCTCCAACAAAACGAATAAAAGCAATACAAATTCAAATAATCATGATACAACTCCTTCTGCTACAAATACCTTTTATGCAGTTCCAGAAATAAACATAGCATTTGAAAGTCGTAAACCAGCTGCCAATTATTTAGCAAATGATTATCAAAATGACATTATCAACTTCAGCAACAGCGCAAAGAGAACAACGGGATTTTCAAAACTAGATAAAGAACAGCAGAACATATACCCAGGCCTCTATGTATTAGGAGCTGTAAGCAGCCTGGGTAAAACCACCTTCATACATCAGATTAGCGACAATCTTGCAAGTAACGGAGACCA
>NZ_JAGBLU010000092.1 GCF_017635265.1 Butyrivibrio sp.
AATAAGGCATCAGCCTTATTCAAGTGCGCCTAAGATAAGCTTTATCAGCCCAATTCACGTCTTTGCCCTCAAAAAAGCGTTCCAAAATGCTTTTGTTAAGGTTACACCTTAACTTCTAATGAGTTTCGCAAATACCTAATAGATAATATACTTAGAAACAGACAAATATTGGAATTAATTGGAGGAATTTTAATGAGATCACATAGAAAATCATTATTAACACTTATATGTACTATAGCTGCTATTAGTATTTTAAGCGTGACATTTGCGCAGATGAGTAGCGAAGATTACTTTAGTACAGAACCTGGGATGGGACTCGAACATGATATCGCTATAGAACTACAGGATATGATAGACTCCGGAATGAGCTTTCAGGACGCTTATTCTGAAATGGTTGATGAAGGAAAGATTGAAACATGGGAAACAAAAAACAATGAAGTATCAGCTTCAAATACTACAGAAGTGGCTCCTACTCAACCAACCGAATCACAAGCAGAAGAGATTACAACTGTTCAATCAGAAGCTATTACACAACAGTCTACCTCTGTCAATACCTATTCACACGACTTTGAAACCATAACAGAAGAGGCCAGAGAAAACTTTGTCTACTTTTCAAAAGATGGCGTAGCTGACAGTATGTACCTTAACATTAACTCTGACTCCATTGAAAACACCCTTACTGGAACAGAGCTTAATGCAACGCGCATTAATAAAGAGACCGGAGTTGTCAATTATGTGGATGTTGAAGGCAATACACTATTTAGTTGGGTAGTAGAAACATGGGAATCTGAAGACAGCTACACTCTTGACCTTACAGCTAAATTAGATGTATATGAAGCAGAAGGCGTAAACAATACTTATAAACTGTCATTGATGGACGCAACTTTGCCTGAGGGTAACAGCATAAAACTCAAAGTAAAGGTTCCCTACGATAATGACCAGGTGGTTAAGTCATTCACGCTGGATGAAAACGGGAATTATGTCAAAGGGAAATCTTGGATAGTGGAGAATGCCTACATAGTAATCCCTTACGAAGGCGAGATCACATCATACATCTTATCAACAGATGACCTTACAGAATTGAACATTGTAGAGGCGGAGGAAGCTGCAACCGTGGCTTCCTCAGAAGAGGTTATTGAAGAGGTCGCAGAAATGGCTGAAGAAATCCCGGCTGAAGTAGAAGAGCCTGTAGTGGAAGAGGCTGCTAGGGCAGAAATTACTACTCCAAACTATACAGTTCCTATTATTATAGGATGTATAGTAGTTCTTACAGCCGCGGTCGGAATCGTGATATACAGAAACAAACAGTGATAGTAAAAGTAAGGAATTATAAGTTTAGGGAACATTAGCAAGTGATTATTGCTAAAATGTTCCCTAAATTATATCTTAGAAACAGATAATTATTGAAATTTATTGGAGGAATTTTAATGAGATCACATAAAAAACCATTACTAACGCTTATATGTACTATGGCCGTTATTAGCATTTTTAGCGTTACATTTGTGCAGATGAGCAGCGAAGATTACTATAGTACGGAACCGGGTATGGGACTCCCTCACGAACAAGCCGATGCATTGCAGGAACTATTTGATTCAGGTATGGATGATCAAGAGGCTGCCCAACAACTTGCAGAACAGTTTCCAGACAGCTGGGATACTAGCACATCTTATTCAGAAACGACAACAAGTCAGAATTCAGAGGCCAATTCTTCTCAATCGACACCCACAAATACTGATCAAATAGAAACTGCACAAGAAGAATCAGGCACTCAACAGACAGTATCAGTGAAAATCTATTCACACGACTTTGATACCATAACAGAAGAGGCTAGAGAAAACTTTGTTTACTTCTCAAAAGATGGCGTATCGAATAGCATGTATCTTAACATTAACTCAGATTCTATTGAAAACACCCTTACTGGAACTGAGCTTAATACTACCCGTATAAATAAAGAAACCGGAGTTGTTAATTATGTAAATAATGATGGTGATACGTTGTTTAGTTGGGTAGTAGAAACATGGGAATCTGAAGACAGCTACACTCTTGACCTTACAGCAAAATTAGATGCATATGAAGCAGAAAGTGTAAATAATGCTTACAAACTATCCCTGATGGATACTACTCTCCCTGAGGGTAATACCATAAAGCTCAAGGTTAAAGTTCCATATGACAATGACGAAGTTGTTAAATTGTTTACTCAGGATGAGAATGGCAATTATGTGAAAGGCTATTCCTGGATCGTAGAAGATGGATATATAACTATTCCATATGAAGGCGAGATCACATCATACATCTTATCAACAGATGACCTTACAGAATTGAACATTTTAGAGGCGGAGGAAGCTGCAACCGTGGCTTCCTCAGAAGAGGTTATTGAAGAGGTCGCAGAAATGGCTGAAGAAATCCCGGCTGAAGTAGAAGAGCCTGTAGTGGAAGAGGCTGCTGAAGCAGAAATTACTACTCCAAGCTATACAGTTCCTATTATTATAGGATGTATAGTAGTTCTTGTAGCCGTGGCAGGAATCGTGATATACAGAAAAAAGCAGTGATAGAAAAAGACTTGATATTTTGCCTGTTGCATTTATAATATCTTTATAAAAATGTAACCAATACAACTTCAATATAACATGTCAATATGAGCCTTGGAATCCACGTTCCGAGGCTTTTATGCACATTAAGAAAGGCTGAAAGAGGCCGGAATAAGCAATACAATCACATGCAATTTCTGTACAGAATGCAAATTGAAGATTCTGACAGATTTGCTATAATGTAAGTAAAAGTAATGACAGTTAAAAAGTTATAGTGACGGAAAGAAAAATGAAATATTTTGTTATTCCTTATCTATTTTGCCATATTTAAGGTATAACAAGGAAGAGAAACGGAGAACAATTAGTTTAGTTCTCCTATTACAAGTCCATTGAGGGTACACTGATTACCGTTTTATCAGAAGATGCCCTGCATGGGTTATCTTCTGTTTCTATATAAATAATTACGAAAGGAAGATAACTTATGGAAAATAAGGGACAAATGACAGAGTGTGAAAAGAGAGCTCCATCAACACAAGCACAGTACAAAGACAGACTTTTTAAATTTTTGTTTGGAAGTGAGGAAAGAAAACAAAACGCGTTGGATTTGTATAATGCTATAAATGGGACTGATTATATAAATGTTGACGATTTAATGTTCAATACTATTGATGATGTAATTTATATGGGAATGCAGAATGATGTATCTTTCATATTCCAAGATTGTCTCAATATGTATGAACAGCAATCCTCGTATAATCCAAATATGCCATTAAGAGGTCTTGTCTACACTGGATTGGCATACCATAGGTATGTTAAAGTCAACAAAATCAACTGGTATTCTTCAAAACTTAAAAAGATACCGGTTCCTGTCTTTATCGTGTTTTACAATGGCACCAAAGATGAGCCTGATGTTCAGACGTTAAGACTATCAGATGCTTTTGACGGAACGTATAAAGACAAAGAAAAGGCTTGTGTAGAGTTTGAAGCTAAGATGTACAATATTAACCACGGGCATAACAAGGGACTCCTTGACGCATGCCAAGCTCTAAAGGAATATGCGGCCTTGGTCGAAATAGTACGTGAAAAGCTACAGACGATGGATATGGATGCTGCTATTGATGCTGCGGTCAAAGAATGTATCAGCAGGAATATTCTGAAGGATGTTCTCGAAAAATTTAGATCGGAGGTGATTGAAATGTTGTTAACTGAATACAATGAAGTTGAAATGATGAATGCCATCCGTGAAGAGACAGATGCTGAAAGACTTATTAAGGATGTCGAAGGAATTATTAAAGAATTTGATACCTCTGTAGATCGAGCATGTAAGGCATGCCGTGTTACTGTTGAGGAGTATTATGCAGCAAAAACATTACTGAACATGTAAGGAGATTTACGACTAATGAATGCAATGCGCCCGCATGACGGGCGCATTTTTTGTTCTATAAAGCACTGAAATAACGTGCAAATATGAGCGAAATATCCACCCATCAATCACGACCATCAATTAAGACCATCAAAACAGTTAACCATCAACAACTTTGATTACCCGAAATTATTTCAGAAGAGTTTTTCTTTTTTTCTTTGGTGGAAACTGTGGAAGATATAATGTTACAATTGCGCCAAGGAAAAACCATCTTTTGCTTTCCGTTTTGTTTTATTAAGAGAAGAATACAGCTCGTCAAAAGTGCATGCATTTTTATCATTTTGTCCCCAAATGCATATACTCCGCCTCAGAGTGTGATATGATGGTGTTGTACTTAAACTAATGTCACATATTTTTTGCATACAGCAATGCAAAACATTGGAATTGTTTTTGGCTGTTTCATACGAATACGATAGTCGCAAATGTAACCTTCGCTTAACAAAAATAGCGTCGTACACCGCTGATAATCATGAAAAGGAGCAGGCTTATGGCAAAAAACACATCTAAATCTCATAGAAACCAGGTGATGTATCAGATTTATGTCAGGAATTTCAGTGAGGAAGGCACATTTAGAGCTGTTATCCCAAGCCTAAATAGAATAAAAGACCTTGGGGTTGATATTATTTGGTTTGCTCCAATTCATCCTATAGGAAAGAAAGCCAGAAAAGGGAAACTTGGCTCGCCTTATGCCATCAGTGATTATAGGGCAGTAAATCCTGAATACGGGACCATGGATGACTTTAAGGAAACAGTAGCTGCAATACATGCTGCAGGCATGAAGTGCATGATAGACGTAGTCTACAATCATACCTCTCCTGATTCCGTCCTTTCTATGGAACACCCTGAGTGGTTTTTCCATAAAAGTGACGGCTCTTTTGGAAACAGGGTTGGAGACTGGTCTGACATTATTGATCTTGATTATTCCAATAAAGGGTTATGGGATTACCAGATAGAGACACTTAAAATGTGGGCAGAAATAGTTGACGGCTTCAGATGTGATGTGGCGCCGCTGGTTCCGATAGATTTTTGGAAAAAAGCCAGAACTGAGGTTGAAAAGGTTCATCCGGGAGCTATATGGCTGAGCGAATCCATAGATCCTCAATTTATAATGAATATGAGAGAGCTTGGATTGGTGGCTCATTCCGATTGCGAAATGTATGATGCTTTTGATATTTTGTATGACTACGATATATATGGTCAGCTTACAGGATATGCATCAGGGACAAGAACACTTCATGATTATTCAGATGCCATCAACAGACAGGAGTATATATATCCCGATAATTACATAAAGCTGCGCTTTTTAGAAAATCATGACCAGCCCAGAGCAAGATTTCTTTTCCCAAATGAAAAAGTATTAAGGAATGCCACTGCCTTTTTGTATTTTCAGAAGGGAATGACACTTATTTATGCCGGACAGGAGTATGGAATATCACATCTTCCCGATCTTTTTAACAAAGACTCCGTGGAATGGGAATCTGCAGAAAAGATTGATCTGACACACCTTATGAAGAAGTTATATGAGATTAAACAGGATTCTCTTTTTGCAGACAGTACATATAGGACAAAGACCTATGATGAAAATGTAATAAAGGCTATTCACAGCCGCAATGGTAAGAAGATGATTGGCATGTTTTCCTTCAAGGGAGAGCCGGGGATAATTCCTATAAACGTGGCTGATGGACGATATAAAAACCTGATTGATGGGAGTACGATAGAAGTCATGCACGGCTATGTAAGCCTTCCCGGAGATCCGGTAATCATACGTGTCAATTGAAAAATAAGAGCCTCATTTCCTGTTTTTGAATAAGCATGAAAGGAAATGAGGCGAATTAGAAAGGGATTGCTTAAAGTGCATATAGAAAAGCTAAAATACTATATAGACCTGTATGAATGCAGAAACTTTACCGAGACGGCAAAAAGAAACTTTATTTCTCAGGCAGCGCTTAGTCAGTTTATAAGCTCTCTTGAAAAACAGTTCGGATTGCAGTTTTTTAACAGAAATGTGACTCCTATCGATCCGACGGATGCCGGAACAGCATTTTATCAAGAGAGTAAGAGTCTTTACGAGCATTATGAAAAGACTCTTTTAAACATGGCACGGATTAAGGACAATACGATGCCGCCGCTTAAGATTGCTTATTCATCTACGGCGGACATACAGGCGCTTTTGCCGCTTATTCCCAGATTCAAAGTCAAATTCCCGGATGTTGAGCTATTGCTTAATAAAATACGATTAAAGGATGCTGCTGACTATTTAGAGAGAGGGTTGTGTGATATTGTTGTTTCTTTTTCAACAGAATTTGTTGATGATAAAAAGGTAAAGTTTAAAGTACTAAAGCAAGGGAATTACATGGCCATGGTAGGCTTAGGCCATCCTCTTTTTGACAGAAGCAGTATAACGGCAAAAGAATTATATCAGTATCCGCTGGTTATGCTTAGCCGCAATGTTATAGGAAATCTTTATGACATGATGGTTTCAAGGGCGGAGGAGGATGGATTTGAACCTTTAATAGAAAAGAGTGTTGAAGATATAGATACAGAGATGTTCCTGATAATTACTGAAGGATACATAGGATTTGCACCTGAAGGCCAAAGTGTTGCTGATTATGGCGATAGTATAAGACTTATTCCAATTGAAAATAGCAGTCATAAGTACAGCGTGGCAGCGGGATATAATAAGGAAAGCAAAAGTCCGACACTTAAGGCTTTTCTGAACATGATTTGATTACGTTATGATGCATTGCTTTTTTGAATTGGACGACTGATAAAAATTTAACTATCATTATATTGACCATAAATCATTGATAATTTCATAGGAGGTTAAGATGGGTAAATTATTATTGACAGGCGTTGACGGAAATCTTGGTTCAGAAGCAGCAAGAGTACTTCTGACTCTTGCAAATAAGGAAGATCTTATTTTCGTAGGATATAGTGAAGCTTCACTTGAACCTTTTAAAGCACAGGGTGTTGAAACAAGAACAGCTAATTTCAATAATTATGAAGGTCTTGAGGAGGCATTTAAAGGAGCAGAGAGACTTGCTCTTATATCAATGCCTTTTGTAGGTGCAAAGAGACAGAATGCACATAAGAATGTAGTTGATGCTGCCAAGGCAGCCGGTGTTAAGCAGATTGTGTATACATCACTTGTAAATGCCGGAGATGAAACCAATCCAAGTGTTGAGAAAAAAGATCACATTTACACTGAAAATTATGTAAAAGATGTTGGACTTGATTACATTTTCCTTCGTAACTCTCAGTATGCTGAGGCTATGATCACAAATTATTTCACATATGTTAAAGGTGACGGAGTATTAAAGAACAGTCAGGGAGACGGAAAAATGGCATACATCTCACGTAAGGACTGTGCTAAAGCCGTTGCATATGCACTTTTCAGGGGTGCTGAATATGATCATGCAACTCTTGATATAAATGGAGCAGAACTTATGACAATTACCCAGTTCATTGAAATAGGTAATAAGGCTACAGGCAACCACATAACATACAAAGAGCTTACGGATGAAGAAAACTATCAGGTATTTGATGCCATGGGTGTTCCAAGAACAACAGACGGAATATTTAAAAAAGGATCAGAAGCTCCTTTCTCATCTGATGGAATGGTAACATTTGCTCAGGCTATCCGTGAAGGCAAGATGGACACATTTACAGATGATTTCAAGAAGCTTACAGGTTCTGATCCAATGACAGTTCAGTATATGTTTGAACATTGTGATGATTTCCAGATTGGAGAGAGACATTCTAAGGATGCATAATATTATTTCCTTAGCATAAATGCTCTTACAACGTTTATACCGACCTTATAAGGAAGTGGACGAAGTACTTTGTCTGCTTCCTTTATTTTTTCCCGGATAGGAATGCTCTGAGGGCAGTGCTGCTCACACTTACCACAACCGATGCACTGAGTCGCAAAAGCCGGCTCCTTTTTAAGCCCGACAGTCTGAGCGTATTCAAATCTTGCAGCGGATTTACTCTCTAAAGCAGTCATATTATAAACCCTGAATAATGCCGGAATATCAACACCTTTGGGACATGGCATGCAGTACCTGCAACCTGTGCAGCCAACAAGCTCTGATTCAGAGATGATAGCTTTGACCTTTTCGATTATTTCAAAGTCATCTTTGGAGAAAGATCCTGCTTTTGCATCTGAAGCAATTCGGCAGTTCTCCTGAACCATTTGGATTGAATTCATTCCTGATAAAACACACGTAACCTCAGGCTGATTCCAAAGCCAGCGAAGCCCGTATTCTGCCGGAGTATATCCGCGCGGGCTTGAAGCAATAAGAACTTTTGCCTTTGGGGGAAGGAGATTTACAAGCTTTCCTCCACGAAGAGGTTCCATGATTACTACCGGAATGTTCTTTTCAGCGGCATGTTTTAGCCCCTTTAATCCTGCCTGTGAGTGTTCATCCATGTAGTTGTACTGAATTTGACAAAAATCCCAATCGTAAGCATCGAGTATTTCTATGAAATCTTCTGTGTTTCCATGGTATGAGAAACCGATGTTTCTTATCTGACCGCTACTTTTCTTTTCCTCAATCCACTCTTTTATACCAAGCCCGACCAGTTTGTCCCACTGATTGCTGGCAGTCATGTGGTGCATGAGATAGTAGTCAACATAGTCTGTGCGGAGTCTTTTTAGTTCTTCACTAAAGTATTTATCAATGGCATTTCTGCTTCCAACAAGATATTGTGGAAGCTTTGTAGCAATATTTACTTTTTCTCTTATATGGTTACGTTCAAGTATTTCTCCAAGCGCTGCTTCGCTTCCGGGGTAAATATAAGCGGTATCATAATAATTGACACCGGCATTGTAGGCTGTCATTATCTCTTTTTCAGCCTTGGCTATGTCTATTCCACCGGGACCGCTCGTAAAACGCATGCAGCCGTAACCTAAAATTGAAATTGGTTCGCCCTTTTTATTTTGCCTGTACTCCATAAGAAATCTCCCTATAACTAATTGTTTGAATGATTAAATGTTAACAATTAAATTTAGTAAAATATAACATATTATCGTACAATGTTCAATACGATTAGTTGGAGCAAGGATAGACCTGCGTTTCCATCAGGTTCAGTCAAGGGTGGCGGACGCAGCCGATTCACTTACGCACATACAAAGGGAGAGTATTCTAGCGCAGGAAAAATGCTTACGCTAAAATACTCTTCCTAATCTCCAACGTAGGTGTCGAATCAGATAGATGAAGATTAACCGATTACTGCAAACGACTGCGGAGCCATCTTAAGTTCATAATCAGAAAGCGATACTTCTCCAATTGAGTAGATACACTCGCCTTTAGACGGGAGCTTTACATAGGCTTTTTTATCGGAAGGATTTATTGCAACCAGTAATTTTCCCCGCTTATACACAAATGGAAATGACTCGGGCTCTGCGTATACTACTTCAAAATCACCGTCAGCCTGAAGGTCTTCATATTTGTGGCGAAGAGAAGTAAGCTCTTTTACCGTATTTAAGAGAGAATTTTTGTCATTAAGCTGATCAGCGACCGTAGGAGC
The DNA here is from genome assembly GCF_017635265.1 of Butyrivibrio sp. Classification (GTDB taxonomy): domain Bacteria; phylum Bacillota; class Clostridia; order Lachnospirales; family Lachnospiraceae; genus Butyrivibrio. The sequence continues at coordinate 9,484 of NZ_JAGBLU010000092.1, forward strand.
ATCATCTGCGTTATCAACCGGTAAGTAAAGCCTTGAAGTGTCTGCATTTGAAAAACCGTGATTTTTACTGTTATCCCATTGCATGGGAGTTCTGGATCCGGTCCTTGTGTATCCCCCTTCCTTGGTAGGAACGTCAAGATATCTCATTCCGATTTCATCACCGTAGTAGATAAATGGAACACCGGGAAGCGTAAGGAACATGGCATATGCAACTTTAAGCTCATCCATATCAAGGGTTCTGCGTGGGCGAGGTGTATCATGATTGCAGGTAATAAAGCTTATGTAACCATCATTTTTTGTGTTGTCATATTTTGGAAGATAGTCCTGTAAAAAGCGCATAATATCGCCTTTTCCATCCTTTTTGAGAAAGCTCTTGTCACCGCCTTCTGTTTCATAATCGCGCAGAAGTGTGTTATAACCGTTTCCGTGATGATCAAGATAGAAATCAGCATGGAAACCGTATTTTAGGGCTTGCTTCGGGTTGGACCATTCAGAGATGATTGCAGCCTCAGGATACTCTGTATCCAGCATTTCTCTGATATTTTTCCAAATCTTTCCGGTAGCGGATTTATTTTCATCATCCTCTTTTACGAGAGAATCAGCCATATCAACCCTGAAACCATCACAGCCGTGATCAAGCCAGAAGCGCATAACGTCTTTCATAGCTTCTCTTGTAGCAATGCAGTCAGGATGATCGGGCGCAAGCTGCCAATCTTCGGTTCTGTTAAGAAAACCGTAGTTAAGAGCAGGCTGGCATTTAAAGAAGTTGAGCATATAGCAGCCGTTTCTGTCGGCTTCGCCTCCGATATAAGGATGCCCTGCAATTCCCTGAATCCAGTGATGAGTCCAAACATAGCGGTTTGTGTATTCGTTGTCGGTAGCTTTTTTGCTTTCCTTAAACCATTCATGTTCTTCGGATGTGTGTCCGGGAACAAGGTCAAGCAAAACATGAATCCCCTTTTTGTGTGCAATCTCAAAAAGTCTGTATAAATCTTCATTGGTGCCGTAGCGTGGAGCCACTTTCTTGTAGTCCCTTACGTCGTATCCGGCATCCTTAAAAGGAGAATCATAGCAGGGATTTATCCAAAGAGCATTACACCCCAGTTCTTTGACATAATCAAGCTTTTCGATGATTCCATTAAAATCACCGATACCATCCCCATTGGTATCTTTGAAACTTTGGGGATAAATTTCATAAAAAACGGCATCTTTTAACCAGTTAGGCATTTGGTAACCCTCCATATAAATCCACTGTCAAGTTAAAAACTGGCGTGGTAAGTAAAAAAATAGTTCCGGTAACGTTTCCATTATATATAAATGCAGTGTTTTTGTAAATTATATCCGGTGCACTTGCGACAAAGATATTTATATTTTTGTCGCTAATTATAAAAAATCACTATATATATACGAGAGTTGATTTTTTAAATCCGGCTGCAATATAGTGCAGCGCGGAATAAATAAGACCTACGCTGTAGATAATAACAGCAGTATTGGTCTTTCTTATAAAAATAATGCAGCAAAGAGCAATAGTAATGCTGATTATGCCATGTACAAAATTTATAATCCAGTTTAAAGTACTGTATTTTCTCTCGATTATCGCCACAATTTTTATCATAATACCGTTATAACTATTTTATAACATTTTTTACTACGGTGTAGGATAAAATGGAAAATTGTTTATGGAGCGTCGATAATACGATATAATATTATCGGTAATGAGTTCCAAAAAAGAAAAGGATATATGCCTATGGTTCAAAAAAAGCTGGTAGTATGTGATTTAGAGGAGTTTAGTACAACATTTCCTGATTTCAGAAGAGAGACTGCGGATATTGAATATAGGCAGGTCGTGGCAGAAATCATGTTTGCCAATATACCCGAGAGTGATATTATTCAAATCCAAAGAACTCTAAAGGACAGTTTTGGAAATCTTGAGACTATAGGAATGTCTGCCGGGGGGATTCTGTCTTTTTACGGAGTGCAGAGTTTTATTATTATCAGCTTTACATTTATTAAAGAGGCGCAGGCCATACCTTTTTATAAAAAATTTGACAGAAATTCAGACGCATTAGTGCATGATGTTTTACTCTGTGCAGGGGAATTAAGAGAGGAGATATTAAAGATTCCAAATGTAAAAGCAGTTGAAATCTTTTTTGCCTGGATAAAGGCTTCTGCATCACTTTTTATAGATGAATTTTCCAAGGGACTTGAAGATATTCCGATATACGGAGCTATTGCCAATGCCAACTCGGTTGCTAATATAAACGATTTTGTTGGGGCAAGTAATAACGATACTGTAGTAATAGGGCAGGGAGAGGTAAGTCCCGGAATATCGGTGATGGTATATTCAGGAACTGATCTGTATGTTTACAGCGAATATCTTTTTGGCTGGGAACCGGTTGGAAAAGAGATGGACGTATGCGCCTGCGATATTACCAATGAAGGCAGAACCACAGTATTTACCATAGATAATATGAAATCAACAGATATTTATGAGAAGTATCTGGGGGTTAAAACAGATAGCATGTTTGTCCATAATATCTGTGAGTTTCCGCTTATTGTCAAAAGAAACGGTGCCTTCATCGGAAGAACTCCTTCAGGCTTTGGGGCAAATGGAGAAGTATATCTTGAAGGTGACATATTGCCCGGAGAAAAGGTAAGGTTTTCCTATGGTGAGTATGAAGATATCTTAAATGGAACAAAAAATGCTGCAGCCAGAATGAGCGCTTTTAGTCCTGAAACCTTGTCACTTGTTATTTGCGGCAACAGAATTATTTTCCTTCAAAGCGATTATCATCTGGAAGTTGATTATTATTCTGAAGGAAGAGATGAAGAGCCTCTTCCGATTCTGGGAATGGGAGAAATCTACAGATACAAGGGGCAGGGAGGCGTTTTAAACAGCGCCCTGATTGCAACAGGAATGAGAGAGGGGCTTGGAGAGGAAAAGTCTCACATATTACTAAAACAGACTGTTACTCATCATCATGATGATTTCATTCCGCTTTCCGAGAGATTATCACACTTTTTGAAAGCTGTGACAGGGGAGCTTGTGGAGGCGGTGGAGGATGCACAGGCTGCCAATGAGGCTAAAAGTGCATTTTTATCAAATATGTCCCACGAGATCAGAACCCCTATAAATGCCGTGCTTGGAATGGACGAAATGATACTGAGGGAAAGTACGCAGGACACCATTTTGGAATATGCCGAGTCTATCAGAAGTGCCGGAAATTCGCTTCTTGGTATAGTGAACGATATTTTGGATTTCTCCAAAATCGAAGCCGGAAAGATGGAAATTGTGCCGGTGGAATATGATGTGGCTTCTATCTTAAACGACCTGGTAAACATGATCAAGAAAAGAGCTGATGATAAGGGACTTAAGCTAATCGTAAAGGTGGATCCTCAGATTCCGCATCTTTTGTATGGTGATGAGATAAGGCTTAAGCAGGTAGCTACCAACATTCTTACCAACGCTGTCAAATATACGGAAAATGGAAGTGTAACGTTATCTGTCGGGATAAGTAAAATAGAAGGTGACGAGGTTGTTTTACACTACTCTGTTAAAGATACCGGAATCGGTATCAAAGAGGAAGATCTGCCAAAGCTCTTTTCGGCTTTTGAGAGAATTGAGGAAAAAAGAAACAGGACTATTGAGGGAACCGGGCTTGGAATGCCCATAACCCGGCAGCTCTTAAAGATGATGGGAAGTGAACTCAAAGTTGAGAGTGTCTATGGAGAAGGCTCTGATTTTTCCTATGATATAGCCCAGAAGATAATTGACTCAGAACCCCTTGGAGACTACGACCTGGCACTTAAGAGGTCAATATCCGTAAGAAAAGAGTACAAGGAAAGCTTCACGGCACCGGATGCTGATATTTTGGTTGTAGATGATACCGAGATGAATCTTACTGTTATAAAGAATCTTCTTAAGAAGACAATGGTAAGGATTGATACGGCAAGTAGCGGCGATGAGTGCCTTTCGATGATGAGGAAAAAGAAATACGACATGGTTTTTCTGGATCACAGAATGCCGGGAAAGGATGGAATAGAGACTCTTTCAGATATTAAGAAGGATGAATGCATTGACTCAGATATTCCGATAATCGCTCTGACAGCCAATGCTGTCTCGGGCTCCAGAGATATTTATATAGGTGCGGGATTTACAGATTATTTGTCCAAGCCTATCCAGACGGATATTCTTGAAGGAATTATGTGTAAGTTCCTTCCGCAGGATAAGGTAAAAAAGACTGCCGAAACACAGCAAAGTGAAGATGAAGGTGATTATAAGCTTATTCCGGACGCCGTAAGAAATTCAAAGCTTTTTGATGTCAGACAGGCCGTTGATAACTGCGGATCAGCTGAAGGAATGATGGATGCTCTAAGGAGCTTTTACGATTCATATCAGGACAATTTCAGGCTTATAAAAGATTTCTTTGACTCCGGGAACTTTAAAGATTACACAACCAAAGTACATGCCCTTAAAAGCTCTTCAAGAATTGTGGGGCTTATGGAAATGGGAAGTCTGGCTGAGAAGCTTGAAAAAGCAGGAAATGAAGGCGATGCAGACTTTATAAGAGCCAATACCGAAAGATTGCTTGGAATGTACAAGGATACAGCAGATCTTTTGTCCGGTATATTTGATAAAAAAGAAGATGACACAGGAAAAGAGCTGATTGAGCAGGGAAAACTTAACGAGGCATATTCTGCAATGCGGGAAATTGCCCAGATGTTTGACTACGACAGTATTGTTATGGTACTGGATTCTGTTACCAAATACAGAATCCCGGATGAGGAAAAAGAAAAGCTGGAAAGTTTAAAGAGTGCTATAAGAAATGCTGATTGGGACAAGATAATCAGGATACTTGGATGAGGAGAGAAAAATGGAAAAGAAACTACTTTTAATAAGCAGGGGCTCTACATTTATGGTGGATGCTATTTCCTCCAATCTTAGGGAGGCAGGTTTTACGGTAAAAAAGTGTGAACCTGCAATGAAGGAAATCGCAGAGAGTACTAAGGATATTGATATTATTCTTTTTTATCTGGGAGATTATCTGGATGATATAAAAGAGGACATTGTTTATCTTAAGGATATTTGCATTGAAAGGGAGATAAGCCTTAGTGTCATCGGTGATGATGCAGAGGTGAATGTCCTTAGGCAGACTGTGGCAGAGGGACAGATTGCCAATGTGTTTTCAAGGCCGCTTGATATCAAGAATCTTGTAAGTGTCATGGAAAATGTAGCACAGGGAAGAGAAGCACAGGCTCTTAAGAAAAACATTCTTTTGGTGGATGATGATGCGTCTTTTCTTAAGATGGTAAAGGACTGGCTGTCAGATGACTACAGAGTGACCATCGTAAGCTCCGGAATGCAGGCTATAACTTATATTGCCAAGAACAGGCCGGATCTTATTCTTCTTGACTATGAAATGCCTGTTACAAGCGGACCCCAGGCACTTGAAATGATAAGGAGCGAAGTTGGAACCTCAAACCTTCCTGTATTTTTCCTTACAGGGAAAGGTGATAAAGAGAGCGTAACCAAGGTTCTTACCTTAAAACCTGAAGGATATATATTAAAGAGCGCCGGTAAAAATGAACTGGTTTCCCAGATAAAAGACTATTTTGAGAGACATAAATCAGTATGAACAGGAATTTTCTGAAAATTGTTATTGACAATTTCGGTCAATCATAATAATGTATTTATAGTCGATAAAATTACGAAAGGAGGTAAACACAATAATGATTATCAGAGTAAGACTTAATAATTTAGTTAATAGGAACAATGTGGTTGCCTCGCAGGAGTTTGCTTTATAAGTGAGCTTGAATTGATATAGCAGCGCGGTTTCCACGAATGGAAATCGCGCTTTTTTTATGCAATAAGATATATGGTGAAAGGCTAATGCGTAAGGACGGTAGGATTTCCATGGGAGGTCCTATCGTTTTTTTGACAACTAGTTTTAGCAAAAGCGCTTAGCGCAAAAGGATGTGATTTATATGAAAAAGTATATTTTAAGAAACTGGTGGAGATATACACTTGGGGGCATATGCCTTGTATGCAGTACTTTGGTGGATATTCTCGTACCGTTTATAACACTTTCCATGGTGGATGATGTCATCGTGGGAAGAAATATGAATATATTCAGAAGAGATATTTTTCTGTATGTGGCAGCAGGTCTTGGAAGGGCAGCTTTCCAGTTTGTTAAAGAGTTTTGCTGTGATATGTCGGGATGCCGCGTGGCATCAGGCCTTAGAAAGGATATGATGAAGCATATCTTTTCACTTCACAAGGAGTATTTTGATAAACACAATACCGGTGAACTTATGGCAAGAGTTAAGGATGATGCGGGTTCGGTGTGGGACCTTACAGGCTTTGTGGGAATGCTCATGACAGAGGCTACAGTTTATTTCTTTGGGGTAATCATCTGCATGGTGTCACTTAACTGGAAACTTAGCATTGTTCCTCTTGTTTTTATGCCGCCGCTGGCATACATAGCTCTTCATCTGGAAAAGAAACTGAATAAGGATTATGACGATACCAGTGAGAAAAATGCCGCTCTTACCAAAGTGGTTGAAGAGAATATCTCCGGAGTAAGAACTGTGAAGGCCTTTTCAGCTGAGAGCTCAGAGCTTAAGAAATTCGACGAAAAGAACCTTGAATATGCGCAGGCAAATAAGAAGTTTGCCACAGACCTTGCAGATACAGATCCGCTTCTTGGAATGATTCCCAAGATCATGCAGACTTTCGTTGTGGCAATCGGAGGATATGCTGCGATAAAGGGAAGTATTACCTATGGAACTCTTGTGGCGTTCGTGTCTTATTCTATCAGCATTGTATGGCCCATAGAGAACCTTGGATGGATGCTGTCTCTTATTTCTCAAGGCCTTGCAGGGTATAAAAAGATTGAGAAGGTGCTGGATACAAAGCCGCAGATTACTGATGCTTTAACAGAAGCAGATGATGAAAAGAGCTTTCCTGATGCGGTAAAAGGTGATAACAGCGGCGAGATTTCTTTTGACAGTGTTAGTTTTACAATTGACGGTAAGAGAATCTTAAAGGATATTTCTTTTACCATTGAGAAGGGTAAAACTCTTGGAATCATGGGAGCTACCGGTGCAGGAAAGAGCACAATCGTTAACCTTATTGAAAGGTTTTACGATGCTTCGGAAGGCTCTATAAGAATAAACGGAATAGACATAAGAAAAATGCCGCTTGCGGACATTAGGGCTTTTTCATCAGTAGTAACGCAGGATGTATTTCTTTTCTCTGATACCATTACTGAGAATGTGAGGCTTGGAAGCAAGGCAACTATGGATGAAATAACTGTAAGGCAGGCCATAAAAAGCGCCCACGCCAAGGATTTTGTTGAAAAGATTACTGACAGTTACGGAGCTGTAATCGGAGAGAGGGGAATCGGACTTTCAGGCGGACAAAAGCAGAGACTTTCAATTGCCAGAGCTCTTGCCAAGAGGGCAGATCTTCTTATTCTTGATGATTCCACATCGGCCCTTGATATGGAGACTGAGGCCGCCATACAAAAGGAGCTCAAGGAAAAACGCGATATGAGCAAGATTATCATCGGACATCGAATTTCTTCAGTTAAGGATGCCGATGAGATCATAGTTTTGGAAAAGGGAATGATTAAAGAAAGGGGCACTCATGCAGAACTTTTAGCCCAAAAGGGGCTATATTACAGTACCTATGAGGCTCAGTACGGAGACTACAGAAAGGCTATGGCTTCCGGAGAATAATTTTTAAGAACAGAAAACATAAGGCAAAAGGGAGGTGTTTACATGGCTATAAACAGCACCAGAGAAGATGAAGAACTAAAAGAGAGCATAAAGCTTGATGTCTTAAAAAGGCTTTTGGCGAATCTTCTTATATATAGAGGAAAAATTGTTTTGGTCACGCTACTCATTTTTTTGACTGTAGTGATATCGACGGTTTATCCCCTTATGATTGAAAAAGTAATTGATGATAAAATAGTAAACGGTGATGTAAGTGGGCTTTTTATTATGGCGGGAATAATGATTGTTCTTGCCGTTGTGAGCTATTTGGCCACCAGAATCTGGAGAAGGATAATGGCGGATATTTCCAATGATATGATACTGAATATCAGGAGAAAGCTTTATATTCATATTCAGGAGCTTGGAGTTGATTTTTTTGACCAGAGACCTTCAGGTAAGATTCTTGCAAGAGTTACAGGTGATGTAAATGCGTTAAAAGAGGTCCTCTCAAGCACAGTGACGACTCTTGCCCCGGAAGCGGTGAGCCTTGTTGTTATCCTTGTGATAATGATTATAAAAAGTCCTGTACTTTCTCTGTCAGCTGCCGTGGCGGTTCCCATTATTATGTGCGGATTGTACTTTTGTGAGATTCTGGCTCATAAGAGATGGCAGATGCATAAAAAGAAAGATTCGAATATGACGGCGTTTATTCACGAAGGCATTGAAGGGGTATCTGTTATACAGAGCTTTAACGCTGAAAAAGAGGCAGAGAGAGAGTTTAGCGGTATAGTTGATGATGTTATCAAAGCTTTCAGGTCTGCGGTAATAATTACTGACCTTTACAGTCCTACAATTGAGATTGCAGGAGGTCTTGGAACAGCTACATTATATTATCTTGCAGTGACAAAGCTTGGAGTTACAGCAGAGTCTATAGGTACACTATCTGCATATGTACTGTATCTTGGAATGTTCTTTAATCCCATAAGGAATCTTGCCAACTATTACAACAAGCTGATAACCAATCTTTCATCAGCAGAAAGAGTTTACGAGATAATGGACATGGAGCCTCTTGTAAAAGATAAAGAGAAGGCTGAGGATATGCCGGAAATTCAGGGAAATGTGGAGTTTGACCATGTGACCTTTGCTTATCCGGATGAGCCTGATGTTGATATCCTTCATGATGTCAGCTTTAAGGCAAAAAAAGGTGAAACCATTGCACTTGTCGGACCCACAGGTGCGGGCAAGACTACTATAGTGAGTCTTATAAGCAGATTTTATAATACCAAAAGCGGAAGAGTACTCGTTGACGGCTATGATATCAGCAAAGTAACAATACAGTCCCTCAGAAGTCAGCTGGGAATCATGACTCAGGATAACTATCTGTTTTCCGGCACCATAAGAGACAACATCAAGTATGGAAGACCTAGTGCTACCGATGAGGAAATGATAGCTGCAGCCAAAGCCGTTCATGCCCATGATTTCATCAATATGATGGAGGATGGATATGACACGGTTATAACAGAAAGAGGAGGTGGTCTCTCCAACGGTCAGAGGCAGCTGATTGCTTTTGCGAGAACTCTTTTAACCAATCCCAAGATACTGATACTTGATGAAGCTACGTCAAGCATAGATACCAAGACGGAAATTTTGGTTCAAAGAGGAATAGAAGAGCTTTTAAAGAAGCGAACCTCATTTGTTGTGGCACACAGGCTTTCAACTATAAAAAATGCTGACAGGATATTCTTTATCGATGATGGAGGAATTCTTGAGTGGGGCAATCATGAGAGCCTTATGGCAAAAAAAGGAGCTTATTACAACCTTTACGCATCGCAGTTTGTGAGTGCTTCATAATGATTTAGAGTAGAAAAAATCCGAGAGAACATAGACTGGTTCTTTCGGATTTTTTTTCCTGTATATGGTAAAAAAATGTAATTTTATATCGTGTGAAATTATATTGTAATAAATATTTTATATGCTATAATGACATTCTGCTACCGTATAAATATGCGAAAAAACAATGATACAGTTGCCGGATAGTAGAAATAAAAATGCGATAACTGTGGCGCTTATCTACTTTTTGATATTTATACAGAATGTTTTTTTGCTTTAGTGGAGGAATAATGAACAGGAAAGTACGGATAATTAATTCAGCCATGATATCAGCAGCTCTTTTGCTTACGGCTTGCGGAAGCTCACAGGACATGTCTTCTATCGGAAGAGAAGGACTGACAAAGGAAGACGTTATAGGCAGCGCCTATAATAGTGCTGTTAAACCGGAGTCTATAACCATAATGGTTGATGGGACTCTTGTAACACAGGAAAATGGCAGAGATGAGTTTGAAAAAAGGTGGGAGGACCTGACAGGAATTGATCTTGTAATAATCCAGCCTGAGCATGATGTTTACTATGAGGAAGTTTCAAAAGCATTTGAAGAGGGAAATCTTCCGGATGTGGTGCTTTTAAGTTCCAATTACTATACCACGTATGCAGCTCAGGAGCTGCTTGCAGACATAACCCCTTATTATAGCGGTTCAGATCTTGAAAAAAAGGTAAGTGAAGCAGGTAAGAGTGCTCTGATAGACGGCCTTAAGATAAACGGTAAGCTTTATGGCATATCTCCTACAAGGGGAAACGGATGTGTGACTTATATCAAGAAGGCGTGGCTTGATAACGTAGGACTTGATGTACCAACTAATTATGATGAGTATATGGAAGTTCTTAAGGCATTTACCGAAGGCGATCCTGATGGAGACGGAATAAACGGTAACACCTACGCAGTTTCTGCAGCAGGAATAATTAATAATGAGGCACCGTATATCAACTATTTGCCGGAGTTTTATCAGGATGCTTATCCATCATTTTATGAAAAAGAAGATGGAACCTGGGCTGACGGCTTTATGGATGAAGAGATGAAGCAGGCTCTTGTAAGGCTTAGGGATGCATATTCAAAGGGATATCTGGATAAAGATATTGTGGATAACGGAACCGGTGATTGCAGGGATAAGTTCTATGCCAATGAATTTGGTATTTTTACATATTGGGCAGGAACATGGGCAAAGACACTTTCCGGGAAACTTGTAGAGGCAGGTGTTGATGGAGAACTGATTGCTATGCCCCCTATTGCAGAGACAGGTCTTTATCTTGAAAGAGTTGCACCTGTATGGTGCATAACTTCAGCTTGTGACAATCCATCAGGCGTATATAAATATTTCATGGAAACAATGAATGATGGAGGCGAGATTGAAGAGTTATGGACTTACAGTCCAATATCAGACAGCTTTGCCAAAAATCATATAGATCATCTTCTTGCTACTGTAGCTCTTACAAATGATCCGGGAGCAGGCAGTATCACTGAGGATCAGGCTAAAGCGCTTCAGATTTTTAATGATAACAGTAAAATGGCAGACTTGCCATATAGTACGGATGCATATTCTCTTTATAATGAAGATTTAATGAGTCTTAAGAAAGAGTTGATAAAAAAGGTTGTTGTTGACGGTGCGGATATTGAGACCTCCTATGCTGAATTTGCAGCAGCAAACGGAGCATATATGTCGCAGGCGATTGTGGATTCACTTAATGCGGAGTAAGGAGCAGAGATTATGGAAAAGGGAAGAGGAATAAGATTCAGTATAAGGTCAAAAATAACTATCGGAAGTATTTTGTTAAATGTAATTATATGCGCTGTCATGGGAATCTCAATATATCGCTTTGTTCGTGACAGTTATGTTACAAGTGCTTCGGAAAATACATTGGCAATAAGCCAGATAGCTGCAAAACAGTTAAACGGTAACCTGCTGGGACTATTGGAAACGGGAGCTGATAACAGCTATGCCAATACAGTTATGCAGGAAGATATGGCAGAGGTAGTAAGCTCAGCCAATATAAGTTCTATTTATACCGCAGGAATGAGAAACGGAGAACTTGTATATTTATCCCGTCCTGTTTCTGACGGAATGAGTATCGGTGCTTTGGTTGAGGATGAATACAAGGAGGCTATGACAGAAGCGCTGAGTACATCAGGATATGTATCAGCCGATATCAGGAAGACAACCACCGGAGTAAGCTATATTACAGCCTATGCGCCTATTTTTAACAAGGCAGGAGAAACTGTAGGAATACTGGGAATAGATTATATTGTGGAAGAGCTTGTAAATTCTCTTAACGCTATTGTAAAAACTACAATAATAATCGGTGTGGTACTTTCAATTCTTTCGGCAATTATTTCTATTCTTCTTGCCAATGGAATTGCCAACGGACTTAGCAAGGTTGACAAGAAGATCGGAGATCTTGTAAGCAATAACGGAGATCTTACTCAGAAGATCGAAGTCAGAGGAAATGATGAAGTTTCTGATATTGCAGATAGTATCAACAGCCTCCTTGAATACATAAGGGAGGTTGTAGGCTCAATATATACAAGCTCCAACAGGCTTTCAGGTTCAGTTGATACTGCACTTGACACCACAGTTAAGACCAATGACCAGCTTGATGGAGTATCTGCCACTATGGAAGAAATGAGTGCTGCGATGGAAGAAACATCTGCATCACTTCAGCAGGTTCAGAGCTCAACAAGCAAGATTAAAGATGATGTACAGGACATGTACGTAAGTGTTCGTGAAGGAACGGATTATGCAGGTAATATGGAGCAGCGTGCTATGGAAATGAGGCAGCATGCTGAGGATGAAACGAACCTGGCAAAAACAGCGGCTGATGATATGACCAATAATCTTAATGAAAAGATTGAGAAATCAAAGGCAGTTGAAGGCATCAGCAACCTTACGCAGACAATACTTGATATAGCATCTCAGACAAATCTTTTATCTCTTAACGCCAGCATAGAAGCAGCAAGAGCCGGCGAACACGGCAAGGGCTTTGCGGTTGTTGCCGGAGAGATAAGCTCACTTGCAACCAATTCTGCCGATACAGCCAAGAAGATTCAGAAGATTTCCGATGAGGTAATAGGAACTGTAAGAGAATTGGCAGAAGAAGCAACCAAAATGGTTGAATTTGTCCGTGAGAAGACAGTAGCCGGATATGTTCAGCTTATGGATACAGGGCTGCAGTATCAGGAAGATGCTCAAAAGATATCTGAAATGCTAAAAAATGTAGAACGAGCTTCCCATAATATAGAAAGCTCAATGAATGTGGTATCAGATGCTATGACCGATGTTTCTACAGCTGTAGATGAAAGCGCAAGGGGCATCAGTGATGTGGCAGGTGCAGTTGCAGAGATGTCAGATAATATGAGACAGAACAAAGACGTTGTTAATGAAAATGCTAATATTGCACAGCAGCTTGATAGTGAAGTAAATAAGTTCAAATTCTAAATAAAAAACAGGTCCCTGTCCTGAGGTGCCCCCAAAAGCTAGATTTTAGGTCTGACTTTTGGGGGAAGTACAGATTGGGACCTGTTTTTTTATCTGAATATCTTTGAAATTAGAAATTATTAGTGATGGAAGAGGCGAAGTCCTGTGAACGCCATTACCATGTCATGGCTGTTTGCTGCCTCAATTACATTGTCATCACGAACGGAACCGCCCGGCTGTGCAACGTATTTAACACCGCTCCTGTAAGCTCTTTCGATATTGTCTCCAAATGGGAAGAATGCATCTGAACCAAGAGCAACATCTGTGTTCTTATCAAGCCATGCTCTCTTTTCAGTTTCTGTGAATACAGGTGGCTTTTCCTTGAAGATATGTTCCCACTTTCCATCTGCTAAAACATCCATGTAATCTGCGCCAATATAAAGGTCGATAGCGTTATCTCTGTCAGGACGTTTAATTGTATCAAGGAATGGAAGATTAAGTACCTGTGGAGCCTGACGAAGGAACCAGTTATCAGCTTTTGAACCGGCAAGTCTTGTGCAGTGGATACGGGACTGCTGGCCGGCACCGATACCTATAGCCTGTCCGCCCTTTACATAGCAAACGGAGTTGGACTGTGTGTATTTAAGGGTAATAAGAGCGATAATAAGGTCAATCTTTGCAGACTGTGGAAGGTCTTTGTTGTCTGTGACGATATTATTCAGCATATCTTCACCAATCTCAATGAAGTTATGACCTTGCTCAAATGTTATTCCGAAAACCTGTTTTTTCTCGATTTCTTCAGGAACATAGCTTTCATCTACCTTAATTACAGCATAGTTGCCGTTCTTTTTGGCCTTAAGTATTTCAAGTGCTTCATCGGTATAGCCGGGAGCTATGATTCCGTCTGAAACTTCTCTTTTTACAAGCTTGGCTGTGTCAACGTCGCAGACATCAGATAAAGAAATGAAATCACCAAAAGAAGACATTCTGTCAGCGCCGCGGGCTCTTGCGTAAGCATTGGCAAGGGGGCTGAGTTCTCCAAGATCCTCTACCCAGTATATTTTCTTTTCTATATCTGTAAGGGGAGTTCCGACAGCAGCACCTGCAGGTGAAACGTGTTTAAAGGAAGTTGCCGCAGGAAGTCCGGTTGCTTTTTTTAACTCTGAAACAAGCTGCCATCCATTGAGCGCGTCAAGAAGGTTGATATATCCCGGTTTTCCGTTTAATACCTCAATTGGAAGATCTTTTCCGTTTTCCATATATACACGGGATGGTTTCTGATTTGGGTTACATCCGTATTTAAGCTGAATTTCGTTCATGTTATTCTCCTCTGAAAATAGTTTAAATTTGATAAACTTCGATAAAACTTTTTACTGAAAGTGACTTATGCATTATGCTTTTGTGAAATTCGTAACATATGAGGATTTCTGTATTTTAGTTTAAGAAGTCATGCATTCTTGTTTACAATTCGTGTCTCATATTTTCCTGTAGCAATTTCAATATATCTTGTGAATAGAGATACCTTATTATCTTCATTAAGCGCATTCCATATATTTTCTGTGAAAGTATCAATATCACCTGATATATTTACTCTGGTAGGTTCGCCTTCAAAACTAGGAAGGGGATTTCCGTCCTTCATATATGTGTGGATGAAATATCCTTCGCCGGCCTTCGGATTGTCGTATGTATAGGTGAATCTAAGGCACTGGTCAGGATCGCCGTTGTTGCTTTTTAATATAGACATTGCAAAATCATATTTGCCGTTTTCTACGTTCATGAGACCTGAAATTCTGGGTGTGTAATTGGGGGCATCCGGCTCAAACTCTCTTGTTCTAAGGGATTCTTCGAAAGTCTTACCTTCTTTCATAAGATCATAGACGGTATCAGTCTGATCACCGTTTGTTACAATGGTTGAAGTACCAAGTACGCGAACAGGTGCGTAGATAATAAGACTTGGATCTTCCATCTTGGAAGGATCAAAAGCCTGTGTGCGGATTCCCTCACCGTCTTCTACAAATACGCGGTTTCTTGAGTTTTCACTTCTTCCCATGATGAAATATGCACAAACTGCATATTTTCCATCCTCTGAAGTACCGATTACAATACCTCTCCCGGGATAGGAGGTGCTTCCGATTTCTTTTTGTAAATCTACCATTTTCTTATCCTTTCTTGTAGTTGCTAAAGAAGCTGAACACGCAAAAACCGCCTGAGCATTCCACTTATAAGCGGTTGCCCAGGCGGTCGACGATTCATAATATTTTCCATACTCCCATGTGGTTACCCACTTATCCGCCAGTTGTATGGACAAGTTAAACATACACGTTTTGATTTCAAATTTCAATATGGCATTTTTACCAAATGTTCAAAAGACCGGAAAGTTATAGAGTCTTTCGGGATTTAAGAATATCACATGAGGTTCTCGTCATATATGGCGCGTTGGCCGCCAACGTACTTTGGACGATGGCGGGCACAGATTATAGGAGCATAACCTATCTTGCGAAGAGAGATGCGCATAGGAACTACTACGCTGTGCATGTGCATTCCTATCATTGTGCCGCCTATGTCTATTCCTGCATCAGCTCTGCCACATATGGATTCAACCAAAACAGGATCATCAAATCTTTGGTAGCTGACAGTAGCCATAGCTCCTCCTGCGTGATTAGGCTGGGGAATGGCATTAACCTGCTCAAATCCGTATTTTTCCATTGCCTCTCTTTCAACTACAAGAGCTCTGTTTAAGTGCTCGCAGCACTGGACAGCAGCAAAAATGCCGTATTCCTTTAATACCGGAATGATTCCGTCATAGACAGCACCTGCAGAATCAAGATTAGTTGCGGTCCCTATCTGGTCACCTAAAATTTCACTTGAAGAACAACCAATAACAAATATATCGCCTTTTTTAAGCCTTGCTTTTTCAAGTATTTCTGTTACAGCCTGCCTGCTTTGGGCAGTTATTTCGTTAAAATCCATGTTGAGTCCTTTCTGATAAACAGCATTGTTGTCGTAATCCATTTGATTCTGTTGCTTTTTCGTGTGGTTACTTTTTATCTGTTGCTGTGTCTGTACTTTGTCTTATAAAAAATAAGTTGAAAGAAATATATAATAATTCTGACATTGCCAAAATATCCAAAAACAAGAATTATTATATGACCAGAATGAAGGTAGGAATTTGTTATCCGGCTTGTTGCAAATCATAATGTAATGATAAAAAAAATCTGAAATAACGTATTATATTAATATATTAAGTCATGTTCTATGGTACAATTTATATATATGTCAAAATGTGAGAATATTGCACCTATTAGTGCAAAATGAGGCGTTTTATGAGCATGTTTGAACATGATGATGCTGAAGAATTCGGTCATATTGATGAATTGACAGGTCTCCATAATCTTACGGGAATATTGGATCATCTGCAGGGGCATGGTGAGTACGCAGCGTCTGAAAAAACAGTAATAATCTATCTGAATGTTATGAATTTCAAGTCCTTTAACCAAAGGTACGGGTTCTCCGGTGGAAATGAGTTTCTAAAGGGACTGGCAAATGAAATTCAAAGCATTTTTTCTGATGAGCTTGTTGCAAGAACGGGTGGAGATCAGTTTATTGTTCTTTCAAATTCAATTGAAGAGGATGTTATTTCCAAACGACTTGATATACTTCGAAGAAGCGGCCATAAGTATGAAAAAGGGCTGCGTATGCGCATTAAAGCCGGTATATATATGGCATCTGGAGATGAGACAGATCCTGTGGTAATGATAGACAGGGCAAAGATGGCATGTGATGACATAATCAGGGTATACGATAAGGATACTAATTATTATTCTGAAGAGTTAAGTAAAAGAAACGAACTTAGGCAATATGTTATTGATAATTTTGAAAGCGCATTTAAAAAGAGATATTTTACGGTATATTATCAGAAAGAGGTCCGTGCACTTACAGGGAAGGTATGTGGATATGAAGCTCTGGCAAGGTGGATGGATCCTACTCGTGGAATGATATCACCCGCTATTTTTGTTGAGGTTTTAGAGAGTGTACATCTGGTACATAAATTAGACATTTATATCATTGATATGGTTTGTGCAGATATTCGTGATGATATTAATAGCGGTTATGCTATAGAACCGGTTTCTGTCAATTTATCACGTCTTGATTTCGAACTGTGTGATATTATGTCGGAAATTGATAAATGCAGGGAGAAGTATGACATACCCAAAAATCTTCTTAATATTGAGGTTACAGAGAGTGCAATAGCAAGTGGATCAACATTTTTGGGTGAACAGATAAAAAAGTTTAGAAATGCCGGTTATCAGGTATGGATGGATGATTTTGGCGCAGGCTATAGCTCTTTTGGCAATCTTAAATCCTACGATTTTGATATGCTCAAAATAGATATGAGCTTTATAAGAGAATTTGAAACCAATAAAAAATCAAGAGTTATTCTTGCAACCATCGTAAATATGGCAAAAGAACTTGGAATACATACTCTGGCGGAGGGTGTTGAAACTCAGGAGCAGTATGATTTTTTGAGACGAATCGGATGCGAAAAGCTTCAGGGGTATCTTTTTGGCAAGCCTAAGCCGATGTCTGAAATTGACAGATCAATTGAGTTAAGTGATGATGTTTGTGAGGATTTTGAATATCATGAGTATTATGATGGTATCGGTGGGATAAATTTGCTTGGAAGTACGCCGCTGCGTCCTAAGACCATGCAGGTATTTAATAACCTTCCAATAGGAATTTTGGAGTTTGTAGATGAGACGCCTGTAATTATTTACGCCAATGATGCATACAGAAACTTCCTTAGCAGTTTGGGCGTTTCAAGTGTTGAAGATGCAAATAAGAGAAATCAGACAAAAGAAATACCTGAAGTAAAATGGCTTTTGGAAATTGCAAAAAAGGCAGAATCATCAAGCGATAAGCGCTCGGAAATGGATATCGTCATTAATGGAAGTGTAGTTAATACAAAGCTCAGATTTATATCAAGAAAAGGCAATAAAGCTGCATTTGCCATAGTTTCAAGAAATGTTACCATGCATGGTGAAGCCAAAAAATCTGACAATATTCAGGTGGCTATGGCTCATGTATTTAACCAGTATTTCAGAGTTGATCTGTATGATGAAGATGGAACTGTAGAAAATATTTTCCTTAATTCGGATCAGCTGCCGGTTGCAGATATAGAGTCAGACGCAGCTAAGGCTGTTCAGATTTATTCGAATATGTATCTGTATGAACAAGACAGAGAGCGTTTTAGAAAGTTTTATGATTTTACAACTGTTTTAAAAAGAGTAAAAGAAGTTGATAGAGACTATCTTGTTGATTATTATCATTCTGCTATTCCGGGGGATAACGGAAGAATGCAGATGTACATGATACTTCCTTTCCATTATAATGACAGATGGAAGTATATATCATGCTGCAGATATGCTGATGAAATAAGTGATGAGCAGCTATATACTTAACACAGGCTGTCTGACAGGTTCATTTTCCCGGATGACAGTCAGGATGATTGTGAGTAGACAGGCATGTTAAGATTTTGTTTTGGGGCATCCGGTTCGGGGAAAAGTACCGGATTGTACAGTGAAGTAATAAAAAGAAGCATTGAAAATCCTAAGGGGTCTTATTACATAATAGTTCCCGACCAGTTTACTATGCAGACACAGAAGGACGTTGTAAAAATGCATCCTTCTCACGCTATAATGAATATAGATGTATTGAGCTTTGGAAGGCTGTCACACAGAATATTTGAAGAGCTTTCCATAAGCTCTTTTTCTGTGCTGGATGATCTTGGCAAGAGCCTGGTTCTCAGGCGGGTGGCTGATATTCTTGGAGCTAAACTTCCCGTTATAGGCAAAAATATGCATAAACCGGGGTATATTGACGAAGTAAAGTCAACAATTTCCGAATTTATGCAATATGGTATTTCGGATGAAGCACTTTTGGTACTTGAAGAAAAAAGTGCTTCCAAAGGTGCGCTCAATTCTAAAATTAAGGATTTAAGGCTTCTTTACAGCGAGTTTTTAAAATATATTGAGGGAAAATACATAACAGCAGAAGAAACACTTGATGTACTTTGCAGAAACATTCCGGTTTCCAACCTTATGAAGGACAGCGTCATAGTATTTGATGGATTTACCGGATTTACTCCGATTCAGTACAGAGTTATCAAAGCACTTCTGGAAGTGGCACGTGAAGTGGTTGTTTCACTTACAATAAGCCCCGATTGCGATCCCTATGATGGAAAATATGAGGAGCAGGAGCTGTTTATGCTCAGCAAAAAAACTGTTCTTGATCTGGAAAAGCTTGAATATTCGGGAAATATGAGCTTTGATGCCTGGAGAAACACAAGAAATCAGGAGATGAAAGCCGGTGCGCAGGGAGATATCTTTATCAAAGAGTCACCGGTTAAGCGTCTTGCAAATAATAAGCCACTTTCTTTTTTGGAACAGAACCTCTTTAGATATAAGACTGCAAAATATCAGGGCGGGCAGGATAGTATTTGTATTTATACCGCTTCTTCGCCACTTGAGGAAGTAAGGCAGACTTTTATCAAAATATCAGACCTTGTAAGAGAAAAAGGATATGAATACAGAGACATAGCACTTGTTTGCGGTGGCTTGGATAATTACAGCGACAATTTAGAGGAAGAGGCACGGAAATTTAATATACCTGTTTACATTGATAAGAATAGCAGTCTGCTGCTTAATCCATTTATTGAGTATATTACAAGTGCCATAAATATAGTTATTTCGGGATATAAGTACGAAGATGTTTTCCACTATATGAGAAGTGGAATGACATCGTTTCCACCTGAAGATATAGATCTTTTGGAAAACTATGTAAGAGCTCTTGGCATAAAGGGCAGAAAGCAGTGGGAAGATAAGTTTTTAAGGCGAATGCCCAAGAAATTTAAGGCTTCTTCACGGAATAAGGATTCAGAAAAAGAAATTCTGCTTTTAGAGAAGCTTGAAGGAATGAGAGAGCAGATAAGCAGCAATCTCAAGCCTCTTTTTGACAGCAAAAGAGGTACAGTCAGAGAAATAACACAGGCACTTCTGACAGTTATCGAAAATGAAAAATGCAGTGAAAAACTTGATGCTTACAAGGAAAAATTCAAAGCCTGCGGCAATGAAAAGAAGGCAAGAGAGTACGAACAGGTATATGACAAGATATTAAATCTTCTTAAGCAGATGGATGAGCTTTTAGGGGATGAGGTACTTGATCTTACAGAATACAGAGATATATTAAACGCAGGATTTTCCGAAATTGAAGTTGGAACAATTCCTCAGGATGTTGACAGAATAATAGTAGGAGATATAGAAAGAACAAGACTAAGGGAAGTCAAGGTTTTGTTCCTGATAGGTGTCAATGATGGGTATATACCTTCGGGAGCCGGTTCCGGCGGGCTGTTATCGGATATAGACAGGCAGTTTCTTTTGGAACTTGATACCGGAGTAGAACTGGCACCAACCCCAAGACAACAGATGTATATCCAAAGGCTCTACCTGTATATGAATCTGACCAAGCCTACTGACAGGCTTTATTTGTCATATTCTGAACTGGGGGCAGATGGTAAATCACTTCGGCCGGCATATCTGATCCCCAAGCTGCTTGGAATGTTTCCTTCATTGGAAGTCCAAAGGCCTGAAGATGGAATATTTGAAGATCAGCTGGTAACAACATCTGATAGTTTTGATAAGCTATCAGAGATGATCAGAAAATATGCGTTGGGAATACTCGGAGATAGTGAAAAGGAAAATTTCATTACGCTATACAGAACTTTGGAACAGCTTTGTATTGAGGACAGTGAAACCATAAAAAAAATCACAGATGCAGCATTTAAGAGATACGAGGATAAGCCTTTGTCCAGGATGGTGGCACTTTCTTTGTACGGTGCAAATCTGGAAAACTCCGTCAGTCGTCTGGAACAGTTTGCCGGCTGCTGCTATGCTCATTTCCTTAAGTATGGTCTTAGAGTCGAGGAGAGAAAAGAGTATGAGTTTAACGCAGCGGATCTGGGGAATGTATTTCATGAGGTTTTGGAAAAATACACCTATGAGGTAATGAAGGGACCAAAGAAGTGGGCAGACGTGACAAAAGAGGAGTCTGACGAATTGTTAAATCGTATTTTAACAGAATGTATAACAGGTTATGGTGAGACAATTCTTATGAGCAGTGCCCGCAATCAGTACATGGCAGAACGAATAAGGCGCATACTGACAAGAACTGTGGATACTTTAAAGTATCAGGTATCGAAAGGCCACTTTGAGCCTGCATTTGTGGAAATGGATTTTAGAGATGCCGGAAATATTGACGAGATCAATGTGACTTTATCTGAAGATGAAAAGAATAATATTCTCACTAGCATGAAATTGCATGGACGCATTGACCGGGTTGATCTATATGAAGATCCGGACCACGTTTATGTTAAGGTAATTGACTTTAAATCAAGCGGACACAAATTTAATGTGGCAGCACTCTATTATGGTCTGCAGCTGCAGCTTGTAATGTATATGAATGTGGCAACAGCAGCCATAAAGAAAAACAGGGGCGGAAAGGACACGATTCCCGCTGCAGTGCTCTACTATCATGTAGATGATCCTATGGCTGAGGGAAAACAGGATTTACAACCGGATGATATCAATAAAGCTATAAAAGACAAACTCAGAACGACCGGATTGGTCAATGAAAATATAGATGTGATAAATCTTCTGGATGATGGACTAAATGGTAAGTCAGATGTGATTCCGGTTGAACTAAAAAAAGACGGAACGGTATCAGCAAGGTCAACAACCGTGACTTTAGATGATTATAAAGCTATTTCCGGTTTTGTGGATTCCAAGATAAAAGAGTTCGGAAACAGGATTCTTAATGGTGAAATAAAGGTAAATCCGTATGAAATGGGTGAAAGATCATCATGTACCTATTGTTCATACAGATCAATTTGCGGATATGATGAGAAAATTGAGGGCTATTCCATGAGACAACTTGATATAAGCAGCGATGAAGCCATGGAAAACATAAGAAATCAGAATAATTAATTCTAAATATAATATTCAGTAATAGAAGGTTGGATAAATGGGAGTTAATTTTACAGAAGAACAGCAGGCGGTTATAGACGCCAGAAAATCTAATATACTCGTATCTGCAGCTGCCGGTTCGGGAAAGACGGCAGTACTTGTTGAGCGTATCATTCAGATGATCAGCAGTGATACAGACATAGATCATCTCCTTGTAGTTACGTTCACTAAGGCTGCTGCATCTCAGATGAAAGAAAAAATAACGCTTGCAATTCAAAATAAACTTCAGGAAGAACCTGAAAATAAACATCTTCAGAAACAGGAGACGCTTATTCATAATGCCCAGATAACAACCATTGACTCATTTTGTCAGTATGTCATCAGAAATAATTTCAATCATATAGGACTTGATCCATCCTTCAGAGTCGGAGATGAGGGGGAATTAAAACTTCTGATGGAGGATGTGATGTCAGATCTTCTTGAGGAAGAATATGCTCTTGCCAGAGAGGGGGAAAATGAGGATTTCCTTTATTGCATGAACTATTTTGGAACAGGCAGTAATGACAAGAAGGTTGAGGAATATATAAATCAGCTTTATAAGTTTTCCATGAGTATGCCATGGCCTGAGGACTGGCTTTGTGAGAGAGCGGGGGACTATTTTCTCGATGGTGAAAACTTTGATGAATTGCCGTGGGTAAGAGATTGTATTACCTATATTCATGGTGTGTTAGAAGAAGAAGTGGATAAAATGGCTGCTGCAATTAAAATTTGCGAGGAACCCGACGGCCCGTATTTGTACGGAGATCTTTTGGAAAGTGAGAAAGACAGTATTTATGCGGCTTTACAATATAATACCTACAACGAGCTTTTTGACAGGGTTCGCAGCATTTCTTTTGGCAGACTTCCCGGAAAAAAGGACGATAGCATAGCACCTGAAAAAAAAGAATATGTTCAGAAACTCAGAAACAAGGTCAAGGAGGATATAAAGGATCTTGTTGAGAATTATCTGGCACTGACTGCCGAAACAATAGTTGATCAGATGAAGCTCTGTGACAGGGCAGTAAGGCAGCTTTGTATGCTAACCGTGAAATTCAAGCTTAAGTTTGATGAGAAAAAAAGGGAAAAGCAGCTGATTGATTTTTCCGATATGGAGCATTTTGCGCTCCGGATTCTTGTGGATCACCCGGGTGATACTCCGTCAAGTGTTGCTCTTGAATATAGAGATTATTACAGGGAAGTTCTGATTGATGAGTATCAGGATTCCAATAACGTTCAGGAGCTTATCCTTAAGTCAATTTCCGGCGAAAAATGTGATAAATCAGAAAGATTTATGGTAGGTGATGTCAAGCAGAGTATCTATAAGTTCAGGCTTGCAAGACCTGAGATATTTATGGAGAAGCTTGGGACTTATAAGCGTGATACCGATTCTAAGGATCGAAGAATAGACCTTCACAAGAATTTCCGAAGCAGAAAAGAAGTTCTTGAGGGTACTAATTATATATTCAAAAAAATAATGGGAAGTGATCTTGGGGGCGTGGATTATGATAAAGACGCCGAGCTGGTGACAGGAGCTTCTTTTGATGAGCCAAGGTTTGACATGTCACCGGAATTTCTTTTGATAGACGGAGCACCTTCAGATAACCCGGGTACACAAGGTACAGACATTGATGCATATGACTTAAAGGAAAAAGAGGCACTTGCCATATCAATCCGCATCAAAGAACTGATGAAAGCTGATCCGACTCTTAAGTTTAAGGACATTGTAATCCTTCTTAGAAGCAATGCCGGATGGGATGATGTATTTAGAAATATTCTGGAAACCCAGGGAATACCTGCATACATAGAGTCAAAGAGCGGTTATTTTGAGACAAGTGAGATAAGTACAATGCTTAATGTACTCACAATCGTAGATAACCCTTTACAGGATATTCCGCTTATCAGCGTGATGCATTCGCCAATCGGCGATTTTACTGATGAAGAACTGGCGGAATACAGGATAGCTATTGATAAAGACGAAGAAAATCTGTTCACTGATTCTTTTTACATGGGGTTAAAGAGATTGATGGAAAAAGATAGTGAAAGCTACCAAAAACTCACTGATTTTATGGGTTTTATCGAAAACTTAAGGGAAATGTCAGTGTATACACCTGTACATGAGCTTCTTCAGTTTATTATACGTAAGACGGGCTATGATAAATATGTGGCTGCTCTTCCTGCCGGAAGCCAGCGAAAAGCAAATCTTGATCAGCTGCTTTCAAGGGCTATTACCTTTGAAAAATCAAGCTTTAAGGGACTTTTCCACTTTATCAGGTACATTGAACATTTAAAAGTGGCTATGGTGGATTACGGTGAAGCTGGAATCATTGATGAAACTGCGGATGTAGTAAGAATCATGAGTATCCATAAAAGTAAAGGATTGGAATTTCCGGTGGTTTTTGTGGCAGGACTGTCCAAGAAATTTAATAAGATGGATACAAGGGGAGACCTTATTGCGGATATTGATCTTGGTATAGGCGTAAAATGCATAAACACTGAACTCAGGGTTAAATATGACACCTTAAAGCGCCTTATCATTGCCGATAAAATGAAAAAAGACAGCCTGGGTGAAGAACTTAGGGTTTTATATGTTGCTCTTACAAGAGCCAGGGAAAAGCTTATTATGACAGGTGCTTGTAAAAGTCTGTCGGATAAGCTTACTTCGGTTATCCGAAATATGCAGGTCATAGCAGAAAAAGAGCTTTTGCCATATTCCATGCGAACCTCTGCAGATAGCTTTTTGGATCTTTTATTGCCTGCGCTTATAAGGCATCCCGGTGTGGAAAAACTTATAGATAAGCTGGGAATATCCAAGGAAAATTTTATGCCTTTTGTGGATAAGAGTGCAGGAAATGTGGCTTTTGAATTTAACAGCGTAAATGATGATGATCTGGTTAAAGCTCTAAGCAGCGATGAAGTGAAGGGACTTATTCGCCTTGAGAATCTCAAGGGCGATTTTAGAGATTTCTTTAATAGTGAATTATCGGAAAGACTAAAAGCAAAGTTTGAAGCCGTGTATGCCCATGAAGATCTCAAAGGTCTTTTCACAAAAACTACTGTAACTGAGCTTAAAAGCAAAAAACTTCATGAAGAGGCGGAAAAGTTTACAAGAGAAGTGGATTTTTGTATTCATGAGGAAAAGGAGGCGCCTTCTGCATCAGAGGGGAGTTTGTCCGGAGCAGAGAGAGGAACTGCCTACCATAGAGTCATGGAGCTGTTGGATGATCAGATTTATGGAAGAGAAGACCTCCTTGATAAGGATAAAAAAGAAGTCACTAAGGTGCTGAATGAATGGATGGTCCTTAAGGAAAAGGAAAAAGTGCTGCCATCCGAATATGTAAACTGCGTAAAAACTGAGGATGTTGCTGTATTCATAAAGACCGGCCTCGGAAAGCGCATGGGGATAGCTTACAGAAATGGTAAGCTCATGAGAGAAAAGCCTTTTATGATGGGGATACCTTCAAAGGAACTGGATGAGAAGTTCCCCGAGGAGGAAATGGTACTTATACAGGGAATCATAGACGCTTTTTTCATAGAAAACGGTGAGATTGTACTTCTTGATTATAAAACCGACCATGTAAAGAGTGATGAAGAACTGATTTTACGGTATAAGGTACAGCTCGATTACTACAAAAGGGCCATTGAAGCATCTACCAATATGAAGGTAAAAGAAGTATTTATTTATTCTTTTGCTCTTGGAAAAGAAATCAAGGTCTATTGACAAAACTGCTGTATAAGCGTTTAATATGATTGATTAAACAAAATATTACCGCTAGGGGAGCTTTGCTGAGATCGTACATTTTTATGTCGGACCCTTATCACCTGAACCGGATAATACCGGCGTAGGGAAGCAACAGATATTTATTGTTAAGCATGTTTTATTACGTGATAATGATAAATCCTCCTCTTGATACGGTATTGTATTCATCAAAGGGAGGATTTTTTTATGGATTTATTTTTGCAGGATGTCAGTGGTGAAGGCGTATACAGCTTTACAACCGGAGGCTATGTTTTGTTTGTGGGACTGATGGTTTTAGCGCTTTTGGTGGTGAGCTACTTTGTAAACAAAGATGGTAAGGGCAAAATGAGTATTAAGCAGCTTACAACATCAGCTCTTTGCATTGCACTGGCATTTGTTTTATCAAATGTTAAACTTTTCAAAGCACCTATGGGTGGTTCCGTTACAGCTTTTAGTATGTTCTTTATCACATTTATTGGCTATATGTATGGACCAAGAGTAAGCCTTTCGGCTGCATTTGCTTATGGACTTTTACAGATGATAGTTGATCCTTATATTGTGAGTGTTCCACAGCTTATCTGCGACTATGTTCTTGCATTTACAGCACTAGGAATTGCAGGATTTTTCAGCAATGCCAAATATGGAATGTTCAAGGGTTATGTTGCCGGCGTGTTAGGCAGATATTTCTTTGCAGTTCTCTCAGGCGTAGTGTTCTTTGCCGATTATGCCCCTGAGGGAATGTCACCGGTTGTTTATTCTGCTCTTTACAATGGTGCTTATCTGAGCCTTGAAGCAATTCTTACTCTTGTAGTTCTCTTTGTTCCGGCAGTAAGAAATGGATTGAACCGCCTTAAAAATGAGGCAAATGAGGTCGGAGTGAGAAAAGAAGCTACTGTGTAATATAAGACTTATATCTCTGATAATCGTCGCTGCCTAAGGTAGCGGCGATTTTTATTGTGTAGCATCTTTAATAAAACCCCCTGCTATGCAGGGGGACAACAGCTGCTTTAGCTTAAAGTAGAAAAACTCCGATATTACAAGATTTTTGGGTTCGCCAACCAAGCTTGAATAAAGGAGTTTTGGCTCATAT
>NZ_JAGBLU010000093.1 GCF_017635265.1 Butyrivibrio sp.
AAAGTACGCCATTTTTAGGGCAATTCTTCTCAATCGATCCCATATCTTCCAATCTTTTAGGATAGTATTAACTTTTCAAGGTTCAATCGGGCGGATCCCGTTATTTATGCTCTAAATGCACTTCAATTCCGAAAGGCTATCGGAATATATAATTTGTTGTTAATAAACCCTGCGATTGAGTTTATAACCATTCTTCCTCATAGTCTTGATCTCACTTTGTTTACACATATTATATTGCCATAATAGCACTTTTCATTACATAGAATATGGCTACCATCTGTCATTAAATAGATTTCATATTTTTCTTTTGCGAACTCTAACAATTGGGCTCCTATGCCCTGTTTCCAAAAGAAGTAATCTACATATAATTCCGAAATTTCTTTTCCATCCAGATGCATCATTCCCTTAACTATGCATCATCATATACCCAAACTTTATTGAGAAGTTCAGGATCCTTGAATTCATTGCCCCATCACCAACAAGTCTTCCCATTCCTATAAGTTCACCATCTTTAATGGCTGAGACATTTATAAGTCCGTTTTGCAGTGCCTTTCTTGCATGTTCTAAAGGAATATCCGCAAAGCCTGTAGCAGTTCTTAGTCTTACAAAGTCTTCAGGGGTTAGGATATTATCAACCAGCTCTATCATTCTGTTTTTTCTCCATAATCTATTTTTGACTACATGTCCTGTATATTTTTTCATTCTCTCATTTAGAACATTGTGAACCTGCATGCAACCTACCATCTTCATATCAGACTTCCTTATAACCAATAGCATATTGAAAGATTATAGTCAATGAACGACCACATAAAGAATTGACTCTTAAGTAATTTTGGGGAGTTGCAGTCATAGATATAAACTATTTTTATTGATTCAATTTGAAATAACGCGGATTGAGGTCAACCAATTAATCTGTAATAGTTGACTCCTTATAGAAATAATGAATTTTGAAGTCAACCATGGTAAGCAATCTAATTGACTCAATTTGTATAATATGAGATCTGCGGTCAATTACTACGCAGTTTATGGGTGACTTAATTTGAACAATACAAGATTTGCAGTCAACTAGTGCCAAGCAACAGTTTGACTCAAATAGAAAACCGGAAGCCAGACAGGCTTTCGGTAATTATCTCTTGCAGAACTTTTTCAATGTCCTAAGTGCTGTGTTTGTGGCATTTACAGGATAAGTTGCTGTTTACCTGCTGCGTACGCAAGGAAGCTCAGGGCTATTGTATGCGGCTGGTGGCAACTTTAAGTCAAATTCTTCAGAGTCGTTATATTCTCTCCGCTATATCCATAATTGCACCTCCACGCAATGCGTTGAGTGAATTATATCATGCCTTTCCATCGCTCGCAATGCGTGTTTTATATGTAATCAGAACCACCGGCTAAGCCGGTGGTTCTGATTATTGCTACTTTATTCTATTGCTTTAGTTCTTTTGCCAATTAAACAATAGTATGTCACCATGAGCATCAGAAAAGCGCCTATCCATGCAGATACTTCAGAAATGGCAATTCCCTTAAATCCGTTCCTTCCTACCAAAAAGCCAAAGATCAGTCTCATAATGACTTCGAGCCCGCCTGAGAGCATTGGTATAAGGGTATTGCCCAACCCCTGAACAGAGTATCTGTATACAAAAAGCCAGCCCAAGGCAAAAAAGCTAATTCCCATGATTGGCATAAAATTAGTACAATAACCGATTATAGTGTTATCAGTCAGCAGCATCTTAGCCAGGCTTCCGGGCACAAATATCATAAGGAGCGATATAGGCACATTCACAAGTGTAGAGAGCATCAGGCCCTGTCTTACTCCTGTGCGTATCCTGTCATATTTGCCGGCGCCCTTATTTTGCCCCACAAAGGTCATCATGGAAAGACCTACGGACATTCCGAACTGCTCAAAGAGTGATGCAAATTTCATACAGGCTGAATAGGCTGCCACATATGCGCTTCCCATAAGATTTACGAAGTACTGCAATACCATGGCCCCTGCGGCTGTGACCGAATTCATAAACGCCACAGGAAGTCCTATTTTCATCAGTTCAACCAGTAACAGCTTTTCATCTGCTAATTCTGAAGCATTTTTTTCAAAACTCATAAAATCGATACTTTTTAGCTTTCTAAGGCACAACAGGTATGATACAAACTGTGAAACCACTGTTGCCACTGCTGCCCCGGCAACTCCCGTGCCAAAGGCCATTATCAAAATAATATCCAGCATGATGTTCACAAGTGAGGAACAAATCATAGCAGTGAGGGGTGTTCTGGAATCTCCCATTGACTGGAGAATTGTAATCTCAAGGTTATTCATAACCGTCACAACAATTCCCAGTAAGATCACGGCAAAATATCTATATGAATCACCAAAGATATCCTCAGGAGTATTCAGGAAGGTCAGCATCTTATTGAGCAGAGAAATGCATACTACAGTAAACACTATTCCAAAAGTTATACTGAGCTTCTTGGCTGCCCTGATATATGCATTCAGCATAGCAATATCATTTTTTCCAAAGCTCTGGGCAAAGGTTATGCCAAATCCTCTGGTCATCCCCACAACAAATCCAAGTATAAGGAAGTTAAGTGTCCCGGTTGCCCCAACAGCAGCCAGCGCCTGATCCGAGATTCCCTTGCCAACTATAATGCTATCCACAAGACTATATAGTTGTTGGAAAAGATTCCCCCATAATAAGGGCAAAAAGAACAGTATGATCTGTTTCATACTGTTTCCTGAGGTCATATTTTGTGTGGTCTGTTCTGTATTTGTCATGGCCGCTCTCTTTGGTCTTTCTCTTGATGTTTTTAGCCAAGGGAAAAATATACTCTTGAAGGCATTTTACCAAAATTATTTTTTTCTGCATATCCTAAAAATGAAGGATACCACATAGAGCATGAACTCTCCGGGCTATGGGAACTTGTAGGGGGTGAGTTTTGTGTTGAAGGAGTTTTAGATTCGCAATCAAATTTAACATTTCACCTATGTAAATGTTCGGTTTGGTTGGTGGACATTTCTTTGCCTTACAATTACGATAATGTTAAAAATAATTGCAAAGGTGAGGTATTTATGAAAAAATACTACTTAGACAATATCAGATGGGTGACCGTAGTTCTGGTTGTCATTTATCATGTGCTTTACATGTATAATGGCGAAGATATTCTTGGTGGCTTAGGAAAGATTACTGCTCTTGATGTGCAGTATTATGACATTTTCCTGTATGCAGTCTATCCGTGGTTTATGCTTCTGCTGTTCCTTATATCGGGAATATGCTCCAGATATTATTTGGATAATCATACCGCAAAGGAATTTGCAAAAAGCAGGACAAGAAAACTGTTGATTCCTTCTACTATAGGATTATTTGTATTTCAGTTCATCCAGGGATATGTCAGTATGTCAATTAGCGACGCTTTCGATTCTATGCAGGAAGTACCCGGTGTAATCAAGTATTTCATCATGGCGCTAAGCGGAACCGGAGTTCTTTGGTATGTACAGCTGTTATGGCTGTTTTCGATGGTGCTTTTGCTCGTTAGAAAAATCGAGAAGGATAGACTGTGGGAACCGGGAGGGAAGGCTAACATAATAGCAATACTTTTGATGACTGTAGTAATATGGGGAGCGGCGCAGATTTTTAATACTCCGGTTGTTGTGGTATATAGGTTCGGATATTACGGTGTTGCATTCATGCTTGGATATTTTGTGTTCTCACATGATGAAGTAATTAAGACGCTGAAGAAGTATTTCGTATTGCTGTTTGCACTTGCCGCAGGTGTGGGAATTTCATTCTGTGCCGTGTACTTCGGTAAAAACTATGCGGATGCTCCTATTAACAAATCAGTGCTATTTTCAGGATTTGGATGGCTTATGAGCATGGCGATTCTTAGCGGTGCATCAAAGTATGCTGATAAGCAAAATGCTTTTACGGCATGGATGAGCAAAAATAATTTCGGGCTATATGTATTCCATTATCTTGGGATATCAACAGTTGCTTTGCTTCTGGGAAAACCCGGGAATCTTCCGGCAACAATGGTTTATACAATCAGCCTGATTGCCGGATTTGTGGTAGCATATGCTTTGAATGCCGTGATATCAAGGATTCCTTTCTTCAGATGGGCGGTACTCGGATTAAAGAAAGAGGGAAAAAACGATGTTTCATGACAATCTGGTAACTCTTAGAAAAATGAAAAATATGTAGAGTAATAAATGACAGGGAAATATCAACCTAAGAGGAATCGGAGGCGAACCGGAAAGCGAAGTGCCTGGAAATCAAAGCCTATGATTACATGGTGAGATTTGAGAATTTTGCTGTCTACCTGCTGCGTACGCAAGAAAGCTCAGGGCTACTGTATGCTGCTGGTGGCAACTTTAATAACCGCGATCAAAAATAATATTCTGATTTATAATTCTATTGCCATGCATATAGCTCCGTCGAGTTTGTCGTATGGAGGATAATTGTCAATAACCCTGATGTTCTCAAAGTTTTCATCTATCTGTGGAATACCCGACATCACCCTGTCAAATGCTGCCATATCTGCCTCCTTTCCAGCCAAATTCACTCAATGCATTTTCTAACAAATTCCTCAAAAATCAGCCTGCTGTTATCATCACTTTTATATGAGAACTCCGGATGCCACTGAAGTCCCCATACAAATTTCTTATCCGGCATTTCAACTGCTTCTATAATGCCATCATCCGCAACTGCCATTATCTTTAGAGCTCCAGCCTTTTCCTTTATTGCCTGGTGATGATAACTATTCACAGGCAGTGATTTCCGATTCAACAATCTGAAAAGACCGCTGTTTTCCATCAGCATCACCTTATGCACAGGTACATCATACGGTGGTGTCTGATGATGCTCTGTAGCCGATGAGTGCTGAGTTGGCAAATCCTGATATAGCGTTCCTCCCAGAAAGACATTTATAAACTGGATTCCCCTGCATACGCCCAACACCGGAATGTCACGTCCCAGAGCCCGGCCAAGCAGGATATGCTCCATTTTGTCCCTTTCCCTGCATGTTGCTCCGCACTGTGGAATTTTATCCTCGCCATAAGTTGATGGCTCAACATCATGTCCTCCGGTCAGGAGAATCCCTTGTACTGTCCCTAAAAGCATATCAATAGTTTCCTCTTCTGATGTAAGTGGAA
Organism: Butyrivibrio sp.; assembly: GCF_017635265.1. Taxonomy (GTDB): domain Bacteria; phylum Bacillota; class Clostridia; order Lachnospirales; family Lachnospiraceae; genus Butyrivibrio. The sequence continues at coordinate 5,138 of NZ_JAGBLU010000093.1, forward strand.
GCATAATAGGGACGCCTCCTGCTTCTTCCACTCCTTCCATATAACCTGGAAGCATCCAGAAACTGTTTTTTACTTCGTCTACCAGTGGCACAACTCCTATTATAGGTTTCATACACTTCCTCCAAAAATACAAAAGGCAAAAGCACCTTTTGCGGCGCCTTTGCCTTTTCTTTATCATACTACAAATAATGTTGATTATCCAATGCCATAGCTTTTTCTTTTTATCTTGGTACATTAACTGGAAGTTAATCTATTCAGAAATACTTAAATTTTTCTTTGTAGCAACTGTTTATAATTATACCTATATCTACCATCCTGTTCAATATTATGCACTATCAGTTATTCATCTCTCAGGTCTTAGATTATTCCTATTAAGATTAGGGACTTGTTGCTCTTTTCTCTGATCAACTATTGCCTGGCTTTCTCTTAGCTTTTGTAAAATGCTTGTTTTAGCCTTTTCAGCTATCTCAGGCCTCCCTAAGTCATGATAATATTAAAGATTTGCATTGACCAGTTTTAAAAACTTCTTATCATTCATTTGCTCATTAGTTACATAATCCCCATCACAGAACAGTGCATATGTGGTAATTGGTGTTGGAGCATTCTGAGCCTGATCTCTGGTCTCTATTTTGATCGCTCTAAACGGTATTCCATTGTTCTTAGCAGTCTCTTCCAAAACAGGCACATACTTGGCATTAAATGGGCACTGATTCGTGTAATAAAGCACGTATCCTTTTTCATCGATACGAGGATGCTTTGCACATTCCTTGAAGCATGGTGTTTCAACACTTTTTTCAAAGGACAGATACCACAGCTGGATTCCATTATCGGCTTCATCACAAACTTGAAAGCCTTTGAATGCTAGAAACTTTGGATCAGAAAGGAATGGCTTTTTCTTAGCAGCAGATAATATGCAAATTCCCTTCTTCCCCTTTTCCTTACTGTCCTTTATGCACTCATTAAGAAGATCACTTGAATATCCATGTCCCTTTAAGGAACCTGAAACCCACAGACAATCGATATACATATATTCCGGTGCATTTATCGGATTCCACGCATACTCTGCCGGGATATATTCAATAAAGCATTTACCGCGTTCGACACTCTTTAAGAAAACAAGCCCTTCATCAAATCTGTCAGCAAGCCAGGCTTTCTTGGATGATACCTGTATATCTTTATTGTTTGATATAGCACAACAGATGTGTTCTTCTTCAAGATTATCCTTGGATACTCTTATATACTCCATCTTCAGCTCTCCTTTCTAATAGGATGTCTTATAACCGTCTTAAGCTTCTCTGGCACCACTTTCCTTGCATCGCTAAGGTAAATCTCATGGTGCAATCTATTTTCTGTGATATCTAAAACATATCCCTGCTCTTCCGCAAACTTATGCATCAATTCCACTGTTGCAGGCTCGTCATCATAGGCACCAACATGCATACACTGGACACAAAGTCCCTCATCGTAAGAGAAGAATTCCACCTTGGAAAAATCTTCATTTTTCTTGACTGTAGCTTCTGCAATAGCCCAATCAAAATCTTCCTTTGTCGCAAAATCCGGCAAACGTATTACAGATATCCAGTTAAAATCAGTTTTACGAGCATAATCTATTCCCTCTACTCCGTTCTGCCACCAAAAGCCCTCTAATGGAGGTACTACATAATCAAAATAGCCCTCGATTTGATGACTGCCTCTTTTACTCATCTTGATAGTGAATGCGATCGCATATAAAAGACCTATAGCCTGCTTATACCCTCCGCCCTCTTCGTTGGGATCACCAACGCCTCTCACGGCAATATAGTTCATCTTCGGAACCGTCACTATGGAAGGCGTATCATTAGGCATATAGAATTCTTTGTACTCCTTCTTGTAATCGAATGCCATGTCTTTATTCCTCCTTGTAAATCGTCGCCATTTTCTGTACCATCTTTGAAATCTGCCTCCTGGCTTCTACCGGCTCAAGCACTTCTGCTTTATTTCCAAAGGTCATTATCCATGTGATCAAATTATCTGAGTCCGTGTAATCCGCAGTAAACATAAGTCTACCATCCTCTGTTTCCGTAAAACAGTTTGGTCCGAATTCCTCCACCAGGCGCCACTTTACATCCTTTGAAAACAGCGCTTTTACCTTGATTCCACCAGGAAATATCTTTTCTGTAGACAGATCAGGTAATGGAGCGTTTCTGCAGACAAATCCTTTATCCGTTTCAACCACTTTAACCATGCGGTTTAATTTAAATAGACGATAATCTTTACGCTTTTGACACCATCCATAGACATACCAGCTGCTCCACTTAAACACTACATAATATGGCTCAATAGTTCGTTTTCCTTCTCCCGCCTGAGCATAATAGTGGAAGGTCAAAAGATGCCTGTTTTCTATCGCATCCTGAATAGTAGATATCTTAGGAGCCAGCGATGTCTTGTACCAAGAAGACAGGTCGATAAGGACAGAATCCCTACCGCTGATAAACTCCGAAGAACCTGCCTGGAGCTTCTCCATAAGCTGCCCATAATATCCGCTTCCACTAACACTATCAAGGCTTCGTAGTCCCGCCAGGATCATCTGCATGTCACGGGATGTCAAAAGAGTCCTATCCATCTTATAGCCATCCATGATGCTTATACCGCCTCCAACTCCCTGGGTCGTTTTGATTGGTATTCCTGCCTGACAAAGAGTTTCAATATCTCTATTTATTGTTCTTCTAGACACTTCGAAATGCTCAGCCAGCTCCGGAGCTGTCGTCACCTCTTTTTGCAAAAGAATTGATAGTATACCGATCAGTCTGTCTATCTTCATTTGATCACCTTCTATAATTATCATACAAGCACAAACACGTCATCTATATGTCATGTTTATATTCTACACTATTTTAGACAACAAAAAACCCACAACCAGATGGTTGTGGGTTTCTGAAATCTGCAACTGCAGATATTCTCATCTCTTTGTGAACTTTTTCACTGTCTTAAATGCCTTATTTTGGGCATTTGTTGGACGAGTTGCTGTTTACCTGCTGCGTACGTTAGAAAGCTCAGGGCTACTGTATGCAGCTGATGGCAATTTTTATTATTTGCAATCCAAAAATCAATCTCTGATACTTTTTCTACCATATTTGCTATATAATCTGGAATATTTAATAAAATGGTCTAGCTTTCATCATAGAGTAGGTTACGTCTGCCTTCACACAATATTTCTCTACCAAACTTTTTACAACATCTACAAACCACTCTGATGCATAAGGCGAAATATATATTTTTTCTATCAACTTGTCTATACTAATAGGGATGAATACACCCTTTCCACTTGAATGGATTTTACTTATGACTGCCCTTACTTCGTTTTCATACTCAAATGATTTTCGCTTATACCAAAAAGCTCCATTTATAGGTGCAAAGTTTTTATCAAAATCAATATATTTTATTTTTCCGATGCTTATAGTAGGATCTTTATCAAAAGCTTCATACAACCTTTTAGTCGTTGTCTGGATGGCAATTGCATTAGCAGCATCTTTTGAATAAAGCTTCCACATCGCCTCCGATTCATAGCTATTTAAGTGCCAACAGCTGATATAGGTATATTCTCTCGATTTCTGTCCTACTTTTTCAATTTGATTTAACAAGCAATTCGCTTCTTCAATTATTTTTTCATGTGTATTATCGCAAGGATTTCGTCCAGGTGCGGTGGATACAGCATGCTTAAAAAAATCCAAATAGAAAGCATCCCATTTCTCTTTATTCTTTTCAACTCCTTTTGCACCTTCGAAAATATCTTCGAAAGAACTCGCAGCACAAAAAAATAATTCATTCCGACTTATCAGTTAAACAAACTTCGCTAAATCCATATATCTCCACAATTTATCATCTGGAAGCGGTTCCTCATATTCAAGTTCTTGCCAATAGTATCGTACAACCGTTTCTTCAAGCATAGGTGCACAATCATCACACAAAAGAGCAGCGTCTCTTCCCTTCATGTACCCCAAATGCGCCGTATCTCCTTCCACAAATGTCTTTCCACAATTTGTACAATTTCTCCTATGCTCATTAAAAAAAATATCCAATTCCTTTGTGTGCTTTAAAGTCATTTTCTGCATATCCGCCTCACATATCAAATAATCCATTTAACACTATATAAATCTCAACAAAAAATCATTAATCCCTATAATAGTAAACCCATTTTCATCCATGGATTCATTAATTGGTTTATTTACAACGAGTATCTTTTGTACTTGATCATTCAGCTTAAAATAAGGGCGTACTTCTCTTTCTCTTGTTTCTGCATTAGAGATATCAGCAGTCACCTGTATATAAAGCGATCTAATCCCTTTTGTTGCATAGAAATCCACTTCATTATTTTTCCTTATTGATTTTCCATTTTTATCTTTTTCAACAGTATCAAATGCACCAACATTAACAGAATATCCATTATAACAAAGCTCATTATAGACAATATTTTCAAGCATTTGCCCCTCATCTGGAAAAGCAAAATTTAGGCGAGCATTTCGCAAGCCTGTATCAATAAAATAATATTTTCTAAGTGCACCAATTTCTTTCCGTCCTTTTAGATCATATCGTTTTGCTTCACGCAATAGAAAGGCATCTTTAAAATAACCTATATAGTTTTCAACAGTCTGTTTATCAATATTTTCATGTCGAACACTCTCAAATGTATTAGCAATTTTTTCTGAATTAAGCAGTGAGCCTGTTGAAGAACTTATGATATTACACAGTTCATCTAGTGCCTCTCCTTTTTTCAGATGATTCCTTTCTACAATATCAGCAAAGTATGTTGTAGTGAACAAGCTCTTTAGATATTCTTTTCTCTCTTCGTCACTTTTTAATACAGCCAGAGGCATTCCACCATATTGCATATATGAATATATTGCCTCTGTTGCTGAACCTCCTACATATCCATAGTATTCTTCAAATGAAAGCGGAGAAAGTTTTATATTCGTTGCTTTATCTCTAAATTCAGTAACTATATCTGAAGACAACATCTTAGAATTTGATCCTGTCACATATAAATCTATATTCTTTTCTCTTGATAGACCAAGTACAACGTCTACAAACGATATGACTTCAGCTTCACTAGAATCTGCCAAGACATGCTTTCCATCTGTGAGAGTCGGATTAATTATGGAATATACCTTCTGAATCTCATCAATAAATACATAATATTTTTCTTCCCCAGCGCATTGCTCTCGTATATATGCTCCTAATTCTAAAGGATCACGATATTTACTATTTTTATCATCATCCAATTCCAAGATAATTATTCTATTCTCCGGAACCTTATCTGAAAGCAGGTATTCTCTATATATTTCTTTAAGAAGAAAAGACTTTCCACATCTTCTCACACCAGTTATTACCTTTGGAAAGCCATTATTTCTAGCATTAATCAACTGATTAAGATATCTATCTCTTTTTATCATATTATCTCCTAAATTGTAGAATTCTACATTTTTGTCAATTATATTCTACCATTACACATTTTCTTAATCAACAAAATTGTAGAATTCTACATTTTTAGCGATTTATATAACAAAATAAAAAAACACCCCAGGACAGTTGTCCTGAGGTGTAATAAGTCGTACATGATTGTCCAAAGACGTAATACGTTGTGAAACGATTATCTCTTTGAGAACGTTTTGATGTGATAAAGTGCCTTATTTAAGGCTTTTTCACCTCAAGTTGCTGTTTACCTGCTGCGTACGCAAGGAAGCTCAGGGCTATTGTATGCGGCTGGTGGCAACATTACATTCTCTTTTTACTAATACCTTTAATAAATGTCTTTACTGCTAATGACCGTTTCATCAGTTCTCCCTATAAAACCGAGGTCCTTCTTCACCAATAATTCCAAGAGGGAAAAATTTGCACTTTTCAAGAACTCTTTGAGACTTTGAATTTTCTGGATCAGTTTCTGCTTCTACGCGAGAAATACCTGACTGTTTCAAGGCCCATGCAACAGCTGATTCAACTGCTTCAGTCGCATAGCCTTGTCCTTGGTATTCTTCCACAATACCATAACCAATCTCAACTGAGCCATCATCACCCTGCCCTTTGAAACATAAATCGCCAATATGGGTGCCATCCTTTTTATTTATCATCCACGTTGCATACCAATTCCATTTTTCCGGATTAGCAAGACATTCCTGCAGCATTTCACTATATGCTTTTATCAATTCCGGATCTGTCTGCTTTTCAATAATGCTTCGCATCTCTGACTCTGATGCGGTTTGTATTTTTAAACGATTTGTTTCAATAATCATATTGTATTCTCTCAAAATTGAAATTGTGTTACTTATTCTTCCTCATCTTTATAATCATATAAACAGGAGATTCAACGAATCCTTCATATCGGTATGGCTGAGATTCTTTCCATTCTTCTGGAGGCATAGGCTCGCATACTTTCTCAATGGATAACCCTGCACCAATAATTGCATTCATGTAATCCGCGAATGTGTGATGATAACTTTTACTAAGATGATTCTCATACTCATCATTGTACTCAAGCCATGGCTGAATATACGCTCTCATGGACTTATCCAAGTATCTGACATTCCACTCCTCATCCTCAGGATAACTGCCATCTGCATGTTCTATTGGATACATTGCCGAATATACCGGATGAATGATTGAAAATATGCATTCTCCTCCAGCTTTAAGACTCTTTGAAACATTCTCAAAAAGCTGTCCTAAATCCTTTATGTAGTGACTTGTAGTAGATGAAAAGATAAAGTCCACAGGTTCTTCTACCACCTCACCGCATGTTGCAGCATCGTGCAAAATAAACTCCGCGTCAGAATTACTTTTTTCTGCCTTTTCTTTGGCTATCTGTAGCATTTCCTCAGACAGATCGATACCAAGAAGTTTATCTGGATTACAGTTTTCCAATAGAAATGTGAATATACCTGTACCACATCCTAAGTCCAATACTGTCTTTCCTTTTAAATCAGGAAGCAGTTCTTTTATACACGGCCACTCAATATTAAAGCTATATGAGTCTTCAGCGTTATTGAACTCCTCGTATGCCTTAGCCATGCTATTCCAATCAATTTTAATATCGTTCATTTTCTAGTCCTCCCCTGATGCGAATAAAGCTAAATCAACAACTACAATTGTCATCATTTATAAAAATATATTATGTTGTTAATAAACACAATGATTTTATTTATGAACCACTATTCCTTATGCACCAATTTCCGCTACAATGCCTTAACCGGCATTTTTGCATAGCCATTTCTTCTCTCTGATGACCTGACTGAATAGCCAAATGTACCGTATATTTTCATGCACTCATTTAGGTCATCTAAGATATCTATCTACTAATTCACTTACAATCCTTGAATCTAAAACATCCTGCTCCGTCTCAAAAGTGAGTATCAAACGCTCGCCCGGGTATATTTTATTCATTTGGTAAGTGTTGATCTTTCTTATAGCTTTTTTTACATATTCCGGCTTGTCCATCATTCCTTCATGCTCCCAATATATTTCTTTTTTCAGTTTTTTGGAAAAGAATGTAAAATCTGGATATATTATTCCATATCCCGAAAGTATTAATGGCTTTTCGTACTTGTATAGGACATTGTTCCTGTAAAAGAAATCAGCAAGTATCTTCTCTGATTTAGATCGCACACGTTCACCTTTTTCCGTTAGTATTACCGGAACTCCCTCTTTAAATTCTTTTCCTTTATACTGTGCACTAAACCATTGTTCCTCTAGTTGTTGTGCTGTAGGTTCGACAGGAGTTATAAGTGCTTGCCTCTCATCATGTAAAGATTTATATATCTGCTCAATCTCATCGTCGGAATAGTCTTTTAGACTTCTTGTGATCAGTTTCAATCTGCTCTCCGCCTTTTTTATAACTGTGTCATTGTAAGACTTCTGTGCAAGTCGATAAGCAAGTTCCATATTGTCTTTCGTTATATATGAACCATATCTATCATCAACGCAATGATAATATCTTACTTTTCCACTATCTACTGATATACGAAGCCTTCCCTCAGGATTATTAGTAACATCTATACCTTTATTCGCTTTAGAGATTACGCTTTCTAAGTATTTTTGCTCCTTTAATAACATTTCTTTTAATCCATACAATAATTTTTTCCTCTTTTCTTTTTATATTTTTGATATTAATTATGAAATTACTTGATATCTCACTTTAGGCGGATACTCCTCCTCAAGCTTATTTGACTCATATCCCACGAAATCCGCAGTTTATGCGGATTTCTGAGATTTAGTTCAAGAAGTCAGCAGATATGAAGTCACCATACTCCTATGCCAAAAGTGACTTTTTTAGAATATTGAAAGATTATAGTCAATGAACGACCACATAAAGAATTGACTCTTAAGTAATTTTTGGGAGTTGCAGTCATAGATATAAACTATTTTTATTGATTCAATTTGAAATAACGCGGATTGAGGTCAACCAATTAATCTGTAATAGTTGACTCCTTATAAAAAAATGAGTTTTGAAGTCAACCATGGTAAGCAATCTAATTGACTCAATTTGTATAATAGGAGATCTGCGGTCAATTACTACGCAGTTTATGGGTGACTTAATTTGAACAATACAAGATTTGCAGTCAACTAGTGCCAGGCATCAGGTTGACTCAAATAGAAAACCGGAAGCCAGACAGGCTTCCGGTAAAATTCTTTGAATATTTCCAAGGAAATAACAATCTGCAACAGCAGAAACAATTATCTCTTGCTGAACTGTGGAGCACGACGAGCTTTCTTTAAGCCGTACTTCTTTCTTTCCTTCATACGAGGATCTCTTGTAAGGTATCCGGCCTTCTTAAGTACAGGTCTGTACTCATCTGAATCAGCCTGAAGAAGAGCTCTTGAAATACCGTGTCTGATTGCACCAGCCTGACCTGTTGTGCCGCCACCTCTTACTGTAACAACAACATCAAACTTATCTGCTGTCTCTGTAGCTACGAGAGGCTGTCTAACGATAACCTTGAGTGTTTCAAGTCCGAAATACTCATCGATAGGTCTCTTATTGATTGTTATATTTCCATTTCCAGAAACAAGGTATACTCTAGCGATTGATTTCTTTCTTCTACCTGTTCCATAGTAATTAGCTGACTTTGCCATTTTATTATTCTCCTTCACTTACCAGATTAAAATGTTAATACTTCAGGCTTCTGAGCTGCGTGTGGATGCTCTGAACCAGCATATACGTGAAGCTTTGTGTACATTTCTCTACCAAGAGATCCCTTTGGAAGCATTCCCTTTACAGCATGCTCGATAACTCTCTCTGGCTTGTCGTTGAGCATCTGACGAAGTGAGAACTCTTTGTGATGTCCAACATAATCTGTGTGGTGCCAATACATTTTCTGATCAAGCTTCTTACCAGAAACCTTAATCTTCTCTGCATTGATAACGATTACATAATCACCTGTATCGATGTTAGGTGTGTAAATAGGCTTGTTCTTTCCTCTAAGTACGTTTGCAACGTTAGAAGCAAGACGTCCAAGTGTCATATCTGTAGCATCAACTACATACCACTTTTTCTCTACTGTAGTTGCACTAGGCATATAAGTTTTCATTATGTTTCCTCCAAATTAAAACTAATACTTAATTTGTAACTCATGCAAAACCCTTCACCTGATTCTGCAATATATATGAACATATTGAAGCTTACCGGGACATCAATATGTCACTTACTAACTTGTGGGCATAGTTACAGAAAAACTCTGTCACACAGTAAGATATTATATGACCGTTTTTATCTGTTTGTCAAGATGATTTATGAATTTCCACTCTCCTTTTCCGGTTCCGGAATCCCATCCAAAAACTCATATTTAACAAGAAACAAACCACAGGCAGGTGCAGTCGGTCCGGCCGCAGTTCTATCTTTTTTTTCGATCATTTCCTTCACATCCAATGGTTTTCCCTTGCCTCTTCCGATCTGCAGTAGTGTCCCTGCAATGATTCTGACCATATTATATAGAAAACCGTTTCCTGTGACTCTGATAATTACTTCATCACCATGCCTTAAAATTTCGACCTTTTTAATTGTTCTGACATGACTTACTGCCTGAGATTCCACATTACAAAAGCTGGTAAAATCGTGCTCACCTTCAAGGAAACGCGCAGCCTCGTTCATAACTTCAATATCCAGCGGCATACTGAAATGGTATGTATAAAAACGCCTGGTCGGAACAGGCATCTTGGTATTCAATACTCGGTATTCGTATGTCTTAAGCGTATCACAATGTCTTGGATGAAAATCAGCATGTACTTCCTTTGACTTAACAACACATATATCCTGAGGAAGAATGTGATTAAGAGCATATGAAAACCTGTCTCCCGGTATTGTAGATTCAGTATCAAAAACCGCTATATTACCATATGCATGCACACCTGCATCTGTCCGGCTTGCGCCTATTACTTCCACTTCCTCACCGGTCAGTCCGTGTATCGCCCTGTTAAGCATCTCTTCAATTGTATTATGGGTACTTTTTTGAAGTGCCCAACCGTTATAGGATGTTCCATCATAAGAAACAACCAGCATAATTCTGCGTTTTTTCAATCATAGCTCCTAATTAAAAAGATGTTTTTACCTAAACAATAATCTGCCAAATACTATTATGACAACAAGATAAATAATAAGCACAATATAAGCGATATAATCACTTCGCCTGTAAATCAGCGGCTTCATCTTGGTTCTTCCTTCACCTCCGCGGTAGCATCTGGCCTCCATCGCCATAGCAAGATCTAAAGCTCTCCTGAATGCAGAGATAAAAAGAGGCACCAGTAAAGGAACCAGACTCTTAGCCCTGTTTAAAAGTGATCCGCTCTCAAAATCCGCACCTCTTGCCATTTGAGCCTTCATAATCTTGTCGGTTTCTTCCAAGAGAATAGGTATAAAACGAAGCGCAATTGACATCATCATAGCTATCTCATGCACGGGAACATGAACCACCTTAAGTGGTTTAAGTACGCTTTCAAGTCCATCGGTCAGGTTATTGGGAGTGGTAGTCAGTGTCATGATTGATGAACCCGTAATAAGGAAAACAAGCCTTATTGCCATCAATACAGCAAGCTTTAGTCCCTCGTATGTAATACTGATCTTCCAAAAGCTTACAATCGGCTCTCCCGGAGTCAGCACCAGATTAAAGATCATGGTTATAATCAGCAGGAAAAAGATTGTTTTCATGCCTCTGAACATGAACTTTACAGGAACATTTGACAAATAAATGCATGAACCAAGAAAAACAGCCGCAATTACGTATCCCCAGAGGTTCTTGACCAGAAAAAGAGAAATGATAAACGCAAAGGTTGCAATCAGTTTAACCCTTGGATCAAGTCTGTGTATCGCTGAATCTGTTCTATAATATTGTCCAAGTGTAATGTCTCTTAACATTTTCCAAACACCTTAAGTATCTCATTTTTTGCTTCTGCAATAGTAGTAGCCTCAGTATCCACATCAAAACCTGCTTCTTTCAGTTCCTGCATAACATAAGTAACTGCAGGCGCTGCAAGACCGATACCTTCAAGCTCTTTGTAATGTCTGAATACCTCTTTGGGCTCACCATCCAGAAAAACTCTTCCTTTATTCATCACGATTATTCGCTGAACGTAGTCAGCTACATCATCCATGCTGTGACTGACCAAAATAACCGTGATTCCCATTTCATCATGTAGTTTTGCAATAAGGTTTAATATGTCCTCGCGCCCTTTAGGATCCAGCCCTGCTGTAGGCTCATCAAGAATAAGTACCTCCGGCTTCATTGCAAGTACTCCGGCAATTGCCACTCTTCTTTTCTGACCGCCTGACAGATCAAACGGAGACTGGTAAAAGTATGCATCATCAAACCCGACCTGCTTCAAAGCTTCATAGGCCCGAAGCTCCACCTCTTTTTGCGGAAGTCCCAGATTCCTGGGTCCAAAGCAAACATCTTTAAAACAATCCATTTCAAACAGCTGATGTTCAGGATACTGGAACACCAATCCAACCTTGGCTCTGAGCGCCTTTTTATCAAAATCGGAATCATAAATATCCTTACCATCAAAATAAACGTTTCCGCTTGTAGGTTTAACAAGTCCGTTCATATGCTGTATAAGCGTAGACTTACCTGACCCTGTATGCCCTATAAGTCCGATAAACTGTCCCTTGGGAATTTCAAGGTTAACATCTATCAAGGCCGCATGAGCCATGGCTGTGTCTTCATCATATATGTAATTCACATGATCAAGTATTATCGACATAGTTTAATGTATCTCTCATTTCTCATTGATAAAAGAAATAGTATATAGATTTCCTGCAAAATCTGCATTTTGCGCTCACTTCAATCTGCTGCCAAAACAATGCAATAGCTATTTGGACTTCAGTTTTTTTAACTCATCAACCAACTCTTCTCTGCTAAGTATTCCGTCAGGAAGAGGCAAGCCGCTCTTTTTAAGCTCATATGCCAAAAGAGTTACCTGCGGAACACCAAGTCTTAATTCTTTGAGCTTTTCAACCTGCGAAAAAATTTCTCTTGGAGTGCCTTGCATTTCTATGTGCCCTCCATCCATTACAAAAACTTTGTCAGCATAAATTACTTCTTCCATGTAATGGGTTATAAGAATTATTGTGATGCCCTCGACATTATTGAGCGCTCTGGCAGCTCTTATAACATCCTTTCGACCGTTAGGATCAAGCATCGCAGTAGGCTCATCAAGGATTATGCACTTGGGGTGCATGGCGATTACACCTGCAATTGACACACGCTGCTTCTGACCGCCGGAGAGATGGTTAGGAGATGATTTTCTGAATTTAAGCATATCAACTGCGCGAAGGCTCTCTTCCACTCTTTCCCATATTTCATCAGTGGGAACTCCCATGTTCTCAGGGCCAAATCCAACATCCTCTTCTACAACCTGGCCGATTATCTGATTGTCCGGATTCTGAAATACCATTCCGGCTTCCTGTCTGATGTCCCATAAATGAGACTCATCTTCAGTATCCATCCCATCAACAAATACGTGTCCCTCAGTTGGATATAAAAGGGCATTAAAATGCTTGGCTAAGGTAGATTTACCGGAGCCGTTGTGTCCCAGAATAGCAATGAACTGACCGGGCTTTACATCAAGATCGACATTATCGACAGCCCTTGTTATGCCTTCTACATTGCCTTCTTCATCTCTTCTTATATATTCAAATACCAGTTTATCAGTGCGTATCATGTTTTTCACCTGCCATACCGCAACATTATACCATAAATCAAGCATCTGCAATACTTTATCGCATCACTTCCAAAATAAATGTTATAATATATTATTGTTATCAATTTAAGGGGACACTAAAATGAACAATAAATATTTTAAAGATTTTGTGTTATTAGCCGTTGTTATCGTTATAACCGGTGTTTTGGCAAGATTTTTATCCGGAGGCGAAACCCTTGAAGAATATGCTCAAAAAAACTCTGACGCCACTAAAAATATATCAACAGTTGCAGAAACAGAAAGCATTATAGCATCAACAGCTACAGAAGAAACAAAAAATGCTGAAATCTCCCCTGTTTCCGAAGTAACAAACAGTGATAAAGGTTCTCCATCCGAAAAAGAAATAACCAGTGCCGCAGCTTCAAAAGAAATAGCAAGTGCTGAAGGCACCACCGTTCCAAAAGATGCAGATAATGCCGCGATGTCTTTTTCTTCAAAGGAAGTGAAAAGTACTGAAGCATCTTCAGTTGCAGAAGAACCGGGAGGAAGAATTATTTATTCAGAAGGTTTTTACTATGAACCCATATCAAATGAAATATTTGGTCGCATTTCCGGAATATCCTATCCCACAGACTGCAGCGTTCCGCTGGATGACCTTCGATATGTAGTGTTACAGTACGTGGATTTTTCCGGAAACGATCAAACAGGTGAAATGATCTGCAATAAAGCTATTGCTAAAGACATAGTTGAAATATTTTATGAGCTATATATAAGCGGATATCAGATTGAAAGCATCAAATTAATAGATGAATTTGACGGCGATGACACTTCTTCCATGCTTGCCAACAATACCTCATGTTTTAACTATCGTGTCGTAGAAGGAACAACACATCTGTCCAAACATGCCCTGGGCATGGCAATAGACCTCAATCCGTTCTACAATCCATATATTACGTACAACAGCGATGGCACAATCAATATCTCTCCTAAAGGAAGTGAAGCTTATGCAGACAGGGCAGGAAACTTTCCCTACAAGATAGATGAAAATGATCTGGCATTCAAACTATTCAAACAACATGACTTTACCTGGGGCGGCAATTGGAACTCCGTCAAAGACTACCAACACTTTGAACGTTCAAAATGAGCCATGCGCAATAAAAAATAGACTATAGACGTTGAAAGTTTACTTTCATAAGGCTATAGTCTATTTTTTATGGATACGGCGAATGCCGTACAACGAGGAATTTTGCATAGCAAAATTTCGAGTGGAACGCATGGCGCAGCCATAAGCAATAAAAAAGGGATATAGACGTTGAAAGTTTACTTTCATAAGGCTATAGTCTATTTTTTATGGATACGGCGAATGCCGTACAACGAGGAATTTTGCATAGCAAAATTTCGAGTGGAACGCATGGCGCAGCAGTAAGTGACTCTCATTCGCAGAGCGCCCGGCGCAGCTCATACCATTTTAACGGGCAACTTTATAAGGAAATATTGTTTTATATTCTTCGGAGCTGATCTGAAACGAAACAATCTTTGAGCATACATTAAAGAATTGTTGAATATTCTCCTCCGTCACTATTTCATCAGTTTTTCCCATGAGCTGCTGATTATTATAACCAAGCATCAGTGTTGTATCCGAAATTGCCAGTGCATGGTCGGGAAAATGTGTATTAATAAGACAACTCGTATGATATTCGTTTGATATCTTAACAATTGTATCTATTACCCTGAGCTGATTTTTCATATCCAGATTGGATTCCGGTTCATCAAGAATTATAAGTTCCGGCTCAGAAATAAGTGCTCTCGCAATCATTACCATCTGCAATTCTCCACCGCTAAGGGCATTGCAGAACTTATTTGCAAGCTTTTGTATTCCCAGCATCTCCATTATATTTTCAGCTTTCTCATAGTCCTCTTTTGAAGGAACCTCAAAAAAGTTTTGCCTGGAATTAAGTCCCATAACAATTGCATCAATACATCTATAAGAGAAAACTCCCTTTTTTGCCTGAGGAACATATCCGGTTTTTTTCCAGAATTCCTTGTCTGTGTATGAGCTTAGCTTTCGTCCGTCAAGGTAGTTCTCACCACTGTTCCACTTAAGAAATCCCATGATACACTTAAGCATAGTGGTTTTTCCCACTCCATTTGGCCCAAGTACAGTCATTATTGTATCTTCACCTATTTCAAGATTTATATCCTTTAAAATAGTCTTATTTCCATATCCAAAGCATCCGTTTTTTACTTCAAGTTTCATATCGGATTCCTCCATAATTAAAAAGCACGTTATCAGCCACCGGTTTTTCCCATAGTTTTTCTAAGCATAAATCCAAAGAAAGGTGCTCCAATCATTGCTGTCAATATAGACAACGGAAGTTCTGCCGCTGTAAGGCTTCTGGCAATACTGTCAATTATCAGCAAATATCCTGCACCTATAATAATACAGGCAGGAATAAGTCCTCTGTGATCGTCTCCCACTATGAATCTGCCGATATGCGGAATAACCAGACCTATCCAGCCTATAATTCCGCAAAGTGATACAGATACAGCCGTCATAAGGGTTGATACTACAATTATAATAAGTCTCAATAATTCTACATTTACGCCCATGGATATAGCTTCCTCTTCGTCAAGGGACAAAAGATTCATCTTCCACCTGAGCATCATCAAAATAACTGTGCAGGGTAATATAGTACATGCCGCAATAACAACCTTGCCATAGGATACAGATGCAAGACTTCCCATCAGCCATACTGTAATAGCAGGGAGTGTATCCTGTGGGTCAGCCACATACTTTATTAAAGATATAAGTGCCTCAAAAAAAGCTCCAACTATTACACCTGACAGCACCAGCATAAATAACTCAGTCTTTTTATTAACCCTGGATATCATCAAAACAAGCGCTACAGCCAAAAGGCCAAAAATAAGTGCCTGACCTTGAACAATTGCACTGTTTCCCGAAAGTAAAATCCCAAGAGCTGCTCCAAAGCCCGCTCCCGCAGAAACTCCCAGAATATCCGGACTAACAAGTGGATTTCCAAATATACACTGATATGATGCGCCGGAGCAGGCAAGACCTGCTCCGACAATCATGCTCATAAGTATTCTCGGAAGTCTCACCTGCATAACAACATTTTTTATAAGCGGATCGAGTGTTTCATCCATTGTAAGTGCCTTAAAAACATCTTCAAGTGAAATTGCATATCTCCCCACGCAAATTGCAGCAAAGAAAATAATTACAAGTATTAAAATAAGGCAGATAATTTTCAAATGAATTTTCCTGATCAGATCAATATTTTTTGCAGTCTCTTTTTCCATCCGGTCAAATACCTAATTTCTTTCTTTAGTTCTGTGTATCACCTAAAATTTCATTCAGCATCTCATCTGTAAGTTCAAAGTTGTAAACTTCCTTGTAAAACTCTTTTACTTCTTCATTCATATCCATGTCTTCAAAAGCTTCGGGATGCTGTATCTTTGCAAGCCACTTAATCATAAGAGGTGTTTCTACTCCCGGTGGATCCCATCTATATCCGCCAATCGGTATTTTGTAAACCTGTCCGCTTTGTACAGCTTCAACAACTGACCAATCCTCTCCCTCAAGCTTGTTTTCCAAAAGATCTGAAGGCTGCAGTTCAGTGAAATTACCTATGTATATTATTGAAGGGTTCCACTCATAAACCTGCTCCATATTGATATTTAATGCCTCACCTGACAAATCTCCTGCCGGATTGGTTGCACCACTGTGCTCAAGCCAATATGAAGAGAAGCCGGTTCCTGTCACTTTCATATCATCAGATAAAAGAAGTACATTAGTGAAATCTTCTTCTGTAAGATCTGCAAGTGCAGCATCTACCTCATCTACCTGCGCATGGAAATAAGCAATCAGCTCCTGAGCTCTTTCAGGCTTCCCCATCATTGTTGCTATAATCTGAATCCAGGTTTCAAGATCGTCAATTGATCCATATTGAAGTGCAATGACTTTTATTCCTGCATCTTCCATCTTCTTGATTTCATCTTCCATATAGTTCCACTGGAATACTACATCAGGCTGAAGCTTAATGAGTTCCTCAACATTAACAACAAAGCTCGTATCCACAAACTCTGTAGATGCATTTGCAAGTTCAAGGTACATATACTTAAGTGCACTGTCGTTATAGGCAACAATTGAAGACGGGTTACATCCTACCAGATTCTCGTTATTTCCTACTACGGCATAAAAAATATAAGGAAATGGCATAATAGTTGTAACAACCCTCTCAGGAACACCATCAAGCTCGATAGTTTTTCCCAACTGATCGACGATCGTGATTGTTCCGTCAGCATTAACCCTGCTTTCGTTTGAAGTGGCTACCTGTGCCTCCTGACTTGATTCAACAGATGCCTGATCAACTGCAGCTGTCACACTTGCAACGCTTGCAGCTTCTGATGAATCTTCAGTAACTGTAGTTTCCGTTTGGACGCTTCCGCATCCAACAGAACTGAAAAGCATAACAGAACACAAAGTCGCTGCCAGCTTTTTGAAAAAATCTTTTTTCATTTTCTCCTCTTTCCGAAAAGCAAACGCTTTTCAAATATATATTTGATTAACCTAGGACAAAATTTGCCCCAAGATATCATCCATCTCTTTTCCGATAAAATGTACGGACTTATTCCAATAAAGCTTACTTGAAATGGCTACATGCGGTATCTCAACGATTTTCATCGAATTATTGTCTAAAAGATCACCCAATAGCGGATCTCCGACAAGTTTCTCATATTTCCCCGAATCAATAAGATCAAGAAGCATTTCTTCACTTTTTATATCCATATCTCCATCAAGAGCCAGTTCCTTGCGCAGCCCTGTCATAGTTCCAACTACGACATTTATGTCTTTTGTCCTTTTGTTTATATTTCGGCGAATACTGTTTCCAAGAATCTGCTCTCCTACAATCAGGATTGATTTCTTATCACCAAAACCATTTACTTTACCGCTTTCATCCTTTCCAAGTACTCTGTTAACTTTGTCTTTTCTTGTCATTTCCAACATATCAATAAGCTCTTCATCATCAGTACCTGTAAACATTCCTGCCACAAAAGGTATTCCATATTTCTCATATAAATACTTGGCTGTATTAAGTCCCGATTCTGTAACAACAAGATTAACCTGAGCCATGGTTAAATTTTCTATCTGACTAATGCAGGCTCCCATCATCATTTTTCCAACTACTCTATAGCCTAAACTGCCGAGCTTATCATATAAATCATCTGCATTTGAATTAGCTGAAAAATCCAATGGCGTAGTGCCAAGAACATTGATGCCTTTATCAAATTTTTCCTCCGAAGGTTTTATGAACCGCTTAACAACGGCCAGCATAGCTTCGGATACTCCTTTGTTATACAGGCCCAATCCGTTTGTTGAAAAGCCAAAGGCAGGCAGTCCTGTCAATTCCTCAATTTCATGTGCTATACCTTTTAAATCAGAGCCTATTACCATTGGAACGGGACTTCCTATAATTGAATAGCATGTCGGATTTTTATATTCCGATGTCTTAAGAACGTTTTTGATAAGTTTGTCGTCCCTGCCAAGAACTGCATCTATTTCTCTAAGTCCCGAGCAATATACCATGGATTTTGTCCCATACCATCTTGGCTCGTCATATCCTGTATAATTACCTGTACATCCGGATGCATCGTGAATAATACTCATTCCGCCCAAATCGAACATGGCGGAACAAACTCCTGAATAATCCGGTGCAATGGCAGGTAATGTAATCCATAACTGTTCCACTGTTTTTTCCTCTTTTATCTGTTAAACAATAATAATCGCATCATCCAGAATTTTCTTTAAATCTGTGATTTCATCTTTAGTTTCACGCATTTTTTTCAGCAGTTCTATGAGGCCATTGTAGCCAAACAATCCATTCTGGCCTCCTATGTCAACCACATGTTTCGCACCTGATATATAACCTGCACTATAGCCAACCGCCAAATAATCTTCAGACACATGTTCTTCTTCCGTCACCTTTGGATTAAGCGGCTGACGAATCTCCATCTCAGGATAATTTTCCATCACCCATTCATAGTTTTCCTTGTCAGATGGAATCAACAACTGTGAATATATTCTTCTGACATTTAATCCGGCTTCAAGAAGGCATCTGGCAAATTCAAATGGTCTGGTAATAGCTTCCTGATCCACTATGATAGGCATATTTTCCAAATAGTTTCTTGTCAACTCAAGTTCTTTTCTTGCTCTGCTTTCATAGCTTTCAAGTTCAGGACACTCACATCCAAGTTTTTCGGCTATTTTTTCATATCCCGCCCTTATATTCTCAGGTCTAAATGCAATCAGTACTTTCTCATAGGGAATTTGAAGCTTTTTTTGCATATTTCTTGCTGCATATTCTCCTGACGGTGCAATTACAACATTAAGTGCACTTTTTGCCATATCCTGATAATTATCAAAAGACTTATAGTCAGATATGTGCCTTATTTCATCGGCTCCCATTGAAAGTAACACTTCGAATAATTCACTGTTCTTTGATATTTCCTGCAAATTCCCGATAATATTTATGCCTTTGTCTCTGTCATCATTTCTCTCAAGAACTGAATACAGTTTATTCTGCACATTTACAACCGGGGGAACTCCTGTATCTGTCGATGTCGGATTCATGTGACAGTCAATAAATTTTATCCCCGGATACATATCACAAAGTTCAGCCATAAGCGCCTCATGGTCCGTTCCAAGAAGATCGTCTATACAGCTGACAAAAATTCCCATAACTCTTGGTACTCTATTTCTTTTTTTTAAAAAAGAAAGAAGTTCTTCAAGAGCATCTTTAAGCATTTGTTCATAGTCACCGGATACAATTGACTGTTCGGTTAAAAACAAATACGAAACACGCTCTTTTCTGCCATCCATTCTGGCACCAAGCGCTCCATGCCTTCCGCACGCTGCCGGACTTACAAACAAAAAATAACTCTCAGGTATCAGCTGTGCTGCTTTTAATACTCCCCAGCTACCATGGGCAGGAGATGAATAATGAAGGCTTGTTTCAAACACATTGTCTATCAAGCTGCAACTCATAGGCGCTTACCTCCAAAACTTTTTCTGCCAGAGTCCTGTAACAACCTGCCATTCTTGAATCGGGAAGTGCTTCAATAACTGTCTTTCCCTGTGCTTCTGCCTGTTGAACAGCTCCGTCACGCGGAATTACGCATAACACTTTTTCACCCATTTCATTTACGGCTTTTTCAACAATTTCCACTTCGTTTTCTACGTTTCTGCTGTTTAATATAATTCCACCAAGTTTTGCATAACCTCTTTTTCCAAAATTATGAACAGCACTGACTATATTGGATGCTGCATAAAGAGCCATCATCTCGCCTGAAGTTACGACAAGTACATGATCAGCATATCCTTCTCTTATAGGCATAGCGAAGCCACCGCAAACCACGTCTCCAAGCACATCATAAAGCACAATATCCGGTTTATATATATCGTATGCTCCCAGTTCCTCCAGCTTATCGAAAGCCGTTATTATGCCTCTTCCTGCACAACCGATTCCCGGTGTCGGTCCTCCGGCCTCTACACAGAGGATATCGCGAAAGCCCTTGAAAACAATATCGTCAAGCTCAACTCCTGTTGGGCCTTTATCTCTAATCTGATCAAGAACTGTGGGTATCTTTACTCCATTCATCAAACATTTTGTTGAATCGGATTTGGGATCACAGCCAATCTGCATTACCTTATATCCGGCATCTGCCAATGCCGCAGATAAATTTGAAGTTGTGGTGGACTTTCCAATGCCACCTTTGCCATATACAGCAATTTTTACCATAAGTTTCTCCTCTTTAATCAATAGTTTTTATCTGACAAAATCCAGTCAGAAGCGGATACCTTAACAGACCAAAAGACGGTCATAAAAGGTAACCGGTTACTTTTTTGTATATAAAACTGCAATAAAACATCACTCCAAATCTTGTATATAAGCGCTTTTTGTATTAAAATATCGGAGTAGAATGTTAGCTATTGCTAACCACTGACAAGATTATCAAATATAGAAAGAATAATATGTTGCCTACGCAACACTTTTTGATTTTTATGGAAAACATTCAAGAACTGGGAAAATGCAGACTTTTTAAAGATATAGATTTTTCTGATATAGATTTACTTTTAGAAAAATCAGACTACTATATCAAAGAATATCTGAAAGGAGCTGACATATATCCCGCAGATTCACCAATCAGCCATGCAGGAATAATATTATCCGGAGAAGTCGATGTATTGCACACCTCGATACACGGAGATGAGGAAATTGTAGGAAGGGATTGCAAAGGGGATATAATCGGACCGGCTTTTTGCATAACAGGAACCTGCAACGATCTGTCTCAATTCAGAGTCAGGAATAATGTAATAGTTTTCTTCTTTAATATTAACAAAATACTGGAAAATCCGGTTTGTTCCGAATACTATTCGATATTTATAAGAAATCTGACAAACATATTGGCTTCTAATAATATAATCCTTAATCGTAAGATCAAGCTATTAACAAGGCGCTCCCTTAGAGAAAAGCTGATGGTATATTTTATTCATCTGTCTGATATGGCCGGCAGTAATAGCTTTGAGCTGCATTTTACCAGAGAAGAACTTGCAAGATATGTCTTTTCCGAGCGTTCATCTGTTTGCCGGGAGCTTGGAAAAATGCAGGATGATGGACTTATAAAGGTAAACGGCAATATTATCACAATTTCCAATGACTTTTCATTCACATAAAAAGGGACTAGCAAATACTAATCCCTTTTAAAAAACTCTGAATTATACTAACTCAAGAACAACCATCATAGCTGCATCGCCTTTTCTCTGGCCAATCTTAACGATTCTTGTGTATCCACCCTTACGGTCTGCATACTTAGGACCATACTCATCGAAAAGTTTTGCAACAAGGTCGATTTCCTTAGTATTTCTCTTTCTTCCCTTATTCTCCTGTGGAACTTCAACTACAGGATAAAGAGTCTTAAGAAGCTGTCTTCTTGCGTGCATACGTGAAGGCATATCTTTCTTGATTTCCTTCTTAACAGTTGTATACTTTGTAACCTTCTTGCCATCTACAACTTCTTTTACTCTCTTACCGTCTTTGTCCTTTTCAGGAACCTTGCAATCAACTGTAAGTGTCTCGAAGTTGTCCTTCTCTTTAGCTGCAAGAGTGATCATAGGCTCTACGATCTTCTTGATTTCTTTTGCTCTTGCTTCTGTGGTAATAATCTTACCATTGTAAAGAAGTGCTGTTACCTGATTACGAAGAAGTGCTCTTCTAGGTTTTGTTGCTTTTCCAAGCTTTCTGTACATTGCCATTGTTTTAATTCCTTTCTCATCTGCAGGTTTCCCCTGCCAGTTAACATGAGGAAATGCTCATCGGTCTTACTTTCCGGATGCTGTTAATGTTACTATGAGAACCCGGACCGGTACACATCGGCTTTATCCGGTCCGGATATTCATTTAAATGATATTAGTAATTATTCGCCATCTGCTCTGAGTGAAAGTCCAAGCTCATCAAGCTTAGCAAGAACTTCCTCAAGTGACTTACGGCCAAGATTACGAACCTTCATCATATCATCAGGAGTCTTGTTTGCAAGTTCCTGAACTGTATTGATTCCGGCTCTCTTGAGACAGTTGAATGAACGAACTGAAAGTTCAAGTTCATCAATAGACATCTCAAGAACCTTACCCTTCTCATCATCTTCCTTCTCTACCATAACTTCTGCAGTCTTGGCATTCTCGGAAAGATCGATAAAGAGGCTAAGATGCTCTGAAAGAACCTTAGCTGCAAGGCTTACAGCCTCGTCAGGAGTAAGTGTTCCATCAGTATGAACATCAAGTGTAAGCTTATCAAAATCAGTAACCTGACCTACACGTGTATTCTCAACAGTTACGTTTACTCTCTCTACAGGAGTGTAGATAGAATCGATAGCGATAACTCCGATTGGAAGATCGCCTGTCTTATTCTTGTCTGAGCTTACATAACCTCTTCCTTTAGTGATGGTAAGCTCCATATAAAGCTTAGCATCTTTTCCGGAAAGTGTAGCGATTACCTGATCAGGATTCATAATCTCAATATCCTGATCTACCTGAATATCAGAAGCTTTCACAACACCTTCACCATTGAACTCGATATAAGCTGTCTTTGGTTCATTTGTGTCTGAAGAATTCTTAATTGAAAGATTCTTGATATTCATAATGATCTCAGTTACGTCTTCCTTAACTCCGGGAATAGAACTGAACTCATGCAGAACGCCTTCAATCTTAACCTGACTAACTGCTGCTCCAGGTAATGAAGAGAGCATAATCCTGCGAAGGGAATTGCCCAGTGTAATACCGTATCCTCTCTCAAGAGGCTCCACTACGAATTTACCATACTTCTTATCATCTGAGATTTCAGCAACTTCAATATTTGGTCTTTCAAAATCAAACACTGATATACCCTCCTTAAGTGGTTTGTTAACAAGTTAATTATATCATTATTTTGAATACAACTCGACGATAAGCATTTCGTCAACCGGTACGTCGATAACTTCTCTTGAAGGAAGTTCTTTTACTGTACCCTTAAGGCCTTCCTTGTTAACATCAAGCCATTCAGGAACAAGTCTTCCTGCTGTGATCTCTGAAATATCCTTGAATCTCTGGATATTCTTAGCTGCTTCTTTAACTTCGATTACATCACCAGCTTTGATAAGGTATGAAGGGATGTTGATCATCTTGCCATTAACAGTAATGAACTTATGAAGAACAACCTGTCTTGCTTCTCTTCTTGTTCTTGCAAATCCCATTCTGAAGATTACATTGTCAAGTCTGCTCTCAAGAATTGTCATAAGGTTTGAACCTGTCTGACCCTTCATTCTGTCAGCACGAACATAGTAATTTCTGAAAGGCTTCTCAAGAACACCGTAGATGAATTTAGCCTTCTGCTTCTCACGAAGCTGAAGTCCGTACTCACTCATCTTCTTACCAGCTCTAGCTGATGTTCTCTTTGACTTCTTGTCATATCCAAGAAATGTTGGATCCAAATCAAGTGATCTGCATCTTTTTAATACTGGAACTCTGTTTACTGCCATTTTTTGGCTCCTTTCTTTTTCTCAGATCGCCATTTGCTCTCTGATGTTGTTTACAGTGTTATGCACCTTCGTCCAACGAGTTATAGTTTACACATCTATATGCACATGTAACTGCTTATAATCGTGATAGGATCACCGATTATACTCTACGACGCTTAGGTGGGCGGCATCCGTTATGTGGTACAGGTGTTACGTCTGTGATAGATGTAACTGTAAGACCGCTTGCAGCAAGAGCTCTGATTGCAGCTTCTCTTCCTGATCCCGGTCCCTTAACGAATACATCAACAGTCTTAAGGCCATGTACAAGTGCAGCCTTAGTTGCTGTCTCTGCAGCTACCTGTGCAGCATAAGGAGTAGATTTCCTTGAACCCTTAAATCCCAGACCGCCGGCACTTGCCCAGCTAAGAGCATTTCCTGCAGCATCTGTCAAAGTAACGATTGTGTTATTGAAAGATGACTGGATATGTGCCTGTCCGTGTTCAACGTTTTTCTTGACACGCTTTTTTGCAGCTGCTTTCTTTGCAGCTGTAGCTGATTTCTGATTTGCCATTTTAAACTAACCTACTTTCTTCCTATAAATACTAGTTGTAATGTTACTTTATGAATCTGCCATGCACAAATTCATCCGGTCCCAATAGCCTCTGGAAAGAATTACTTCTTCTTATTAGCGATTGTTCTCTTTGGTCCTTTTCTTGTTCTTGCATTTGTCTTAGTTCTCTGACCACGGCAAGGAAGTCCTCTTCTGTGACGCATTCCTCTGAAACATCCGATCTCAGTAAGTCTCTTGATGTTCATAGCAACTTCTCTTCTAAGGTCACCCTCTACCTCGTAGTCGTTACCGATGATCTCGGCAATTCTCTTTACTTCTTCGTCTGTAAGATCACGAACACGTGTGTCCGGATTTACTTTTGCTGCCTCAAGAATCTTGTTTGAGCTTGTTCTACCGATACCGTAGATATATGTCAAACCGATCTCTACTCGCTTATCTCTAGGTAAATCTACACCTGCAATACGAGCCATTTTAATTCCTCCATTTACAAATAAATAATAGTTTAATGAGAAGCTTTACTCCTCCTGCTCCGGTAATCTTGTCCAGAGCTGTTACTTGTTTGATTGGGGCTTTATTGCCCAATCGGACAGTACTTAATCCGATCTTTCCAATACGCAATTCATTATTGGTATCAAAAAGTAATCCGAAACGGCTCGAATTAACCCTGTCTCTGTTTGTGCTTAGGGTTGTCACAGATTACTCTGATAACGCCCTTTCTCTTAATAACCTTGCACTTCTCGCACATAGGCTTAACAGAAGACCTAACTTTCATTGTTTCTCCTTTCCTGCATGGTAACAGAATAATGCCTGAAAAAGGGCACACTATCCCCTTTTCCTAAAAAGACCATTTGATATCATAGCATATATTAATTCAATAATCAACATGTTTTTACAAAAAAAATACCA
Organism: Butyrivibrio sp.; assembly: GCF_017635265.1. GTDB lineage: Bacteria > Bacillota > Clostridia > Lachnospirales > Lachnospiraceae > Butyrivibrio. The sequence goes on from NZ_JAGBLU010000093.1 coordinate 30,840, forward strand.
GGATTCCGATAAAAATTTTCTACCGAAATCCTGATAATATATTATTGCAGCTGAGCCCTTCAACCTACTTCTTCATGATTGTTAAAGCTTACGCCTCTGTTTATGTCTCCCTTATGATTTATACCAAAGTCATAATCATTTCCCGGTAAAACAGCATTAAGTATAATTCCAAGAAGTGCTGCTATTGCAAGTGAAGTAAGTGTTACAGGAGTATTTCCGATTGTGAAAGTGATTCCATCTGAAAAACCAAGTCCTGACACAAGTATAACTGCCGCAACAATGAGGTTTCTTGATTTTGTAAAATCAACTTTATTCTCAACTACGTTTCTGACACCGATTGCTGAAATCATTCCGTATAGTATAAAGCTGATGCCACCGATGATTGCTGTAGGCATTGTTCCAATGATATCTGAAATCTTCGGAATAAAGCTTACCACTATAGCATAAACAGCTGCAATCTCAACAACCTTAGGGTCATAAACCTTGGAAAGTTCAAGAACACCTGTGTTTTCACCATATGTTGTATTTGCCGGACCGCCAAAAAGTCCTGCTATTGCTGTTGCAAGTCCATCTCCAAAGAGTGTTCTGTGAAGTCCCGGATCCTCTATGAAATTTTTGTTTGTAGTTGCAGATATAGCTGAAATATCTCCAACATGCTCCATCATTGTAGCAATTGCAATAGGTGCCATAACAAGTACTGCTGTAAGATCAAATTTGGCAATTTGGAAAGGTGGAAGACCAACCCAGCTTGCTTCTGCCACAGGTGCAAAATCCAATATTGCACTTCCATCTGCATTTGTGAAGCCAACAGCATTCATTATAAGAGCGACAACGTAAGATATTACTACTCCCATAAGAATAGGAATAATCTTGAACATTCCCTTGCCCCATATATTAAAGAAGATAACAACGAAAAGTGCTACAAGAGCAAGGAACCAGTTTGCAGAAGCATTTGACACAGCGGAAGGTGCCAATGAAAGTCCAATACAGATAATGATAGGGCCTGTAACTACAGGTGGAAGGAAATGCATAACCTTCTTAACTCCAACAATTTTAATAACTATTGCAAGGATAAGATATAAAAGTCCCGCAACAACAATACCACCGCATGCATAAGGAAGTTTTTCTCCATATGTCATATCAGCATATTTTCCACTGTTTAAATTAGCTACTGTGGCAAAACCACCTAGAAATGCGAATGATGATCCCAGAAAAGCGGGAACCTTGAACTTAGAAAAAAGATGAAACAGAAGTGTACCGATACCGGCAAAGAAAAGTGTAACCTGAACCGAAAGTCCTTCCCCATTAAAATAACCATTAACTAAAATCGGAACTAAAATAGTGGCTCCAAACATTGCAAACATATGCTGCAATCCCAAGAGCGCCATTTTGGGTTTTCCCAACGTCGTGGCATCATAGATAGCCTGTCTTTTTTCTCCCATTTTTCTCCTCCTAAAAAAGGTATTTAATTTTTTCCTCGGCTAGTATATCATTTACTGCCTGACAAATAAACCGTTTTTTTCAAGATTTTAGTATTCCGATATTTCATTTATCAGTTCCATTTGATTGCCGCAATATTTCTCATATACGGTCGACATTGCATTTCTGAAACGAGCCTTTTCAGATTCTGAAAGTTCTATAACCGTCACACCGTTTTTCTCAGCGTTTTCTCTCGAAGACTTTTCACTCTCCTGCCATAATTTTCTTTCATATAATGACGATTCTTTGGCACAGTCCAGTATAATCTGCTGATCCTTCTCATCAAGCTTATCCCATATCACTTTGGAACATATCTGAAGTTCAGGAACTCTGGTATGCTCATCCACAGTATAAAATCTTGCTACATCATAATGCTTCATAGCATCATATGATGGCCAGTTATTCTCTGCGCAGTCCACAATTCCCTGCTCAATGGCTGAATACACGTCAGAATACACTATTTTCACAGGATTGGCCAAAAGTGCCGAAACCATGTCTGCCATCATATCCGATTCCTGAACTCTTATATTTAAGCCTTCCAAATCCTCCAGTTTCCTGATTGGCAAAGTGCTGTAAAAATTTCTGGCACCCGCATCATACCATGAAAGTCCAACTATTCCTATGTCTGATGTTTTCTTTAAAAAATCATCACCTATTTCCCCATCAAGGACACGCCACATATGTTCAGAATCCTTATATAAATACGGAAGCTGTAATATATTCATTTCAGGCTCAAACTCAGCAAGTTGGGATAATGATACTCTGGCAAAAGAAACTCCGCCGAACTTTAGCTGTTCAATAACCTGCATTTCACTGCCAAGCTCTGCATCGCATTTTACTTCTATCTTGATTCTCCCACCTGATCTGACATAGACAAGATCAGCAAATTTACGGGCTCCCATGGTTGTAGGATAATCATCTGTCTGATTTTCAGCATAAAGCAAAACATATTCCGGCATATTCCCATATACGTCCTTATTGGCCCAGAAAAAGAGCCTTCCCCCTACTATTATCACTATTATGAGTGCTGATAAAAATATCAAGCCATATCCCAATCTTTTTTTCATTGACCTAATACTCCGATTCTGTATTCGCTTGGTGTCTTACCAACCATACGTTTAAAAAGTCTTGTAAAATAATTGGCATCTCTGTATCCGGCCTTTAATCCCACATCTTTTATATTAATCATGGGATTGGCCAAAAGCTCTTTGGCCTTACTCATTCTGTATTCATTCAGATAAGTAATAAAGTTCTTACCAAAATTCTGTTTGAACAATTTGCAAAAATAAACATCTGAATAGCCAAGAAATCCTGCTATATCCTGAAGCGCAATATCTTCGGCATAATGCCTGCTTATATATGAAGATATTTCGTCAATAAGTGCCCCCGGGCGATCCGAAGTGCCGGTCAAAGCCTCGCCTTCCATGTCTCCTTCAGCATTGTTTTCTGAAAAAAACTCTTTTCCTTCCAAAGACCTGTCACATATTCTGAAGGCTTCTTCCAATACATTTATAAGTTCCTCATCAGATCCGGGCTTTAGAAGATAATCCAGTGCCCGTACTTCAATAGCTCTTTTTGCATAACTGAACTCATCAAATGCTGTCAGGAATATAATATTGCTTTTCCTGTCTTTTTCTTTTATCATCCAAGCTGCATCAAGCCCATTCATCCCCGGCATTTCTATGTCTAAAATAGCTATCTGACAGGCATTTTTTCTGTATTCTTCGACGGCCTCAATTCCATTTTCCGCCACAAATACTTCCACCCTGTCAGAAAAAAATTCTTTTATTTTTTTATTTATGACCCTGCGCTCAATAGGTTCATCATCCGCCACAAGTATTCTGTACATTTCATCTCCCTAAATTTCTTTTCCTCTCAATGGAATATCAATTTTCACTACAGTTCCCACGTCCGGCCGGCTTTCGATATCAAGCTTTCCGTCCTCGTACATAGCCCTGATTCTCCTGTTTATGTTACCAATTCCGATTCCGACAACATCACTCGGGCTTTGATTTCTCTCATCATCAAACAGCCTCTTTTTGATTTTCCACAACATGATTTCATCGATTCCAACACCGGAATCTCCGACCTCAATCAAAAGTCTCTTCTCTTTTTGTCTTACCCTTACATATATCTTTCCGCCCTCTACTTTTGGTGAAATACCGTGAATGATAGCATTTTCCAAAAGCGGCTGCAACGTAAACGTCGGCACCACAACAGCATTTTCATCAACATCTGAATCGACTTCAAAATCGACTCTGCTCCCAAATCGCATCTTCTGAAGGTACATGTAATCTTTGGATATCTTTAATTCCTGGGCCAGTACAGTTTCTTTTGCCTGAGTCTTAAGATTGTATCTGAAAAGCGAGCTTAAGGCCTCAATCATCTGTTCTGTAGTGTGAGCATCTTCAAGATTGGCTGTTCCTGCAATCACGTTTAATGTATTGAAAAGAAAATGTGGATTAATCTGGTTTTTTAGTAGTTCAAGGTTCATAGTTTCAAGCTGTTTTTCTATCTCAAGATTCTCCATTTCCTGAGCATGAAGCCGGTCAAGTGCTTCTCTTTTTTCCTCAAGAGCCTTGATATATTCGCCTGTGGCAAATTTCATTTTATTAAAAGCAGTAACAAGCTCTCCTATCTCGTCCTTATTATCAACATGTATATCATCAATAAAAAAGTCATTGGCAGCTATTTTCCTCGATGCACCTGCAAGCTTTAATACAGGGACAGTAATTGACCTGTCCATCATAACTGATATTTCTATTATTACAATAAAGACAATTACGCCGAGTGCTGCCACCAAAAAAGGAATACTGACAATTACAGGCACAAGCTCCTGATATTTGGCATTTCCTTCTTTCAGAGTTATGTCTACAAAGCGCTGCGCATACTGGGCAAGATATTTTTGCATTCCGTAAACTTCGTACAGTTCACTTATATGCATATTATCGGTTTGAAAGTCATTAATTACCTTATCCCGTTTATTGCAGTATTCACTGTAAGCTGTCTTTAATGCAAATAAAAGAGCATATCTCTCTTCCCCAAGCCTTTTGTAATCAAGAGTAACTTTGTGTATTACTCTCCAGGTTCCACCCGCACTTGCTTCCCACTCTATGGTGTTGGCAGGATCTGAGCCGTGCACATATTGATCAAATACTTCAATCTCTCTGTTTAACGAATTGATGATTTCCCCGCTTTTGGCATTGTCTTCCATAATATCGTTGAAATCCATCAGAAAGAGCTTAATTATCCACACACAAAATAAAAGCGCTGCCAGGATTGCCACAAATACACTTCCAGTAAACACTTTTATCTTATTTTTTATAGTCAGATTTTTCCAGATATTTCTTATCTTTTTCATACATCCACAACACAATAAGGAGACAACGTTATATTTACCAAAAAATTATAGCGCTGCCTCCTTAAAAAAACTATTATATCTATGCTGTTATTTTAGAACAGAGAAAATCATAAAAAGCATCTTTCTCTTTTCCCAGTACCCTGTCAGTCAGCATATACCCATGTCTGTCATCTGACATTATAATAATCATGTTCTTTCTTTTTATGGCATTTGATATATTTTTCCACTTAATGTTCTGAGTCTGTCCACCTGTTTCCACATGAAGCCCTTTGTCATTAAAGGTTAACTCAATGTCTTTTGTAAGAGCCTCAAGCTGTTTTACGCTCATCCCATAGGTTGCAAGAGGCTGTATCACCGGGAAAAGAATACATCCCAAAACCAAAAAGCTCTTAATGATGCCGGAACTTGCACCCCAAAACCTGATTGTCAAAAGAAAAAGTGCCACAGTAAACACTATATTCACAATTCCAACCACAGACTTGTAAGTTCTAAGCATAGCCATTTTCCATAGATCTGATGCTTTAATATCACAAATATACTTATATTCCATAAAAAGCCTTTCAAATAATCATTATTTCATCAACAGATTAGGTAAAAACATACTTATTTCAGGGATAAAGGTCAACAACAATAACACTACTATCATACAAAGATAAAATGGCAATGTTGCTTTTACTACTTTTTCCATTTTAACCTTACCCACAGCAGAACCTATGAAAAGAACCGCTCCTACAGGAGGAGTCAAAAGTCCTATACCGCAGTTTAAAATTATCATTATACCAAACTGTATCGGATTGATTCCGATTGAAGTTGCAATAGGTAAAAGAATAGGTGTTGCAATAAGGATAATTGGTGCCATATCCATAATGCATCCAAGTACCAGCAAAATAACATTTAAAAGCAGTGCAATAAGTATTGGATTTCGTGTAAGTCCTATAATAGCATTTGCAGCAAGATCAGGAACATGCAGCGTTGTCAGGCAGTAACCGAAAATACTTGATGTAGATATAAGTATGAGAACAATTGACAATGTATCAACGCACTGTTCAAGTGTCTTCCATACCCCTTTAAAATCAAGTCCCTTATAGATAAAAACACTTACAACAAGACTATAAATTACTGCAACAGCCGCTGATTCGGTAGCTGTAAAAATTCCACCGACAACACCTACTACAACGATAACTACTGCGGCCAGCGCCCAGAATGAAACTCCGAGCTGCTCAATGAATCTCTTTATGCTAAATGCATCTCCCTTAGGATAATGACGTCTCTTTGAAATAATATAAGATCCGATCATAAGAGATGCTGCGAGAAGTGCCCCCGGAAAATATCCTGCAAGAAACAGACTTCCGACAGATACGCCCCCTGCACTCATAGCATAAATAACCATATTATGACTGGGAGGAACCAGTAAACCTTCGCAAGATGAAGTTATTGTAACCGCAGTTGAAAAGTCATCGTCATATCCCTGTTCAACCATCATAGGGATCAAAATACTTCCAAGAGAGGCAGTATCTGCAGCTGCAGAACCTGATATTCCTCCAAAGAAATAGGAAGCTACTATATTGACCATTGCCATGCCGCCGGTCATCCAACCGACGCAGGCATCCGCCAAAGCAATAAGCTTTTCTGATATTCCGCCTGTTCCCATAATGCATCCCATTGTTATAAAGAATGGTACCGCCATAAGTGAAAAAGAACTAATTCCCTTTACCATCTGCTGACAAACTGTTGTAAGGGGAAGTCCCTGATACAACAGGCAAAGGATTGAAGATAAGGCTACTGCATACGCTATCTGAAATCTCAAAAAGATCATTATCAAAAAGCTTATGAGTAATATTGCAATTGCTGTAGAATTAGCAGTCATTACTTATTTCCCTCCTTTACAAAAAAGCTCTTAATATGATTGTAGATTGCCTCAACCTCGAAAATGATCATCGCAAGTCCGGCCACAGGTATCGGAAAATACATCCAAAACCTGGAGAGCTTAGGAAGAGAAACATACACTCCTTTGCTTCCGATTGTAGAAGCATACTGCCATCCAACAATAAGCATTACAAATGCCAAAAACATGATGCAGACATCTGATAACAGATCCAGTATCTTGATCAGATTATTTGGCAAGTATCTGTCAAGAGCAGTCATTCTGATATGCGCACCTCTTCTTATTGCCAGCGCCGCAGACAAAACTGCCATGTAAGCCATAAGCGTAAGTACGATTTCCTCAGTCCAGGAAGGATCGGGAATAAAAGGAATATATCTTCCCAAAACGCTCATGCTCGTAATAATAATATCTGCAATCAACAGCAGTTTACAGATAAAAAGCATAACCTTATATGTCACATCATATACAGGCTTGATTTTATCAACAGTTTTAAAAAATGATTCCATATTTCCCCTTTTATCACTTCATATCAACAATTTTCTGATAATAGTCTTCAAGACCTTTGATGTTCTCCTCGATTACAGGCTTAACTGCTTCCTGCCACGGAGTGATATCTTCAACTTCAATGATATTTACCCCTTCAGCTTTGAGTTCTTCCAATACAGCATTCTCTTTTTCTTCTGAAATTGAACGATTATATTCTGAAGCTGCCTTGCCGGCTTCAACAAGAATCTGCTGCTGATCTGCAGAAAGCTTATTCCATGCATCGTCAGTAATAATTACCTGAATAGCTCCAAGTGTATGTCCGTCAAGAATCATATAAGGTGCAACTTCCGGAAACGCATTAGACTTATAATTGGCTATAGGCTGCTCAGCACCGTCAACTACACCTGTCTGGAGAGCTGAATAAAGTTCACCAAAGCTGACAACTGTAGGAGAAGCACCAAGTCCTTCAACAAGACCATTCATAATAGGGTCATTTGAAACGCGAAGCTTCATTCCCTTGAATGAACTAATATCTGTAACTTCATTTACTGTGAAGAAATGACGGAAACCTTCTTCTCCATAGAAAAGACCTCTTACACCACTTCCATTTTCTGAAGGTTCCTGAAGGAATTCCTGTGCAAGATCTGATGTTGCGAAATTCCAGAAGTGATCACGACTTGTAAAGATATAAGGAAGAGAAAGAAGCATAGACTTCTGTCCGCCATAGCTTGTAAGCGCAAAAGCAGAAATTCTTGACATATCAATTGTTCCGCCTCCGCCAAGCATCGTGTCTAATACATCATTTTCAGATCCAAGTACTCCACTTGCCTGAAGGTCAATGATGATTGAACCATTTGATCTTGCCTCAACCTCTTCTTTAAACTTCTGGTCTGTCATACCTACAATGGTATCAAGAGGGTTAACCTCAGCCATAACAAGTGTGATAGCATCCGCTGCAGGTGTAACTGTCTCTGTGCTTTCAGTCTGCGTTGTCTCTTCTTTCTGTTCCGCTGCGGGTGTTTCTGCCGGCGCTTCAGGAGCAGATACTCCACATGCCACAACAGATAGTCCCATTGCTAACGCCATAAGAACTGATACAACTCTTTTTTTCATTTCTGTAACCTCCCGTTATAAAATTAAATTAGTGCAATAAAAAAATGACATTGTCTTTCGACAATGCCATTATATGTTACCGCGAAGGGCGGTAAAATCGGACATTATTATCATAGCCTAGCATATTTTTAACAATAGTGGCAGTTGCTTTATATTAGCCGGAATATATGACTTCAATCTAATCCGGAAATATAAAAACACCTACACTATTATGGATTATTTATCTCTCCAGATAATTCTTCCTTTTGTAAGGTCATATGGTGAAAGTTCAAGTGTAACCTTGTCACCGGGTAAGATTCTGATGAAGTTCTGACGAAGCTTACCACTGATATGGGCAAGAACTACATGTCCATTCTCAAGTTCAACCTGAAACATAGTGTTTGGTAGCTTCTCAATAACCTTTCCTTCGATTTCAATTACATCAGCCTTAGACATTTCTTTCCTCCTATCCTTTACTATCAAATAATAGTTAATATCTCTGGTTCGCCATCTGTTATAGCGATCGTGTTTTCATAATGTGCTGCCAGAGAGCCATCAACAGTTACAACTGTCCACTCATCATCAAGCCATCCAACATACCTCTCCCCCATAGTTATCATAGGTTCAACACATATTGTCATGCCCTTTTTGAGTTTAACACCCGGAAGCAATTTTTTATAGTTAGGTACCATTGGTTCTTCATGAAGACTTTTTCCGATACCATGACCTGTCAACTCTCTTACTATACCATATCCGAAGGGTGTAATGTAGTCATCAATCGCTCTGGATATTTCATGTAATCTGTTTCCGGCCCTTGCTTTCTTTATGCCTTCAAAAAAACTTTGTCTGGTAACGTCAATGAGCTTTTGTGCTTCATCGCTTATTTTACCGACGCCCCAGGTTCTGGCCGCATCGGAATGATACCCTTTATATATGAGTCCTGTATCGAAGGTTACAATGTCACCCTCATTAAGGATTCTATCAGCACTTGGAATTCCGTGAACAACTTCGTCATTCACAGAAATGCAAACAGAAGCGGGAAATCCCTCATAGTTCTTGCAATTAGGTATTCCACCAAGAGAACGGATAGTATCTTCTCCAATTCTATCAAGTTCTAAAGTTGAAATTCCGGGCTTAAGCGCATCGTGAAGTGCCTCATGCACCTTGGCAAGTCGTTGCCCGGACTGTCTCATAAGATCGATTTCTTCATCAGTCTTAATTGTAATAACTTTACGCATTCAAAATACCTACGATATTGCTGAAAACTTCCTGCATATCCTTTGTACCGTCAACTGTCTTTAGTATATTCTTCTTATCATAATAGTCAATAAGAGGCTGGGTCTGCTCGTGATAAACTGACAATCTGTTCTGAACTGTTTCAGGCTTATCATCATCTCTCTGAACAAGTTCACTGCCGCACTTATCACAAATACCTTCCTGTTTAGGTTTAATATGCTCTATATGATAAGTTGCACCACATTTTAGGCATGCTCTCCTACCGGACATTCTGCGAACAATATTCTCATCAGGAACATCAACATTAATAGCGAAATCAACTTTATCCCCAAGTTTTGTAAGTTCACTGTCAAGAACATCAGCCTGAGGTATAGTACGTGGAAAACCATCAAGAACATAACCATTCTTGCAATCTTCATTTGCAACTCTGTCCAAAAGAAGCTGTACTGTAAGCTCATCCGGAACAAGCTGTCCCTTATCCATGAACTCTTTAGCCTTCTTACCAAGCTCTGTTCCATTTTTGATATTCGCTCTAAATATGTCTCCGGTAGAAATGTGTGGGATATTATATTTATCCGCAATCATCTGAGCCTGTGTTCCTTTTCCTGCGCCGGGTGCGCCCAACATTATTATCTTCATACCCATAACCCTCTTTTATTTTTAAATAAAATCCAATATTCTGATTAAAGACAAATAAGAGGTTGCAAGGGCGCAAATGCATCCCCTGCGACCTCTTTTAAGTTACCAATTAATCTTCCAGGAATCCTTTGTAATTACGTACAAGCATCTGAGATTCAACCTGTTTGATTGTCTCCAGAATAACACTTACCACAATGATAAGGCTTGTTCCACCGAATGAAACGCTTGCTCCAAACATACCATTAAAGAAGATAGGTAATACACCAATTATTGTAAGACCACATGCTCCGATGAAAATGATATAGTTCAGAATACTTGTGAGGTAATCACTAGTAGGCTTACCTGGTCTGATTCCAGGAATAAAGCCGCCCTGCTTTTTCATATTATCTGCAATCTCAATCGGATTAAATGTGATTGAGGTATAGAAATATGCAAAAAAGATAAGCAGTAAAATATACACAACCAAACCAATAGAATAATTCCAATGATTTGGATTGCACCAGTTACTCTGGTTCAAATATGCAATGAACTGTCCCCAGGCTCCTGATCCATTATAGCCAACAAGCTGGCTTATAATGATAGGGAACTGGAAAAGTGACATTGCAAAGATAATAGGCATAACGCCTGCTGTATTGACCTTGAGAGGAATCTCCGAACGGTTTCCGCCGTAAGTTTTTCTTCCCTGAATCTTCTTGGCATACTGAACAGGAATTCTACGTTCAGCACCATTAAGAAGAACAACCAATACTACCATTGCAATAATAACTGCAATAATAACAATTGCTGATACTACTCCCCTTGCAATAGGCTTGCCGCTCACAAACTGACCAAACAGTGAGCTTATATCTGACGGCATTCTTGAAAGAATGTTGATAGTCAGAACTATTGATATACCGTTTCCAACCCCATTTTCTGTGATTCTTTCACCAATCCACATCAGGAATGCACTACCAGCTGTGAGTGCTGCTACAATCTGAACTACAAGGAAAACAGACTGTGAAGTTAAGAAGCCTGTATTTCTGTAGAATCCGATTGCCATTGCGATGGATTCGATAAGTGCCAAAGCTACAGTTATATATCTTGTAAGAGCTGTAAGCTTCTTTCTTCCGTCTTCACCATCTCTCTGCCACTCCTCAAATTTGGGAATAGCAATTGTAAGAAGCTGAATGATAATGGAAGAAGTAATATAGGGTGTTATATTGAGCGCCAAAACTGACATATTCTCAAATGAACCACCTGTAAATCGATCCATAAAGCCAAATGCATCACTCTCTGTCAAACCCTGAAACCAATTTTTGAATACAGATGTATTCATTCCAGGTACCGGAATAGCAGAACCAAGTCTGATCAGGGCTAGCATTGCAAGAGTAAACAGAATTTTCATTCGAATTTCTTTTACTTTTAATGCATTCATTAGGGACTTAAACATTAGATCACCTCTGTTGTTCCACCAAGTGCCTCGATTTTTTCCTTAGCTGATGCGCTGAAAGCGTTAGCCTTAACCGTAAGCTTCTTAGTAAATTCGCCATTTCCAAGAATCTTTACACCGTCAAGTTCTTTCTTTATGATACCATTATCCTTAAGTGCCTGAACATCAACAACTGCTCCGTTGTCAAATACTTCAAGTGCGCTTACGTTGATACCTACGATATTCTTATGGTTGATATTCTTGAAGCCTCTCTTTGGAAGTCTTCTGAAAAGTGGCATCTGACCACCTTCGAAACCAAGTCTTGGAGCTCCTGAACGAGCTTTCTGACCCTTGTGTCCCTTACCGGCAGTCTTACCGTTTCCTGAAGCATGTCCACGGCCTCTTCTAAAACTATCGCTGTGAACTGAGCCTTCAGCAGGTCTTAAGTTGGATAATTCCATGATATTCCTCCTTATAAATACTGGAGCTTGTACCGCTATGCGCAGCATATGTTTATCATACACCACTCGCGTATACGTAGAACAGCTCCAGTCACATTTTATGTTTCAATAACCTTATTAGATTTCTTCAACCTTAACAAGGTGTCTGATCTGCTGAATCTGACCTCTTGTAGCTGAGTTGTCAGGAAGTTCAACAGAACTATTAAGTTTCTTGAATCCCATTGATTTTACTGTTGCTACCTGCTTAGGTACAGCACCGATTGTGGACTTAACCAATGTGATTTTAAGTTTCTTCTCGCTTGCCATCACTCTTCCTCCTATTATGCGGTTACTTCTGAAACTGACTTACCGCGCTTTGCTGCAACTTCTTCAGGTGTCTTTAACTGAGCAAGACCATTGATTGTAGCATAAACAACGTTCTGCTTGTTGTTTGAACCAAGTGACTTAGTTCTGATATTTCTGATTCCGGCAAGCTCACATACGGAACGAGCAGGACCACCGGCGATGATACCAGTACCTTCTGGAGATCTCTTAAGTAAAACTTCAGCAGAGCCAAACTTACCTACGAAATCATGTGTAATACTGTTGTTCTCATCAAGAGGAACAGTAATAAGGTTCTTTGTAGCATCTTCCTTACCCTTACGGATAGCATCTGGGATTTCTGTTGATTTGCCCAGACCAACACCAACGTGTCCATTGTTGTCACCAACTACAACAAGTGCAGTGAACTTCATGTTACGTCCACCCTTAACAACCTTTGTAACACGTTTGATGGTTACAACTTTATCTGTCAATTCGAGCTGACTAGCATCTACGATTGTACGCTTCATTATGTGTTTTCTCCCTTCTTAGAATTCCAGGCCAGCTTCTCTGGCAGCATCAGCAAGTGCTTTTACCTTGCCGTGGTAGATATATCCACCTCTGTCAAATACAACGGCTTTGATACCTTTTTCCATTGCTCTCTGCGCTACTACGCTTCCAACCTTTGAAGCAGCATCAATGTCATCTGTATTTTTAAGCTCAGCCTTGATATCTTTCTCAAGAGTTGAAGCAGATACAATTGTTTTACCGGCTACATCATCAATAACCTGTGCATATACATGATTATTGCTTCTAAATACTGCGAGACGTGGTCTTTCAGCTGTGCCGCTGAAACGATTACGAATCCTCATGTGCTTTTTAGCACGAACTTTTGATCTTGATTCCTTACTAACCATTTTGCACTCTCCTTATCTTAATTATTTCTTACCAGTCTTACCAACTTTACGTCTGATAACTTCATCAGCATACTTGATACCCTTGCCCTTATATGGCTCTGGAGCTCTCTTTTCTCTGATGATAGCAGCGTGCTGTCCAACTGCTTCTTTATCAATTCCCTTAACTGTAATTACCTGACCCTCAACAACTGTCTCGATTCCTTCAGGATCAACAAGTTCTACAGGGTGAGAATAACCAAGTGTCAGAGAGAGTGTCTTACCATTCTTAGCAGCTCTGTAACCTACACCGTTAACTTCAAGCTTCTTTTCGTAGCCATCTGTAACACCAATAACCATGTTGTTAAGAAGGCTTCTTGAAAGACCATGTAAAGCTCTAGTCTTCTTCTGATCGTCAGGTCTCTTAACCTCAATATGTCCATCTTCCTGTGAGAAAATAATCTCAGCCGGGAAAACTCTTGTAAGAGTACCCTTAGGTCCCTTTACAGTCACCTTATTATTTTCTGCAACTTCTACAGTTACACCTGCAGGAATTGCGATTGGCATTTTTCCGATTCGTGACATGCCCGTACCTCCAATTTACCAAATGAATGCAAGAACTTCGCCACCAACCTGAAGCTCTCTTGCTTTTTTATCAGTTACAACGCCCTGGTTTGTAGAAATAATTGCAATACCAAGACCACCTAATACTCTGGGAAGCTCATCCTTGCCTGCGTATACACGAAGACCAGGCTTTGAGATTCTCTTAAGACCTGTGATAACCTTATCGTTTCTGTCAGCACCATACTTAAGAGTG
>NZ_JAGBLU010000019.1 GCF_017635265.1 Butyrivibrio sp.
GACCCTCAAACCAAACCCTCAAACCAGCCCCTCAAACCAGCCCCTCAAACTAAACCCTCAAAAACTCCCACTCAAAAAGGGTCTGACCCTCAAGTCAGACCCTCAAAAACTTTGGCAAACCCTCAAAAACTTTGATTATCCGCTCTATCATACATACTTCTTTTTCTTACTTAATCACTATTACAACATCAGCATCCTCATTATATGAAGGTACTTCCCTGTAATCATAGGTATCATCGGTTACTTTCCCTATATAACTGTATATTCCCGTCGCAGGTCTAAATAGCCAGATTTCTTTACCAGGATAATCCTTTACATTAATTGAAAAACCCTTACCAAGAAAGTTATATGCCATTAGGAATTCATCGCCGGCAAATAATGCTATTCTTTCATATTTTTCTCTCTGACCTCCGACAATTAGGTCATCTCTTTTTTCGCCACTCTGAAAGTCCACCGAAAGCATCAGATTTTTGAGATATCCCATTTGTCCGGATCCTGCATGATGAAGTGATGCTTTCCAATCCTCTTTAACTCCATAAACCACACCATCTTTATTACCATTAAAAAACATCATTATCGCATTATCACCGTATGTATGACCTGCTGCCCCAGCAAACACTGACCAATAGGCATATCTTCGCACATCCTTTGCCACCCAGTACGGCTGCGTATCATCATGTAATCCCTGAAGGATCCATTCATATGAAGGCTCTCCATCTATAGTTGGCCTGTTACTATTTGCTAAATCATGATCAACATATTTCCAGTTATCTTCTCCATTCAAAGACATTATATTGGAAGTGTCATCCCATGCTCCCATCTGGCACTGATCATATCTTCTATGTCCCGATTGAAACATATTAAAATCCAACCATTTTGCATCATTAAACCAAAGGCTGGAAGAACATCTGCCAAAAGGATGAAAACCAATTAGTTTATCCGGATTTTTCTTTTTAAATATCAGAGCCATTTTCTCATATATATCTTCATATCCATCCGGCTTAATGTCACCTCCCAAAATCCAGATTATATTTTTATAATCTGCATATCGATCAGCCAGGAATTCCGCGTACTTTTCAGCATTTTCTCTTGTCAGAACATCATTTTTTACTAAACTCCCCCATGCCGGAAGAAGAGCCATATAAAGACCTAACTCTTCAGCTTTTTTTATCACTCTGTCGCAATGTTTCCAATAATCTTCATTTTCCACATCGCATCTTAGTGTTGGCATTTTATTTATATCTCTCAAGCCTTCAGTAGCATATATCAGAACAGCCTGAATAACATTGAACCCTTTTTCTGATCTGTTTTTTAAATAAACAGCTGCATCATCTTCATTTATATTTGCAAATATAAGCCAGGCAGTATCTCCCAACCAAAAGAAAGGCTTTCCGTTTTTTGAAAAATAATGCTTATCTTTAACCACTTCCAATGGATATTCAAATTCACTCATTTTTATCTCCTTTTACCCTTTCACCGAACCAATCATTACTCCCTTAACAAAATGCTTTTGTACAAATGGATATAATATTATCAGAGGTAAACTTCCAACTACGATAATCGCGTATTTCATTACCTCTATAGTTGCAGCACGTGAACTTTGATCTGCACTTGTAGCCATTTCCTCAAGTTGTTTGGCAGAACTCATAATATTCCTCAAAACCACCTGCAATGGAAATTTTGAGTCTGTAGACAAATAAATAAATGCATCAAAGTATGAATTCCAATGAGCAATTGCATAATATAAGACCAAAACTGCAATAATTGACTTTGATAATGGGAGGACCATAGACGTCAATATTTTTATATCATCACACCCTTCTAATCGTGCTGATTCAAGCATTTCAGAAGGTATACTGTTTTGAAAATAAGTTCTGGCTATTATCATGTTGTAAACTGAAATTGCTCCGGGCAATACCAAAGCCCACATGCTGTCAAGCAAATGAAGC
The DNA here is from genome assembly GCF_017635265.1 of Butyrivibrio sp. GTDB lineage: Bacteria > Bacillota > Clostridia > Lachnospirales > Lachnospiraceae > Butyrivibrio. The sequence goes on from NZ_JAGBLU010000019.1 coordinate 1,950, forward strand.
TCCTTAACATTAAGATATGTAGGAATAAGAGGCGCTGAAAAAATCATAACAAAAACAAACAGCATAGAAATCACTTTTCTCCCGACAAAATCTTTTACAGCTAAGGGATACGCTGCCATTATAGTAAGAACTATATTAAATACAGTTCCAACAAAAGTATAAATTATAGAATTTCTGTACCCCATCAAAAGCATATTATTAGAAAATATCAGTTTATACACTTCTAAATTAAATCCTTTAGGGAGAAGCCCGACCTGCCCTCTGGAAACTGCTGCAGGCGATGAAAACGAAGAAGACACAACATTCAAAAGTGGAAAAACTACTATCAAAAAACAGAACAATAAAAATATAGTGTTACAAATGTAAAAAACTGTGTTACTGTTAATATTTAATGATATCTTTCTGTTTTTCATCACTACTCCTACATAAGGCTGGTATCAGAATATTTACCAGAAATATAATTGACCACTAATAACAAGATAAGTGAAACAACCGATTGAAAAACTCCAACTGCTGTTGAATAGCTATATTGCATGGAAGTTAATCCAATCCTATAAACATATGTCGATATTATGTCTGAGGTCTCCATATTTAAATCATTTTGCATTAAAAGAACTTTTTCATATCCCATTGTAAGAACATGTCCACATGCCATTATCAATAGAATTATAGCTGTAGGGGTTATACTTGGTATGTCTATATATCGTATTCTTTGCCATATATTGGCCCCGTCAACAGTTGCTGCCTCATGCAGCTGTTGATCAACAGCTGCAATGGCAGAAATGTAAATAACAGCATTATATCCGGTATTTTGCCATACCCCGGAAAAAACATACAACGTCTTAAACAATTTGGGACTTCCCATAAAATGGATTGCTGTTCCTCCACATGCCTCAATCATGTGGTTTACCACTCCTGTAAGGGATAATAATTGAGATAAAATACCAACTACAAGAACTGTTGAAATAAAATATGGCATGTAAGTTATCATCTGAACAGTTTTACCAAAAAACTTTACCCTTACATAATTAAGTGATATCGCCAGTAATATAGGAGGAAAAATACCTACTACAATGTTGTAAACTGACAATCCAAGAGTATTTATCATTAGTTTTCCAAACTGTGGCGAAGAAAAAAAACTGTTAAAATGCTTTAATCCCACCCATTTACTATTCCATATTCCATCTTTAAAGTTGTAATCTCTAAAAGCTATCTGTGCTCCGACTATTGGAACATATTTAAACACTACAAGATAAACAATTGGAAGAAGCACAATCAGATACAACTGCCAGTGTCTTTTTATCGCCCTTATAACGTTTTTTCTTTCTTGCGCTGTGTTGGCTATCCCCACTCGTGATGGTCTAGAAATCATTTCTTCCATCCCCCTTTATGTATTAGCCACTAAAAGCTGATGAATCATACGCCTTTTGAAGCATTTCAAGATATCTCTGTAATCCAACGTTTTCTAATGCATCAAGATAATTATCCCAATCAGTATCAATTGCACGTTCGCCTGTTATAAACTGAGTCATATATTGCTTTTGTGTATCCGTAATGTTAGTTTTTAGCAGCGACATTTCAGCAGAATCCTCAGAACTCATATACAAATCAGGCATAACAGTACTTATGTCCTGTCTATATTTTTCCATCTCTTTGGAAGCTTTATACATCACAACCTGTCTCCCATTTAGTGGCTTAACATCATCTGCATAAGGATCCGGATTGGTAGCCTCAGCCGAAATAAATTCCTCTGTTCTTGTAAGTCCAAATAGCTGTCCCAAAGTCTGATTTGATGTGTCAGCGTTAAGACGTTTGTACTTTGCCTTTGTAACTCCATCAAGTCCTACCTCTGTCGTGCTATCATCCAGCATCTCATAATGGACTCCTTCAACTCCCAAAGCTTGTCGATATGTCATTTCTTCTGATGCAAGATAATCAATTAGTCTAAACGCAGCTTCAGGATTGGAACAAGTACTCGAAATAAAAGTCATTCCAACCTGGAACCTTACATATGGATTCCATGATGCAATCTTCTGTCCGCTTGGTCCCTCAATTGGAGACATTGCTCTATACTGCTCCCACTTCTTTGAGTAAGGTTCCGTTGACAAATCACAAGCATATCCCGGACGCTGTGCAAGAAATACTCCAATCACACACTCATCACCAGACTCATTTACATTAACCTGATTATCTTTATCTTGTGTGAAAGATTCAGGATTTATAAGACCTTCAGAATATAGCTTATTTAAATATGTTAATCCTTCTTTGTATCCATCTGTTACAGGTGCATATGTTACTTTTCCATCCTGTATAATAAGTTTACTTTCTTCACTAATCAGCTGGAATGGATCCATAAGAAATCCATCTATCTGGGTACCTGCGCCTGATACTACTGTAGATAAAGGAATCTCATCATTAGGATCTCCGTTTCCGTTTGCATCCTGCTCTTTAAATGCTTTTAAAACTTCATATAACTCATCAGTTGTTTCAGGCATAGATAAGCCAAGATTATCAAGCCATGTCTGATTGATCCACGCTTTCATATTGTATTGAACATGAAGGCTGCCATCCAAATTGGGAATATCATAAATATTTCCGTCAGGCTGAGTAATGTATTCTCTAAATCCATCAATTTCATCCAGCAGCTTTTTGTAATTTACAGATACTGTGTCATAGTATTCTGTCAAAGGAAGGATAAGTCCCTGCTCGGCTAAAGATTGAACAGTTGCCTTATCATATCTGTTTTTTGCTGATACACCTGTTAATATAATATCCGGCATATCTCCAGATGCAAATAATGTACTAAGTTTTGTCTTAATGTCATCTGATGAAGCAGCTGTTTGCCATTCAAGATGTATACCCGTCTTTTCTTCCAGTTCCTGTACATGAGTATTATCTTCCCATCTATATTCTCCATTTGCAGGTGCAAAAACAGTTAATGTGATAGGCTCTTTCACTATTGGAAGTGTTCCCGGCTCATTAAAAAGTGAGTCATCATTTTCTTTTACTTCTGAAGCAGCAACTTCTGTGTCTGCTATTGTCGATGTAGCTTCTTTTCCTGAATCTGTATTAGTTTTTTCAGATCCACACCCTCCAATCAATGATGCTGACATTGCTGAACATACAGCTACAGCCATGATCTTTTGTAATTTTCTTTTTTTCATTTAGTTCTCCTTTCCCAATACATTTTTGTTTTTCACTACCCCTAGTGAAATCTTCTGAGAAAAGTTTATTGTACTATTGAATATCCCAACAAGTTGAAATTCATTTTCCAGCATACATTTTATTAGAAAATGCACCGTACAATTCTTCTTGTACCGTGCATTTTTCTCTCTAATACCATTATATTTGCTGTGCTAACTGTTTCCACGTAGAAGGTGAAACACCAAACACCCTCTTGAAAGCTCTTCTAAATGTTGCGCTACTGCTATACCCAACCGATGATGCTATTTTTTCCAAATCCATTTTATTTTCTACAATCAATACCTTTGCTTTTTCAAGTCTGATTTTCTCTAAATAACTGCTAAAAGTTGTACCAAAAATATCTTTAAAAAAAGTAGAAAAATAACTTTCAGATAATCCAAATGAAGCTGCACAGGAAATCAAATCAAATTGTGAATTTTTATAATTTTCCTCTATGAACAGCTTTAGTCTGTTATGATACTCTTTTTCCTTTTCATTATTATTTTGGACTATTTCATCACAAATCTTCAAGAATCCATCTTCCAGGATTGTCATAGCTTTTCTTGGATCTGTTTCATCATTTATTTTCTCTACAATAAGCATTACATCATCCGTATTTACAGTATCTCTGACTGTATCAAGATATGTAGACAGCACTTCGGATACTAAACACTTTTTTATAATTTTTCTTAAATGTGCCTTAGTGAAATTTAATTCATATATATAAGAAAATAATTGTTCAACCTGTTCTTTATTTCCACTTTTAGCAGCACTTAATAACTGCATTCTCATTTGTGAAGAATATCGATATAAATTGCTAAAATCAACAATATCATCATAATGAATCACACACTCGGAAGAATTATTTTTATAAGCATGTTCCATGGAATAATAAGCCTGTCTATATGAATTACAAAGACAACTTTTATCCATGCATAGTCTTCCTTGTCCAATAAAAACCTTATCTCCGTTTTTATTTACTTCTTTACATTTATTAACAATAATCTCTCCAGTTATATATATATCCTCTTCACATGAAAGTAATATAGCAAGTACCTTATCCTCCGCTTTATATATAGATTTGACCGATTTATTGGTTATTTTTTCCAGCTCTTTTTTCAGATCATCTGCATATGCACTGTAAACAGTCATTACGCAATGCATACCGTCATAAAATTCCACTTCTGCTGCCTTCGCCTCGTCGTCAACTTGTTTATCACTTTTAAAGGTACCTGAATACAGCAAGCTAAAAAATACAGCTTTATATTTTTCGTCTTTACTCTTCAGTTGATCCTTCATCTGATTATTTTTAGTTAAAAGCGAATTAACTCCCTCTTCTAGGATTTCAGACTCGGCAATCGCTTTTGCATTATTTTTCTTTTTAATGCTTACGATATCATCATAAATTGATTGCATACCGCTTATCGCTTTTTTCAATGGCATAGTAAATTGCTTGGCAAACATATATCCCAGCAATATTTCAAATAGTAAAATAATCCCCAAAAGAATAATAGCCAGTCTGCGCATGCGTTGAGGGTGCATCAACACTATCTCCGGTGGTAGCAATGCAACAACTGTAAAATTTCCACTTTCAGATTTTTGCTTAACTACAAGCCTTTTATCATCTCCTATTTTATAAAAACCGCTTATCTCTTTACTCAATACGTCCTGCAAATTATATTCAGGTTTCGTATCTTGATTTGAAAGCATTGCCAAAAGATTATTTGTATCATCAAAAATATAGACGTCGCCATACATCTCTAATATAGGCGAAAACATTTTTTCTAAATTCTTTTCCTTTATAAAAAATTGGATAACTGCTCCTGCATCTTCCTTACTTCCATATGAATATCTAACAGGATAATTGAAGGTAATTGCTGTTTCAGCTATACCATCTATTGTCACATTACCTATCGGTAACAAGTTCCATGATTTACTCTTAAAGCTGCGATCATACCAGTCCTGATATGTCATTGCATTATAATTGCGGTAATTTCTATAGAAAAACTCTTTTCCAATACTCATACTCTGGCGCCTGAACGCATAATTGTTCTGCGTGACAACGCTATAATCAGAAAACAGCTCTCCGTCAGCAAACACCTCATTCAGTCTGTTCAAGCATGTAATAAGATTCGTGATATAGTTGTCCTCAGATTTATTATTATCATCATTTGCGCATGTCACCACCCATCTAACTTCATCAGAAAGAGACACCGAATATGCTCCGCTTTTTAAAGCTTCTACCCGTTGTTCAAAGAGAATTCTACCTTCAGTAACGTCTTTTTCTACTGTCTCACGATAATAATCCGTAGAACTGTTATCCCAATATTTCAACAGTACCATGACAGATAAAAATGGCATAACCAGCAAGAAAAAATATGAAACTATTAAAAACGAAAAGAAATTCTTAATTTTCATAACTAATCACCATCAAAAAAAATCTATAATATAGTTATTTTATATTAATTTAAGATTATTTTCACTATTTTCACCATTTTTTCTTTTGTATTTCCAAAAATATCGTGCAATATAAACAAAAACATTGGCCTCTTTGAGTGTAATTGGAGCGATGTGCCTGCTCTTCTCTTCTAAAAGAGTTTTCTCTGCAAGAAAAGATGTTTATGAGATATGCCTTATAACGGTTATAACGAAAGCAGAAAGAACCCGACTCTCAAGTACATGAAGAACAAGATGAAGATTATCAATCTCAGAATACCTAAAGACAAATATGAGAGAGAAATCGAGCCGTATATTGAGAAATCAGGTATGCCTACAGGTACCTTTATTAAGACTGCCATCAAAGAAAAATTAAGCGTGATAATCCTGATATTGCAGATTCTTCTGACAACGAGTAAGATGAAATGCATATCTTAAATTGTTGGAGGAATAAATGGCAGGAAAGATAGATTATTCAGCTCTTAACTCAGAGCCTTATCCACATGAAAAAGCAATAGCAGAGCTTTTTGCAGCTCAGGATAAAGATGTAGTATTCCTTAAGCCAAGCAACATTCCCGGTGTATATATACCGGATATAGTTGTTGAAGGACTTGAATGGGAGATGAAGTCTCCTGACGGTAAGAGTGAGCGTACAATCAGAAGGAATCTTCACAAAGCGTCTACTCAGTCAAGAAATATTATCTTTGATTTGAGTCGTATAGGAATACCTGAAGATAAGTGCATAAAAGAACTTCAGACAGCTTTTAACGAGAGCAAATATATTCGAAATATGATAATCGTAACGAAAGCCCGTGAAATGATCCGTTTTAAAAAATGATTGACTTTTTCCGTATTTAAGTTATCATATAATTACAAGAAGGTTCCGACCCACTGTGAATAAACGGAGGGCCAAGGAGCTTTTTTGTTGCTCTTTTTTATTCTGTTGGTTCCTGCCACGGGTATTCTCCATATTTGTAAGCAAGGTTAGTGTCTGCCATAAAATCAAGAGAGAAGAACCACTTCTCCTTTCCCTTGACCGTTACAACCTGTAGTTCCATTTTTAATCCTTGTTCATTTCATCCAGCATATTAAGCGCCAATATGTTCCAATTAATAAATCCGCCATTCATTACAGGCTCTCCATTGAACGGATTATAATATTCATGCATCTGGCCACTATCTTTAATATCTTTGGCTAATAATTTTACGCTTTTTTTACACATATCCTCTGCTTCTTCTGTATAGCCATAATTAAGCATGCCTTTAAATATACAGTAGTTGGCCACCAGCCAAACAGGTCCCAGCCAGTTGGAAGGATTATTGGTTGCTTCTATGTTGAACATCTTTTCATTCTTCCCAAGCGTACATATTCCATAAGCGCTTGTAAAAGCTTTCTCGTCGTGATAATGCGTTCTAAGACTTTCGGCTTCTTCTTTTGTTGCTATATTTACAAGCATTGGCAAAAAGCCTGACCATGTGGCAATTCTAATCGGAAGTGTGTTCCAAAATACTCCAAGACCCTTATGAAACCAATCATATTTTCTGGTACAGATATCAACATCAACCGAGTAAAAAAACTCATCTCTTTTATCAAAACACTCTCTGTGAATCGCTTCCTCAAGACTATTTTTATCTTTTCTTAAAAAAGACGCCTTTTCATCTTTTCCGAATTTTTCATAGATGGTAGCCGCCGCTTCAAGCTCCGCCACCATAAAGCTGTTAAGAAAGATATTGGCTGTTGATGACTTAGGTCTGCCAAATGACGCAGGATCATTATCCATTCCAATCATAATGTCATCGCGCCAAACAAAAAGCCCACAGTCATAATCAAAGTAATTATTAAAATAGCAATCAAAATACTTATCAATTTTGTTAAGATACTCTGAAATCCAGTCATAATCACCTGTTTCTGTGCTGATCAGATTAATCTGCTGACAAAGAAATGGTTTATGCATATTCATCAGATACCCTTTTTTATGCTGAATATTTAAGTATGGTTCAGGCCATCTTCCATTTTCGATCATCATCGGAATATAACCGTCATCAAGCTGCCAGTCAAAAAAATTAAAGACATTTCCTTTACAATGGTCTATTATTTTTTCAGCTAAACTGCCTCCTTTCAGCTTGTTTCTGATGGGCAGCAAACCATATGTACACCAGTATGTGTCCCAGTCCCACACGTTTCCGTCGTAAACTGAACCCGGATCCGTAAAAGGAAATCTTATAAATCCAACAGGTTCTTTAAGTACACCTTCAATGTTTTCTTCGATATATGAAAAAATAATTTTTCTTTCTTCCTCAAGTCCCAACATTTTCATCCTTTTACTGCTCCTGCAGTCATTCCTTCAATTATGGTTTTGTTCAAAATTGTGTAAAGCAAAAGCATAGGCAAAATACTCATTGATACAGAAGCAAATATAGCTCCCCAGTTCTTTGAACCAAATTCATCAGAAAAATACATAAGTCCGGTCTGAACTGTTTTCAGATCTGTGCTGGATACAAAAGTCATTGAGAAAAGAAGGTCATTCCATTTGAAGAAGAACTGAAGAACCAGCACTGTCACGATCGCATTTTTCATTAATGGGAGAACTACATAATACATAAGCTTGTATATTCCACATCCATCTATAACTGCTGCCTCCATGATCTCGTCAGGAAAAGACCTAAGATACCCTGTAACAAGATAAATTGAAAGTGAAAGTCCAAATGCTACATAGGATATGATCAATGACCACTTTGAATTATAGAGTCCTGTTTTATTGTATATCTGAAACAAAGGAATAAGAGCTGTAGCAACCGGAACCATTATTCCAAGTTGAAAATAATCTGCCACTGCTTTTTTAGCCTTCCACTGCATTTTTGTCACAGCAAATCCCACTGTAACAGAGAAAAAAACTATAAACACAAGTGAGAGTAAAGTATACACAAGAGAATTTTTAAAGAATATTGACATGTGTCCTCTGGTCCACGCATCCACATAATTCTGCCAATAAAATCCTTTCGGCAATGCATATGCAGGGCTTGATGACCACTCATGCTGCTGTTTAAGTGAAGCTGTGAGCATCCAGAAAATCGGGTAAATATCTACAATACATATAACCAGAATTATTATTTTTATAATTATGCCACTTACCGTGCGCTTATTTTTCTCCGTCATGTAATCTCCTTTCTAGTAGTAGCTTTCTTTTTTATCAAAAAGATTTATTATCTTTGAACCGGTAATACAAAGCAAGAATATAAATATTGCTATAACCGAGCCATATCCTACTTTGTTATAAGTAAAAGCTACCGAATACATGTACATAGAAAGTGATCTTGTTGCATTTCCGGGACCGCCGTTTGTAAGTGCCAAAGCTGATTCAAACATTTTTACTGTTCCCGAGAAACTAAATACCATACAAGTGATGATCATAGGCCTTAGAAGCGGAGCCAGTATATTCTTAAAAAGATTCCATCCATTACATCCATCAATTCTTCCTGCTTCAATTACATCATCCGGAATATCAAGAAGTGCTCCGTAAAGAATAATTGAATGAAATCCAATTCCAGTCCAGATATCCATTATTTCCAATGCGCCAAGTGCAGTAGATGCCTGCCCAATCCATGGCTGAACAAGGCTTCCAAGACCTACCGCGCTAAGAATTGAATTAAGAAGCCCGTAGTTGGGCTGGATTTCATATATCTTTGCAAAAAGCTGACCTACTGCCACCGTTGGAAGAACAACCGGGAAAAACACTATGGTTCTGACGACGTTTTTTAGATTTTTAAGCCAGAACTTGAACATCAAAGCCATCAGAAGTCCTCCTCCGACTTGCCCGATCATTACAATTCCTATGTATTTTAAATTCACCAATAAAGAATTCAGGAAATTCCTGTCCGAAAATAATTTAAAGTAGTTATTTATGCCGGAAAATTCCCATTTAAGTCCCGGTGATCCGGAAAAAAATGAATAGTAAAAAGACCAAATGACAGGTAAAACTACTATTATCGAATATAAAATTGTTGCCGGAACTACGAATAAAGCTATCGCTCCTTTATTTCCAAGTACTCTTTTCATCTTCTATCTCATCCCTTTTTATAAAACAAGCGAGCGATGTATAAAAATAACCGCTCGCTTGTGTAGAATTTTAATGTACGTCAGAAATACTTTTTATCAGTTTGCTGCCATATCCGCTGCATCCTGAATTGACTGCATATAATCTTCAGGACTCATCTCGCCTGAGAAGAGCATCTGAACATTGCTCTGTGCTGCATCAGATACTTCTGATCCCATAGTAGCCTCATACCATGTGAATGCACTCTGAGCTTTTCCAATCTCGTCAAGTACAAGCTTTGTGTAGCCGGACATATCTGTAGGCTGAGCTGAATATGTATATCCTTTGATAGATCCCTGAGTGTCCATAGCAACATCACCAATGTGCTCTACAAAGTATTTGATGAACCACTTTGTTGCTTCATCTGTCTTAGCCTGGCTAAGACAAAGAATATTTCCACAGTTCATTGAATACGCATCAATCTTTGAAACTGAATCATCAACTACAGGTACATTAAAGAATCCAATTCCATCTTCACCGGCTGCATTTGCTGTTGTGTCATTAAGATTAGATGCAAACCATGATCCATTGTAAAAAATAGCTGACTTACCTGTCATAAGCATTGAACCTGCGGTGTTCATATCTACAGTATTAACACCTTCACCAAAGTATCCTTTATTGGCCCACTCCTGAATCTTTGCTGCAGCTGCTACATACCCTTCATCTGTATAGGATGTTGTTCCATCTGCTGCATTCTTCATAGCATCAGCTCCAAGGCTTCTTACAGTGTAAGCATTGATGAGACGTGTAGCTCCCCATTTATCTGCTGCTCCACATGAAAGTGGCTGAATACCTGCATCGCTGAGCTTCTGTAATACTTCCTCAAATTCATCCCATGTCTCAGGCGCCTTTGTAATACCAGCCTGCTCAAAGAGAGCCTTGTTATACCAAAATCCCTCCACATTAAGTCCAAGAGGAAGATCATAAATTGTATCTGTTCCTGAAAGAGTCTGAAGAAGTGATGTTGCTGATGGTGTTACAAAATCAGTAGAGCCAACTTCGTTTAAAAGAGCTCCAATATCTGTAATCTGCCCAGCTTCAATAAGATCAACGATTGGCTTTCCTGACTCATAAACAAACATATCAGGAAGATCATTAGATGCTACCAATGTAGCTACCTTCTGTCTTAAATCATCTGAAGATACAAGTTCATATTCATATGTGAAATTTGGATTTACTTCCTGATAAGATTTACAGATGCTGTTGATAAGAACACCGTTATCATTATCTTCTGCCCAGATTGAAAGAATGTGGAAGTCTTTTGCAAGCTGTGGATCTTCACCAGAAAAGTCAGATGATGCTGTTCCTTCTGCTGCCTGTGTCTGAGTCTCTGCAGCAGCCTCAGTCTTTGTTTCTTCTTTTACTTCTTCTTTAGTTTCCGTAGCTGTCTCTGAAGATGATGTATCAGCAGTTGAACTGCCACATCCTGCCAAAGATCCCAGTACCATAACTGTGCTCAATAATGTTGCCAAAACCTTCTTTTTCATACAACCCTCCATTTTCTACCCATAAAATGATTGTTATATTCGGCTTGTGCCAAACGATTACAATACGTACAATACACCTTGCACATTTTATGAAATAGGGGAAATTTTATATATTATGTAGACTTTTTTTAGATTATTTTTAGACACCTGAAGAATCACGATATTCTCTGGGAGTTTTCCCTGTATATTTTTTGAAGATTTCACCAAAATAATGGACATCACTTATGCCCACCATAGAAGCTACTGCTGATACTTTGTTTCCTTCAAGCAAAAACTGACAAGCCTTTTCTATCCTTATTCCTGTCAAATACTTAATATAGGTCTTTCCCAATGTCTCTTTAAAAAGCACACTAAGATAAGCAGGATTCATTCCTACCAGTTCCGATAGTTCAGTAAGTCCCACCTCTTTATTATAGTTTTTGGATATATATTCCACTATCTGATCTATTGCTTTATGACCGCTTTCAGCTTTTTGACAGTCATCTTTTCTATCAAAACCGTCAAGTACCTCTTCATCCATCTGTTTTTTACGAGTCATATCTAAAGCTGCCTTGAGCTTATCAATTGTAACCGGTTTAGTGATGTAATCTACAACATCAAGTCTTATTGCCCTTCTGGCATATTCAAATTCCTGAAACCCACTGATAATGATAAAATATGTATCCGGACAGTACTCCTTACATGCTTCAATAAGAGAAAGTCCATCTACATACGGAATCCTGATATCCGTTATGACAATATCCGGTTTCAGATTCCTTATTACCCGCTGCGCCTGCATGCCATCCGAAGCAGAACCTACAACCTCAACATCTGCCTCAATGCGCTTGATTATAGCTTTGATTCCCTCAATGACCAATGCTTCGTCATCAACTATTACCATTTTCCTTGTCATAAGCGTTTCCCCATACAAATAGTTTTCACATACTAAGTATCATCTGTTCTGTTGTAATTCTTGGTACAACTATTGTTACTTTTGTTCCTGAACCGGTATTTTCGAATACCGGTTCATACCCTTCCCCGTAAAAAAGCTTTATTCGCTCTTTAATATTACGGACTCCATACCCGTTCTCAAGAGCGCTCATATCCTCAATTCCTACTCCGTCATCCTCTACTACAAATTCTATATTTCTGTCAGTTAATCTCCCCTCTATTACAACTTTACCTTTTTCGGATCTTGGTTCAAGACCATGAAATACGGCATTCTCTACAAGGGGCTGTAAAATAAACGTAAGCATTCTTTCTCTCAGAAGATCTGCACTGACATTGATTTTTAATGTATATCTGTCTTTAAACCTATAGTTCTGAATCTTCATATAGGCTTGAATACGCCTAATTTCATCCTGTACCATTATCAGCTTGTTGCCTTTATTAAGGCTTAATCTGAAGTTTTCTGACAAAGCCTGTACAAACTCCGCTATCTCATCCTCATTCTTGATAATGGCCATCATATAGAGTGTGTCCAGCGTATTGTATAGATAATGTGGGTTGATCTGGGACTGCATCAGCAATAACTCCGCTTCTCTTTCTTTTAAGTTTGTCTGTATAAGCTTATTTTCCAGTTCAAGATTATTGTTGACCACATCCTTAAACTTCTGGCCTATTCTCCCGGCTTCGCTGTCATCAAATTCTGCGTCAACATGGTACTTGCCTTCTCCCAACCCCATGATGTTCTCTTCGAGGATATATAGAGGTTTTGTAATGTACCCGGATATAGTATAGGAAAGCGGCAAACTAATTCCCACAAGCACTATTCCAATAATTAATGAAACCAATGCAATGTAATTACTTTGAGCAGCAAGTTCCTTTTTAGAAATCACATTGACAACGTCCCAACCACTTAAGTTATTATGAGCCGACGTAAAAAGAAGTTCATTTTTAGAATTGTCTTGATTGTAAAATGCCCGGCTTATCTCTCGGAACTGCATTTCTGTCAAATCAGCTGATGAATAAACAAGACGATATTGATTATCATCGGAGTCTCTTGTCATAATCAGATCGTAGTCTGTTCCATAGCCTTCGTCCTTTGTACCAAAAGCTTTGGAGAAGGCATCAGATTTTCTTATATTCATTACAAGAAATCCTATTTTCTTATAATCAACCGGTTCTATTATTTCCTTTACCAAAGAAAAAGTTTCGTTTTTATCATCAAATATTACATTTCGGGAATAGAATACTTCTTTTCCCTTATTTTCCTCTGCTTCTTCTATCCAAAAACTGTTTAGAATGTCGTTATCCCGATAATAATGAATAATCTCCTTTTGATTCGAGTCATTCTGTGTTGCAAAGGCTATATTCCCTGCGCAATTTACTACAAGGATATCCCTTATCTCTGTATTTGATGAGATTATTTTTAAAAGCTGATCCTGTATCAGGATATTTGAGGAAGCAGAAAAAAATGTACTGCTCCGATTCTCTGATACAAAATTATGTAAAAAAATAGTGGATGATAATAAAGATCGTGCCTGTTCGACATCTGAGCGCAAATTAAGTTTTACAATTTCACTCGCAACTCCGATTGAACTTTCATGAGCACGGTTATATTGATCCTCAATTGTTTTTCTGGAAACACTGTAAACAACTATTCCCAGTATTATAGACGTAAAAATAGAAAGCCAAACCAGCGCCAAAAAAATTTGACGCTGAATTGGCAACCTAAAGAACCCCAGTTTTTTAAATCCCCAACTAATCATCTTCCCCATAAGCTGATAGTTTAATTAATTCTCCCGGCCGTTTAAAACAGCCTTTGCGTTTTCTACTCTTTCCTGCGTAGGAGATTCAACTCCCTCAAGTTGATAAGGAATTCCAAGCTCCTCAAATTTATGTTGTCCCATAGAATGATATGGAAGAACTTCTACCCTCTGTACATTAGAAAGCTTCTCAATAAACTTTCTTGTTTCTCTTAAATAATTATCATCATCTGTAATTCCCGGCACAAGTACGTGACGAATCCAGATAGGTTTGCCTATTTCATTTAAGTATTCAAAACACTCTTTTATGTTGTCGTTAGGAAGACCTGTAAGTTTTATGTGTTCTTCCCTGTTAATATGCTTAATATCAAGAAGAAGCAGATCTGTATACTCCATGAGTTCCTTAAACTTTGAAAAAAAAGGCTCTTCTTTGGTAAAAGGCTGTGCCGCAGTATCTATGCAGGTATTTATGCCTCTTTCCTTTGCTTTTCTAAATAGTTCCAAAAGAAAATCAATCTGAAGAAGCGGCTCTCCTCCACTTACTGTTATTCCTCCATCTTCGCCCCAGTAGCTTCTATATCTTTCTGCAAAATCAAGAACTTCATCAGCTGTCCTGAGGTCATCTGATTCAGGATTCCAGGTATCAACATTGTGACAGTACTTACATCTTAAATTGCACCCTTTCAAAAAAACAATGAATCTGATTCCCGGTCCGTCAACTGAACCAAAAGTCTCTATTGAATGAATTCTACCTTTTACCATATAACTCCTTACTAAACAATACAATATTGCAGATAAATAGATATTTATCTGCAACGGTAATTACTGTGATATATAAATTTCTCTCAAGGTATCTCTGTCCAGAACCTTGATCCTGGCATGCCCAAGTCTCTCAATCAGCCGCATTTTTTCCATTTCCCTAAGCTTTCTGCTGACTGTCTCTGTTCGAAGATTGACACTTGCTGCTATGTCGTCAAGCTTTAATACTATATCATCCGATGGGCTTCTGTCTACCCTATACATAAGAAACCCTGCAAGACGCGCCATTGGGTCCTTGGTAGATAGAAGCATGTTTCTCTCATTGGCATCATGCAGCTTTTTACTGAGCAGAATGATTATATTCATAGCTGCCGTAGGATTATCTACAACTTTTATGAAATCGTCTCTGTGAATGAGACAGATAGAGGCATTGGTCAGGCAAACCGCAGAATACGGATATATACTGCCATCAAGAAACATTCCTTCCCAGATTATGTCATGATCTGCAAGAATTGTTATGATCTGCTCCCTGCCGAGTGAATCATATCTGCATAGCTTAACTCTGCCTTTTCTGATAATGCATATAGAATCAACAGGCTCACCTTCTCTAAAAAGGTAGCTGTTCTTTTTTAATGTTTCATGAACAGAATGCTCCATCAAACTTACCTGAGCGTTAACAGGAAGCCCCTCGATAAGCGGAACGCTTTCAGTACAAAAACCACCGCATTCCTCACAGATATTAAGACCAATTATACCTCTTTTAAGCTCATCCCCATGGTCTTCTTTTTGATATATTCCTCTTTGTTTACTATCCTTGTTATCTAAACTACTTTTCATACTCTGCAACCTGATAAAATGCAGTAATCACTGTTTAATCCACATATAGCAATAAGCTTGTGTTCTTACAGCAAAAGCCTGAGTTTCAAGAAGTTTTTTTACTTCTTCTTTGGTGTACCACCCCGGAACTATCTCTTCCTGAGTAGATGTGCTCTTAGAAAATGTTCCGTCAGCTATGCCTACACAACACGCATTTCTCTCATTAGAAAAACCGATGGCGCTGTAGCATTTGCCCCACCACTCATCTATCCTGACTATATCAAGGCCTGTCTCCTCTTTTAATTCTCTCCTTGCAGCCTGTTCTCTTGTTTCTCCTTCATCAATAAGACCTGCCGGAAAATTGTAAACCCACTCCCCGGTTGCCATTCTGAATTCTTTATTGATAAGTATTTTTTCTCCCGTTACATCATGCATAATGATGGCAACTGCATCTTCCTTGGGATTGCTCAAATCTTCCCTTGTCTTAAGATCAGGATTTCTGCTGACCATCTCATATATTTTTTCCTTGTCGTCCACTGTTTTATAGTGAAGATCATATCTTGTAATGAAATTACCCTGTTCTTTTTTCTCTAAAAACTCAAACTCCATTTTATTTCCTTCTTCAAAAATGTTTTAATCGTCCAAAAAATGATAACACGGATTGTTTCGTGCTTCGCACTACCACAGTCCTATCATAAAAAATCAGTATTTAACAGCCGGAAGTCTGTACTTTCTTTCATAGAAATCAACTGCCTGCTCAAATCCATCATTCTTTTCAGCTTTAAGAGTTTCAAGATATCCATGAGCAAAATAATTATCCTCATGAGATTCGATTATTCCAACGGCAATATTGCTGCAGTGATCTGCTATTCTCTCGAAATCAGTACCGATATCGCTAAGGTCAAAGCCCTGCTCAATAGTACACTTTCCTTTTCGAAGCCTTCTGATATGACGGCGCTTAACCTCTTTCTGAATCTCGTCAATGGTCTCTTCAAGAGGCTCTATTGTTTTTGCAAGTTTAGCATCCTGGTTGTCAAAAGCAGTAACTGATGTATCTACTATATCAATTACAGCCGATGAATATATATCCATTTCAGCCTGAGCCTTTGGAGTGAATTTTCTTCCATTCTCATCCATGTTTCCGGCTTTTTGTGCGATATTAAGAGCATGGTCGCTGATACGTTCATAGTCAGTAATACAATGTAAAAGAAGTGACAATGTATGGCTGTCTTCCTGAGCAAGATGATGAGAGTTTATCTTCATGAGGTATGTTCCCAGTTCATCTTCGTACTTATCAACCTGACGTTCAAGATATTCAACTTCGCCGGCAACTTCACTGTCATAATTCGTAATAAGTCCAATGGCTTTTTCCAAAGACTCTTTTGTCATAACTGCCATTGTAACTGCTGCCTGCCTTGCCTGCTCAAGAGCAAATGGAGGGTTTGATAAAAACAGCGGATCCAAAGTACGGATTCCCTGCATTTCTTCCTGCTCTTTCTTTTCCTTGTCATCAATCGGAATAGTCTTAAGTGCAAGGTTAACCAAAAATCCTGAGAAAGGAAGCATAAGTGGCGTAGCAACCAGATTTATAAGTGTATGAATTCCGGCAATCCCGGCCATTCCAATCTTATCATCCATAAAGTCAAAGTGGATAATGGCATTGAGGGTATAGAAAATTATCATGAAAAGAACTGCCTTGATTACATTGAAGTACAAGTGCATAAGAGCTGTTCTTTTACCATTTTTATTGGCTCCAAAAGATGAAAGAATCGCCGTTATACATGTTCCGACCTCAGCACCCACTACGACAGGTATTGCCACCGAGTGCTTAACCTTAACAGAAAGGGACAACGCCTGAAGCACACCGATAGTTCCGGCTGAACTTTGTATAAGCATAGTAAACAAGGTGCCCACTAGGAAACCAAGTATTGGATTACTGAAAGTTGTTAAAAGCTCTTTAAATTCATCTACATCTTTTAGTGGTGATACCGCATCTGACATGGAACTCATTCCAAACATCAGAACTGCAAATCCGAGAAGTATAGTTCCTATGTTTCTCTTTTTCTCATTTTTAGAGAACATGTATAGACCAATACCGATAATAGCCAAAAAAGGTGTAAATGACTTTGGCTTTAAAAGATTTATAAAGAAATTGTCACTACTGATTGCGTTTAATGAAAGAAGCCATGCAGTAAAGGTAGTTCCAAGGTTAGCGCCGAGAATAACATTAACGGCCTGTTTAAGAGTCATAATTCCTGAGTTGACAAGACCAACAACCATTACTGTTGAAGCTGATGAAGATTGTACCAGTGCGGTTACTCCCACACCGAAAAGATAGGCAATTACAGGGTGCTTTGTAACCTTGGCAAGCACGCTCTCAAGTTTTCCTCCGGCAGCCTTTGTAAGTCCGCCGCTCATTATATTCATTCCATAAAGGAACATTGCAAGACCGCCTATTAGTCCTGCTACCAGTGTAAATAATTCTAATGAATCCATTTTACCTCCGATAGATGCCCTCCCTTAAGAGTCCTCATAACTCTTTGCATCTATTATCTTTTGTTCTTCCTTTTGTTACACATATATCTTATAGGAAGAAACTTAAAATTACCATAAAAACTTAACCATTCTTACATATTTACCAAAATGGGCCTGACTTACCGACACATTCTTATCAATTTTGTACTCTTTCCCATATATGTTTTCTTCTACATCCACTGTATCTTCCGTCTCAAATCCCAGTTTTTCACAGAGATGTATGGATACATGATTTTCTGCTTTTACAAGTGCCTGAACCTTATCAAAAAGGAGCATATTCTTTCCGTATTCAAGTATGGCTGAGCAAACTTCATATGCATACCCCTGCCGCTGATAGTCCTTTCCGATCAAAAATCCCAGCTCAATATCGTCAAATCCATTTCTAACCGAGAAACCGGCTCGTCCAATAACTTTCTCATCATCTTTTCTTATGACAGTCCAAATTCCAAAGCCCATGAGGCCATAAACCTTCTCGATATAATCTTTTTGATATCTCTTTTCATCTTCGGGATTTTCGAAAAGACCCTCCATATATCTGGTCATCTCAGGATCTTTATACAAATCATAAAAATCATCTACATCTTTTAGAGTTGTCTCCCTTACACGAAGTCTTTTGGTTTCAAGAACTTCCCACGGCTCACCGACATATCTCTGATACGCCTTCACATAAGAATCCATCTCAACATCATCTATATCTGCAAATACATATTTTAATCCTTCAAAATCCTGATCTTTATTAAATGTTCCTGAGATTCCCACAACGGGTATATTAGCATCACGCAAAAGCTTCGCAAAGTCTGCTCGATCAGTTACTATAAGTATTGAGCCTTTTTGGGGAACAAATTCACTTACTGTTACTGCTTCAATAGATTCGTAGGACGAATCATATCCACACTCCCTGATATAAGTACAGGCTTCTTCCGTGGACTTCAAAACTTCATGTCGGTTTAAGTTGTTTCTGGATATTATAAAAAAGACTTTTCTTAACACAGTAGCCACCTCTATCCATAATTATACAATATAATACGCCTATATGCTTTATTATCACTAAAGCCACAGGCGTTAACAATTTGTTTACAATTAATTAAAAGAATGGTTACTTCAAATCATCTTTTAGACATATAGACTTGTTAATATAATATTGTCAGATGAGTTAAGACAATACCAAATAAAACTTTTTCATAATATGCCAGGTAAGGAAGCTTACCTGGCATCCTCCCTTTTATAAGGGATTACTTATTACCGTGAAGAAAATTCTCCATATCAGCTACTGCTGCTTCCTCATCACTTCCCTCAGCTATAACAGTAACCTGCTCACCGGATGTGAGATTAAGTGTCATCATTCCCATGATGCTCTTAGCATTTACCTTTTTTGACTGAGCTTCAATGTGCACTGTGCTCTCGTACTTACTCGCAAGCTGAACAAGCTCTGCAACAGGTCTTGCCTCAAGTCCTCTAGGCAATTTGATTTCGATAGATTTTGTTAACATAATTCCCCTCCTTTAGGATCTGATCTTATCCGCAAGTTCGCTTAGTTTCCTAAGCCTATGATTGACTCCTGATTTACCAACCGGTGGATCAAGATATGTTCCAAGCTCCAATAATGTTGCATCCGGATGTTCAAGTCTGACCTCAGCCATCTGTCTTAAGGCTTCCTGTAGCTTGTTAAAACCGTAATGGTCTTTTATATAGGTGATATCTTCTATCTGTTTGGTGGCAGCGTTAACTGTCTTGGTAATATTGGCCACCTCACAATTAACTCTGCGGTTTATAGAGTTTCTCATCTCCTTGACAATCCTGAGATTCTCCAGATTCATAAGGCTTACAGGCGCTTCCATAATATTGAGCAGATCAACAATTCCTGCCCCTTCTTTAATGTAAAGCACATAGTATTTTTTTCGCCTTACTATCCTGGCCTCTATGTCAAAACTCTCTATCAGGCTCTGTAAATACAGCGCTTGCGATTCAAGTGTACAAACAAATTCCAGATGATATCCCTTGTTTGGATCGCTTATAGACCCGACGCATAAAAATGAGTCACGCAGAAATGCCCTTTTACAACAAGAATTTCTGGTAACCATAGGGTTTATTCCCTCATTTATGTCCTTGATATTTCCTTCTGTGTCCATCATTTTGATGGCTCTTAAAAGATCTTCTATAAGCGCAGTATCCTCAATTACAGGCTTTATTTCCTGCCCACTTTGAGGAATACTATTTCTTATATTAAATGCTTTCCTAATTAATGTAAAGAACTTTCTAGACACCATGGAGTTGTCGGTTTGAAGAGACAGTCTGAATGCTCTGCCGTCTTTTATTTCAATATTTGCAGTCATGAAAATAATAGCTGCAAGCTCCGCAAGCTGACAGTGCCTGGAGCTTCCTGTATGTCTTTCAAGTTCCTCTTTTACTTCAGATGAAAATGACATTTTTATTTTGCCTGCTTAACATCTCTGTGAAATAGCTTTAAACCATAGGTGCCGCCGGATGCTTTTAATCTTTCATATAATTCATTGGCTATTGTTACACTTCTGTGCTGTCCGCCCGTGCAGCCAATAGCCACCACAAGTTGATACTTTCCTTCTTTTACATATCCGGGGATAAGGAACTCCAACATGTCTTCAAGTTTATCAACAAACTCTCCGCATGCCGGAAAACTTTTTACGTAGTCCTGAACGCCCTTGTCATTGCCGGTCTGATGTTTAAGCTCATCTATGTAGAAAGGGTTTGGTAAAAATCTCACATCAAATACCAGATCAGCATCATATGGAATACCATACTTAAATCCAAATGAAAGGATTGTTACCATTAAAGAATTGTATTCTTCATTCTGTACAAATATTCTGTCCAGTTCTTCTTTCAATTCCCTTGTAAGAAGCTGAGAGGAATCCATAACATAATCCGCTCTTTTTTTAACTTCTGCGAGAACAGCCCTTTCCTTGGCAATTCCATCCTCAATCCTGTCTCCTGCAGAATTTACATTCATAGGGTGGATTCTTCTGGTTTCTTTATATCTTTTAATAAGAACCTGATCGCTGGCATCCATATACAGAACCTCTACAGGTATGCCTCGTTCTTTGAGTGAGTCTATGATTCCGGCCACTTCCTCAAATTGTTGACCGGCTCTTGCATCTATTCCTAGTACAACCTTGTTGATTTCGTTGTCAGGCATAGTTATAAGTTCTGCAAACTTCTCAATAAGGGATACCGGAAGATTATCAACGCAATAAAACCCCGCATCCTCTAACATATGAATTGCTGTGGATTTTCCTCCACCACTCATTCCTGTTACGATAACAAATCTCATTTTGCCATCCTTTCAAATTAAAGAACTAAATCAGAACTTTCCAAGCATTATAACTTCCGGTTCGAGAGTTACTCCGGAGTTCTCATAAACTTTTTTCTTAACTTCGCAGATCAGTTCATAAACATCTGCCGATGTAGCCTTTCCTTTATTGATCACAAAACCGCAGTGTTTTTCTGAAACTGATGCATCTCCCACAGAAAATCCGCGCAGACCTGCATCCTCAATAAGCTTTCCGGCATAATATCCTACCGGTCTTTTAAATGTAGATCCTGCACTTGGGAACTCAAGCGGCTGCTTTTCCCTTCTTTTAGCTGCAAGATCCTGTATATTCTGTGTTATTGTTTCTTTATCGCCCTTTTCAAGTAAAAGAACTACCGAAATAACTATATAGCCTCTTCCCTTAATGGCGCTTGTCCTATAGCCAAATTCCATGGAGCTGTTATCAAGGACCATTACCTCGCCTGTAGGAGAAAGAACTTTAACAGACTTGGTAACAAGCTTCATCTCTCCGCCATAAGCACCGGCGTTCATTATCATTGCACCGCCGATAGTTCCCGGAATTCCGGCTGCAAATTCAAAGTTTTTAAGGCTGTTATCTCTTGCAAATGCCGCTAT
Source organism: Butyrivibrio sp. (assembly GCF_017635265.1). Taxonomy (GTDB): domain Bacteria; phylum Bacillota; class Clostridia; order Lachnospirales; family Lachnospiraceae; genus Butyrivibrio. The sequence continues at coordinate 23,865 of NZ_JAGBLU010000019.1, forward strand.
CTGTGAATTCATAGCCCCGGCACCTGCATATATACTTCTTTTGCCCTCAATATGTATATCGTTCAAATTACCAAGAGAAATAACTATCCCGTCAAATCCCTCATCGGATACCAGAAGATTGCTGCCGTTTCCCAGAATAAAATAATCTATCCCAAGCTTTCTTATGAGATTCATAACCTCAATAAGCTGTTCTTCATTATCCGGTCGTATAAATAAGCTTGCAGGCCCACCGGTTCTAAATGTGGTGTGCCTGCTCATTGGTTCATCTTTTAAAACATTAGATGCAGATACTATCTGCTCTATGGCATTACATATTTCTTTATTCAAAACTAACCTTCCTAAAATATCACTGTATCACCAGTTTTGCAGCACCGTACACTCCGGCATCATTTCCCAGTTTTGCAAGAGCAAACTTGGCATCTGCGCATCCCGAAAAAGCATATTTCTTGAAACTTGGCATAAGAAGATCAAAAAGCATATCTCCGGCTTTTGATACTCCACCGCCCAGAACAATAATCTCAGGATTAACAACCGTAGCTGCAATGGCAATACCTTTTCCAAGGTAATATCCATATTGTTCAGCAATCTTTACTGCGAGTGCATCGCCCTTTTTGGCTGCGTCAAAAATATCCTTGCATTCAAAATCGCCCTGTCTGAGAACACTGTCTTCATTTGATGCTGCAAGAGCTCTCTTAGCAAGTCTCATTGCACCTGTTGCGCTGGCATACTGCTCAAAACATCCGTGATTTCCGCATCCACATGTATCCGGTTCATCATCAACAAGATGGATATGTCCGATTTCTCCGCCTGATCCGACAGAGCCTGTAAGAATCTTACCCTCATTGATGATACCGCCGCCAACTCCTGTTCCCAAAGTAACAAGGAGCATGTTCTGATAGCCCCTTCCGCCACCTTTCCATGCTTCGCCAAGAGCAGCAACGTTGGCATCATTTCCTGCCTTTACGGGAAGCTTCAGCTCAGAATGAAAATCATTGACAACGTTATAATTCTCCCATCCAAGATTAACAGCCTGATAACAGAGTCCGTCGATGTTTACGGCTCCCGGAACTCCGATTCCTGCTCCGATCACTTCTGTATCTTCAATGTTCTTTTCTTTCATTTTGGCTCTGATTGATTCCGAAACATCAGAAATAATCATCTTGCCTTGGTCTTCTGTTCTTGTTGGTATCTCCCAAAAATCAAGCTTTTCGCCACCTTCTGTAAGAAGACCTATTTTCGCAGTTGTACCTCCTACATCCGCGCCGAATACGTATCTTGCCATAACAAACCTCTTTCTATCTTTTATTTATTAATCATCATCCTCATCATTTCTTCTTTTGGCCAAAGAATTCTGAACTCTGTTATAAAGCTCCTGAGCTGCATTGTAACCCATTGCTTTCTGTCTGTGGTTAACCGCTGCAGATTCGCAGATAACTGCAAGATTTCTACCGGGTCTGATGGGGATTCTGTGACAAACCACTTTATTTCCAAGGTACTCAGTATATTCCTCTTCAAGTCCAAGCCTGTCATACTCTTTATCTTTATCCCAGTCCTCAAGCTTAATTACGAGATCGATATTCTGAGTCTCTCTTACACTTGATACACCGTAAAGAGTCTTAACATCTATAATGCCCACACCTCTCATTTCAATGAAATGTTTGGTAATATCAGGAGCTGAACCTATGAGTGTTTCCTCGCTTACACGGCGGAGTTCAACTACGTCATCTGATACAAGACGATGTCCTCTTTTTATAAGTTCAATAGCTGTTTCTGACTTACCTATTCCACTTTCACCTGTGATAAGAACACCTACACCAAATACATCTACAAGTACTCCGTGAATTGAGATACATGGAGCAAGCTTGACATTAAGCCATCTGATTATCTCCGCTGTAAAAGCTGAAGTTGATTTTTTGGTCATAAGCACAGGAACTTTTTCTTCCAATGCAATCTTTATAAACAATGGATCAGGTGTCAGTTCTCTGCAAAAAACAACTCCGGGAACATCAAATGAGAGGAACTCCCTGTACATCTTTTCTCTTTTTTCTTCAGGAAATGACTCCATATATGTGTACTCAACGAATCCGATTACCTGAAGTCTTGTTGCTTCAAAATGCTCAAAATATCCTGCCAGCTGAAGCGCAGGTCTATTGATATCCGGCTGTATTATCTTTATCTTTTTTATATCCAGCTCCGGAGTAAGATTTTCAAGCTTCATTTTTTCAATGATTGATTTTAGACTGACACTCGCCATTTCACCCTCCAAAAAATAGTTATTGTAAGTACTAATTTAATTAATGAAACTCACACCGAAAATAATAACACAGAGATTACTGTTCTTCAATTTGTTTCACTTCATGGAAAAAGTCAAATATCTGCTGTGCAACAGCCTCCGGAATATCAGGTACTTCCTTAAGTTTATCCACACTTGCATTTCTGATATCTTCTATGGATGCAAAGTGTTTCATAAGAGCTTTTCTCCTTGCAGGTCCTATTCCCGGTATATCATCAAGGGTACTTTTTACCTGTGACTTACTACGAAGTGACCGGTGATATTCTATGGCAAATCTGTGGGCTTCGTCCTGTATTCTGGTTATTAGCTTGAAACCTTCCGATCTCGTATCAATCGGAAGTTCCACATTATTATAATAAAGACCTCTCGTCCTGTGATTATCGTCTTTGACCATTCCACATACAGGGATTGAAATTCCAAGCTCATCCAATACCTGAAGGCAGATATTAACCTGACCTCGTCCACCATCCATGAGAATAAGATCCGGAAACTTGGTAAAGCTCCCATATCTGGCATCAATATCTCTCACTTCAAGATCATGCCTTTCCTCGATTCCATGAAGAAGCCTTCTGGTGAGAACCTCATGCATACATGCATAGTCATCCGGTCCTGCTACGGATTTTATTCTAAACTTTCTGTAATCGCTCTTTTTGGGTTTTCCTTTTTCATAAACCACCATGGAACCAACATTGGCAAAACCACTTATATTGGAAATATCATAAGCTTCCATTCTGTTAAGTCCCTTTAGTCCAAGAAGCTTTTCTATTTCCTTGACCGCGCCAATGGTTCTTCCTTCTTCTCTCTTTATTCTCTCTTTGTCTTTTGAAAGAACCAGCTCGGCATTCTGGGTTGCAAGCTCCATCAGCTTTTCTTTTTGCCCTCTTTCAGGAACAGTTATATAAACTCTGCTTCCTTTCCTCTGAGTAAGCCATTTTTCTATGATTTCCATATCCTCAATGGTCTCCGGCAAAACAAGTTCCCTTGGAATAAAAGGTGTTCCGGCATAGAACTGCTTCACAAAATTGAGAAGAATCTCCTCCTGAGGATTTTCGGACACATGTGTCATATAAAAATGTTCTCTTCCAATCAGCCTTCCATCCCTTACAAAGAACACCTGAACAACGGCGTCCTTATCATCAGATGCAATAGCCACGATATCCTTATCTTCCATGGAAGAGTCTGTCATTTTCTGTTTCTGGGCAACAACCCTTACGCTTGCCAAAAGATCTCTGTACTTAGCTGCAGCCTCAAAATCCAGTTCTTCCGAAGCAGCCTCCATTTTATCCTGAAGATCTTTCATGATAATGCCATAGTTTCCGTTTAAAAAATCAAGGGCTTTATCTATTCTGGCTCTGTACTCTTCCTTGGATACATCTCCTGTACACGGTCCACAGCACTGCTTCATATGATAATTAAGGCATGGCCTTTCAAGACCAATATCCCTGGGAAGAGTGCGGTTACAGTTTCTAAGTCCGTAAATCTTATTTATAAGATCGATTGTATCCTTTACTGCAGCTGCGCTGGTAAATGGCCCGAAATATCTCGATTTATCCTTCTTCATTAGCCTTGAAAAAAGAATTCTCGGATAATCCTCTGATACAGTCACTTTAATGTATGGATAAGTCTTGTCATCTTTTAAAAGAGTATTGTACCTTGGAGAGTTCTCTTTTATCAGGTTGTTCTCAAGGACAAGAGCCTCAAGTTCAGAATCGGTGACAATATACTCAAATCTGGCAATCTGTTTCACCATCTGATCAATCTGAGGGCCTCGTCCGATATTGGTACGAAAATAAGACCTTACACGATTGTGAAGGTTTATGGCTTTACCAACGTACATGATGGTGTCGTTCTCATCACGCATAATATAAACTCCCGGCTTATTGGGAAGTTTTTTTAATTCTTCTTTTACATCAAAGCCTGTAGCTGCCATCTCGAACCTATTATCTCTTAATTATTTCTTAAATAATATAAAAGAGGAACAGAACATGGTTCCATTCCCCCTTTTGCTTATAAATCTTATTATTTATCGAAGTCATTTGGAACATGGGAGAATACCCCACCGCCCTGAGGTACGCTTTGTTCTTCCTGAGTTTTTGACTCTTCAGTCTCGTCTGAAGTATCAGCCTCATTCTCATTAGCAGCCTGAATAACGGCTTCAAAAAAACTCTGCGCAGCATCCTGACTGTTATCCTGAACACCTGCTGTGCCTATGCCCTGCGCAAGTCCATCGTTTTCAGGATTTTCTTTCTTTTCAGTACTCTTAACAGGAACATTCTCACCTACAAGAGCAGACTCAGCACGCGTAGCATAAATTCTTCCGTGCTTGGCTGCCTCCACCTCTTCTTCAGTAGGTTCAGGGATATTACAAACCTCACGGTATATCTTCATGAATTCCTTACCTGTAATAGTTTCTTTCTCGATAAGGAACTGTGCAATCTTGTCCATTGCATCAAGATGGTCTCTGATGATCTGTTTTGCCTTCTCATAGCATTCAGCAAGAAGCTTTTTAACTTCTTCATCAACAAGTGCTGCGGTCTGATCACTGCAGTTGAGCACTCTGTTTCCATCCAGATATCTGTTCTGGACAGACTCAAGCTGCATAAGGCCGAACTTCTCGCTCATACCGAACATCGTAATCATGCTGCGTGCCATGCTTGTGGCTTTCTCGATATCATTCTCTGCGCCGGTTGTTACAGTATTGAAAATCACTTCTTCTGCTGCTCTTCCGCCAAGTGAAACAATGATATCGTCTATAATTTCATCTTTTGTCTGAAGGTATTTTTCATCTTCAGGAACCTGCATTACATAGCCAAGTGCTCCCATAGTTCTGGGAACGATTGTAATCTTCTGTACAGGCTCTGTGTTTTTCTGAACTGCGCTGATAAGTGCGTGTCCAACTTCGTGGTAGGAAACTATCTTGCGCTCTTCTTTACTAAGGATACGATCTTTCTTTTCCTTACCTACAAGAACCTGTTCAACAGCTTCCATAAGATCCTGCTGGCATACATATTCCCTGTGAGCCTTTACTGCGTTGATAGCAGCTTCATTGATCATATTCGCCAGATCTGAACCAACTGCTCCGCTTGTTGCAAGGGCGATACCCTTAAGATCGACTGTCTCATCCATCTTAACATCTTTTGAATGAACTTTAAGAATCTCTTCTCTACCCTTAAGGTCAGGCTTATCAACGATGATTCGTCTGTCAAAACGTCCGGGACGAAGAAGAGCCTTATCAAGGATTTCAGGTCTGTTGGTAGCGCCGAGAATAAGAACACCCTTTGATGAATCAAATCCGTCCATCTCTGAAAGCAGCTGGTTAAGAGTCTGCTCTCTTTCCTCATTGCCACCGCCATACTTACTGTCACGGCTTCTACCGATTGCATCAATCTCATCTATAAAGATAATACATGGAGCATTCTTACTTGCTTCACTGAAAAGATCTCTAACACGGCTGGCACCTACACCAACATAAAGTTCAATGAAATCTGAACCTGCAAGTGAATAAAATGGTACATGTGCCTCACCGGCTACAGCCTTTGCAAGAAGTGTCTTACCTGTTCCTGGAGGTCCTACAAGAAGAGCTCCCTTTGGAAGTTTAGCACCGATCTTTGCATATTTTGCAGGGTTATGAAGGAAGTCTACCACTTCAACAAGAGACTCTTTTGCCTCATCTTCACCTGCTACATCTTTAAAGGTAATACCTGTTTCTTTCTGAACATAAACCTTAGCATTGCTCTTTCCAACGCTGAGTGGTCCACCGCCTTTACCCATTCTTCTGAAGATAACTGAAAGAATGAGCCAAAGAAGAAGGATTGGAGCAACATACTGAATAATGAAAGCAAGAATAAGCCCTGAACTGTCAGGAACTTCACTGCTGACTTCAACACCAGCCTCAAGCATTCTCTGTGTAAGTACACTATCCTCTTCAGCTTTTCCTGTATAATAGGTTACATAAGAATTACCGGTCCAATAGTAGTATCCAAGTCCAAGTTGATCCTCGGATTTATTTTCTTTGGGGTAGATATCTATCCTGTCACTTTCTATGACTATTCTTTCTACTTCACCGCTTTCTACCATATTAATGAATTCGGTGTAAGTTACTTCTCTGTTTGTATTTTCAGAAAAAGCTCTCAGAAAATAAGTCATGCAAACCATTGTTACAAGAGCTGCCACCAGAAGAAGTATTATGTTTTGTCTCCTTGGAGAATTGCCATTTCCGCCTCCAAGTGGATTGTTATTTCTTTGATTTTGATTATTATCCATTTTTTAATTCCATTCTTTGACGTGTTATGTTATACTACAACCTGTTTGTGTTTATGATATAATAAATTATCTATTCACACGCTCGTATCATACTATTATATAGAGTACAATTCAATATTTCAATTACAATTAATTTTTAATCTCTGAAAGTTTTATAAAATCACGCAGGAGGATAAATCAAAATGGCTGTAAAGTATATCTTTGTGACTGGTGGTGTTGTATCAGGTCTGGGAAAGGGGATAACTGCCGCTTCACTTGGCAGGTTATTAAAGGCCCGCGGATATAAAGTCACAATGCAGAAGTTTGACCCCTACATCAACATTGATCCCGGTACTATGAACCCTGTTCAGCACGGAGAAGTTTTCGTTACTGAAGATGGTACTGAAACTGACCTCGATCTTGGCCATTACGAAAGATTTATCGACGAGAATCTTGATAAAAATTCAAATGTTACAACCGGTAAGATTTACTGGTCCGTTCTCCAGAAAGAACGTCGCGGTGACTACGGCGGACGCACAGTACAGGTTATTCCTCACATAACCAATGAGATTAAGAGTAAATTCTATAGAAATTTCACTGATGATGATACAAGAATCGCAATCATTGAAGTCGGTGGAACAGTCGGTGATATCGAAAGCCAGCCTTTCCTTGAAGCAATCAGACAGTTCCAGCATGAAGTCGGACATGAAAATGCAATGCTCATTCTGGTATCATTAATCCCTTATCTTCGCGTTTCACAGGAAATCAAAACAAAACCAACCCAGTCAGCCGTTAAGACTATGCAGGGAATGGGACTTCAGCCGGATGTTATTGTTTGCAGAAGCGAAGTTGAACTTGATCAGGATACCAAGGACAAGATTGCTCTGTTCTGTAACGTACCAAGCAGCCATGTACTTAACAACCTTGATCTTGAGTATCTATATGAAGCTCCTCTTGCAATGGAAAAAGAGCATTTGGCTCAGGTTGCATGTGAATGCTTAAAGCTTGACTGTCCTGAACCGGATCTTGCAGACTGGAAGGCAATGGTTGACACTCTATACTCACTTAAGCACGAAGTTAAGGTTGCACTTGTCGGCAAATATACTCAGCTCCATGACGCTTACATCAGCGTTGTTGAAGCTCTTAAGCACGGCGGAATCTCCAATCAGACTGCTGTTGATATTAAATGGGTTGATTCAGAGACAGTAAACGATGAAAACGTTGCAGATGTTCTTTCAGATGTTGATGGTGTTATCGTACCCGGCGGTTTTGGTGATCGTGGAATCGAGGGAATGATTTCTTCTATTAAATATGCACGTGAGAACAATATTCCATTCCTTGGTCTTTGCCTTGGAATGCAGCTTGCAATAGTTGAATTTGCCCGCAACGTTATCGGATATAAAGATGCTCATTCAATTGAATTTGATCCAAATACTACACATCCTATGATAGCTCTTTTACCTGATCAGAACGGTGTTGAGGATATTGGAGGAACACTTCGTCTTGGCTCATATCCTTGTGTCCTTGATAAAGAGTCCAAAGCCTTTAAGTTATTTGGTTCTGAAAACATTACAGAGCGTCATCGTCACAGATATGAGGTAAACAACGATTACAGAAATGTACTTGTACAGAATGGTCTCAAACTTTGTGGAATGTCCCCTGATGGCAGAATTGTCGAGATGATTGAACTTCCATCCAATGACTTCCATATGGCTACTCAGGCACATCCGGAGCTTAAGTCTCGTCCAAACAGACCACATCCTCTTTTCTCAGGATTCATCAAAGCTTCACTTGAACACGAGGAAAAGAGATAATAAATACCATACGAAAATAAAGATAAAGCCTTGTTTTCTTTCATGCTTATTCAGAAAAGAAAACAAGGCTTTTATTTTGCTTAATTGTCGCTATTGCTCATACTAAATCGTTCTATTCAAAGTTATGGACACCACCACACCACCTTTGACCAGGTTTTCCCGCTTCCGGATTAAAATCCGGAAGCAATATAAGCAACTACTTTTCAGCATGTCTACCGGTAATATTTTTCTAATTCAGCTTTTTACCCTTAGTTCACTAATACCCATGGGTAATACTACATTTTTTCCGCCTTTTACCCTGGTTATCTACCAATCATTGGGTAAATCTACCATTTTTCACATATTTACCCAAACTCATTCAATAATCTCGGGTAAATATCTACTCTTTGTTCCTCTTACCCGCAGCATTCATTAATCTGTGGGTAAATAGCTGATTTTTGTTCTCCTTACCCGCGACGTTCATTTATTCGTGGGTAATTAGCTGATTTTTGTTTTCCTTACCCACGGCATCAACACCGACCATGTAAGAGAAAAATTAGATTAATTCCGCAAATGTTCGCATACATCTTTTAAAGTAGCCACGCTACTGTTCCAAAATACCTTAATCCGCATCTTCACAATCATTAATATAGCTTATTCCGACTGGTAGCTTTCCTAATGCATTGATTTCTTTATTAAGAAGCTTACCTATAAGATTAATCATTGGCAGTGTATATTCGAATGCCGCAAACTTCCATACATTGTCAGGTATTTCGCATAAGTCATAGGGATTTCGTAGTGCAAATACGGCAGACTTAGAATTAGCTGATAATACTTTTTCAAGTAGTTTTATTTGGCTGCGGTATACATGTGCATTGTAGGTACCCACAACTACAAAAGAGCTTTTACCTGCAAGTTCCGATGCCCTTTCAATTTCTTCGTTGCTTGGATTTTCACTTATTACCAGTGCTTTGGCACCAAATTTTTCTGCCAGAATTTCGCAAAATGATGAGGCGATGTCTTCTTTGACATTGCCAACAAGGCCTACATTAAATGGCCTTGGGCTTATAAAGAGAGTGTCCGAGTCAATCCCAAGAGGGTAATCTGCTTTTGAAACGAGAGTAAGAGTTTGTTTTCGTATGTTCTCTATTTCTTCCTTAAATTCTTTGCTGCTTTTTTCCTGATTTTTATTCTTAAGATATTTATCCTTATATGAAAGTATTCGTTCTGCGCTTTCCTTGATGGTCTCAGCCACTATGCTTCCATCATTTATGGCCGCTTCTATCCTTGATATAACTTCCTGGAAGTATGAAGGAGTGTGGGATATCATTATGATATCCGCGCCTGCTTTTAGTGCTGCCAAAGCCCCCTCTTCTACACCATAAAACTTTTTTATGGCCTGCATTTCAAGGCAATCTGTGAGGATAAGTCCCTCAAATCCCATTTCTTTTCTCAATAGATCTGTCAGGATTTTCTTGGACATTGTGGCGGGAATCCTGTCTTTTTCAATCTTGGGAAAAAGAATGTGCGCGGACATTATTGCAGGAACTTCGTTTTCAACTGCTGCTTTAAAAGGCACAAGTTCCATCTTTTCAAGTTCATCAAGTTCCTTATCAACGCAAGGAAGTGTCACATGGGAATCTGTTGACACATCGCCGTGTCCGGGAAAGTGCTTTGCACATGAAAGAACGCCTGCATCATCAAGGCCTTTTGCCATTTGCAGAGCATACTCACTTACTTTCTCCGGAGTATCTCCATAGCTTCTACACCCAATTATGGGATTAGAAGGATTAGAATTAATATCCATAACCGGTGCCAGATTAAAGTTGATTCCAAGCTCTTTTAGCTGTAATCCTGTATAGTAGCCCGCAGTATAAGCATTGTGCGAGTCACCTGTGGCTGAGATTGCCATGGCTCCCGGAATATTTCCCATGTTTTCAGACAGGCGCGCTACCATTCCGCCTTCCTGATCGATCATGATAAATGGGGGATAGCCTGTAACAGAAGTAATGAACTCTTTGATCTCAGCGCAGAGTTTTTTTATCTGTGCTTCATCCCTGAGATTTTCCTTAAAAAGAATGATATTACCAATCTTATATTTTCTTATTACTTCCTTAACTTCTTCATTCAACTCATATCCCGGAAAACCAACAACAAATTTCTGGCCCACCATCTCTTCAATTGTCATTTCAAACCTCTTTCATAGCTAGTCTAAGGGCTCCTACAGATGCGTCTTCCTGCGGGAAAAACATTTTTAGCCCTGCTCGTTTTTCAAGTTTTTCCCTGATATGATCATTCTTTTGAAGAACGCTTCCCCAAAGAGCCACCTCGGGGCCATAATCAAGCCTTTTTTTCACTGCAAAGATCAAACTGTTAAGCTCCTCTACAACAGCATCCTCTATTGCCACTGCCACAGAATCACCTCGTTTTATTCCTTCTGACAATAAAGGAGCCAGTGCCGCAATATCTCCCTTGTTGGTGTCTTTTGAATAGATGTATCCTATCAGTTCTCTGATGTCTTTGATTCCGAGCCGTTCAAATACCAGTTCCCTGAACACTGTGTTTTCGCCTCGGCCATCCTCTGCCCTTACTACCGCCTCCAGGATCCTTATAGATATGTCATAAGCGCTGCCCTTATCATCGATAAGATGGCCATAACCACCTGCTCTCGCGCTCATTCCGTCAGGTCTTTTGCCGAAGCATAAGCTCCCGGTGCCGGAGATAAGAAGTATTCCATACTGCTCTGGAAATGCTGCTGAAAATGCAGTTTCATGATCACCATAAATTTCATAATTTCTAAAGCCTGCTTCGCTCATCACTGCTGCGAAGCCTTCTCTTATCTGCACATTGCTAATGCCCGCAAGTCCTATGGCAAGGCCTTTGCAATCATCAGGGCTCCCAACATTTTTAGTAATGCTATTTACTATCTCCATTATATTTTGGATAAAAAAATCCTTGGAAAGCCCATTCCCGTTTAGAGCCGGTCCTATTCCTGAATAAATCTCTTTTCCATTTTCATCCGCGCAAACAAATCTGCTGCCGGTGCCTCCACCGTCAATTCCAGCATAAAAACCCATCTAGTCATCCCCACTTAATCATATATATGAAACTCATTTTTTCTAATCTGAAATTCAGCCTGTTCCTGCTTAATCTTTTCAATTATTTCTGATGCTTTAAAGCCTTTATCTAATGGCATCCCTGAGAGCAATTGTATAAATGGCTTATCCCTACCCGCTACAGGTGGCAAAAACTCAAATTCATCATATGCTCTATCCAGTATCTCAAGAAGTGTTATTCCCATTTCAAATGGCTTTGCTTTTTCTCTGTCAGTGATATGAATATGAATTCCTCCGCAGTGCCTTCCGGAATGCTTGGAAGTATAGGGATTAAAGAAATATGGAGTTGCAACAAATCCCTCAAGTCTTCTGCCATTGAATTCCTTAGCGAGTTTTTCCGATTCCTTAATATAAGAAGCTCCAATGACACTAAAGGGGTTGGCTGTCCCCCTGCCCTCGGATGCATTTGTCCCTTCTATAAGACATGTTCCAACGTAGACAAGTGCTGTCTCGAAGGTCGGAATATTGGGGCTTGGCATAATCCAGTTAAGTCCTGTCTCAGGAAAAAGAGCTGATCTTTTCCAGTCTTTACATGGAACAACTGTTATATCTGCTCCAAGCTTTTGCTCTATATTGACCATATTTGCAAACTCACCCGGAGTAAGGCCATACCTTACGGGAAGTGAATAACAGCCAACAAAGCTAAACTCCTCTTCTGGTAAGATATTTCCCTCAATAACCTCTCCTCCAAGGGGATTGGGCCTATCAAGCACAACTATCTTTTTACCTCTTTTGGCACAATCTTCAATCACATTTTTTAGCGACGAAATAAAGGTGTAATACCTGCTGCCCACATCCTGTATGTCATATACAATGATGTCAAAAAGATCCAGCATCTCCTCTGTCATTCTTCGTCTCTGACCTTCGTAGAGGCTATATACAGGAAGTCCTGTCGCTTTGTCATGAAAACCTTTTACTGTGGCAGCATCCTCGATGTCTCCTCTGATCCCATGCTCTGCACCAAAGAGAACTTTTAGGTCACAAATTTCTTTTAGCGCATCTATAGTGCTCTTCCCGTCGATACGCCTTCCTGTAGGTGTAGTTATCAGCCCAACTCTTCCACCCTGAAATACATCCCTATATTCTTCTAACCTATCCGCTCCACACAAAACCATGTAATTCCAAGCTCCTGTTAACTAGTGTGGCTGTTTTTATATTTCTCGACTATATTGCTTAGATATAATTTGCAATCTACAAGGCGGAAGATGGAGTCGATGGGCGTCCATCGACGACTGATGACAACGCAGTAGATTCAAATTATAGCAAGCATATAGTC
>NZ_JAGBLU010000094.1 GCF_017635265.1 Butyrivibrio sp.
AGGTTTATATCCATACAATCAGGTAAAGGGACAATAAATATAAAGCTTCGGGATATTTTATATATTGAGAGCTCGGGACGAAAAGCAATTGTCCATTTGCCGGGAATTAAGCATGAAGTGTATCGGCAGATGAATGACTTTGAGGATGAACTGGGGAACAGTTTTTTCAGGGTTCACAGAGGATATCTGGTTAATATGAAGCATATAAAAGGCTACTCAAGGTCGGAGGTACAGGTTGATAATGGGGATGCACTTATAATGTCAAAATACAAATACGCTGATTTTATAAGGGCTTACATGGAGTTTATATCCTGACGATTGTAGGAGGCAATATGACAGAGGAAAATATAAGAATTATGGAACAAATCTACGGAGTATCTATGATACTGATCTGTGGCCTGTTCTTTGGAGTGTTTGCAGATCTTTTTATAAATAAAGAGACACTTAGCAGACCAAAGAATATTGTATTGTCAGTGATAATCACGATTGAAGGGATAGTGTTGTTTGCAATTCCATATTCTACAAAAGGTCTGTACAGTATAATAAGCCTTCTGACTATAGTTGCAGTGTTCTATTTTTATAATCAAAAGATATTACCGCATATCATCTTTGTCTTCTTTCTCTGGCAGAACGTATTCTACGTATGGCATTTGATAAATTTTGCCGTTTTCAATAGCATTTCTGATTATGTTACCGCATCCATAGATTATTCCAGGGAAGGCTCCGTAGAATATCTATGGAACTGGATGTTTATACTGATGGTTTTGCAGGTTATATTTTTTGCAGTTTTCCTATTTCTCGAATATTTCGTAACAAAAAAAATATGTACGGTCAAGTATGAAATGTCATGGACTGAAGCATTATATTTATCGATATATTCCGCTGTGTCATATATTATCTGTTACATTATTGTAGAAGTTATGGTTGTACCGCTTGATAAAGAGGTTTTTGTGCTGCTGGATGAGAAGCAGGATCTTAGATTTACCCTGCCAATCCTGGCTGTGCTTATTTTTATCGGAGAAATGTCTGCAATTGCTACATGGCAGCGCTACAGGAGACTTAAAGAAGAGGAGCTTAGGCTACAGGAGCAGCTTCAGGAGCAGGAGTTTATCAGGAAAAAGATTGAATATACTGAAAAATACCATGACCGTATAAGAACGCTTCGGCATGATATGGCCGGAAAACTCATGATTCTTAAGAGCTTCTTGGAAAAAGACAGGATAAGCGATGCGAAAGAATTTCTTGGGGAAATGGACATTGAGCTTAGCTCAGAAGCTATGCAGTATGCGACCAATAATCCGGTTACAGATGCAGTGATAAATGAGGCTGCAGCTCAGGCAGGTAGCATTAACTGTGATTTTAAGGCAGAATTTCTTTTCCCTGATGACAATGGAATCAGTGCTTTGGATATGGGGATTATTCTTAATAATCTTATTGATAACGCTTTGGATGGAGTACTGACTGTGGCAGAGGGTGATAGGTATATCAGACTTATTGGGGAACAGAAGGATAACTTTTACTTGATAAAAATAGAGAATTCGTTTGATGGAAAATTGAAGCGTGGTTCTGATAACAGCATCATCAGTACAAAGAAAATGGATTCTGACGCAGATAAGCACGGGCTGGGGTTAAAGAGCGTCATGGGAATCGCAGATAAATATCTTGGAGCTGTGGATATCAATTCTGATAATAAGGTTTTTAAGGTAAAGGTAATGCTGCAGAAGAAAAACTGTTACTGTTCAGTTCCTGACCAGTAACTAAGCAATTTTGCAATTAAATCGCTTCGCGAAGGGCAAAATTGCCACTTGAATCACTTTCTTACGCAGCCTTCTAACGCATGTCTCTCGCTAGAATTCGCCAAAGGCTCATTAAGCGAGAGTGCAAGCAGCGTAGTGCTGGCTGCTGACTGAATAGTAACGAAAAACTGACTATTCATTACATAAAAAGGTCCGTTCGTGTCAAAGCTATTTAACCGCCTCCGGTCATAGACGATACTTGATATGGAACAGAAACTACCTGCTGCACTAAACTCGACAGTACCTCGTTAAGTGCACAGGTATGGTTCGCACTAGACTCGGGAAGAACCTCGTCAAGTGCTCTACTCAGGAGGTGTTTTTAATGAATTTTGGGCAAAACTATTTTGATGTCCTTACTGGCAGGATAGGCGGTGCAGGAGGTATTTGGAACAGACACGGAATGTCAGATATTAATTACCGCAGTAGGGCTACAGGTACAAGAAGCACATCACGAACATCAGGCGCTATAAATAACAGCTATTTTGGATTAAGTGCCAATACCGTGAAAGCTATGAATAAAGCATATAACAGCACATACAATAGTGCATATATGTCTGATCGGAAGGTTGCTGGTGGAGCTGTAAAGGTAGAAAGCGCCGGTAAGAAACTTGCAAACAGTGAGATTTATGAAGAAAAGAACACGGACCAGCTTCTTAAAACTGTAAAGAATTTTGTAGATGGTTACAATGATGTCAACAGTGGAGCAAAAAATGCTACAAGCACCACAGTTAGAAACAGAGCCGGATGGATGAGGGAGGATGTGCTTAATAATGTGTCTGACCTTAGAAAGATAGGCATAGGTTACAACTCTAAGACAGGAGAGTTATCTGTTGATGAAGATGTATTAAAAGGAGCAGATAAAGCTACTGTCAAAAAGATATTAGGAGAAGCCGGATCATTTGGACAAAGGCTTAGAAGCAATGCATCTTTAACATCACAAGCGGCCATTACATCAAGCAGATATTCGATGAATACAGGCATCTATGGATCTAATGGCACATACAATACCGGAAACCTTTTGGGTGGATTTGGTAATTCACTCCTGTCATCGATGTTTTCACGATGGTTTTAAACCCAAAATGCGCAAGAGTATGAGGTAAATAGCATATGAAGATAGAAAGTAGTGATGTATATACTAATTCAAATTACAGCTATCAAAAGGATTTGAACAGTGGCGGCGCAGGGACAGGCAGATTTTTTGCCGGAATAGTAGAAAAGCATGTAGAAAAGGAAAAAACTGATTATAAGGCAACAGGTAATATAAAAACAGAAGATGGAAGAGAAATAAATGTTGATGTTGACGTAAGTATGGTTCGAAAAAAGGAGCATGAAACATTTATACCGATATCGTCACCACTGGATAATCTTTATGATCCATTGATAATCAATACAGGAAGTCATACAGCTTCTTTAAGTGATACGAAATTTAAATTTGATCTTGATGCGGATGGCAAGCTGGACGAGATATCAATGACAAAAGCAGGGAGTGGATTCCTTGCACTTGATAAGAACGGAGATGGCAAGGTAAATGACGGCACTGAACTGTTTGGAGTAAAGAGCGGTGATGGTTTTAAGGATCTTGCCAAGTACGATACAGATGGTAATGGCTGGATTGATGAAAATGATGAAGTCTATGATAAGCTCAAAGTCTGGAGTAAGACTGATGATGGAAAAGATGAACTTAGGACGTTAAAGGAATCTGGTGTCGGGGCTATTTTCCTGGGATCAGAAGACACGGAATTTACTCTTGATGGTGCGGATGGTGCTTTAGATGGGAAAGTGAGAAAGACAGGAATCTTTCTAAAGGAGGATGGGACTGCCGGAACCATTCAGCACGTTGATTTGGCCATCAAGGGCCGTGAGTCAGAACTAATGAGTGCTGCAGAGAAGCTTGATGAAGTATTGGAGAAGATGCGCAGCGAGAACTCTCAGCGGAGCAGTCGAAATAACAACAATGATAATGCAAGACGCCGGGCTCAGAGGGCAGCGAGACAAAAGAAGCAGCTTGAGGACTATCAGAAAAGAAAAGAACTGAATCAAGAACTGACGGAAAAGGCCATAGAGCATAGAAAAATGTTATATGGCACTTAAGGAGCAAAGCACTTATTCCGATAATATATAAAGAGGTTAGGATGGAACTGCCGGATATCAATGGATTGATAAATCTAATGATATTCGGCTTTTTAAGAAGGAAGGTGAAAGTAAAGAGCAAAGCGCCGCAACTGATAATCAATTAACCACTCGGTCCTTTCAGGAGAGTGGAGTAGCTCTGAATGACAGATGAGCTGCAGAAAGGAACACTTATGCCAAATACCATAACAAACGGAAACTATTATTACTCACAGAGCGCATTTGTACAGAGTGCCCACTTTTATTCAAATCAGACAATCGGAAACAGCGATTTCCAGAGTGTTATTCTTGAAAAAAATGAGGATTCACCTGAGGTTGTGGATGCCCTGGTAAAAGAAGAGCCTGCAAAGAAAGGCTATACACGAGTTATAACAGCAAATGTGTGGAACTCAGGAATGACATCAACGCAACTTGCTGATGGCAAAACAGCTTATTCATATCAGGGAGTAATGCAGAAGTTTGAGATAAGGATTGATGTGATGGGAGACAGCAGGAAATATACTGCAACCGGAACAGATGAAAACGGCAATGAGTTCTCAAAAGAGATCGATCCTTATAAAGTGAATCCGACAGATTCGGATTTTACAGAATTTGCCGCATTGTGCTCGTATATCCGTGACACAGAGGGTATTGCTGATGAAGCTATGCAGGCAATAGATGGAGTAGCCC
>NZ_JAGBLU010000095.1 GCF_017635265.1 Butyrivibrio sp.
AATTTGTCATTTTCAATGTGCTATAAATGAATTAGCTTTATTAAGGTTACCCAAAATGCAGGTAATGGCTAATTTCTAACATTTTCAATTTACTCCTTGACATTTCTTAGCTGGACTTTTATCAATTCCTCTATGTCTATCAAAACCTTGTTCCACATTTCGGACAAAAATCAAAATCCTCAGTTGTCTCATATCCGCACTGCCTGCATCTCTTATAGCCGGTAGCAAATCCTCTTCCACCGCTTACCTGAGTCAAATGGCTTGGCAGAATCTCTACCTCCTCGCCCCTTGCAATCATCTTACCAACCTCCGGATCAAGCTCGTAAACAACTCCGCAGCAGCTAGTCTGCACATAGTAATGTCTGTTCCACTTGAAAGTCGGTATAAAGAAAAGAGACAGCACTGTATATGTCATGAACACATTGAATCGTCCATATTTCCCACAGATGGAACAGGTGATCAACTGATTAAAATCAAAATCTTTCCTTCCATCTGTAATCCCCATGATAAAAAACATTTATTTCTTCACCCCTTCTCCATCAATTATTATTCTTCATATCTCGTAGAGCTCATTGGTACTGAGCGCATCAAAGTGCTTCACTATTAATTCCATACATGGCTCCCCTTTTTTCAACTCTCTTAATTATATGTAAAAAAGGACCCTAACGCTACATGAGTCGTCAGGTTTTATCTATGGTTTTTCCAAAGCAATCTGTTCATTTTCAATTAACAAATTATTTACAACGTTTTTAATTTGGCTTAAAGTTCGCTCGGTAATATAAATACATCAAGAGGAACACAAAACCTCCTGATACCTCACAAACAAAAATTTCTTTTTCATAACACCTCTCCGGTCAACACCCGGAGAGTCCTCCCTAAAACAATGCCGTGACATTATTGCCACGGCTTTATATATTTCATCCTGTATAGGCATCCTCAGCAGATTTTGAAAAATCTTGTTTTTCCAGCCATTCCTTTTCCTCTTCATTTTCCGGGATGTCTATTCTGTGCAAGCTCCTTGGCTGCATCTGTATTCATTTCTTCTTTTAGTAAAGTGCCTTCGACCATTGTTATCATTTTCCCGACTGGCTATCAATTGAGGAAACTAAATTCATGTCATTTTTTTATTACAGCCATATTATTTTTTTAATAAAGGTTAAAAAAATTGGATTTAAATGCCGATAACCACGATATATGGATGCATTCTTGAATCAAAAAAATCAAGATGTCATATTTTTTTGAAAGGAAGGTCGGATTATGCCCAAATTTAAGAAACTGCTAGTTGCTGTTTTATCTGTGGTATTTCTCGTTGCATCATCGTTGGCACCTGATATTACCACAATCTCATCAATGGCGGCCAAGACTACAAGCGTTGAGAAGCTTGCCAATGTATTTCCGGCGGGAATTACTCTGTATTCTGACTCGTTTCCCGGATTACATGTTACATACGATACTCAGGAAAGCTATGTAATAAAAGAAGGAAAGAATGAGGTAGCCTTAGGAATCAGCGTGACTGATAAAAAACTTGCAGATCTTAGCATTGCGGCTCTTAAGACTATTTTTGGAAAAGTGCGTATTCCTGCGGATGATGAGAAAACATCCTATTCAAAATCCTTTGTTATCGGCGTCTCAAACAGTCGGTATGAAGATATTGTTCTAAAAACCGGCAATGTTACTTTATATAATTTAGTAAAAAGCCTCAATTCCAACAATTCAAAAGAGACTATCCGTGCATATTCCGGCTTTTTTAGCAAACTATCGGAAGTTGTCCGGTTTATGGAAAAAACAGAAAGTAATCCGGCAGGTCCTGACTTGCCAAGATCAGATGAGCCAAATGAACCACCGGAAAGAAAAGAAAATGATGGACAGGATAGCGAAGAAGCTAATAAAGAACTGTGTAACCGAACTTTCCTTTTATATTTGTGTGGCGCAGACCTTGAGTCTAAAGACGGAGTTGGAACTCAAGATCTTTTAGATCTTTTAAGAACAAAAATACCTGAAGGGGTTAAAATCTATATTGTTACCGGTGGAAGCAAAAAATGGCATATGAATGATCCTGTTGTATACAAGTACTATGTCGAAAGGCTGCTTTTCCCCAGAATTGACGATGAAGATGCCGAAGAAGACGAAAAAATAATTACCCCTGAAGATAGAATTGAGATTGATAATATGGCAAATGATCTGCTCTCCAAATATGGGACAGAGATCAGTACCGGTGAGATTACGATTTGGGAAGTTGTAAATGACGGTACTCAAAACAGAATGGTTGAAACTAAAAGCTTTTCCGGAAAGTACATGACGGATCCAAAGTTCCTTTCACAAATAATCGACTATGTTGCGCCGGAAGATTCTGAAAGAAAATACGATCTGATACTTTGGGATCACGGCGGAGGTTACGGCGGATATGGTTATGATGAGCTGCTTTCAGAATATAAAGAATCTCACCAGCAAGAGAGTGGTCTTCCGGATCCGGGATTTTCACTAAAACAACTAAGAGAGGCACTTGCCGGAAGTGAGTTTATTCAAAGCGGTAGGAAGTTTGATTTTATAGGCTTTGATGCCTGTCAGATGGGAAACTATGAGGCCGTTTCCGCTTTAAAAGAACTCTCTTATTACTACATAGGATCTGAGGAGAACGAATACGGCACAGGTTGGGATTATCAGACACTTTTCAGTGAGCTTGAAAATAATCCGAAGCTCGGTACCAGCGAACTTGGAAAAAAAGTTGTAGATGCTTTTGTAAAAAAATTCGAGAAGGATATGCTGTCCTGTCTTTCTCTTGTTGATCTGACAAAGGTCGATGAACTTGACAGCGCAGTCTCAATATTTGCAGAGAATCTGTTAAAAGAGATTGAACAGACGGAATCCGCTTATTATGAAGTTCTGAATATAGTTGGAAAGAAATCACATTTTGCCACAAGAAACGGTGTCGATACATCAAATTATCTTGATCTCAAGAGATTTGTGACTCCCTTTGCAAGTGATGATTCTGTCTTTTCAAAAGAGCTTAAGGATGCCGCAAATAATGTTTTAAAGAATCTTGACGAATGTGTACTTTATAACAGGTGGTTGGAAAGAGACGTTCAGAACGGAGGACTTAGTATTTATTTTCCTCTGGCAGCATATTACGTGATGAATATCGACAATAATGGAACCGTTTCTTATTACGAGACAGCCAGTGAAGCGGTTAAAATATATGAAACGACAGGTTTAAATAATGAATACAAGAAGGTAATAGCCAGATTTGCACTCATGAATCTGGCCGCAAAACTCATAGGTGATGACTGGCAGACTGAGAATATAAAAAATAGAGATAATCTTATAGCTACAATCAGAGATTCTGATGCATGGAAAAATGAATGGAAAGATTATTGGAAGTATCTTTATGAAGCGGCAGGTGTGAATGAAGATGATCCTGATGACCCTACTTTGATGGGCTTTGATAAGATTCTGAATGACAGAATTACAAAAGAAGATATTATTGTAACTTTGCCCGATAAAGTAGACAATGCTTATAATGATTCAACCACTGCGACTATAGAAATTAATGAACCTGAAACTGTTGCCGTGGGAGAATCGGTAAAGGTAAAAGTCACACTTTTTGACAGCAACGATAAATATGTTGGCTCCATAGGTAATACCTGCCTGTATTCTGAAACAAAAGAAATTAACGATTCCAAGGTTACATACAGTGTTGCTCCTTACAATTCTGTGTGGTATCTGCTAAATGGACAGATATGCAGCATGTATATCACCAAAACAAATGAAGATGGTTCTTATCAGGGTTACATTCCTGTAAGTATATGGGCCAATGCGAAAAGTGCTTCCACCCTTGAAATGAAAGAAGGGGAATCAAGATCAGATTATCTGAAGAGGGCTGCAAAGGATGAAAAGGTTACAACTTTATATCTGAATATCTTTTCAGATGAAAAAGGTGAGAAATTATCCGTTGACAGCTACAGCATTGTTCAGGACTTTGACGGAACTGTTGCCGCTGCGAAAGCCAATATGAGTTACCTTGAAGGCGGGTATTTCGAGCTTCTTGGCGGTGCTGATGATTTCTACAAAACAGCCAGTACCCCTGCCTTATTCTCACTTGGAACCATTTATAAAGAAAATAATAAAGCTTTTGACATTACAACCGATTATGTGGACACAGGATCGTACTATTATATAAGCGATGTATACGGAAAGGATTATGAACTTACAAAAGAAACTCTGGGTGCAGAAAAGGGGCTTGATGATTTCTACTCAAAGCCCGGCACAGATGAAAATGGAAACACTATAAAATACATGACCTGGGAAGAGAGTCTTCAGAAGGCTGAGCAAGTCAGGGCTGAGGCAGGAGAAGCTGCAAAGGAGGCCGAAAATCAAGCAGAAAGTACCAATAATCTGAATCAATCACCTGCGGCTGCCATAAGGAGTATGGCGTCATCAGTAGATGCAAAAACTATAACGCCAGACGCTGAATCCGACGAAGCAGTAAATGTAGAAGACGTAGCTAAGGCTGTTGAAGAGACTGGTGAGAAATCTGCAGAAGAAACTGCAACAGAGAAGGCTTACGAGGAGACTGTTGAAAAGACTTCTGATGAAGATTCAACTGAGACGACTTCCGAAGAAACTGTTGAAAAGGCTTCGGATGAAGCTTCAACTGAGACGACTTCTGATGAAAATGCTGAAAAGACTGCGGAAGAAGCTGCAACAGAGAAGACTTCTGATGAGACTGTTGAAAAGACTTCGGAAGAAGCTGCAACAGAGAAGACTTCTGATGAGACTGTTGAAAAGACTTCGGAAGAGAATGCGATGAAGCCTGAAACAGAAGAAAAAAGCGAAGAAACACCTGAAAAGGCAACGGATCCGATCCCCGAAGTTTTACCTTCTGAAACAACATCAGTAGAACCTTCTGATGTTGTCGACAGTACTACAGAGCAGGAAGATAACACTAATGAATCTGTTCAAGAGGATCAGGATTAATGATGGCCCGGGCATTTTGCCCGGGTCAGACTATGTAAAATAAAAAGGCTTTCAAGTAATTTCTATTGTACTACACCACCTTTTATCTCTATTCCCTGCTAATGGTTATAGTAACATCACCATTTGAAAGAAGATCTGCCATCTCTGCTTCATCCTTATCAGATATATGACCTAGCCTTGTGTATGACCAACTGTTGGAACCATAAAACACCACCATCTGGTTTCCTGAATACAGAACTATATCTCCTGATGATGTTGTTGTCTGCTTATCATCTCGTGGCAAACTCTGTCCTATGGAACCCACCTGTTCAAAACCGCCATACATTGACATCTGAATGGTAATATCACCATCTTTAGCCATATCCCGCAGCGCTTCTACAGCCTGATTGTCTTCCCATTCCACATTAACTTTTGTATCGCCAATTTTCATTATCATAGTTGCTTCTCCAATGCTTGTTTCATCAGAAGAATCATTGCTTTCAGCAGTCTGATTATCAGATTCTTCTGTGTGATATGTTTCTATGTCTTCTGCTAAAACAGATTTCACTGTTTTTTCTACTCCTACATTTTCCAATGCAGAAATAGCAGTTTGTGAATCATGATTTTCATATACTGATTCCGTTTCACCTGAACAGGCACTGACACAAAGCATCATGAACACACTAAGTGTCATCATGATCATTTTCATCATTAATTTCATTTATTTTATGACCTTACCAAACTCGAAAGCTTCGTTTAACTCTTCAGTTTTTTTCGATGCCTCACCAATATCGCCTATGCCTCCACAGAATAAGGAACCGGAGAATTCTGCCTTTTCAAAACAATCAACCCATCCCTGGAGTCCGCTTTCAGCCTTTTGGGGCACAAACTCTTCATCCTCAGCAGCGACAGAGAGCATATATACATTTCTAAATCTATAATCTGAAGGATATAGAGGATTGAGCCTGTCCAAAAGAGTCTTCATCTGCCCGCTCATCTCGTAATAATAAATAGGTGTTGCAAAAACCAGGGTATCTGTATTCTTTACTTTTTCTGCAATAGTGGCAGCATCATCCTTAATGACACATTTTTGTGTATTTTGACAGGCCAGACATCCGATACAGAATCCGATATTTTTCCCTTTTAGGCTTATATGCTCCACATCATGACCTGACGCTTTTGCTCCCTCTATAAGCTTTTCAGTAAGTATATCTGAATTGCTATTTGTACGAAGGCTTGTTGAAATAACTAACACTTTACTCATATCATCCCATCCTTTATTTATTTTCTATTGGCACAGCATTTAGGTTCTCCATAAAGAAGCTCTCCAGCTTGTCAAAAGGAATATAATCCTTATCCCCGCCATCATAGAGGTCAGTGTGCACAGCATCAGGAATTATCATAAGTTCCTTATTATCTGCGTACTTGCTGTCTTTAATCATATCTGCATAAGCATCCTTTGAAAAATAACATGAATGAGCTTTTTCTCCATGTACAAGTAAGACAGCACTTCTGATCTCATTACTATACTTAAGGATTGGCTGATTTACAAATGATTCACAGCCAATCACATTCCAACCACCGTTGGAATTAAGGCTTCTCTTGTGATAACCTCTGTCAGTCTTGTAGTAATCATAATAGTCTTTCACAAAGAAAGGTGCATCCTCCGGAAGTAGATCTACTACTCCGCCGCCAAGCTTATACTCACCTGCCTTAAGGTCTTCAAGTCTCTGAGCGCACATAGCAGCCCTCTTCTGATACCTTGCTTCCTCGCTGTCCTCGGAGTCAAAATATCCCTTGGCATTTACTCTTGTCATGTCATACATTGTCATTGCAGCTGTAGCTTTGATTCTTGTATCAAGAGCTGCTGTGTTTACAGCCATTCCTCCCCAACCACAGATACCGATGATTCCAATCCTGTCAGGATCTACTTTTTCATTAAGTGAAAGGAAATCAACTGTAGCCATGAAATCTTCTGTGTTGATATCAGGAGATGCCATATATCTTACGTTCCCACCGGACTCTCCTGTAAAGGAAGGGTCAAATGCTATCGTCAAAAAACCTCTCTCTGCCATTGTCTGAGCATAAAGACCGGAATACTGCTCCTTAACTGCTCCGAATGGCCCGCATACAGCAATTGCAGGAAGCTTACCATCTGCATTCTTTGGAACATACATATCTGCTGCCAGGGTGATTCCATATCTGTTTACGAATGTTACTTTGCTGTGGTCAACCTTATCACTTTTCTTAAAGGTCTTATCCCACTCGGTTACAAGGTTTAGTTCTTCTTTTCTGATCATTTTACATTCCTCCGTTTTAATCATTTCTCTTTTTGAATCTGTCTTATCAAAAAATCCATGTTATCAACTTTTTTCTGGCTGTCATGAAGCACATCCATAAGATGACACCGACATTTTCTAAGATCTCTAAGAAGTGTATCTGTATCTCCTTCTTCATACATCTTTTTCATAAAGCTTATTTCTTTCT
>NZ_JAGBLU010000020.1 GCF_017635265.1 Butyrivibrio sp.
AAAGGGGCTGTGAAATAATAAGCTCATAAAAAAGAGAAGTAATAGTTGTGAATAACCAATTACTTCTCTTTTTTCATGGTAAAATATTACCATGAACAATCAAACCAATTCTTATCTTACTCTAAATCAGGGCGTTTTGCCAATGTTTATTTCAGAATGCTTGGATATATGCGACCCGGTCTTTACGTTTGACGAACTCATAGGAGGTTTAGATCTTGATAAGTACCTGAGAAATGTGCCAGAACACAAGCTTGGCAGAATCGGGTATAATCCAGTCAGAATGCTAAAGACCGTGCTTTTCGGTTTCATGGATGAGGGTTACATCTCACTCAGAAATCTTGAGGCCAATTGCAAAGTTAATGTCCGCTACATGTATCTGATGGACAGAGCAACACCGTCTTACAGAACCTTTAGCTACTTTATAAACGATGTATTGACAGATACAGTTGAAGAACTATTCAAGGATATCAACCATGTGATTTTCAAAGCTCACAATGTCGATTTGAATCATCTCTATATCGACGGTTCAAAGTTTGAAGCCAATGCCAATAAATATACCTGGGTATGGAAGAAAGCAACTGAGAAATCAAGATATCGTATCTTCGAAAAAATCACCATCCTTCTGAATGAAATTAATGCAGACCTAAAGTGGAGCGGCCTAAAAATTGAAACAAATACTGAATACGTTCCGGAGGGGGTAAAAGAAATCACGAAACGTTTTTCGGAAACATGGAAAATAGATACAGATACCTTTGTTTCTGGAAGAGGCCATAGAAAGACTGTACAGCAACGCCAGTATGAAAAGCTTGTAGAATACACTTCCAAGCTTGAAGAGTATATTCAAAAAATCGCCATTTGCGGAGATAACCGAAACAGTTATTCAAAGACTGATCCTTCGGCAACTTTTATGAGAATCAAGAAAGATTATATGGGCAATGACCAGCTCCTTCCTGCTTATAATGTCCAGGTTGGTGTGGCTGATGAATATATAGCCGTTGTAGATGTAAACCAGTACAGGTCAGATATGGATTGCTTCATTCCACTAATGATGAAGTTTTATGAAACTTATGGTTTTTTTCCAAAGTATCCTGTTGCCGATGCCGGGTATGGTTCTTTCAATAATTACATCTTCTGCGAACTAAACGGCATGGAAAAGTACATGAAATTTCCTATGTACAGAAAAGAAACCAAGGATCAGAAATATCATGATGACCCATTTCGTGCAGTAAATTTTGAAATTGGTGAAGATGGACAAATGCGGTGCCCAAACGGCAAAACGTTTAAATTCCTATATCGCAAACCAGTCAGAGGGAATCAGTACGGTCGTCAGGAAGAAGTATATCAATGTGAAGACTGCAGTGGGTGTCCATACGCCTCAAGATGTAAAAAGACTGATAATAACAGGACAGTGCGAATAAATGATGAACTTACATCCATGCACAAGGAAGTTATAGATAACCTTGAGAGTATCCATGGCGCACTGCTTAGGATGAATCGTTCCATTCAGGCAGAGGGAACATTTGGAATAATAAAAAACGATAGATGGTATAAACGGATAGTCCGAAAAGGCATCAATTCTGTAAAACTTGAAGTTTTTCTTGTTTCTATTGGGCACAACCTCTATAAATATCACAATATAAAGATGAGACTCCAAGAAGCAGCATGATAGAATACAGCTGTTAATCTTGGGGTAAGGGGAGTTATACTCTCTCAAAAAAAGATTGCACTCAATGTAGTTCGAAAAAGAGCTGTAAAAAAATGATTTCTCATTTTTTCACAGCCCCTTTAATTGGATAAAAGCGGAGACGGCGGGATTCGAACCCGCGTGCCCCGGAGGACAAACGCATTTCGAGTGCGCCTCATTACGACCACTTTGATACGTCTCCATGCGCTTCGGACGATGCTCTGAAGCGTTTTTTATTATACTTTTTTAATGAACTGTAGTCAACCGGATTACTTGGCAGTATGGACTGTATTAATGTATAATTACTAGTAGTGTGCATTTACAAATTTGAATATTCAAAGGAGGCCTTTTTCACATGATGAGAATTGGTATGTTGACCAGCGGTGGTGACTGTCAGGCTTTGAATGCAGCAATGCGCGGCGTTGTTAAGTGTATTGCGCACAGCGGCGAGGAAGTTGAGTTCTACGGATTTAAGAACGGCTATAAAGGACTTATTTATGGCGATTTCCGTATGCTTACATCCCACGATTTTTCGGGAATCCTGACTAAAGGCGGAACTATTCTGGGCAGCTCCAGAACGCCTTTTAAGACGATCAGAGAACCTGATGAGAACGGACTTGATAAGGTAGAGGCTATGAAGCAGAATTACTACAAGCTTCAGTTAGACTGCCTTGTAGTTCTCGGAGGAAACGGCTCACAGAAGACCGCTAACCTCCTTTCAGAAGAGGGACTTAATGTAGTATCTCTTCCGAAGAC
The DNA here is from genome assembly GCF_017635265.1 of Butyrivibrio sp. Taxonomy (GTDB): domain Bacteria; phylum Bacillota; class Clostridia; order Lachnospirales; family Lachnospiraceae; genus Butyrivibrio. The sequence goes on from NZ_JAGBLU010000020.1 coordinate 2,441, forward strand.
AATTGATAATGACCTTTGGGGCACGGATATGACCTTTGGTTTCCAGAGTGCCGTTGACGTTGCGACTAATGTTATCGATAATATCCATACAACAGCTGACTCCCATGGCCGTGTATTCATCATCGAAGTTATGGGACATAAGGTTGGATGGCTTACTCTGAACGCGGGCCTTGCCGGCGGTGCAGACGTTATCCTCATCCCTGAGATTCCTTATGACATCGGCAAGATCTGTGAAGCCATCGAGGCAAGAGATGCAAGAGGCAGCAGATTTACCATCATCGCTGTTGCAGAGGGCGCTATCTCCAAGAAGGACGCCAAGCTCTCCAAGAAGGAATACAAAGAGAAGATGGCTAACTACAAGTATCCTTCAGTA
>NZ_JAGBLU010000096.1 GCF_017635265.1 Butyrivibrio sp.
GGTCAGTTCATACGATGGAGAAGCACCACAGTGGTTTAAGGACGGCATTGAAGCAGCACTCTTAGCGCCTACCGCACTGGCAAAGCAGGCATTCACCATCAGAGGTAAAGGAAATAAGGTTTCAATTTCCTGTGATAACGGCATCTTTACCGGTGTGGATACAGGTCTTGTGAAATATCACTTTGAACTGGGAGCAGGAAAAGGTAACTTTCAATGGGAGTAGCGAATATGGATGGGCAGATACAAACACTTCAAAGATTGATTGATGAAAGTAATTTCACACTGGCAATTACGGGCGCAGGGATATCGGTTGCCTCCGGCATTCCGAGCATGCATGGACTCAATCTGGCAGAGACTCTGCAATTTGCTTCCAATACCGTGCTGAAGGCAACGCCGGAGCATTATTACAGAGTCGCCAGGCATTCTTTTCTCGACGCCATGTTTCAAAATGGTCCGAGTCTCTCGCATAAGAAACTGGCTGAATTGGAGCAGAAGGGAAAGGTCCAGGGAATCATAACAACCAATCTGGACCATCTTCACAGTCTTGCCGGCTCGAAAAATGTGGCAGAGATTCAGGGAAGCTTTGCCGTGAATACCTGTCTTAAATGTGGAAAGCGAAACTATGATGTGAATATCTGGAATAAAGGGAAAGCGCCAAGATGTGAGTGCGGAGGATTATATTCCTGCTGGCCTGTTTATGCGCATGTTGGGCTCTATAATGAGGATGTGCTAAAAGCTCAGGAATGGGCGCGAAAGGCAAAGCTCGTCATTATTGTAGGCGCAATCGGGAACTATGGAAGCGTATATTGGAATCACATAAAACCGTCTGCAAAGATCGTACAGATCAATCCGAAACAGACAGGGTTTGATTCTTCGGCCTTTCTGAATATCCACAGTACCTGCGATGAGGTTTTTGCCGGGTTGTCATAGGAGGATGTATTGATGATACGATGTATTAAGGGTGATATAACAAAAGTTCATGGTGTGGATGCCATTGTCAATGCCGCGAATCGCACCCTGCTCGGAGGAGGCGGAGTGGATGGTGCGATCCACAGGGCTGCGGGACCGGGACTTCGGGCTGAATGCTTTAAATTGCATGGCTGTAAAACGGGAGAGGCAAAGATCACAAAGGCATATAATCTCCCGTGCAGGTATGTGATTCACACAGTCGGTCCGGTATGGCATGGCGGAAAAAAGAATGAGGATAAGCTGTTGGAATTGTGTTATCGAAACTCGCTGCAGGTTGCCAAAGAACAGGGGATACGCAGCATAGCATTCCCCTCCATTTCTACAGGTGTGTTTTATTATCCGGTTGAGCAGGCTGCGAAGATTGCAGTTAAGACCGTTCAGAAATATATGGATGAGAATCCGGATGCATTTGATTTGGTGATGTGGGTGCTGTTTGATAACAACACATATGGAATATATTCTGAAATGATTCAATGAAAGATTGCCTGCAGGTTTATTTTTTTATCTCTTTTGTTGCCCAAAGGGCAGGCAGTAAGAAGCTGGATGTAAAAGTGGTCACAAGAGAGGGATTTGAAACAGTGTACACGGAAGATGAGATTTCACCGCTAGGCAGGATGCTGGGCACAAACTATCAGGATTATGCGCTTGCAGGGAACAACGGAGAAGATGCTCTGTCTCCGGAAGAGCTGGAAAAGGTTCTGGGTCGTGAGATTACGCCGCTGGCGGATGCGTTGAAGGAATTGATATAGGAGCATCTGCATTGATGGGGATATAGACGACGTGCTTACGAAAATATAATTAAAGAATGAATGAAGGATATATCCGAACATAAAGTAAATAAATATGTTGACATCAATCCGAAATCGGACTATTATAATCAAAGTCTGATTTCGGATTATTTAATTTGGAGGAAAAAGAATGCTTCATGAAAACAATGAAAATCTTATGAGATTTATAAATTTAGATAAAGAACTGAGCAGCATTTATCAGAAGCAGTCCAAAAAGTTTGAGATATCTGAGACAACAATACTGATTCTGTATGCTATCAGAGCGTCAGAAAATGGAGTTACTCAGAAAGAGATAATTGAAGAATATCTTTTACCTAAACAGACTGTGAATTCGGCAATGAAAAAGCTACTTGATGAAGGAAAGGTCTTTGTGTCTGAGAAGAACGGGCGAGAAAAGAGATTTCTTTTGACCAAAGAGGGGGTAAAAATGGCGGCCAAAAGTGCAGATCTTATCCTTGAAGCTGAGAAAAAAGCATTTTTCTCGTTTACGGAAAAAGAGCAGAAAACCATTGTGAGTCTCCTTGAAAAGTACAACAAAAGGCTTAAAGATGAAATGAACAGATTTTGAGGTTAGAAATGATTTTAAGAAAAGAAAAAGATGTGATCCAGCTTTCAGACCACTTTGATTACAAAAGATTATTAAGATACTGCTTCCCATCAATGACAATGGTGGTGTTTACATCTATATATGGAGTAGTTGACGGACTGTTTGTATCCAACTTTGTTGGTAAAAACGCCTTTGCGGCGATAAACATAGTGATGCCGGCACTTATGATCCTTGGAGCCTTGGGACTTATGTTTGGCTCCGGAGGAACAGCGCTTGTGGCGAAGACACTTGGGGAAAAGAAAAATGATCTGGCCAATAAGTATTTCTCCATGATGATAGAGTTTGCAGTACTTTTAGGATTAACAGCTACACTAATTGGTTTTGTATTTATGCCTAATATTGTGGATGCTTTGGGAGCATCGGCACTTATAAGGGACGAGGCTGTTCTTTATGGAAGGGTTGTTATTCTTTTTACAGCGACAGCTGATCTCCAGTTTGTGTTTCAGAGCTTTATGACTGCAGCAGAAAAACCGCGATTGGGACTGCGGATAACTGTAGCAGCTGGACTAACAAATATGATTTTAGATGCGGTATTTGTAGGAGTCTTAAGGTGGGGAGTAACCGGCGCGGCCCTTGCAACTGGTTTTAGCCAGATTGTGGGAGGTGTTATTCCACTTATATATTTCGCCAGTGAAAATGACAGCCTTTTAAGGTTCTCTTTTACCAAAATTGAAATTGATGTAGTGGGAAAGGCTGCGTTTAATGGCATGTCAGAGCTTATGGCAAATATTGCAACGTCTCTTGTGAGCATGGTGTACAATAAGCAGCTCATGAACTACGCCCAGGAAAACGGTGTTGCAGCATACGGAGTGATAATGTATGTTCAGTTTGTATTCCTGGGAATGCTGTTCGGATATACTTTTGGATCGTCCCCAATCATTAGCTACCATTATGGGGCCGGAAATACCAAAGAACTTAATAATCTCATGAAACGAAGCTTTATACTTGAATATACAGGTGGAGTAATGATGTTTGTTATGGCTCAACTCCTTGCAAGACCGATAGCATCTCTGTTCGTGGGCTATGACGCAGAGCTTCTTGAAATGACAGTTGGAGCATTCAGAATATTCCTTTTTGCTTTTATTCTGGCTGGGGGAAATCTTTTTGCATCATCGTTTTTTACTGCGCTTAATAATGGACCGATTTCTGCCGTCATTTCTTTTATGAGAACGCTGGTATTTGAACTGCTATCAGTAGTTCTTTTGCCAATCATATTTGGAGTAAATGGCATCTGGGGAGCTGTTGCTGTGGCTGAAGTGGCTTCATGTATATTGTCCTGGGCATTCCTCTTTACTCAGAACAAAAAGTATCATTATCTGATATCTAAATAAATGCAGAAATATGTGTATCAATTTTTGAAGGAACAGGAGATGAGATTAAGGATATGTGGTTCTGCATTATGGATGGAAAGCAGACGGAGATCATCCTTCGAATTACAATTGATCAGCTCCTGATGATCACCCATAAACTCATAATGCTGGCAGGTAAGCCTATCAAGAAAGGCTCTTACTGCCAGCTTTTTTTCTGCAATAAGTTTCTCCAGAATAGCTGTTGTATCTGTTTTGTAAACAGCGATGAGCGGCTCATCTTTACCATCATGGGACAGAATAGTGGCATCAAAATTTCCGGAGAAATGCTTCTTTAGAAGGCTCTCCAATGTTTGGCTTGAGATAAGCGGAACATCAACGCTGAGTACAAGTGCATTGCTGCAGTTACATTCCAAAAAGCAGGAATAGAGACCTCCCAGTGGGCCCATGTCAGGTATTATATCCATTATGTGGTGGGCATATGGGATAGGAGAAGATTTACCTGAAACATGGACCCTGCCGGCACCAAGGTCTCTTAGTTTATCTGTCTGTATCTGGAGGAAGGACTTTCCATCAAGAATGATTTCTGACTTGTCCGTTCCCATTCTTTTGCTTTTTCCGCCTGCCAAAACAATTCCGTCAAACTCATTCATTTAAAAGTTCAATCCTCACAACATTCTTCACCTGACGTTTTGAGTCGCTGTCACCGAACACATACAGTCTTGCACTGGTGCTTCCGTCGTCTTCCTGCTGTTTTGCAAGATAAGCTTTACCATCTTCGTTTATTTCGTCAAAAGAAATTTCAGCGGCAAATTCATCTGATGATACAACCCGGGCTTTTGTGAAACCGGCCTTATCAAGTCCTGATTTTGAAATGGCATCCTTTAGTGATATTCCGATCTCATCTACATCCTTTTCCTGCCCCTTGGCATTTATGGTAACGCCCTTTACTGAAACAAGGCTCCCGCTAAAGGGGTCAATGAGAACTGTTTTATCCCCATTTATAATAGCCAGATTCCCTTTTGGCGCATCATTTCTTGACCTCAAATAGAAAACAGATGCAATGCAGGTAATTACTAGCATAATGATGACGATAACAATACTTTTTTTCTTCATGTTGTCTCCTTGTTTTTATATGGTATTTTTGCGGTGGCTTTATCTGGACCGATGACCGGGTGGAGCCTTTCTACAAGTTTCTCTCCCAAAAGCCCGCAGATGGAACCGCTTGTGGCAGCAACCAGTGCATATACAAAAAGAACTATTCCACTTAATTTGAACACAATGAAGTTTGCGGTAAGACAAGCCGTAATAGAAGCAATTATAGACGAAATCAGTATACCATTATCGCGTCGACCGGAAGTTTTCTCTGCTAAAAAGAAAACCAGATCAATCATGATTCCAGGAAGGATGTAGCCGATAGGCGCAAGAGCGCCCATGCTGCCGGTCATTCCAAAACACAATGCAAGAAGGCTCTGGACAATGCCCATGATTGTAGCACAGAAAGGAAATGGCATAAGTGCAGCCGCTATGACTAAAAATAGTAGAGAGAAGCTGGTGGCAATACCACCCGGGATATGAAGAAATTCAGTTATGAAATTTGCTGCGGGAGATATCAGTTTTTTGGCAAACAAACCAAGATCGCAGCATAAAGCCATAAAAATAAGGCTTCTGAGATCTGCTTTTTTCATTATGTTCTCCTTTTCAATAAGGAAGGCGCTTCTGTTTCCATCTGCACCCCGGCAGAGTATTTGTCTGCGTCTTAAAAGCCATGAAGACTAAAGCTTTTTAGGCTTAAAAGCTCGGAGATTTTCTACAAACTGATTATACCATA
>NZ_JAGBLU010000097.1 GCF_017635265.1 Butyrivibrio sp.
CCTACATTAAAAAGACCAGGATTAGTCAGTTTCAATAACTGATTAACCCTGGTTTTGTTTATTCTCACAAGAGACCCTCAAACCAGACCCTCAAACCAGACCCTCAAACCAGACCCTCAAAGTAGCCCCTCACGACAGGCCCTCAAACTAGACCCTCAAAATGATTGACCCTCAAAAACTTTGAATACCCATAAAGAAACTATGGGAGCACTGCCTAGAAGTGGTGCTCCATTTTTTATATTGACATATATAGGATGCCGATATACTATATAGATGTGCAATATATAGACTATCTATATAAGGAGGACATGATGGCTATTGATAAATCTCTTTTAACAGGAAGCATGACAATGTTGATACTCAAGCTTTTATCAGAAAAAGACATGTACGGATATGAGATGATCGATACTCTTAGAAAGAAGTCCCAGAATGTATTTGAGCTAAAGGCTGGTACTCTTTATCCACTTCTTCATGGTCTTGAAGAGAAGGGTATGCTTACTGTTTATGAGCAGGAGTTTCTTGGTAAAACAAGGAAATACTACAGCATTACTAAAGAAGGAAAAAAACTCCTCAAAAGCAAGACTGAAGAATGGAATGAGTATTCAGGTGCTATAGCAAATGTATTGGCAATGGGGGTGTGACAATGGAGGAGTACATCAAAAAGTTGCTTGAACAGGTGCGGTTTAAGAAAGCCCATAAAGGGATTGAAGATGAGCTAAGGGCTCATATCGAAGATCAGATTGAAGATAATATGGCATCTGGTATGGATAGAGAAGCTGCTGAAAAAGCTGCGGTTGCTGACATGGGAGATCCGGTTGAAGTAGGCATTTCAATGGATAGAGTTCACCGGCCAAGACTTGCATGGAGCGTTGTTGCTATTGCTGTTTTGATTGGAATTATAAGTAGCGTTATTCATGGATTTATGGCAATAGATGCCGGACAGGCTGATGCAGCTATCAGTGTAATAGGAAGTCACACTTTTTACAGCAAAGTTCTTATTGGCCTGGTGGCTATGATCGCAGTATATATGATCGACTATACTGTTATTGCGAAATACGCAAAGATAATAGCATTGGGAATGTTAGCAGTATTATTATTGGGAAGACTTGGAATCACGATAAATGGCATGCATATGTATGTTGGAGTGGGGCCGGTTCGTATTCTTACATCTGCATTTATGCTGTTTTATATTCCACTTTATGGAGCAATCCTATATAAATATCGTGGTGGAGGTGCCGGTGCTTTCTTCAAAGCTCTTCTTTGGATGATAATCCCTGTGGTATTTGTACTGAGATGGCCCAGGTCTTTGACTGCATTAGTTATGCTGATGACAATGGCAGTTCAGCTATCAGTGGCTGTGGCGAAGGAATGGTTTAAGGTTCCGAAGAAACTCACAATATGCTCATTATGGGCAGCTATTACTGTTTTTCCTGTATCGCTAATTGCAATCCTTTATAAATTTAGCTTATTGTCAGATTGGAAAATGCTCAGAATCAGAGCATTTTGGGATCTTGATAATGAATATTCATATATAAGAAGAACAGTTCTTTCCTTCAATACTGTGAATTTTGTAGGTGATACGGGTAAAGAAGTGCTGGGATACCTTCCTAATCCTAATAGTGATTTTCTCCTGACTTATCTTGCAAATAAGTATGGAGCTGCCATGGCTATGGGCATTATTGCATCTGTAGCGGCAATAATCATAACCGGATGCATCGCATCTGCAAGAAGCAAGAATCAGCTTGGTCTGGTGATGGGTGTTGGATGCATGAATGTTTTGCTCGTGAACATGCTTGTAAATTTATTTGAGAATTTGGGAATTCTTCCCTATACTGATTCATTTATGCCATTCTTTTCAGCTGGTGGCAGCAATATAGTTCTGGCATATATCTTTTTGGGCATAATCCTAAGCATTTACAAGTATAAGGATGCTTATCCGATGCACATGGACATAGGTATCCGCGGAAAGATAAAGCTTGGAAATATTGAGATTATGAAGAATTAAAGAACGAAAAGGTTGATTTTAGGCTAAGCTTTCACCCACTATTTTCCCATCGGGAATATTTCGGGAAAAAGTAGTACGAAATCGGGAAAAAGTGGGATGGTTATAGGGTTTTTTTATCAAAATTACTGTGTTATATTTACAATGGACAAAGCGATAGGGAAAAACAAAAACACTTCCCCAGCCGCCGAGTCCATTTCTTTTGCAAAAGAATAACGGTGAATGAAGTGTCAGCTTGTGACTGTGAAATGCAGTTGCAGGTTTGGCGCTTTTCTTTTGCCCAAAATCAGACAGCCAGCGGATGACGATCCAAGGCATACTACAACAAAAGAAAGGATAACACATTTATGGATTATGAGAATTTCAAAGAGAGGTTCGTGGAGGACCTGAAGGATAAGCTTTACGAGAAAGGAATTGAGGCTGATGTTTCAGTAAACACTGTGAACAAGCTGAACGACAGCTACGAGGCAGTGACGATCAAGCCGGTTGATGATCAGGTCGGTGTGAACATCTCACTTAATAAGTGCTACGGGGCATATGAAGATGGAACTGACTACAACGAGGTTGTTGATAAGACATCGCAGCTTGTTGCAGACAGTCTTGAGAATAAGCCTGAGGTCGATATGGCAACACTTACTGATTATGACAAGATGAAGGACAAGCTTGTGATGGAGGTTGTTTCAGCTGAGACCAACAAGGATCTGCTTGAGACAGTTCCTCATAAGGACATCGAGGACATGGCTGTGGTTTACAGATTTGTTCTTAGCTCTGATGCAGAGGGCAGGGCATCAATCCTTGCTACTAATCAGATGGTTGAGAACTTCGGAATCACAGCAGAGCAGCTTCACGCAGATGCGTTGGAGAATGCACCTCGCATCAAGCCTGCTGAGATTAAGGGAATGGGCGAAGTTCTTGCCGAGATGATGGGAATTGAGCAGGCTGAAATGATGGGGCTTTATCCTGTAAGACCTGAAGATGAGCAGATCTTCGTTGCTTCTGTACCTGATAAAGTACACGGTGCAGGAGTTCTTGCTTATCAGGACTTCATGGATCAGGCTGCTGAAAGAGCTGGCGGAGATTTCTACATTTTACCTTCAAGCATTCATGAGATCCTTATCGTTCCGGACAACGGAAAGATGGGACTTCCCGAGCTTGAAAACATGGTAAAGGAAGTCAATGCCACTCAGGTTTCTCCTCAGGATAAGCTCACTGATAACGTATATCACTACGATTCACAGGCTAAGATCTTTGAGCTTGGTGAGAAGTTTGTGGAGCGTCAGTCAGAGCGTGATGAGGCTGATATCGATAAGGAGGACAAGGGCTCTGTTCTTGGTGAGCTTAAAGCCAAGAAGGAAGAGGTTTCCAAGGCTCCTAAGAAAGAGGCTGCAGAGAAGGCAGCCAAAGCCAAAGGCGGCGAAGCACTCTGATCGCCCTGCTCATGGTATTGTTACAACTCAAATAGTTAGCTGATGGGCTATAAAGCGTCAGGCTGAGAGTATAACTCCGGTTTGGCGCTTTTTTGATGCCCTGGAAAGGATAATGAGATGTCAAAAACAATCGTAGATAGAACTTCAGGAATTACCAAAACAGTCACAAGATCAGTGATTGGTCAGAAGGAGCCACTTGCTCATCCTAAGAACTGTAGCCATGAGTGTCCGTATGGATATGGCAGAGCATTTTGCTGGCCCTGCATGGCAAAGATCATGAATGAGCACAGAGCAAACAGAAAAGTGCAGGAAGCGTGAAAACATGATGTTTGACTACTTTTATAAGGAGCAGTCAGAGAGCTATACCTTTTACAAGATCCCCAAAGTTCTTTTTACAGAGGAACCTTTTCAGAAGATGTCTACTGATGCCAGGGTGCTGTATGGACTGCTTCTTGAAAGAACAAGTCTGTCCAGAGAAAATGGCTGGTTTGATGAGAATGGCAGGATCTTTGTCTATTACACAATTAAGGCTGTGAAGGCTTCAATGGGCTGCGCAAACGACAAGGCGGTTGGTCTGTTAAAAGAGTTGGAGAGGATCGGCCTTATTGAAAAAAGGAAGCAGGGACTTTGTAAGCCGACCATCATCTATGTAAAAGACTTTATGGGATTCCGGAAAACGGAACGCAGGAATTCCGATAATCAGAACTCCGGTGTTCCGAAAATCAGAATTCTGGACGACCGAAAAGCGGAATCTAATAATACTGAGAATAATAATACTGATTTTAATAAAACTAATCTTATCTTATCAGGATTAGATGTGGATAAGGATGAGAGATCAGTTTATCACGACATTCTTATGGAGCAGTTATCGATGGACATTCTGTATGAGCGTTACCCTTTTGACAGGGATACGCTTGATGCAATTCTGGACATGATGCTGGATATTATCTGTTCTAAGAAAAAAGACATCCTTATTGCAGGTGATAGAAGACCTTTAAATGTTGTGAAATCTCAGTTTTTAAAGCTCAATTCTATGCATATTGAGTATGTCATGGACTGCTTGAAGAGTAACCCTGTGAAGGTAAGAAACATCAAACAGTATCTACTGGCAGCGCTATATAATGCACCACTTACAATAAACAGCTATTACCAGGCCATGGTTAACAACGATATGGCTGAAGGAAGAATTTAGGAGGAAAAATACAATGGCACAGAAATTTTCAATAAAACTGGATCCTATTAAGGATGGATTTACAGGAACAATAGAAAAGGCAGAAAGCACTGCCGGAAGATACGCAGTTATTGGCACCAATTATGATCACAGGTTTATTTCTGAAAAGCAGTTCAACGCATATACAGAGGAGTTGTCGAAGAAAGATACTATGGGACTTCTGATGACAGGGAGCTTCATGGTCTTCTATGACACAACAAAGCTGATTGAGATCGATGGTGAAAGCTATTTTGTAGGAAGTGTCCTTGTAGTGGAACCAGCAGGTGATGATGAAGTTCCTCATGCATATTCCTGGATGGATGATAGTGATATTGAAGAAGCGAAAGAGGATCTTTCAGCCTATTTGACGGAACTGATAATTGATGGTGAGCGCTATGACGCTCTGCATGTGGACTAAGGAGGAAAAAATGAGCAGAACAATACCAAGAGCATATGTTACAGCAGCATGGAGCAAAAACCGCGTGGATGCAGAAGACCAGGCGAGAAAATATTGCAGTGAACTTGTAAAGGCAGGATATTTACCACTTTGTCCGGTGCTGGCTTTTAGCGGGATTATCAGTGACGACGATCCTGATGGCGAGAAGAGGCGCCGCGAAATGTCTGAGGACCTTCTTAAAAGAGCAAGATTTCTCGTTGTCTGCGGCAAGAAGATCAATGATGATGTCAGAGCTGATATCTCACTTGCAAAGCATTCAAAGGTGATACCTACAACACTGGAAGGTGTTCTGGAATGCGGTGAATAACGCTCCCATGCTGATAGAAAGGAAGTGATTATTTGCAGGAAGAGGTATCTAAAAAGACGGTTCAATTCGCAGTGAATGGAACCAAACTGACAGCAAAGTTTCTCTGGAAAGCTCTTGTGTAACCGGCAAGTACTTTTCCTGAAATTTCGGCATTTAATTTTCCCGAATCCGCGGCATTTAAGATTCCATAGCCAGCGGCATTTTATTTTCCATACTTGTCTTTATTCTTGGGCTGCCGCGTAAACGGCAGCCCTTGTTGCTTAATTACCAAAAATGAAGTC
>NZ_JAGBLU010000098.1 GCF_017635265.1 Butyrivibrio sp.
ATTCTTCTGTTCCTGTAGACGGCTATATTCATCTTCTGCTATTTTTAGCCTGGCTAAAAGATCATCCGTACCAGTTAATCCGCTTTTCACGAAGAACTGCATAGTGTCCGCTGCATTTATGGCATTTTGGACCTGTATGGATTTCTTTAATCGTCCATAATATTGATTTGTATCCTGGATGATTCCTACGCTTCCGAGCTGTCCAAGAATGTATTCTTTTTCATATGCTGTTCCCAGCTGCCTTCCTCGTATGGGTTTGTACAGGGAAGCTGTTTTATAACCCCAGCGTCCTCGTGATTCCGTTACTTCTATGCCTTCTTCCGCAAGCATTTTTTTAAATTCTTCTTCATCGGAAGCTTTATGAATGATGCGTTTTACGGCTCTGCGGATTTTTTCTTTTTCTGTCTGGAATTCTTTTTTTGCAGGAACAATTCCTTCCTTTTCTATCTCCGCGTTTTGAGCATCAAGCATGTCCTGTTCGCGTTTGGTTTTGCGATATTCACGTTCAGTTATATTTTCTTCCGGGGGATTCATAAGATCTACCTGATTGAGTTTTTCCCTTTGGGTTATATCCATAATCTCCTGTCTCATGGCATTCATGGAAAGCTTTGAAGCACGAATTTTGGCTCCAGCAATACATTCACTGTCACGTTCGATGAAATCGGTTTTTTGTATGGCTTCTTTCCGCAGAGAATTAACAACAATATGTACATGCATATTACCGGATTTATTATGACCATCTGGATGGGAGCATATAAGAGCCTGGCATCCATCAAAAAATTTGTTAGCGATTTCCATTCCAATTGATTGCACTTTTTCCAGAGTAAGTCCTAGTTCCCGGTCCTTTGGATCAAAGCTGATTATATAATGATGGAGCTTTATCTCGTTTACTGTTTGATTTTTATTACACTGTAAATTCCAACTTTCACATTCGGTCTGAAATGTTGATGGGGATGAAACGCCGATAGAATCAATTAGGTATTCCTCACGAAGTACCATATGTTTGTTGTCATCCAAAACAGGAGTATTTGTTTTCTCATCATATTGATATGTCAGATATCTGAGAGGAAAGGCATAACTCTTATTTTTTATAGCTATATGTTTAAGTGTCGCCATGATTAGTTACCTCGGAAGTTTTATCAAATTGGTAGATTTTGGAATATCTTGAGACTGAATTTTTCCACATCGAGTTATTTTCAGACTGCACTCTATTTAATAAATCTATGGCATTGTGGATTTCAAAAAACATGGTTTTTAGTTCCTCCCTGAACATGGCAGGATTAACAAATCCGGAGTTCAATACCTTTGTAATTTGATTGATATTGGTTCCGATTTTATCGAGCTGATAGCGTATTTTTGCAAGAGGGCTGGATTCATCATCTATTAGAATGCGCATGGTAACTTTGCGTTGAAATAGTGACCAGCGGATAAATTCTGAGATTGGCATTTCAAAATCATTTGCAAGTGATTGAAGTTGTTTCCATTCATTTTCAGTAAAACGCATGTCGTAAACTTTGCTTCTACAGGGCGGATTATGTTCTTTTGAGTTATGCATTATGTCTCCTCTCTCTGATCAATATAATCAATGATTACTGATTTTTGATATTTGTATTTTTAGCGCTTACCACTGGTAAGCCAATCGTGGGTTTGGGGACCGAAATCCCCAATGGATTTTGCGAGAGTTAAGGGAGTGGCCAATTCCCTTGCAAGATGCCTGTATATACACAGGCGAATCTTGCTCTTGTCTTTATGATGTTGCTAGGCGGCCTTTTCGCTGTCATTTCCATGACATTTTCATTGATAGATGGGATAGAAAATGGAAATTGCAACATCTCGCATCGTCAGATGCGAAAGGATAATTAGGACAGGATGAAAATAGTTTTTGGAAATATGTAGATCACATTACCGGTTATCAGAATCTTGCTTTTTGAGAATTTCATTCATGCTAAAAGAAAGTGTGCTTATAAGAATATGTTTCTGATCTGGAGTCATTTTAATAAAATTATGAATCAGCTCACATAGCATTCCTAAGTCACTGTCATTGCATTTATTAAGGACCTCCTGGTTAATTCTGTAGAATGATCTGGTGCAGTTACTACTCTTTTGCATACTGTTTTACTCCTGCTGTTATATTTGTTGTTCTCTGAAATGAGGACAATAAAAAATGCGCACCTCTCCTATCTGGAGAAAGCACGCATAGCTTTTCTACTCTTTCAACCAACAATTCTATAATACTTTTCAGGTATTGTCACTATTATTTTCTTTTTCATCCGTATCTTTCATTCCGGATTTGCCTTCTTGATGTTCAAGTAATTCATCAGTCAGCTTCATTACGATTTTTCTATACGAGTCATCGAGCCTGCTGAACTTTTCGGAATAGGCTAAAAGAAGGGAATTTGTATTTCCTTTTTCAGGGACAAAATACCTTTTTTCAAAATCTTCCTGTGTATCATCAAATAACCAGTCAGGATCTATGTTATAAATCAGTCGAAGCATTGTAACGACGTAAGCAGGGATAGGAGCTCTGCCAGTTTCAAAATTTGAAATGGTAGCCTTACTTAATCCCATGCTGTCTCCAAACTCAGTCTGTGTCATTTTGTTGAGCTGGCGTATAAAACGGATCTTTTCATAAACTGTCATGATATATTCCCTCTTCATCTGTAAAAGTTTTAAATATAGAATCCATAAATTCAAGAGGTATGAATTTTAAACCATATAAATTTAGGAAATCTGAGTCTGCTAATTTCATTCATAAATTAGTTCACATTCTGTATTATACAATAACTCTAGAATATAGAGTATTAAAAAATGTGTGAAATTTCTAACATGGAATATTAAAATTGTGTAAATGAAATATGTTTTAAATATAAACCATAAAAGTTGCAAATATAAAATTAAGTATTGCAAATAGAATAAATTTGTGGTTATAATAAACACGCAAGGAATACGGGTAATCTTTTTTTCTGCATGTATTTGATTTAGAACATGCATGAATCAAGGAATATTGTGGTTCCCAATTATTTCAGATGGACAAAAATTAAAAAATCACATTCCCTGTAATTCCAAAAACTGAACCTTGATAACTTCATACCCTGAAGAATTAATTCGTAGGGGCGTTAGAGCAGGTCTCAATTCTGTTGGTTCTTTATAAACGGAAGTTTTGAGATAGGCGTTGTCGCGACAACGGAAATGGTCAAAGCATGATGTTTTAACAAAAATTTCAAATAACAATTCTTTTTTACACATTATTTTTGAATTTATAGTAAAATAATTTCATATTGATAACGGCTTTCACGCATGCTCCCGATTTAAGTCGGGAGCGATTGCCGTTTTTACACATCTCACCGCATGGTGCTGTCGTCAGATAAAGGATAGCCTCCCTTACCTGGCTAGAGGGTTCGAGTCCCTTAGGTGGGCCTCAAGTTGGAATTTTTTTACCGGCTTGGCCTTGTTGATGGCAGGTCTTGAGACAACCTGCCATATGATATTTGAGCCCTTTTGGGCTTTAATATACATCATATATTTCCCCAAACAATTCAGACTGGGTGAAAAGAGACGGTGGAATCATCGTCTTGTCTGATTGCTGATTTAGGGGTAAACAAAAGGAGGCTAAAATGGCTAAAGTAATAGCAATTACAAATCAAAAAGGCGGAGTTGGTAAGACCACTACAACTGTCGATCTTGGCGCTGCTCTCTCACGCGAAAAGAAAAAGGTTTTACTTGTGGATTTTGATCCTCAGGGAAATCTTACATCAGGGCTGGGAATTGACAGAAAACGTCCGATAACAGTTCTAAATATGATCCAGAACGAGGTCGGCGAGGTAGAGTACGATGTTCATGATTCCATTACGCAACATCAGACAGAAGAGGTTAAGGTAGATGTGCTCCCTGCAAACAAATTGCTTGTTTCAGCGGAATCATTGATTGCTACGGTAAACGATGGCAAAGAGCTTATACTTAAGAATGTTCTTTCCCATGTTGATGATGAATATGACTTTATCCTTATAGATTGTCCGCCATCACTAAGCATGCTTACAATAAATGCACTTGGTGCAGCAGACAGTGTTCTTATTCCGGTTCAGCCGACCAAGTATTCACTTGATGGCCTTGCAGACCTTGTAAAGCTCGTGATTGGAGCGCAGTCAACTTATAATAAGAATCTTGTTTTTGAAGGAATTGTTTACACTCTCGATACCCCAAACCAGGTTGAGACACGTAACATCAAGGCGGATGTGGAGGATGCGTATGGAGCAAACATTAGGATCCATGAAACCTCTATTCCAAGACTTAAAGACATATCAAGTTCTCCTTCATACGGCGTGTCAGTTTTTGATATCGACCCGGATAGCAAAGGTGCTTCAGCTTATGCTAAACTAGCAAGGGAGGTACTTGAAAATGGCTAAAAAACAGTTACAAAGACAGAAAACAGAATCATTTTCTGATATACAGAATGATGTACTGGGTGCATATGTTGCAAATGGGACAATTGAAAAGGAAGATCTTGCAGCAATCCAGGATATTGCGCTCGATAAGTTAGTAGAATTTAAAGGTCATCCATTTTATGTCATAGATAATGAGGAAATGGCCGTTCTTGTGAGCAGCATCAAGGATAATGGAGTCCTTGTTCCAATAATTGTAAGGTTTAAGGACGGAAAATACGAAATTATATCCGGACACAGAAGATGCTTTGCAGCCAAAAAGGCGGGGCTTGAAAAAGTTCCTGCTATTGTAAAGAAGTATACTGATGAAGAAGCCACTCTTACGATGGTCGATTCAAATATCCAGAGAGAAGATATTCTTCCAAGTGAAAAGGCATGGGCTTACAGAATGAAGAAGGAAGCCCTTGATAAGACCAGTCAGCGTGGAAAAAGGGCAGCAAACCCCGAAGATGTTGGAACTACAACAAGAGACCGTGTATCTGATACAGAAAGCGGTGCAACAGTTGACAGATATATAAGGCTTACTTACCTTACAAAGGATCTTCTTGATCTTGTGGATCAGAAGAAGCTGAGCCTTGTTTCTGCAGTTCCGATATCAAGTCTTACAAAGACATACCAAAAGGCCGTAAAAAGAGTATTTGATGAAGAACAGTCCTATCCTACTCTTACCCAGGCTAATCAGATTTTGGAACTTTCAAAAGAAATTAAGGATGAAAGCAAGTTTGAACTTGAAGTAACACGTCTTTTCCGTAAGAAAAACACTAAAAGGACGTTTAAGCTCAGCAGTAAGGATGTACAGAAATACTTTCCTGACAATTTTGATGATGAGAAGATCAGCAAGACGATATATGAGCTTTTAACCAAGTGGAGTAAGGAAAAGGGTTACTACAACAAGTAATACAAGATAATTCTATAAAGATTTTTAAAGGAGCTTTGACAGTGTTCAGAGCTCCTTTTTTCGTACTAAAAAACAACAAGGAGTTATAACTATGTCTCAAGATAATCAAGAAATAATGCAGGTGGAGTTTCACTGCAAATCATTTACTACTGTTGCTAATCATTGCCTTGAAGATACAAGCCTGCCTATGGATACAAGGGGATTGCTTGTTACAATGCTCTCCTTAAAGGATGACTGGCATTATTCCATTCCTGGGCTGACAAGCCTTGGTCCAGATGGAGAGTCTAAGATAAGGCGTATGCTTAATGATCTTGAAGAGCATGGATATCTTTTCAGAGAAAAATATCGTGATGCTCGTGGAAGATTTCAGCACAAGTATCACATCTATGATGAATCACAGACTTATCATGACAGATATTCGGGAAAAAATCCGGAAAACTGCGGTAGATTTTCTAAGTCTGGTAATGCCGAGAAGAAGGTTTTTGCCAGTAAAAAAGAGGAAAAAAAGAACCAGAGTGGATTTACCGCTGTGGAAAATCCACATGTGGATACTCCTAAAAAGGGAGAGCCAAGAGTGGAGAATCTGCCACAATTAAATACTAATAAATATAACACTGATATAAATATACTTAAATCAATCAATCGTGCGGAGCCAGTAAAAGAAACCACGACTACCCTGCCCCAGGAAGAATCTTGGGATGTGATTGATATGATTGATCGCAAAAATGAGATCAGAGAAGCCTATAGTGACCAGATAGACTATGACAAACTTCTGGAGGAATATCCGGAGAAGAAAAAACTCATTGATGCAATCCTAAGAACTATGACAGATACAATTGCTCACAAGGAAATGAAGTCCATAAAGATCTCTGGCTGCAGTTACAGTCATGAAGAGTTGGAAGAAGCCTTTAAAGAGCTTAGACATGATCATATCTCTTATGTTATCTCCTGCATAGCACAGAGCGGGAAAGTAATTAAGAATCCAACCAAATACATCCTGCAATGTCTATTGCAAGCAAATACGATGGATGTCTATGAAGCATCGAGACTAAGGAAAAGCAAGGGCAATACTTTTTGTCAGTTCGAGCAAAATGAATACAATTTTGATGAGCTTGAAGCTGCTCTTTTAGACAATTAGTGAGGTTTTAATATGGGTGATGGAAAACAGCTAAAAGAAACACTGCAAAAACATGGAGTCAATGTAAGGCAGTTATCCAAGATGACAGGAATAAAAGCAACTACGCTATATTCAATCGTACAGAAAGATTCCTTCATTAGATTTGATTACGGATTAAAGATAGCACATGTGTTGAATGAAGATGTAAATGTCATTTGTACGTCAAAACCATTAGATGGAAAAATGGCGGAAGAAGACGTATATAAGATGCTCGGTGACGTTCCTGAGGCAATGGATAAGAATCGAATGAAAGAATATCTGCTTAAAAAGGCATTCCCCCTGCTTAAGCTGTTTGGTTCAAAGAATATGACAGTGGTTGATGAATTTCTTAGAGCATACTACCAACTACCGGATAAGGATCGCAAAGAAATGATTGAGCATATGGATATTATTGTTAAATACCACAGCGTTCCAGAAAGAACAGAAGAAGTAAAGCATCTACCGGAATGGTAGATTTTTCCTAAATTAGAATATGACCACAAAGTTCTGCCCATCATGAGCAGAACTGTATAAATGAGCCGTACCGCCATCCCCTACCAAATTTTCCGGCAGGTACTTCTCTCCTACTTTCACACTACAATACTACCCTTTTAAGGGATAAGTATATTCTTTTGTCAGTATAACCAGGGCTATTTTTATGCCCATATAAACATGAGAAAGTTCTGCTCATCATGAGCACAACTATTTATAAAGCTTAGGGAAGGAGGAAATAACTAAATGGTAGATCCACGTTTCGCTTATAAATTAGGAGCTCTTATTTATGAAGCGGCAGTTTCTTTTGCAAATTGGGTTATGGGCCTCTTCTAAAGTAATCAGAATAAGCTAAAACAAAACACATCAACAGTCTAAAAGACGGGAGGAAACAAATGAATTCAGTTGAAATTGTTGGAAACCTTGTACGAAAGCCTTTTTGCAAGGAATACGAATCAGACGAAAAAACAGTAAGAGTAGCAAAGTATACGATAGCAGCTGCAAGACCGAACAATAAAGATGAAGCAGATTTTATCGACTGCACAGCATTTGGAAATGCAGCAACATATGCATCCAAGTACATGGACAAGGGAGATCTTATAGCGATTGAAGGCAATCTTCACTCCTCTTCTTTCATGGACAAGGATGGCAATACCAAGTATGGCATGACCGTTTATGTAAGCCGCAACCAGAACTACACATCAAGAAAGAACAAGGAGCTGATTCAGAATGCTGAGCAGAATGAAAAAAAGATCAATGAAGCCCTGGACACTCTGAACAGCTCTTGTAATGACAATGATATTCCAGAAGAAGAGTTTGCTTACTGCGGCGAGGTGCCGTTTGAATAAATAAAAAGATGAGCAGTACCACCATCCCCTACCACAGATCCGGCTGATACTGCTCTCCTATTCACAGACAATACTATCCACTACGGGATAACTATGCCTATTTGTCCTGTATAACAGGGCTTTTATATTCTAACACAATTTATCCATTTTAAAAAGAAAGGGGGCTAAAATGCGGCAAATTTTACGAAATAAGGCCATATCAGTTGCGCTTGTACTTACTACTGCTCTCCTATCCCTGGCCGGATGCGGAAAGAGCATTCCAAGAAGCTTGGAAGGAAGATATTACTGTCCTGAAAAAGACTCAAATTCCTATGTGCTTGATTTCAATAAGGACGGTACCGTTGATACCTATTACAGCGGAAAAGGAACCTACAGCATTGATGATAAGGGAGTCTTCAAGATCGACATCAGCATAATACACGGAACCGGAACTGTAAATGAGGACGGATCCATAGATTTTAATACTACTGACAATCTCTCCTATCACTATATTCCAGAGGCAGCAAGACCGGAAAAAGAGCTGAGCACAGAAGAAACATTCAATGCTACTCTCATGCTCGACCGTATGCCTTTTGAATATAACAGAGATTCCCTGAAAGTATCAGAACTACAGACTGATGATGACGGTTGTGCATATTATCAGATTTCTAACGATGGAAGCACGATCACAGGAACGGTCGGTGTGGATAAAAACTTCACTGCAAATTATGGAATACCTACAACACCGGAAGAATCAATAACAGAGCTAATGGAAAAGGGAATAAAGGGAAGCAACAAGTACTTTGAGAACAGTAAATACTACCTTACTCTCATGCTCTCCGGCTACACAGATACAAACTGTGCTGTTTATTACATGTATCTCATCCCCAAAGAATCAAACACAGATGATACGAACACATATTATGCAGCACTGTATTTCTACAATAAGGATCTTCACACAAGTCTTGAAGAGTTTACCGGTATCAAGAACGGTATCAACTATATCGCAGGTGGCGATATCTTTGACTACACCTTCCAGGATGCAATGAACACCTTATCTACTTTAAAGGCACAGATGTAAGTTCTGCTCATGATGAGCATAACTTTTTAAAACCATAGGAAGGAGGTGGTTAAGAGATGAGCTGGGTAACAGATGCCATAAATGATGGTATAAGCGACATCTTATCCGGAGGCGCTGCATCAATGCTATTTGAGCTCGTTGAAAGCAGCAACAGCGTTGTCACAAACACAAGCGCAAAGCTTGGTGATGCACCGAATGCAGGTATCATGGCTCTCATGAAGAGCATAAATGAAAACGTTGCAATGCCTATAGCTGCAGTGATGCTGACCTACATCATGACATATGAGCTCATAACGATGATCACAGAGAAAAATCATGGAAATGAAGTCGGGACGTGGGTGTTGTTTAAATGGATATTCAAAACGGCGGTCCTGGTGATGCTGTGTAAGCACAGTTGGGAGATATCAAATGCCTTTTTTGAGACTGGAGGATGGATAGCAACCAAGGCGAATACAGTTATTGGTTCAAAGATAGTGAATCCGTCAGTATCAGCACCTACAGAATTGGAAATGAAGAATTGGCTAAAAGCCACATATAACGTAGGACAGCTACTAAAGATTCTTCTCATATCATTCATCGATTGGCTTATAACACTTATTTCAGCAGTTTTATGCCAGGTAGTTGTTATCGTGAGACTATTTGAGATCGCAATCTACGTTTCCTGCGCATCAATCCCTGCAGCATCGTTTGGTAACAGAGACTGGAAATCAATTGGAGAGAACTATACCAAGGGTCTTGCCGGAATCGGGATGCAGTCATTCTTCATCATGGTGGCGCTTGGTATGTATTCGGTTATGGTCGGAAGTGCAGTGTCGATAGCTGCTGGAACGAACATTCTTAAGGGGCTTGAGAAGCTTATCCTGTATGGAATCGCCATGACAATAGTTATCTGGAACAGCAAAAAGATCGCATTTGCAATAGTGGATGCGCACTAAAGATGGGAGGTAATGCAAATGGGCTATGTAAGGGTACCGCGTGATATAAAGCGTGTAAAACCCAAATTCATCGGGCCACTAAACAAGCGCCAGACAATCACGATGGCATTAGGAATAAGTGGTGGAATAATTGGCTATTATCTTTCGAAACCGGTAATCGGAGCCTCAAATGCCATTTTTGTTCTGATGGTAGTGATGCTGCCAATAGTATTCTGCGGATTGTTTGAGAAGGATAACCGATACGTTGAAGACATCTTAAGAGATTTTATAAACGTCAAATTCATAAGACCCGGGATAAGGGTATTTAAAGCACAGAACATGTACGGATTTGTGCATAACAGAATCTATGAAAAGGAGGTACTGGGAATTGGTGATGAAGAGTCTAAAGAGCAAGGCACAAGGCACTGGAAGCAAGCTCTTTCGCATGACAAAGAATCAGCTTAAGGATGATAAGGCTGAGAGAAAGCTTTATGAAGAAAAAATGGCAAAAGAGAAGGCAAAGCAGGATCTGGATGACCTCTTTGATGATGAGTCCAGAGAGAGCAAAAAGACACTGTCTGACTTTGCAGCTGAGAGTAGGGCCTTAAAGGAAGCAAGACAGACAGCCAAAAAAACTCAGGACAAGTTTGAAAAGAAGACCTTGGATGCAGCTTCAGGCTATCTTAAGAAGCATGCACCTTTAAATGCAAGATACAGGATAAAGGACCGGGCAAATTATGGAAATATCCTTTCTGCAGACCAGAAAGCAAGGCTTGTAAAGGAAAGGAAGAAAGCACTTAAGAAAGAAAAATACCAGGGAGTGCAGGAAACCATACCTTTTGAGCTGATGGAAGAGGATGGCACATGCAGAATAAATGATCATTACTGGTGCAAAATGATCTCTTTTACAGACATCAATTACGACCTTGCATCGGATGAGGAGAGAGACGAGCTCTTTGAAGGATGGTGCGATTTCTATAACTTCTTTGAGCCGGATGTCCATGTACAGATCTTCTGCGCAACACTTAAGGCTGACAGAGTAGCTCAGATGGCTGCAATTCATGTAAAAGACCGTGAAGACAATATGCAGTACATACGAACAGAGTTCAATGAACTTCTCTTTAACCTCATGAATAAGGGAAACAATGGATATATCCGTCCTAAGTTCATCGTTATAGGCCTTGAAGGAAAGAATGTAAGAGCAGTAAAGCCCAAATTCAGAAGAATAGAGGACGAGATAAAGGAGCTACTTGAAAGCATAGGTGTTCAGACACATGTGCTCACCGGCTATGAATGGCTCAGCGTTTTAAGATCACTTCTCAATCCGGATGATTTCTCACAGTTCCTGTTTAACTTTGACCTTACAGTCAGAACAGGACTTACTGCAAAAGACTATATCAGTCCTTCATCAATGGATTTCAGAAACGGATATTTCTTTAAGATCGGAAGCCATTATGCGAGAAGTATGTTCCTGCAGATACAGACAGACAAGCTGGATGAAAAGCTTATGAACAGGATCCTTTCTGTAGATCATACCGTAATGGTATCTATCTTTGCTCAAAGTCTTGACCAGGAAAAGGCAGTAAAGCTCTTAAAAGATACACTTTCTGAACTTGATAAGAACAAGATAGATGAGCAGAAAAGAGCGTCACAGAGCGGATATGACATGGACATTATGCCAGCTGATCTTAAGAGCATGAGTAAGAATGTTGCTGAGACTCTTGCTGATGTTCAGGCAGGAGAGGACAGATACTATAACGTTTCCATCATCCTTACCTGTGTAGAAGAGAACGAAAAGGCACTAAAGAGTGCAATAGAGCAGATTACAGCAATAGCACAGCAAAGATCCTGTGCCATCAAATGCCTGGATTATCGCCAGGAGAAAGGATTCATGGCAACACTTCCACTTGGCTATCTTCCAAGTGACATGAAGGTTGATGTAGAGCTTACTACCCGGGCGGTGGCCGGGTTCGTCCCTTTTACGACAGTCGAGCTCTTCCATCAGACAGGCGGACAGCTGTATGAGGGCATAAATGCACTTTCTAATAACCCAATAATGGCTGATGTTGAGATGCTCGGCAATCAGAATGCACTGATATTCGGACAGCCCGGATATGGTAAATCCATGGATTCAAAGATAAAAATCTATAACACCATGATAGCTTCTGACGACCACGTGATCATCCTGGATCCCGAGTCAGAGTACAGAACCATCGTAAATGACCTGGGCGGACAGTTCATAGTTCTTTCACCTACATCAAAGGATCATATCAATCCTCTTGATATAAATGCAGGATATGGTGACGACAAGGAAGCTGTGGTCATGAAGATAGACTTTATCCTTTCTCTTATGGAACTCATCATAGGCGGAAAATTCGGACTGGAACCAATAGAGATGTCAATCATAGATGTGGCTGCTACAGCTGTGTATGAAAGATATTTCGATTCGAGGATGAGGCCGGAAGATATGCCGATTTTAGAAGATCTTTATAACGAGATCAAATCCCTTGGAAGAGAAGATGCAGATGCTCTGGCGATAAAAATGGACAGATTTGTTCACGGATCCAGTAATTTCTTTAATCACCGGACAAACGTGGATTTAAATAACAGGCTCATATGCTTTGATGTCAGGGATGTCGGCAGGCAGCTTAAACCTTTTGCAATGATGACCGTACAGGACCAGATATGGAACAAGGTCACACGGCACAGGGATAACAATGAGGAAGAGTACAAGATCAAATATTTTATGGACGAATTTCACCTTCAGCTGAACAATCCACAGACTGCGGCTTATACGGTTGAGATGTACAGAAGATTTAGGAAATACGGTGCATATCCTATAGGAATGACCCAGAATCCATATGACCTCATGATATCCAGCCAGGCAGCGTCAATCTTCAAGAACACTGATTATGTGAAGATGTTCAGACTAAAAGGTGATGATAAAAAGCTCCTCGCAAGTATTCTCAAGATAAGTCCAGCACAGCTTAAATACGTTACAAACACTCCACCGGGAAGAGGACTTTTATACTTTGGCGGAACAATCATTCCATTCTATAACAAGATCCCGAAGAACACCCACATCTATGAGATGTGCACGTCCAAGAAGGATGAACTTGTTGAGATAGCACAGAGAAATAAAAAGAAAGAAGCAAAGGAAGCAGCATCATGATAAATAGTTCTGCTCATCATGAGCAGAACTTTGGGACCAAGAGGTAAAAGCATTGGAAAAAGAGAATACAAGCACATCTGAGCGAAGTAAAGCCATAAAGATGATGCAGATGAGCGGGGAAGTTATCGGCAATGTTGCAACAAAAGGAATGGAAGATGTAACAGAAATTCCGTATGGCAGTACCAGAGATGGCACAGGCCTAGAAGAAAGCACTCTTTCATCCAAGGATAAAGTCCTTACGGCTCTGGAGAAATATGAACACATAAAGGCTGCAGGTTCTTACATAGTAGAAAGTCATGAGAACAAGAAAGAAGCCAGAAAAAGGATTAAAACCAAGAGAAGGGAAACAAAAAAAGCATTAAATGAGTCTTCCCTTGTAAGAAGAGAAAAGAGCGGAGAGGAGCTCACAGCTTCTGAGAAAGATACTCTAAAAAAATCCAAACAGCGAATGAAAAGATACAACAAAGCTGTGAAGAAGGAAGAGCGGTTTATCGCAAAGGGTAAGAATCAGGATGCTTATGAGAGGATCCAGACAAAGAAACGTAAGAAGCTGGAACATCTATCGGACCTCGAACAAGCCACAAACTACGGAAATGATGATGGCACTGCAACAGGGCTTGAAGAGAATATGCAGGATAACCTGTCTGGAACCGCTGCATGGGCCGCCAAACGAACACTCAATGCTGTAAAAGACATCGATTATGAGCTTAAAACGCATCTTGAACACACAAAGAACAGTAAAACGGCAGAAAAAGTAAAGCACAAAGAAGAGAAGACTGCTGCAAAGAGCAGTAAGCATGAAGGAAAAGTCAGCAAGAGATCAAAAAGCAGATTTGAAGAAAAGAAGCTCACAAAAGAAGAAAAGCATAAGCAGCAAAAAAAGAATCTCCAGAAGAGAAGGACAAAAACCCTTTTCAAGAATGACAAACTTGCAGGCTCTGTAGCAAAACTAAAAGGCGTTACCAAAAGTAAAGGTGTAAGGGCAGCAATCATTGGTGTGGCTGGTCCGATACTCATAATCTTCGGCGTGATCATCATCTTGATGCTGTTACTTGCAGCTATGGGAAGCGTGTCCGGAGAGATGCACCATTATACATCATACATGGCTGAAGATGAAACACTTCTCCTTAGTAACAAGGTATTTGCTGATGAGGAAAAGAAGGATAAGAAAGCCATAAAGAATACTGAAACAGACCATACAACCGCTTCAGACGGAGGCGGATTCGACGAATATCAGTACACTCTGGATGGTGAAGATTCCACACAGGATGCCCTTATTGCCAAGATAAAGCATGACGGAAACCTTATAGCATCATATCTTACTGCGAAATATGGCAACTATACTCTGACAGCTGCCATTAAGGAAGAAATAAAAAAGATATACGAAAAGGCTTTCAAGCTTGAACAGTATGAGGATATACAGAACAGAACGAGCACATATGTTGATCCCACATCTGGAGATACTTACTACTGGAATGGCAGCTCATGGCAAACCACCGCATGTACTTACCGATATGCAATCTTCCATACAGACCTTACTACAAAGTCCTTAGATGAGATTTTAAAGGGGAAGCTGACAGAAGAACAGAAAAAATTTTATGAGCTTTATAAGAGCACATCGGGCCAGAAAGATTACTTGTTTGGCGGTTTTTCAGCAAGAGATGATATCTATCGTTACGAGTATGATCCTGAGGAATACAAGGCAATCTATGGAGAAGCAGATATTTCTTTCTCTGATGCAGAAGCCCAGCAGATATACAACGTAGCTCAGACACAGTTAGGAAGAGCATATAAATGGGGTGGTTCCTCAGTAGCTACAGGATTTGACTGTAGTGGATATGTGTACTGGGTAATGAACACATCGGGAGTTGCAACGTTCCCAAGGACATCAGCAAATGTAATTCTTGAAACCTTCTGTGACAAGGTAAGTCCCGGAGCAGCAAAGCCAGGAGATCTTATCTTTTTCCAGGGCACATATGCCACATACGGAGCTTCACATGTAGGAATATATCTCGGGAACAATCAGATGATCCACTGTGGGGATCCCATAAAGATAACGAACATCACAACAAATTATTGGACAACGCATTTTTACACATTTGGAAGAATCAAGGATGAATACAGATAAGGAGGGTATATGAGTGAGGGAGAGAAGATCACAAATATGATGAGCGAGATAGAAGATCTCGACAAGAAGATTGAGGAAGTAACAAAGAAAAGAACGTTACTTCAACAGAAGCTAAACAAGGCAAAGGAGGCATTTGACAAGAAGAATACTCAGCTAAAGGAGCTGCAGATCAAAAAGGACGCTGCCACAGCAGGAATCCTGATGAGGGCAGCTAAAGAAAAAGAAATGTCCCTGGATGATCTTCTGGGGCTTATCAAAAAGGAGGAAGCTTTGAAATGAAAAAAGTAGTATCAAAGGCATTTCTGCTGCTATGTACAGCCACATTATGCAGCGTGTTTGTACTTGGAAGTGCAAGCTTTACAGTCTATGCTAATGTACCGCCTGAGGCGGAAGCAGACAGCGCAGGAGAAACCCCACCGGCACCTGTTGATAATAATGGAACAGCACAGGGAAATGGTTCGGGAGATCCGCTTACACCTGATGGCAATGGAACAGAAGTAGACAGCGTTGACGATAACGGCAAGTACTTTTACACATTTGTTACCGATGCAGGAAATTACTTCTACGTTGTTGTAGATGAGACAAGAAAAGACAAAAACGTCTATGTACTTTCTACAGTTGATGAAGAAGAACTGCTTACCCTCTGTAAGAAGGACGATGAGAATGCCGGCGACAGTTCTATGCCGGAAGAAAGCACCGCTCCTACAACTACAAAAGGAAGCACGGACCTCTTTGGAACACCCGGAGGAGCATCACCCACCAATGGTACAGACAATAACGGAGATGGGAAACCGGACTCATGGGACCTGAATGGAGACGGGATAACAGATGCCTGGGATACAAATGGCGATGGAAAACCCGATGCTTTTGATACTGATGGAGACGGAGAGCCTGATATCAATCTTATTGCACCCGGAGTTGTATGCTATGACACCAATGGAGATGGGATCATAGATGCCTGGGACACTAATGGAGATGGAATTGTAGATGCATACGATTCTGATGGAGATGGGATCCCTGATAAATTCGGAGCAGATGCTGCACAGGCTGTGAGTCTGCCAGGGAATAAGAACACAGCTGGGAATAACAACGTTGTGAATAGCATCATGGGTAGTGCAAGTGGCTTTTTAAGTAATCTACCACTGATAATCGTAGTTATTGCAGTCCTTGGGGCAGGTTATTACTTCAAGTTCTATAAGCCAAAACATGGCTCATTAGGAAGTGGCTCTGATATGGATTTCGAGGATGATCCCGATTATGAGGATGAAGACGATGATGCTCTCTATGATTATTCCGACCAGGAAGATGATTATCCCGAAAGAGAAACTGCGGAAGCTTCGGAGCAGACAGATGATGGAGGACAGGAAACGGAACCTTCTGAAGGAGATAACTCTGAGGAATCTGAAACTGAGAGTAGTGAAGCCGAGACAGAAGAGGAAGGAAACAGTGATGATTCCGGTAAGGTAAGGAATATCGATGAAAAAAAAGAAGAAGTTCAGAGAATTGCTGAAGAACTAAAAAAGCAGCTTGGAGAGCAAAAGGAATCGTCAGATGCCCAGATCAGCAAACAGAACGAGAAGATAAAGTATCTCGAAGAAGAGAACTCTGATCTTAAAGAAAAGGTAACAAAAACTAAAGGAATACTGACAGGTTCAGTTGTTCCGGAGGAAGAAGAGGATGAGGAAGATCCTGAAGATGAGCCAATCTATGAGGAGAGAGCTTCACCCGACATCTGAAGCCAGTGCAAACGAAGGAGGAAAACAAAATGAGCACATTAGTAGTAATAGCAGTAATCGCCGCAGTCTGCTTCATCAAATGGAAGTTTTTCAGAGGCGAAAGAGATCCGTTTAATAGAAACTAACGGACAAAAAAGTTCTGCTCATCATGAGCATAACTTTTCAACAGTAACTAATAAGGCTAAAACCGTGGGCAGTTACACAAAAAGGAGGAGCAAAAACGCGGCTGCCCCGGACAAAAAATAATAGAGAGCGTTTTTGGAAATACGCATGAGTGCAGTATTTACAGAGGGAATCAATCAGCTTAAGTTAATCGTTCAGGTAATTGGAGGCGGTGTAGCAGCATGGGGAGCAATGAATCTGCTTGAAGGATATGGCGGTGACAATCCGGGAAGTAAGAGCCAGGGAATCAAGCAGCTGATCGCAGGAGGTGGTATTTACCTCATTGGAACCAAGGTTATCTCCAAGATCAAGTTTGCTTAAGTCACCAAAATAAACAGAAAACGCCGGTAGAGAAATCTATCGGCGTTATATGGAGGTAAACATGGGAAACGTTGGAATACAGGAAGCAATGCAGGGGGACATGGCTAAACTTGCAGAATCAGCTGTAGTAGCGCCGTTCAAGATAGCCCAGATCATCATAAGCATAAACAAGGACCTTGCAGAATGTGATAGAAACAGAACTATCTCAAAGATGCAGAAGTTTAAGTTAAGCCAGATGCAACAGGACCAGAAGGGTGGAAATGTATCACTGAAGGACTTAAATCGTTCCGGTGAAGACATATCAAAGCTTTCAGATATGGATAAATCCTGCTATCGGGTCCTAAAGAAGAACCTTGATGAAACTGGTATCAAGTATCATGTGGATTCTTTTAAGAATGACGAGGGTAAGACAAGCTTTTCTATACTGTTTGAAGATAAGAATGCTCCCAAGGTCCAGCAAGCTGTAGAAAAGAGCCTTAAACAGATGCAGAATCATAAATTTATGGAAAAGATGCAGGAAAGACCATCTGTATTGGAAAACCTTAAGAAAGCTAAGGCAAAGGCTGCTGAGATCAATCAGAACAGACCTGAGAAGCATAAGCACCAGGAGCAGACAAGATAGGGGGTATTCATATGTTAGATAACCTGAATACCGTTATAGAAGACCTAAATACCCCAAAGAATAAGATACGTCTTATAGCTTGTTTGATCATTTTTTACCTGGTTGATAAAGGTGCATGGCTCTATCATCAGATGAACCCGGTGGTTGATAGTCTTACAAGGTTTCTTGGAGTTTTCAGCTACTATTCCAGAGCACTAAAAAATCCACTACCTTCATTCGCAATAGAAGATATGAAAATCGGGCTCATGGGAGTGGCTGCAGCAGCAATAATCTACATGCTTAAAAACTCTGACAAAAAAGTATACCGAAAAGGCGAAGAATATGGATCTGCCAGATGGGGAACAAAAAAGGATATAAAGCCTTATATTGACTACAATAACCCGGATAACAACGTCTTACTAACCAAGACAGAACGCCTAAGACTTAATGGCAGATTTCCACTTCCAAAGTATGAAAGAAACAAAAACGTGCTTGTTGTCGGAGGCTCCGGTTCCGGTAAGACAAGATTCTATGTTAAGCCGCAGCTCATGCAGATGCATAGCTCATATGTCGTAACTGATCCTAAGGGCACCATCATTCTCGAATGCGGAAAAATGCTGGAGCGAGGTCCTGTAAAAATGGCACCTGTAGAAACCGGTGAATATGAGCGTAAGAGAAATGGCAAATTCAAGAAGGATAAGACAGGGCATAAGATACCAATCTACAAGA
>NZ_JAGBLU010000099.1 GCF_017635265.1 Butyrivibrio sp.
AGTCCAAGAATCTTGAGATTGAAGAAGTCTATGTAACTATGGGACAGAGAATAACCGAAGGAGAGGCGTTATTTAAGCTTACGGAGGCTTCCGTAGCTTCGGTTAAGAGACTTTTGGAATCAAATCAGGCAGATGCAAAAATTGCATTGGCAGAAGCAGAACAGGAGTACAACATTGGAGTTTTGGAAGCTGAAAACACAGAAACCGAAACTAATGTTTCTGCCGGAAATGCCGGTAAATTATATAATGCTACAGTTCAGGAATTACAGGCTCAAATTACAATCTATACCGGTGATATAGAAGCTCTTACTGCAGAAATTGCTGCTCTTGAAGAGGATCTTCAGGATGAAGAACTTTTGGAATCTCTCGATGAAGCTTATCTGGAGCTTGTGGCTGCAACAAATATATTTAATGATACTGATGTTCAGAATTTTGGTGCCTATACAGCCAATAAGCAGGAAATGGAAGAAGCCCAAAGTGCCTATGACAAAATTTATGATGAAATTGAGTCTATGAAGGATCAGATTGAAGAGGATAAGGATCAGATTGCAGATGATCAGACAGCTCTTTTGCAGGCTCAGGAAGCGTTGGCAGTTCAGAAAGCAGAAGCTGATAATACATATAAATCCACAACATTAAATGGCGAGCTTTCAGATGATGTCTATTCGTATTCTGCAAACACACTTGAAGAGACTATGACAGAAGCCCAAAATGATCTGGATGAAGCCAATGAAGAACTTGAAGCTTTTAACTCTTTTGTGGGGGATGATGGAATTATCTATGCAAACGGAAGTGGCATAGTAACTGCAGTTAACTATGAAGCCGGAGATGAACTTGAAGAAACCGGTGCAATGGTTACTTATACGCAGGAAGATGATTTTACGGTTTCCATCGATATTTCCGAAGAAGACATAAAATCAGTTTCCGTAGGTGATAGCGTGACATTAAAGTTTTCGGCTTATGAAGATGAAAGCTGGGAAGGTGAGGTCAGTGCCATCACGACAACTGTTTCCGACAATCACTCTACAACTGTAAGTTACCCTGTAACTATTGATATTTTGGGGGACACAAGCAAATTGTACGGTGGAATGACTGCAGACGTTACCTTTGTAACCGATTCTGTAAGTGATGTGCTCTATGTCTCTGAACAGGCAATAGTCTATGAGGATGAAAAGACATATGTGTATGTACAATCAGGAAATGATTATGAGAAAAAGAAAATTACAACCGGATTTTCAAACGGCTCTGTAACAGAAGTTACAGAAGGACTTTCGGAAGGTGATTCTGTTTATATTCAAAGTAAAGTAAGTGCAAGTCAGAAGGAACTTATGGATACTACGCAGACAGATATTTCGGGCATGGAATCATCCGGCGGTGCAAACGGAGATGCTAAAGGTACACAGACTCAGGGCGGAGATAAAGATAGCGGATCTGATATGCCTTTAGGAAACGGCAATATGCAGGGTCAAGGCGGTATGCCTGGTGGAAATATGATGCCGGGAGGTAGCAGGTAAATGAGAAAAAAAGTGGCCGATTTATTTGGCAAAATTCGGGAATGGACTTTAAAAAACAAGAAAAAAGCTGCCGGATTATATGGAGGAATAGCACTGATACTGGTTGTTGTTCTGATTGGATCTGCTGTTTTGGGACAAAAAAGCAAATCAGGTCAGGTTGCTTATAAGGAAGAGACAGTAACATACGGAACACTTACAGTAGGTGTCACAGAATCAGGAACTATCACGGTTGGAACATCTTCTCAAACTCTGGATATCGATATCAGTGAATATACTACAAGTACAGATGGTTTTTCTTTTGGGACTCCCGGAGGAATGATGGGAGGTGGCAACAGTCAGAGTACTTCCACTTCAGATTCGGATTCAGACACCAGAGTACTTGAGGTTGAGGAGGTATATGTAACTGTCGGACAGGTTATTTCCGAGGGAGATAAAATTGCCAGACTCAGTAGTGAGAGTGTAAGTAAGATAAGAGCAGATCTTGAAGAGGACGTGGTTTCTGCTCAGAACACCTATGATCAGGCTTTGGCTGAACAGCAGGTAACAGACCTTTCTGCTGATTCGACATATAGTATTAATGAGATGTATGGCAGTTACGCTCAAAGTGAGTATGATACGAGTATTCAACAGCTTCAGGATGCAATAGATGATGCTCAGGATGAACTGGATGAGGCAAATGAAGCTCTTTTGGAATATAAAGAGCAGCTTTCGGAAGACTTAGAGGACCTTCCACAGCTCAAAGCTCTTGTCACAAATGCTGAATATACGGTCAATAACATAGATGTTACCACAGCTACTTATGCATGGGTCGATGCTGAAAATATAAGGGAAGAGGCTCAGGAATTATATGATGCCTGTGAAGAGGAAATTGAGACTTTAACAGAAACTATAAGTGAACAGGAAACAACGATTCAGGAACTGGAAATAGCCCTTGAGGATGCAAAAAAAGCATATGATCTGGGAGTTATTGAAGCTAAAACCACATATGATGTACACAGTCTTTATTACAACGATGCAGAGGAAATAAGAGATGTAACCAAGCTTCAGGCTGATCTAGCAGTCAGAATGGCTGAAGATGATCTGGAAAACGCTCAGGAAAAGCTGGAGGAATTTGATAAATATATAGTTGATGATGTAATTGTGTCAGGATACAACGGAGCAATTTCCGAAGTCAGCATATCTGCAGGTGATGAGCTTTACTCAGACAGCAGCATTTTGGTTGTAAATGACTATGATGAAGTTACTGTAACGGTTGATGTTGACGAGGACGATATCGGCTCGGCACAGCTTGGTGCAGAAGCAAACGTTTATATAGAAGCATTTTCTGATGAGCTGTTTTCTGCTACAGTCACCGATGTGGGAGACGCAACATATGACAGCAGCAGTGCAACCACATCTTATGAAATCACAGTTACACTTTCGGGAGATAATTTGTCGCAGCTTTATACAGGTATGACATCTGATGTTACGTTCATAACACAGGATACAGAAGAGGTACTGTATATTTCCAACAGAGCTGTTACAAGAGAAAACGGAGTTTCAACGGTCAAAGTGAAGGATGCAAATGGAAAGATAAAGACTGTAACAGTTGAAACAGGATTTTCTGATGGCAGCAGTGTAGAAATAAAGTCGGGACTATCCGAAGGTGACACGGTAATAATTGAAAGTACTGTAAATTAAAGGCATAGGGCAAAAACATGAGATTATCAGAAATTTTCAGATTGGTGTGGCTCAATCTGTCACAGAACAAATCAAAAGTAATTCTTACAAGTTTTGGAATTGTGGTTGGTGCGGCAACCATTATGCTGGTCATTGCCATAGGTACCGGTGGTAAGGAAGATGTTGCGGAACAGTTTAAAAACCTTAATGCCGGAGCGATTGATATAGCCTATGACGCTACAAGCTCATCATATAATCAGCAGGGCGGCTTTGGCGGATTCGGCGGTGGATCAGGAATGCCATCAGCAAGAAATAGCGGCGGAGGCATGATGGGCGGAGGCTTTCCCGGAGGGGGTGGAAACCAGAACAAAAACACAGTGACTCTCACAACGGATGACA
The DNA here is from genome assembly GCF_017635265.1 of Butyrivibrio sp. Lineage (GTDB taxonomy): Bacteria > Bacillota > Clostridia > Lachnospirales > Lachnospiraceae > Butyrivibrio. Next base: position 3,573 of record NZ_JAGBLU010000099.1, read on the forward strand.
TGGAAGAAATAATGACATTTGTTCCGGGGCTTTCTTCCGGAACAATGTCCTACACCACAAGTGCTACTGTAGACGGAGGAGAACTTGATGAGTCTACTTCGTACACAGTGGCCGGTGTTAAATATAATTATGCGGATATGTCAAATCTTGAGCTTGCCATTGGTTCTTTTATTGAAGAAGATGATGACACTTATAAGAACAAATATTGTGTCCTTGGGTTTGATGTTGCCAAGGAAGTATTTGGAAGCGCCTATGATGCGTATGATGAAACCATATACATTGATGACAGATCCTATACGGTAAAAGGAATCCTTACGGAAGTTGGAACCGTAGCTTCGGGAATAAGTCCGGACAGTGCAATATTTGTTCCGTATGAGACCGGAATCAAATATCTTACCGGTACTGATATAAGTCCTACAATTACAGTTATAGCTGAGGATACCAATCAGGTTGATACGATTAAAACAAATATTGAGACTGTTCTTGGAGAGTCTTATCCCAATGCAACTTTTACAATATCCGATGCCGGTTCCAAAATGGAGGCAGCAAATCAGTCAAACAGAACACTTACACTTCTTTTGTATGCTATGGCTGCCATAGTGTTTGTGGTCGGAGGTATTGGAATCATGAATGTCTTATTTGTATCGGTAAAAGAACGTACAAATGAGATTGGTATTTTAAAGGCCATAGGATGCAGTCAGAAGGATATTCTTTTGGAATTCCTTCTGGAAGCAAGTACTATTTCGCTGATCGGTTCGATTGTGGGAGTTTTATGTGCAATCGGGCTTACCCCGATAATTGAGAGCTTTGATATGACAGTTTCTTTGTCAGTGGCAGGCGCCGTTTTATCCCTTCTGTTCGGTGTATTTACCGGTACGGTATTTGGTTTTTATCCTGCATACAAGGCATCAATTCTTGTGCCGATTGTGGCTCTTAATCAGGAATAAAGAGGATAAGCTATGGAAAAAGAAACTAATAAAAATCGTAAGATAAAAGAAACCTCTGAAGAAAAGAAAGCTCTTTTGACTGAAGATGCAGCTCTCGGTGAAATTGCATCAGATAAAATTTTCGAAGATGATCCTGAACTTGCAAGGGAACTTGCCGAGGACAGAAAAATACAGGAGAAGGCAAGAGAATACAAAGCACTTCAGGAAGCCAGAAAGAAGCAAAAGAGGAAAAAAATCATTATTATTATTTCGGTAGTTTTGGTTATTGCCATTGCATCATTTACAGGATATCGGTTTTATCAGAACGTGCAGGCTCAGAAAAATTCCGAGGCACAAATAAAAATTTCTGAAGATCAGGAACTTGTATATGCGCAAATTGATTCTATTGTCGGCAACAATATTAATGTAAGCCTTGTAAGTGAGAATACAGATCAGGCAAAAGAAAATGAAAGAGGAGGTTTTAGTAATGAATCTTCTTATGTTTCTACAGGTGAAACAGCATTGTATCAGATTCCTGTCGGAACAAAGGTGATTACAAAGCTGGGAACCAGTGCAACCTTTACGTCTCTTTCAAAGGAAAATGTAATAGCTATAGCTTTGGAAAAGGGAACAGAGATAATTGATAAAATTTGGGTGATTGAGTGAGGAAATGCCATGAGCATGATCAAAATGGTTAATATCTGTAAAGGCTTTGATCTTGGAGAGGATAAGGTGCAGATATTAAAAAATATAAACTTCAATGTTGACGAAGGGGAGTTTGTGGCTATTTTAGGACCTTCCGGTTCAGGTAAGACAACCCTGATGAATATAATAGGATGCATGGACATCACGGATACAGGGGAGTATTATCTTGATGGACAGGCCATTCATACGATGGAAGAGCAGGATCTTGGAAATATCAGGAATAAGGAGATAGGGTTTATTTTCCAGAATTATCAACTGATTCCTACCTACAATATCCTTCAGAATATCATAATGCCGCTTATTGTAAGAGGAATGACCACACAGGAAGCAGAAGATAAGTGCCTTGATACTATAAAACTCTTGGGACTTGACCACAGACTGCGTCACAAACCAAATGAATTGTCAGGAGGTCAGAAGCAGCGTGTCTCCATAGCAAGAGCACTTGTGGGAGAGCCGGCAATTCTTTTGGCGGACGAACCTACCGGAGCCCTTGACAGATCAAGCGGTCAGGATGTTCTTAAGCTGTTTAAGGATCTTAACGAAATGGGGCATACTATTGTTATGATCACACATGATTTGAATGTTGCAAAAAACGCAACCAGAATAGTGCATATTATAGACGGGCAATTGTCTGAGGATTGAGAAGTTGCTTTACATAATCTGCTTTCTATGTTATCATATGTTAGTTGCTGACTTAATGTTCAGACAACGGTAACAGACTACCTTATACTCGGATGCAGGATACTCCAACCTTTATCTGCGTATTAGGAGGAATTATTATTTATAAGGAGAAAAGAAATGATTTCAAAAGAAAAGAAAACAGAAGTAATCAGCAAGTTTGCAAGAACAGCAGGCGACACAGGCTCACCGGAGGTTCAGGTAGCTATCCTTACAGAGAGAATTAAGGAGCTCAATGCTCACCTTGATAAGAACCCTAAGGATCACCACTCAAGAAGAGGTCTTCTTAAGATGGTAGGTCAGAGACGTAGCCTTCTCGGATACCTTAAGAAGAAGGATATCGAAGCTTATCGTAAGCTTATCGCAGACCTTGGTCTTAGAAAGTAATCTGTTAAAGAAGACGGGATAAGGCTGATGTATATTCATCAGCCTATTCCGTTTTTTGCATAATTAGGAAAATCTTTAGAATTTCCTGTTATAAAAATTTTAGTTTTATGAAACAATGATGTATGGATTCAAAGTTATAATAAAGATTGTGATTCCATGATTTTTATTATGACCTTGAAAACCATATGTCAATAATAATGTTTAAACTGCACACGCACCTGAAGTACATGTAGTTTCCTAGAGATAATTCCGTGAGATGAATTGCAGATGATGGACTGCGGATGAGCAGTAGAAGGAGAAAAAATGGTAAAGACTTATTCAATGGAACTTGCCGGCCGTACACTTAAGGTTGAGATCGGCAAAGTCGGAAAACAGGCAAATGGCTGCGCTTTCATGCAGTATGGAGACACAACAGTTTTATGTACAGCAACAGCTTCTGCTAAACCAAGGGATGGAATTGATTTCTTTCCTCTTTCAGTAGAGTATGGTGAGAAGTTTTATGCTATAGGTAAATTCCCGGGTGGATACAATAAGAGAGAGGGCAAGCCTTCTGAAAACGCTATTCTTACAAGCCGCGTTATCGATCGTCCTATGCGTCCTCTTTTCCCTAAGGATTATAGAAATGATGTAACAATTGAGACTATGGTTATGGCAGTTGATCCTCAGTGCCGTCCTGAACTCCTTGCTATGCTGGGGGCTTCAATCTCAGTATCAATCTCTGATATTCCTTTTGATGGTCCATGTGCAATGACACAGATCGGTATGATTGATGGAGAACTTATTGTCAATCCTACACAGGAGCAGTGGAATACAGGTGATCTTAAGCTCACAGTTGCATCTGTAGGACAGAAGGTAATCATGATTGAGGCAGGTGCCAACGAGATTCCTGAAGAAAAGATGAAGGAAGCCATCTATAAGGCACATGACGTAAACCTTCAGATTATCGAGTTCTTTAAAGGAATTGTTGCTGAGGTTGGTAAGCCAAAACACGAATATACAAGCTGTGCAGTTCCGGAGGAACTTTTTGCAGCAATCAAAGAAGTTGTTCCGCCTGAAGAAATGGAAAAGGCTGTATTTACAGATGATAAGCAGACAAGAGAAGCTAACATTGCCGAGATTACAGACAGACTCACAGAGAAGTTTGCAGACAACGAAGAGTGGCTTGCAATCCTTGGTGAAGCAATCTATCAGTACGAGAAAAAGACAGTTCGTAAGATGATCCTTAAAGATCACAAGAGACCAGACGGACGTGACATAAAGCAGATCAGACCACTTTCAGCTGAGGTTGATCTTATTCCTAGAGTACACGGAAGTGCTATGTTCACTCGTGGACAGACACAGATCTGTGATGTTGTAACACTTGCACCTCTTTCAGAGGCTCAGAAGGTTGAAGGACTTGATTCTTATGCAGCAGATAAGAGATATGTTCATCAGTACAACTTCCCTGCTTATTCAGTAGGTGAAACAAAGGTTTCAAGAGGACCGGGACGTAGAGAAATCGGACACGGAGCTCTTGCAGAGAGAGCACTTCTTCCGGTTCTTCCAAGTGTTGATGAGTTCCCATATGCAATCCGTGCTGTATCAGAGACATTTGAGTCAAACGGATCAACATCTATGGCTTCAACATGTGCATCATGTATGTCACTTATGGCTGCAGGTGTTCCGATCAAGAAGATGGTTGCAGGTATCAGCTGCGGTCTTGTAACCGGTGATACAGATGATGATTTCATTGTGCTCACAGATATTCAGGGACTTGAAGATTTCTTCGGTGATATGGACTTTAAGGTAACAGGAACAAGAGACGGTATCACAGCTATCCAGATGGATATCAAGATTCACGGTCTTACAAAGCCTATCGTTGAGACTGCCATTGCACAGTGTCGTGAGGCAAGACTCTTTATTATGGATGAGTGCATGAGCAAAGCAATTGCCGAGCCACGTAAGGAAGTTTCCAAGTATGCTCCTAAGATTGTTTCTATGCAGATTGATCCTGAGAAGATTGGTGATGTTGTTGGGCAGCGTGGAAAGACAATCAACGAGATCATTGCCAGAACAGGTGTTAAGATTGATATTACAGATGATGGACAGGTTTCTGTTTGCGGAGAAGATAAGGATAAGATTGCAGAAGCTGTAAACATGATCAATGTTATTGTTACAGACTTCGAGAAAGATCAGATCTTTACAGGTAAGGTTGTAAGCATCAAGGAGTTCGGCGCATTTGTTGAATTTGCTCCGGGCAAAGAGGGTATGGTTCACATCAGCAAGGTATCTAAAGAGAGAATTGACCATGTTGAAGATGTTCTTACACTTGGAGATACTGTAAGAGTTATCTGCCTTGGCAAGGATAAGATGGGAAGAATAAGCTTCTCAATCAAGGATTGTCCTAAAGACTGAACTAAGGTTAAGTGACGCAAGATTCAAGTTTACCCATTGGACTGACGTTCTCACTCTATAGAAAACGTAGTGGTACTAAGGCGTCGAAAAACGCCGCCTAAGTACCAACGTTTTCTAAAGCAGTCCAAGTGTGTAAACATGAAGGCTTGCGTCTATTTATGTGTTTGATAATCTTTAATGACACTTGATTGAGTGTTGATTTGTGATGAAGTTAGGACACTTGATTGAGTGGTGATTTGTGATGAAGTTAGGATGCTTGATTGAGTATCAATTTGTGATGTGAGCAACCGGTAAATGTTTTAGTAAAAGGATTTTGAAATGAGTAATACAAAAGAAACAATTAGTGAGATAAATAAGCGCCGTACTTTTGCGATAATTTCCCATCCTGACGCTGGTAAGACGACTCTTACCGAGAAGTTCCTTCTTTATGGAGGAGCTATAAATATGGCCGGCAGCGTCAAGGGAAAGGCAACAGCAAGACATGCGGTATCAGACTGGATGGAAATTGAAAAACAGAGAGGTATCTCAGTTACATCTTCAGTTCTTCAGTTTAATTTTGAAGGGTGTTGTATCAACATTCTTGATACGCCCGGACATCAGGATTTCTCAGAGGATACCTACAGAACTCTTATGGCTGCGGATTCTGCAGTCATGGTAATTGATGCCAGTAAGGGTGTTGAGGCTCAGACAAGAAAACTCTTTAAAGTTTGTGCCATGAGTCATATTCCGATTTTTACTTTTATTAACAAGCTGGATCGTGATGCCAAAGATACTTTTGACCTTTTGGATGATATTGAGAACAATCTTGGCATTGCAACATGCCCTATGAACTGGCCTATTGGTTCAGGTAAGAATTTCAAGGGAATCTATGACAGAAGAGAAGGGCATATAGTTACTTTCTCTGAGACACAAAAGGGTACTAAAGAAGGAAAAGAAACTTTTATTGATCTCAATGACAAGGCTGCTATTGACAGTGAGATAGGACAGGATGCATTTGAAAAGCTGCAGGGTGAAATTGAGCTTCTTGACGGTGCCGGAGCAGAGTACGATATTGATAAAGTACGTGCAGGAGAGCTTACTCCGGTATTTTTCGGTTCAGCTCTTCAGAACTTTGGTGTGGAGTTGTTTTTGCATCATTTCCTTAAAATGGCTACTCCTCCTACAGGTCGTAAGTCTTCTGACGGAGAGCTTATAGATCCTTTTGAGAGAGATTTTACGGCTTTTGTTTTTAAAATTCAGGCCAACATGAACAAAGCTCACAGAGACAGAGTTGCATTCATGAGAATCTGTTCAGGTCGCTATGATGCAAATAGTGAAGTAAAGCACGTTCAGAGCGGTAAGGTTATGAGACTTTCCCAGCCTCAGCAGCTTATGGCTGATGAGAGAAAGATTTTAAGTGAAGCCTACGCAGGAGATATTATGGGTGTGTTTGATCCCGGTATTTTCTCTATTGGTGATACTATTTGTATGCCTAAAGACAATGTGGTATACGAGGGAATTCCGACTTTCGCTCCTGAGCATTTTGCAAGGGTTCGACAGGTGGATACCATGAAGCGTAAGCAGTTTGTTAAGGGAATTACCCAGATTGCGCAGGAAGGTGCCATTCAGATATTCCAGGAGTACAACACAGGTCTTGAAGAAATTATTGTTGGTGTAGTTGGTGTTCTTCAGTTTGATGTATTGAAGTTTAGGCTCCAAAGCGAGTACAATGTTGATATAATCCTTGAGAATCTTCCATATGAGTATATAAGATGGGTTGATAATCAGGATATAGATATGTCAACACTTGTAGGCACGTCTGATATGAAAAAAATCAAAGATATGCACGACAGACCACTTCTATTGTTTATTAATGAGTGGAGTGTAGGCATGACTATTGAGAGAAACAAGGGACTTATTCTTTCCGAGTTCAAAAAGAATTAAAGCTATTTCACAATTGGAGGGGGAACATTTGGGGAAAGGTCTTGGAAAAACAAAAAGAATAGCAGCTGCAGTATTAGCAATGGTGCTTGTCACAGGCAGTCTTTCGGGTTGTCAGTATTCAAGTCTTGATGAATATCTTGAGGCTCTCGGCCTTAAGGATTCCAAACTTGATAATCCGGTGTATTCTTCAAATGAGGCTATACCGGAAGTAACTGCTGCATCGACTACTGAAATGAGTTTGGAAATTGTGGAGGATTTGGCTGAATCTGCAGCCAATGCCGCAACTTCATATGCTGAGGTCAGAATAGATGAAGTGACAATAGAAGATACTTCTGATAGCTCTGCCCAAGATGCAAGCGCTGATTCCAAAATTTATTCCAAACCGGCTAAAGGTACTGTGATTTCAAAAGAAACCGATGAGGAAGAGGCAAGAGAAAGAGAAGAAATAGGGCTATCCGATAACGGCATAGAAAACATAAAAAAAAGTCAGGAAGGGCTTTATGCTTATGAAAGGCTTACAGAAGCCGGAAAGACTTTGTATGTGGAAATGCTTGTAATATTGCAGAATCTTGCTTCGGATATCATTGTTTCAACTACAAGCGACGAAGCGATAGAGCAGGTTTTTGAGTATGTAATGGCAGACCACCCTGAAATTTTTTATGTTGATGGATATCATTACACGAATTATACTATCGACAATGTTATAACCAAGATTTCTTTTACCGGCAATTATACTTATAACAAGGATCAGGTAGAAGAGAAACAGCTTGCTGTAAATGAGGCAGTAAATAAATGCCTTGCAAATGCTCCATCTTCTGAAGATGATTACTATGCCATTAAGTATATTTATGATTATCTTATCTCCAATACTGAATATGATATAGAATCTCCGGATAATCAGAATATATGCTCTGTCTTTATAAATGGCAGAAGCGTATGCAATGGATATTCCAAGGCTGCACAGCTTCTTTTAAATAAACTTGGAATTGAATGTACATTGGTTACAGGTACTGTAGATACCAAGAATTCAAAGGGTATCAGACATGCATGGAATCTTGTAAAATGCAATGACGCTTATTATTATATTGATGTTACCTGGGGAGATTCCTCTTATCAGACAACCAACGGTGAAAGCGCGGATGCAACAAAGCTTCCTGCTGTGAACTATGATTATCTGAATGTCACTACTGCTGATATTTTAAGGAATCACACAATTTCAGATACTATTGATATGCCGAATTGTTCCAGCATGGCAGATAATTATTATGTGCGTGAAGATGAGTACTTTACATCAGCAGAAATGTCTCTTGTAAAGGACCTTTTTGACAGAAGGTACAAAGACGGAAGTAACAATGTGACCATAAAATGTGCGAATCAGGAAGTATACGATAGTATGTTTTCTGAATTGATAACTGCCAGAAAGGTATTTGAATATATGCAGGGAGATACAGCTTCCGTATCCTACACCACTTTTGCAGATACCAATACAATAATCTTTTGGCTGTAGTAGCGGCGGTGAATAAGTATTATTGAGCTTAGAAATATGGTATACTGACTCGCTTAGTGAGGTATTTTCGAACTTAGCGATAAGGATACCATAATTCTTAGTGAAGTATTATTGAGCTTAGAAATATGGTATACTGACTCGCTTAGTGAAGTATTATTGAGCTTAGAATTATGGTATAATGATTCATGATTGTAAAAAAATGAGGTGACAAGTAATGGGAAAAGAAATTGCAGAGATCGGATCTGTTAAGATCGCAGATGACGTAGTAGCCAGAATTGCAGCTCTTGCAGCTCTTGAAGTTGATGGTGTTTCAGCTATGGCCGGTAATTATACAAGCGATATTCTTGAAAAAGTAAGTCGTAAAAATCTTTCCAAGGGTGCCAAAGTTATGATAAATGCATCTGATGTCAAGGTTGATCTGGCACTTATGATGGCTTATGGATACAATATTCCGGCAACCTGCCAGCAGGCACAGACAAAAGTAAAGGCTTCAATCGAGAACATGACCGGTCTTGAAGTTACTGATGTTAATATCAGAATAGCCGGTATTACAATGCCTAAGGCCTGATTAAACCATATATTTTTATAGAATAGGAAAAATGTGATGAATAGAAGTTTACTGAGAGAGCAGATATTTATGCTGCTTTTTCGTGTTGAGTTTAATTCCATTGAAGAAATGGCAGAACAGGAAGAGCTTTTTACAACAGTTAGTGATGAAGAGTTTTCCAAAAAGGATGCTGATCAGATAAGAGAGAAATATGAAAAGATTGCTGAAAAGCTTCCCGAGATTGATGAAGCAATAAATGCCGCTACATCAGGATGGGATACTAAACGTATGGCTAAAGTTGATCTTACTATCATACGTCTTGCTGTCTATGAGATTAAATATGACGAGAGCGTTCCTACAGGTGTAGCAATAAATGAAGCGGTAGAACTTGCCAAGAAGTTTGGACAGGATGGTTCACCTGCTTTTGTAAATGGAGTGTTAGCTAAATTTGCGCAGTGAGTATACAGTCACACAGGTTAATGCATACATTAAAAATATGTTTACTCAGGACTTCCTTCTTAGGACGATTACCATTAAGGGGGAAGTGAGTAATTTAAGGTACCACTCATCCGGACATATTTATTTTACGCTAAAGGATGGCGGTGGTGCTATTTCTTGTGTAATGTTCCGGGGAGATAAAGAGAGAGGCGGTCTTTCTTTTTTGATGAAAGAGGGACAGCAGGTAAAGGCCAGCGGAACAGTAGATGTATTTGAAAGAGATGGGAAATATCAGCTCTATGCCAGAAGAATTGAACTTGACGGCGCCGGAGCTCTTTATGAGAAATATGAAGAGCTAAAGAAAAGGCTAGCTGAATCCGGCATGTTTGCAGAAGAATATAAGCAGCCTATTCCCAAATACATAACGACTCTTGGGATAGTTACAGCTCCTACTGGTGCGGCAGTGAGGGATATAATAAATGTGGCTACTCGTAGAAATCCGCATGTTCATATAATTCTTTATCCCGCCATAGTACAAGGTGCAGAAGCTTCTGAGAGTATAGTCAGAGGAATAAATGCTCTGACAGAGAAAAATGTGGATGTAATGATCGTTGGACGTGGTGGAGGTTCTATCGAAGATCTTTGGGCATTCAACGAGGAGAATGTTGCTCAGGCAATATTTGATTGTCCGATTCCAATTATATCTGCAGTTGGTCATGAGACCGATACAACAATCGCTGACTATGTTTCTGACAAAAGAGCTCCGACTCCTTCTGCGGCTGCAGAGCTTGCGGTATATGAATATGATCGCTTTCTTCAGGATTTAGGAGACTACGCTTTTACCCTGACCAAAAGCATGGAAAGCAGGATAAAAGAAATGAAACTGTCTGAAAACAGATACAAAGAGAATTTAAGGCTGTTAAGTCCTATGGGAAGAATAAGGGACAGGCTTTTAAGAGCAGATAAGCTGGAAGATAGCTTGAATTCCAAAATTGACAAGAAAATTTCCTTATACAGGCACAGGTTAAACATAGATATTGAGAAACTAAAGGGGATGTCGCCACTTGACAGGCTTAAAGGGGGATATTCCTATGTAGCAGATGAGTCCGGCAAAAATATTAAAAGTATAGATCTGGTTAAGGAAGGTGACAAGCTGAATATATATGTTACCGATGGAATCATAACCGGCACAGTTGATGGAACAAAGGTTTTATCATATGGCAAAGAAGAATGACAATACAGAGGAAAAAAAGCTTTCAATAGAAGAGGCTTTTTCTGAAATAGAAAAGAAAATACAATCTCTTGATAAGGAAGACATTTCTCTTGAGGACTCTTTTAAAGAGTACAGGGAAGGAATGGAGCTTCTTAAATACTGCCATGAGGCTATTGAGGAAGTTGAACAAAAGGTTCAGAAGATAGCGGCAGATGGCAATCTGGAGGATTTTGAATAAATGAGCGGTGATAGTTTTGCAAAGCGCCTTGAAGAAAAAAGCGCTGTTGTTTCAGATGTTATAAAGACTTTTTTACCTAAAGAAGAAGGATATGCAAAGCGCGTATTTGAGGCTATGAATTATTCTCTTTTGGCAGGTGGAAAGAGGATAAGACCTATCATGATGCTTGAGTCTTACAGGCTCTTTGCAGGCGATAAGTTTGATGAAAGCATTATTAATCCTTTTCTGGCAGCTATTGAGATGATACACACTTATTCTCTGGTTCATGACGACCTTCCTGCAATGGATAACGACGAGTACAGAAGAGGAAGAAAGACAACTCATGCCGTATATGGCGCAGGGATGGCAACCCTTGCAGGTGACGGTCTTTTAAACTATGCTTTTGAAACGGCCATTGGTGGTGCCATAAATGGTAAAGGCTGCTCTGACTATGACGGAGAGACTTCAAACAGATATCTTGCAGCTTTGAGTATTCTTGCCAATAAAGCCGGTATTTACGGAATGGTTGGCGGTCAGTGTGCTGATATAATGGCTGAGAATGCCACAGGACTTTCTGATAAGGAAATGAGAGATGTGCTTTCATATATTGATGAAAATAAGACAGGTGCTCTCATAGAGTCAAGTCTTATGATCGGTGCGGTTTTAGGTGGCGCTGACAAGGAAAAGGTTGAAAAAATGGAAAGAATCGGAAGCAGCGTGGGAATTGCTTTTCAGATTCAGGATGATATCTTGGATATCGAGGGTACATTGGAAGAACTTGGAAAGCCTATTGGTTCTGATGAGAAGAACAAAAAAAGTACTTATGTAAGCCTTTACGGAATGGAAAATGCCAAGGCAAAGGTAAAAGAACTTTCGGATCAGGCAAGCGGTTTTCTTAAAGATATGGGATTTGAAGGATCTTTTCTTGATGAGCTTTTTCAGTATATGATCTACAGAAAAAAGTAATATAGTTACTGTATTATACAGTTCATTGGCAGTATAAATGGCGGATCAGACAGATTATTTAGGTAGGTGGAAGTTATGCTTCTAGATGAGATAAACAAGACAGGCGATATAAAAAATATTCCACAGTCCAAGTACCCGGAGCTTGCTCAGGAAATTAGAGAGTTTTTGATTGAAAAGATATCTGTTTCAGGCGGACATCTTGCTTCTAATCTTGGAACTGTTGAACTTACCATGGCGCTTCACGCAGCTTTGGATCTTCCTGAAGATAAGATAATATGGGACGTGGGACATCAGTCCTATACTCACAAAATTCTTACAGGAAGAAAAGATAAATTTGATACACTCAGGCAGTTTGGCGGAATGAGTGGATTCCCCAAAAGATGTGAATCCGATACGGATTCATTTGACACAGGCCATAGTTCTACTTCTATTTCTGCAGGTCTTGGAATGGTAAAAGCCAGAGATCTGAATAAAGAAGACTATACGGTGGTATCAGTTATAGGTGACGGATCTCTTACTGGTGGTCTTGCTTACGAAGCTCTTAATAATGCAGCCAAGCTTGAGACTAATTTCATCATTATTTTAAATGACAATGAAATGTCTATTTCAGAGAGTGTCGGAGGTATGAAAAAGTACCTCAACTCTGTAAGAACAGCGGAAGGATACCTTAATCTGAAAGAAGACGTTTATGCCCAGCTGCGCACCAATACAAAAGTCGTAGATAATATCAGAAGAGCCAAGAACAGTTTTAAACAGCTTTTTGTGCCGGGAATGGTGTTTGAAAATCTCGGAATAACTTATCTTGGACCTGTAGATGGTCATAATACCGCAGATCTTGTTAAGGTTATAAAAGAGGCAAAAAAGGTAAAAAAAGCAGTAATGATCCATGTCATGACCAAGAAGGGCAAAGGCTATGAACCTGCTGAAAGGCATCCTGCCAGATTCCACGGTACGGAGCCGTTCATTATTGAAAACGGACTACCCAGAAACCCAAGAACAACATCCAATTATCAGGATATTTTTAGTACTGTTATGTGTAAGCTTGGGGGCAGGGATGAAAAGGTTGTTGCTATTACAGCGGCAATGGCTGACGGTACAGGCTTAAAAAGGTTTAGAAATATGTATCCTGACAGATTTATCGATGCAGGAATAGCTGAGGAACACGCTGTTACTTTTGCTGCAGGAATGGCTGCCGGAGGCTATAAACCGGTATTTGCAGTTTATTCATCGTTCCTACAGAGAGCTTACGATCAGATAATGGAAGATGTCTGCCTTCAAAAGCTTCCTGTGGTTTTTGCGATAGACAGGGCAGGACTTGTTGGAAGTGATGGTGAGACTCATCAGGGCATTTTTGATTTATCATATCTTTCATCTATGCCTAATATGACAATTTGTGCTCCCAAGAATAAATGGGAACTTTCTGATATGCTCAAATTTGCAGTGAACTTTGGTGCTCCCATTGCCATAAGATATCCCAGAGGAAATGCTTATGATGGGCTTAAGGATTTCAGGGCTGCAGTAGAACTTGGTAAATGCGAGCCTATTTATGAGGAAAAAGATATCTGTCTTTTTGCTGTAGGATGCATGGTAAAAATAGGCGAAGAAGTAAGAGAAATTCTTAAAAACAGTGGGCTTAAATGCAGTCTTGTAAATGCAAGATTTGTTAAGCCGATAGATACCGAATACATTCACATTGCGTCAAAAAACCACAAGCTCTTTGTGACTATGGAAGAGAATGTCTCAAGCGGCGGTCTGGGCGAGAAAGTCAGGGCTTATATAGATGACAACAGGCTCGACTGCAACGTATTGCAGATAGCTATACCGGATAAATTCGTGACTCACGGCAGTGTTGACAAGCTCAGAAAAGAGCTTGGAATCGACGCAGAGTCTATAGCAGATAGAATTATGAAAGAAATACAAAGGTAATTTTTATGGCAAAAGAAAAATCAAGACTGGATGTGCTTTTGGTTGACAGAGGATTGGCATCTTCAAGAGAAAAAGCAAAGGCACTTATAATGTCGGGAGACGTTTTTGTCAATGGACAAAGGGAAGATAAGCCGGGTACAACCTTTGATGAAACCAAAATAACAAGTCTTGAAGTTAAGGGCGATACACTTCCGTATGTGAGCAGAGGTGGTCTTAAACTAGAAAAGGCAGTTAATAATTTCGGCTTTTCTTTGGAATCAAAAGTCTGTATGGATATTGGTGCATCAACCGGTGGATTTACAGATTGTATGCTTCAAAATGGAGCAGTTAAGGTTTATTCTGTAGATGTGGGACACGGACAGCTGGATTGGAAGCTTAGAAATGATTCAAGAGTTGTCTGTATGGAAAAAACAAATTTCAGATACATGGTCAGAGATGATATAGATGATGATTTGGATTTTGCATCCTGTGATGTATCATTTATATCTCTTACAAAGATTCTTTTACCCGCAAGAAGGCTTTTAAAGGATGGAGGAGAGATGGTATGTCTCATTAAACCTCAGTTTGAAGCAGGGAAAGATAAGGTTGGTAAAAAAGGAGTTGTAAGAGAGCCCAAGGTTCATGAAGAAGTTATACACAAAATAATGGATTTTGTGGGAATAGCAGGATTTGATGTGCTTCATTTGGATTATTCTCCTATAAAGGGACCTGAGGGGAACATTGAGTACCTTATACACATAAGGAAAAATCCTGAGATGAACGATCAGACTAAAGATCTTAGCGAGGCTGATGGCGAGAAAAAGCTGTCAGAGATTGTAGAAGAAAAAAGCGGAATATCCCATGAGTCTTCTATGGAAAAACTCATAGAAGAGACAGTTCTTAAGGCTCATGGAAAACTTGATAAAAACGTTGGGGAATAAAGATGCACAATTTTTGCATTGTCACTAATAGAAGTAAAGATGTAAATCTGGATATAACTAATTACATAAAAGAGTATCTGGAGAAAAACGGAAAAGAGTGTGTTGTAGCAGAGAGTACCAAGATTAGAGACGATAAACACACAGGAAAAGAGTTCAAGAGCTTTATTCCCGAAGATTCGGATTGCTGTATCGTTCTTGGTGGAGACGGGACTATGCTTCAGGCAGCAAGAAGCGCAGCCAGACTTGATATTCCTCTTATTGGTGTAAATCTTGGAACATTGGGATATCTGGCCGAAGTTGAAAAGAGCGGTATAGACGACGCTTTGGAAAGAATCCTTGCAGGAAAGTATGAAATAGAGGATCGAATGATGCTCTATGGAAGTATGAACGGTCAGGAAGGGTACTGCCTTAATGACATTGCAATTACGAGATATTCTTCAATAACAGCGGTTGACTACGAAATATATGTAAATGATTTGCTTTTGTGCAGCTATCATGCAGATGGAATAATTGTTTCTACTCCAACAGGCTCTACCGGCTACAATATGTCGGCAGGCGGGCCGATTGTTGAACCGTCAGCCAATATGATTCTCATAACACCGATCTGCCCGCATACCCTTAATTCAAGGAGTCTCGTGCTCTCTGCCGATACCAAAATAGAAGTGGGAATCGGAAAGTTCAGAGGCGGACTTAATCAGAAGGTCGTAGCTTCTTTTGACGGAAGCGGAATTATTGAAATGACGGCAGGAGATCGTATTGGTATAAAAAAATCCAGTAAGACTACTAAAATTTTAAAGCTGAACAGAGTAAGCTTTTTGGAAGTATTGGGGGAAAAATTCAGATAATTATTCTTTAAGGGGAAGGTGGTTAGAAATGAAAAGAAACAGACATGACAAAATAATTGAGATTATAGCGTCAAATGTTGTAGAAACGCAGGAACAGCTGGCGGCTCTTTTAAAAGAAGCTGGATATGACGTTACCCAGGCTACTGTATCCAGAGATATAAGGCAAATGAAGCTTACCAAACAGGCTACGGAAGACGGTAAATATAAATATGTATATACAACTGCAGACAGCGATGTAATGCAGGATAAATATGTAAGTGTGTTAAAAGCCGGATTTGTGAGTATGGATGTTGCTCAGAATCTGCTTGTAATAAAAACGGTGTCAGGTATGGCAATGGCTCTTGCAACGGCCATTGATGCTTTGGATTTTCCACAGATAATTGGATGCATTGCAGGTGATGACACTATAATGATTGCTATTAAGACCAGTGAAGAGGCAGTTGAAACAATGGAAGAGCTGCGCTCTCTGATGGGAAGAAACTGATAGATTAGTTTTACGGCGGGGTCCTCTGTTTGGAGGAGAAAAGTATGTTATATAGTTTACATGTTAAGAATCTTGCCCTTATTAAGGAGCAGGAGATTGAGTTTTCAAAGGGTTTAAACATTTTAACCGGAGAAACAGGCGCAGGTAAGTCAGTAATACTTGGATCGGTAAATCTGGCACTTGGCGCAAAGGCAGACGGAAGCCTTATAAGAACAGGGGAAGAGTATGCACTTGTGGAGCTTGTTTTCGGAGTTGAGAATAAGCTTCAAAAGAAGCTTCTTTTGGATATGGATGTACCTGTTGAAGATGACGGAAATGTAGTGATCCAGAGAAAAATAATGCAGGGCAGAAGCATATCCAAGGTATGTGGTGAAACAGTTACAACACGACAACTTAAGGATATAGCAAGTGTTCTTATAAACATTCATGGACAGAACGATCATCAGGAACTTCTTCACAAGAAGAAACACATGGAGATTCTTGATGATTATTGTTTGGATGAGCTAAAACCATATTTAGATAAGCTTTCAGACAGATATTCGGAGCTAAAAGAGCTTGAAAAGAGTCTTGAAAGTACCAATATTGATGAAGCTGCAAGACTTAGAGAACAGGAACTTTTAGAGTTTGAGACCGGGGAGATTGAAGAAGCTTCCATAGTTCCCGGAGAAGATGAACAGCTTGAGAGCAGATATCACAAGATGGTCAACAGCAGGAAAATTTCAGAAGCTGTTTCCGTTGTGTCTTCTATGACCGGATCGGGTGATGGTGATGAGAATGCATCCGATATGATAGGAAGGGCAGTGAGAGAGCTTTCATCTGTTGCGTCCTATGACAATGAAATTGAGGATCTTTTAAATCAGCTTTCTGATATAGAGAATCTTTTAACAGATTTTAATCATGCTCTTTCAGGATATCTTGATGATCTGGAATTTGATGATGAGGACTACAGAAATACAGAAGAGCGTCTCAATACCTTAAATCATCTTAAGGACAAATACGGCGGAACTTTGGAAAAGGTTCTTGAGTATTACAATGAAAAGCTTGTAAGACTTGAGGCTTTAAGCGACCTTGATGCCAACAGAAACAAGATTCTTGCTGAAATTTCATCCAAGAAAGAGGAAGTTCTTTCTCTATGTAAAAAGATATCCGATATCCGGAGAAAGCATGCCAAAGTTCTTCAGAAAAGCTTGACAGAGGCACTTGTTGACCTGAATTTTATAGATGTAAAGCTTGAGATAAAGATAACAAGTGATGAAGAAAAAATTTCCGCAAAAGGTTATGACGATGCTCAGTTCATGATTTCTACCAATCCGGGGGAGAGCATGCGAGCTATGGACCAGATAGCAAGCGGCGGTGAGCTTTCACGAATTATGCTGGCATTAAAGACAGTAGTTGCGGATAAAGATGACATAGGCACACTTATTTTTGATGAAATAGATGCAGGAATTAGCGGTAAGACAGCATGGAAGGTCTCCAAGAAGCTTGGGGAGCTTTCAAATGAGCATCAGATAATATGCATCACGCATCTTCCGCAGATTGCGGCCATGGCTGATACTCACTTTATGATTGAAAAGGGGCTTGAAGATGGACGTACTGTAACCAACATTTACAAGCTTTCCGGAGAAGATAGTGAAAAAGAGCTTGCAAGACTCCTTGGAGGTGATATGCTTACAGATGCCAGCCTTCAGAATGCAAGAGAAATGCGACAGTTAGCGCAAGAGACTAAACGAGGAAAATGAGATGACTATCGATAATGATGATCTTTTAAATAGTGTAATGGCTTCTTTGGGGAGAATTGATACGATTTCTCTTTCCGATTTGCCCGGTATTGATCTTTATATGGACCAGCTCACGACATTTATGGATGAGAGGCTGAAAAAGACCACAAGGTACCCTGATACGGACAAGATACTGACTAAGACCATGATCAATAATTATGCCAAGAATGATCTTTTACCGCCTCCTATCAGGAAAAAGTATTCAAAAGATCATCTTATTTTGCTTATTTTCATTTACTACTACAAAAGTATACTCTCTATAAGTGACATACAGACGCTTATCAAACCTTTGAAGGAGAGGTTTCACGTAAGCGATGGCGAGTTTAATCTAAGTGAAATCTATAGGACTGCCTATGAACTTCAGAACGAGGAACTTGAACCTGTTATGGCAGATCTGAAAAAGAAATATGCCCGTGCTCAGGAGACATACAAGGATGCGGATATTTCCGAAGAGGAAAGAAAGCGTATGCAGATGTTTTCTTTCATTACTCTTTTGTCTTACGACGTTTATGTAAAAAAACTTCTCATAGAAAAGATTCTCGATAACGTCGTAGCAGATGATGACGAAAAAAGCGGCAAGAAAGACAAGTCAAAGGATAAGAAGAACAGAAAATAAGGAACTATTTTAATGGGAATTTACGATACACTTAACACGCAGCAAAAAAAGGCTGTACTACAGACGGATGGTCCTGTGCTTATACTTGCGGGAGCCGGGTCCGGTAAGACCAGAGTTTTGACGCACAGAGTTGCGTATTTGATAGATGAATGTAATGTCAATCCATGGAATATCATGGCTATTACTTTTACCAATAAGGCAGCAGGTGAGATGCGTGAGAGGGTTGACAAGATTGTAGGATTCGGTGCGGAAAGTATCTGGGTTTCAACTTTTCACTCAAGCTGTGTAAGGATTCTCAGAAGATATGCTGACAGGCTTGGATATGGCAATAACTTTACAATTTACGATACCGATGATTCCAAGTCCCTTATGAAGGATATCTGCAAAAAATATCAGCTTGAAACCTCAACCCTTAAGCTTCGCGGCATCATGGGGAGTATTTCCAAGTGCAAGGACAATCTTGTTTCAACTAATGAATATGCGTTAAACACTCAAAATGAGTACAACAAGGTCAGAATTTCCAAGGCTTATACAGAATATCAGAGTGCTCTGAAAAAGAACAACGCAATGGATTTTGATGACCTTATTTATAATACTGTAGAGCTCTTTAAAAAGAATCCTGATGTTCTTGAGTACTATCAGGACAGATTCCGCTATATTATGGTGGATGAGTATCAGGATACCAATAATGCGCAGTTTGAGTTTATAAGACTTCTTGCTGACAAGTACAGAAATCTTTGTGTCGTTGGTGATGATGATCAGAGTATATATCGTTTTAGGGGCGCCAATATCAG
Organism: Butyrivibrio sp.; assembly: GCF_017635265.1. Classification (GTDB taxonomy): domain Bacteria; phylum Bacillota; class Clostridia; order Lachnospirales; family Lachnospiraceae; genus Butyrivibrio. Next base: position 22,837 of record NZ_JAGBLU010000099.1, read on the forward strand.
AAATATTCTTGATTTTGAAAAGGTATATCCTGATGCCACAGTTATAAAACTTGAACAGAATTACCGTTCTACTCAGCAGATTCTTAACGCTGCCAATGCAGTTATAAGTAATAACTACGGACGTAAGGATAAAGCTCTTTGGACAGAGGAAAAAGATGGTGAAATGGTTCACCTTAGGCAGTTTGATACTGCCTATGATGAGGCGGAATTTATAGCTTCCGATATAGGACGACTTAAGAGAAACGGTAAGCTCTCTTATAATGAAACAGCCGTTCTTTACAGAACTAATGCCCAGTCAAGACTTATAGAAGAGAGATTTGTCCATGAAGGTATTCCTTATGACATTGTAGGCGGTACGAACTTCTATTCAAGACGCGAGATCAAAGATCTTTTGGCATATCTTAAGACCATTGATAACGGAAGAGATGATATCGCGGTAAAAAGAATAATAAATGTTCCCAAGAGGGGCATTGGAGCTACAACTATAGAGTATGTTCAAAATTATGCTGACGAAAGGCAGATCAGTTTTTTTGATGCTCTTTGCGAAGCAGATCAGATAATGGCTGTCAGCAGAAGTGTATCCAAGCTTAAGGATTTTGTTACTATGATCAGAGCCTTCAGAACCAAGCAGAAATCCTATTCTCTTGAAGAACTTTTAAAGGATGTCATTGATATCACCGGATATATGGATTTTTTGAAAACTCTTGATGATGACGATGACAGTGGAGATAACGACAGAGCTGGCAACGTGGATGAGCTTATTTCCAAGATCGCTGCCTATGAGGAAAATGAAGATGTTCAAGAGCCGACTCTTTCCGGATTTCTTGAGGAAGTGGCACTTGTAGCGGATATAGACAAAATCGGAGACGACAATGAAAAAGTGCTTCTAATGACGCTTCACAGTGCAAAAGGACTTGAGTTTGAACACGTCTACCTCGCCGGTATGGAGGAGAATGTTTTTCCTTCATATATGACGCTCCAGACAGAAGATTCAGATCCTGAAGGGATTGAGGAAGAAAGGCGTCTTGCTTACGTTGGTATAACAAGAGCCAAGAAATACCTTACCCTGTCAGCAGCCAAACGCAGGATGGTAAGGGGAGAACCATGGTTTAATCAGCTCAGCAGATTTGTAACGGAGATTCCGGATGAGCTTTTGGACAGATCAAAGCCTAAAACAGATAAGCCCGCATTTCTTTTTGATGACGGAGATTCTATCGACGAGTATGAAGGTGTAGAAGATACTTACGGAAGATCGGACAGATATAGGGATGATGATTCCTTTGGCAGTTCTGATAAGTACAGTAGAAGTTCTTATGGAAGATCAGGTTCTGATAAGTACAGCGGAAGTTCTTACGAAAGATCAGGCTCCAGTGAGTACGGCGGAATTGGCGTTAAGTCTTCTTACCAAAATAAGAGCTTTGGAAGTGACAGCAGCGCTTCTCAGTTGTCAAACAGCTACAAAATAAAGGCAAAGCCTGCTCCTAAAAAGCCGAGAGCTGTGCCTCAGAATAAGCCCTATATTGCTACGGCTGCAAAGACTCATGTAAAAGGTTCTCTTGCAGGAATTTCAAAGGGAATGCCCATTCAGACTTCAAAGCCTGAGTACAATGAAGGAGACAGAGTAACTCATATCAAATACGGTGTGGGTACTGTTACAGCCTTGGAGGCAGGTCCAAGAGATTATAAAGTGACTGTTAATTTTGATGACTGTGGGCAGAAAATAATGTATGCAGCTTTTGCAAAATTAAAAAAGATGTGAGTAGACTATAATTCTCAGTGAGATAATGATTGATTTCAGAATTATGGTATACTGATATTAACAATTTTTCTTATAGAAAGGGGTTACATATGGAAGTAAAAACAAAGATCGATGACATTATTGAAATGACACGTATTAACGAACTTCTCGACAAGAGAGAGGCTGCAAATGCCAAGAAGCCTTCCAACGTGATCCTGTGGTGTCTGGCTGTTCTTGGCTCTATTTCAGCGGTTGCAATTATTTCATATCTTGTTTACCGCTATATGACACCGGAATTTGAAGATGATTATTATGATGATGATTTCGATGATTTCGAAGATGACTTCGATGACGATGATTTCATCAAGGAAAGTTAAGAAGTTAAAAAGTGAAGAAAAAAGAGATTTATACAGGAATTGTAAAAAGGGTTGAATTCCCTAATAAAGGCATAATTGAAACTCCTGACGGGAAGATTGCTGTAAAGGGCGTTCTTCCTGATCAGAAGGTTTCGGTGCAGATACAGAAAGTAAGAAATGGAAAGGCAGAGGGACGACTTTTAGAAGTGTTGGAAGAAGCCCCGGACTGCATAGAAAGTCCATGCATTCATTTTGGGAAATGCGGTGGATGCAGTTATCTTACGATGCCTTATGTTAAGGAGCTTGGACTTAAAGAACAGCAGGTGAGAAGCTTACTAAAACCTGCAGTTGAGAGAAATACTATAAGGTTTACTTGGGAAGGCATAAAAGTAAGCCCTATTAAGTTTGCCTATCGTAATAAAATGGAGTTTTCTTTTGGCGATGAGGTCATGGGAGGCTCCCTTTGTCTTGGTATGCATAAAAAGGGAAGCTTTTATGACATCGTAACCGTCAGCGGATGCAGAATAGTAGATGATGATTACAGAGCCATTCTTTCTGCAACTTTGGATTATTTTTCACCTATGTATGACAGGAAAGAAATTTCTTTTTACCATAGGATGAAACAGGAGGGATATCTTAGACACCTTCTTGTGAGAAAGGCGGTAAGAACCGGAGATATTCTTATTGATCTCATCACTACGACCAAAGAGGAACACGACCTTTCTGGCTTTAGGGATGCTCTGTTAAATCTTGAGCTGGAGGGAAGAATTACCGGAATCCTTCACACAAAAAATGACTCTCTTGCAGATGCGGTTATTGATGAGGGAACCGAAGTTCTGTTTGGTCAGGATTATTTCTATGAGCAGCTTCTGGGGCTTAAGTTCAGAATCACTCCATTTTCTTTCTTCCAGACCAATAGCCTTAGTGCAGAGATTTTGTATCAGACGGTAAGAGGCTATATTCAGAGCCTTTATGATCAGAAAAACATCAAAGAAGACGGTGTAATATACGATCTTTATTCCGGGACAGGAACTATTGCACAGTTACTGGCTCCGGTTGCCACAAAGGTCATCGGTGTGGAAATCGTTGAGGAAGCAGTAGAAGCAGCCAGAGAAAATGCAAAGCTTAATCACTTGGATAATTGCGAATTTATCGCAGGTGATGTACTTAAGGTTCTTGATGATATTAAGGTGAAACCGGATATTATTATCCTTGATCCGCCGCGTGACGGTATCAATCCCAAGGCTCTTTCCAAGATAATTGGCTATGGCGTTAACTATATGATCTATGTCTCCTGTAAGCCGACATCTCTTGCCAGAGACCTTGAAGTCCTTCAGGAAAATGGTTACATGATGAGCCGCGCAGTGGCTGTAGATCAGTTCCCGTGGACTTCGCATTGTGAAACCATTTGTCTTCTTACAAAGACAAATAACGGCGAAAACTGAGTGTTATAGGAACTGTTATTCCGAAGAACTATTATTCTTGTTTTATTTGCGGTCCGCCTGTCTGGCGGACTGCTACTATTCTTTCATTCGAAAGACAAGCAGCGATGATTCCTAATCTTTTCGCTGCTGATATTCCAAAGTTTAACTACATATAGCATGTTTTCTGCTGCTTGTGGCATGATTTTTGCTGCTTGTGGCATGATATCTGCTACTTATAGCGTGATATCTGCTACTTATAGCATGATTTCTGTTACTTGTGCAATTTCGGTGATAGTGGCAGCTGATTTTAGTGAGGTGAACTCTGCCTATATCCTGAGTATCGCTTGTGTAGGCAGTTGATTTTAGGAGATCAGTTCTGCCTATATCCCGAGTATTGCCGCTATAGGCAGTTGATTTTGAGGGATAAGTTCTGCCTATATCCTGAGTATCGCTTGTGTAGGCAGTTGATTTTAGGGGATCAGTTCTGCCTATATCCCGAGTATTGCCGCTATAGGCAGTTAATTTTACGTTGGACAAACTGCCTATATGGCGGGAATGGCAAATGGTAGCAGAAAATTGCTACTTAAAATCAATGCCTATATTGCAAGAGAACTGGATTTAGGCAGAACAACAATTGTAAAATGGACCCCAAGAAGTGGACACGACGAATAATCATTTTGGCAGGATTTTACGCAACGAATCCGACGTGTGGACATAAAACTGGCTGTATTTCTTTGATGAAAATGTGGTAATCCCATCATGTGGACACGGATTCAGC
>NZ_JAGBLU010000100.1 GCF_017635265.1 Butyrivibrio sp.
AAGCTTGTTTACGTTTACGGCCTGAGGTCCCTTTTCGCCCTGGATTACATCATACTCTACAGAAGCGCCCTCTTCGAGAGACTTGAAACCTTCCATGTTGAGTCCTGAATAATGTACGAATACATCATTTCCAGCCTCGTCTGAGATGAAGCCGTAACCCTTCTGGTTGTTGAACCACTTAACAGTACCTTTGTTCATTGTAATACCTCCACTAAAAATAAAAAAATATTCGTTCTGTTGTCTATGACAACAAATTTACAATAGCACAGTTAAGTGCAAAAGTAAAGCGCATATTTTGTATTTTGCGTATAATCATTACAATTTTTAGTGCTTTTACGATATTTAAATTAGCTCTTTACTTTACAAATTTAGAGTGATAAAATGTTTAAGCACGAAAGTATTTTATACGAAATATTGATAAGTTATGGCGACATAAAATAAAAGGAAATTGGAGGATATGGCATATGAACAAAAAGATAAGAACAGATGCAGTAGATCACCTGTTTGACGCAATTCTTTGCCTTCAGAATAAAGAGGAGTGTTATAGTTTCTTTGAGGATTTGTGTACTGTCAATGAGCTGCTTTCTCTTTCTCAGAGATTTGAGGTTGCTTCAATGCTAAGAGAACATAAGACCTATCTCGAAATTGCAGAGAAGACCGGAGCTTCAACAGCTACAATCAGTAGAGTCAATCGTTCACTTAACTATGGTGATGATGGTTACGAACTAGTATTTGAAAGAATGCAGTAATAGTTTATTTACAAAAAACAAAGCCGGGGAAATTGGAGTGATTCAATTCCTCGGCTTTGTTTTTGATACTATATTTAAGACTTGTTTATTATATTAATTACTTTGTTTCTGCCTTGGGTTCGTCAGCGGTTCCCTCGCCGGACTCTTTGTCGGCAACAGCTCTTTCTTTTGCAATGGAGGCTGAAGATTTATCCAAACCTGTCATCTCGCATTTTCCCTGGAATACTGCGTTTTCGTCTATGATGATTCCCTTACATGAAATATCACCATATACTTTTCCGGTATCGCTGATCTCTATTTTTCCCTGTGGGGTAGTGATGTTTCCGTTAACTTCTCCCGCAACGTATACATTGAGTGCTGAAACGGTTCCTGTAACCTTGCCTTCCTGGCCAATAATGAGTGCGCCTGAGATAGTAACATTTCCTTTTATAGTGCCATCAATTCTGGTTGAATCTTTAGTTGTCAGTGGGCCTTCAATTACTGCGCCGGGGCCAATGATAGTTCCAACCTGTTCCAGTAATGTGTTATCTTCGGCTGTGTCTTTTTTGTTTCCGAACATGATTATCCTCCGATTTAACCGTTGATTTCTATTAGTTCTTCAGGATTAATGTATTTATCATCCTGTTGAATCTGATATCCAAGAGTAGTGTTATCACTTACTACGAAGATGATATCACCTCTGTCTATGGCATCCCCTTCAGAAACAAGTGGATCACCTGAATTGCGGTAGAATGTAATATATCCGTTGCCATGATCTATGGTGACCATGTTTCCGAACTTGGCATCTGTAGTTACAGATAAAACAGTGCCTGTTCCTGTAGCAATTATATTGCTTCCGGAAGCTGCTTCAAATAAAACTATAGGGTTGCCCTTGGCTGTATCTGTATTGTCTTCAGTAATCTTAGTTATAGTTGTAGAAGTGGTATCATCTACAGCTGCAGTCATTGAAGCTGTTCCTGTTAAAGGAAAGCCTGTTGGAATGGCGAGGGTTTCGGCTTCTTCAGCTGATTGCTGTTCGTTTTCAAGTCTTAGATTAAGAGCCGCTCTAAGCTGCTGCTCCTCAGTTATCAGTGTTTCATTGGATGCTTCAAGAGTGCTGTTTTCAGCCTTTAGTTCTTCTATTTGCAGCCTCTGTTCAGTTTGTATAGATCGTAGAGTCTGAATGGTCATTGCTGAATAGATTATGTAGCATAATAAAGCCAATACTACAGCAAAAGAACAATAGGCGAGCAGTTGTGTCTTGAAATGATTAAGGTGGAGACGCCTGGTACTTCCATCAGAGTCTCCTGAAATGATCATAAAAGTATAATGTCTTTTATGCCTGTGCTTTCTGGGCTTATTATCTGCGCTCATATTAACCTCCGACTGACTAAATATTTTATCATATATGTCAGTGAAAAGGCAAGAAAACGCAAAAACCGAGCCCCATAAGTAAGGACTCGGTTCTGTTTTGATTTTTTATATTGATTTGATAAAAATCACACTATGGATTACTTTGTTCCTGTAAGTGCAGTTCCGTTTACATAAAGAGTATATCCGTTGCTTATAATACTTGATGCATCACCGTCAAAAGATGTGACGTAAGTATCTGCTGTAAGTGTCCATGTGCTGTCTGAATCAATGCTTACTGATACGGTTCCTACTTCAGTTGAAACAGTTTCTCCATCAGCATTTGTAATATTTCCATCGATGTTGCCTTCAAATGTTGAACCATTTGTCAGATTCAAAGTGAATTCTGAATCATCACCAACGAGAATAGTACCTTCAAGAGCCTGATTGTCAGCATTTAAAGTTGCGATGTTATTATCGCCGTTCCAACCATCAGCACAAACAGAGAGCAGTATTCCATCTGAGTCTTTATTTACAATGCTGACATCTGAAAGATTGATAATAGCATTGGTGTTGGTTACATGGAACACGTGACCGTTTTGGCTGGTAAGTGATCCTCCATTCATTGTAAATGTGGATGTTCCACTATCAGCGTCACCTGACATTGACTGATAAATCATGATAGTGTCATAGAATGTAGCATTACCATTGGTATCGGTGTTATTGGCTGTCATATCACAGTCGTTAAGTGTAATTGAGTTGATTCCTTCAATGCAGACACCCTCTGAAAGATTAGAAGTAAGTGTTGCATTTGATACGGTTATATCGGCTGTTGAATAAATAGCAGGTGAACCTAAACCGTTTGTAGTATATGTACCGCCATCTACTGTAACTGTACCGCCGCCGCGGTCTGTTCTTATAGCAGCAGAAGACTGACCGGAAGTCTCAACTGTAAGATTTGAAGCTTTTGTAATTCCGCCTCCTGTTGTCATGATACCGCCTGATCCATCGCCGGTAGTTGTTATGCTGGTATCAGAAATAATAACTGTAGTGCCATCTCCTTCAGCACCATTTTGTCCACCGTTTCCGCCGTATGAGAATACGCCGTTTGCACCATCGGCATCTGAAGTGATTGTTCCACCGGTTATAGTTGTGGTTGATCCGTCTTTAACAAGAACGGCAGCGTTAAGGCCATAGAAGTTGCAATTGTCTCCGCCATCTGAATCACCTGTTTTAGTTACGGTAGGATTTGTAACTGTTACATCATCAGAAGTTGCAATTAAAAGGGCACTCTGGTCAACTGTATCTGTTGAATATGTCTTTGAATCCTGTGAGTCAGCAGCTGTTATTTCTACGGCTCCTGAATAGTCGATGTCAGCACTGCTGCTTCCACCACCAAAGCCGCCTGCGCCTCCGGGAGCCCCGTCAGGTGCTTCGCCCTGTGGCTTTTCTCCTTCAGGTGCGCCATCTTTTGCCATATCTGTTCCCTGTCCATCAGGCTTTTCACCGGTAGGTGCTTCACCTTCTGCCATTTCTTTATTTTCTGCTTTATCCTGCGGCATTGCACTGCTTTCTGCAGTTGTCTGTGTAGTGGTTGATGATGCTTCCTGCCCACACGCTGCGAGAGAAGCGCACATCACAACAACAGCTGCTGTAGAAATGAGTCTTTTTACAGAATTTTTTTTCATTTAAGTCATCTCCTCATAAATTTGTTTGGTTTATGATTCAATTATTATCCTCAAACCTTAAAATAACTTTAAATTATTTATTTCAAGTGCTGTTTTGCTATAAAAAATACTATCTTAGCAGTAAATAGAAAAATCCATTTGTACCCATAGCTTTGGACAAAGCTATGAGCACAAACGGATTTTATTTTGGCGCTTGCAAGAAAGTATGCATTCTTGAATCAACAATTCAAGAATGCATATAAATATTGTGTTACATGATCACTTCAACTTTATATTCTTTTATGTTTTCTTCGTAAGGAATGACGTTGCCTTCAATTTCCTTGCCGTTTACAATGAGTTTCTTAACGCCACTCTGGGAGCCGTTAGTCTTAACATCTACAGTGTAGATTGCATTTCTGAACTTTCTGGTGAGTGTAAAGTCGCCGAAATCTTCAGGCACACAAGGGGTGATGGAAAGACCTTTGTGGGTAGGATATACGCCGAGAATGTACTGTGAAATGTTGACAAAAGTCCATGCAGCAGTACCGGTCAACCAGCTGTTTTTGCCCTGACCAAAGAATTTGGCGTCTTTACCTGCAACCATCTGAGAGTAGACATATGGCTCAGTACAGTGAATATCGCTGATGTCTTCTATGTAAGCAGGGCAGGTCTTTTTGTATATTTCAAAGGCTCTGTTTCCATGGCCGAGAACTGTTTCAGCAATAGAAACCCAAGGGTTATTGTGGCAGAAGATACCTGCATTTTCCTTGTATCCCGGTGGATATGAGCTGACTTCACCAAGCTCAAGATGATATTTTGTATAAGCCGGCTGAAGGATCATTACACCGTACTTGGTATCAAGTCTTTCTTCTACGCTCTTTAGAGCTTTGGCTGCAAGGCCTTCTTTTACACCAATTCCCGCAAGTACACAAAAGCCCTGAGGCTCGATGTAGATCTGACCTTCTTCACATTCTTTTGAACCAACTTTGTTGCTGTAAGCATCATAGGCTCTTACGAACCATTCTCCATCCCAGCCTGCATCGAGTACAGCGTCGTAAACTTTTTTAACTTCGTCTCTTGCGCGCTTTGCTTCAGCATTATCGCCTAAGAGTTCAGCGAGCTGAGCGTACTCTTCACCGTACTTAACGAACATTCCGGCAATGAATACAGATTCTGCAACAGGTCCTTCAGAAGGTCCGAATGTCTGGAATGATTCACCTGGGTGCTCTGAGAAGCAGTTAAGGTTCAGACAGTCGTTCCAGTCAGCTCTTCCGATAAGAGGAAGTCCGTGAGGTCCCTTGTGAGTGATAGTGAAGTTAAGTGAGCACTTTAAGTGTTCCATAAGTGTCTTTGCAACACTCATATCGTTATCAAAAGGTACGATCTCTTTTAATATAGAAAGATCACCTGTCTCTCTTACATATGCGCTTGTTCCTGCAATGAGCCAAAGTGGATCATCATTGAAGCCAGATCCGATATCGGAGTTACCCTTCTTGGTAAGTGGCTGATACTGATGATATGCGCTACCATCCTGGAACTGAGTAGAAGCGATATCAATTATACGCTGTCTTGCTCTGTCCGGAATAAGGTGAACAAAGCCCAGAAGATCCTGACATGAATCTCTAAAGCCCATTCCACGGCCGATTCCTGACTCATAATATGAAGCAGAACGTGACATGTTGAATGTTACCATGCACTGATACTGGTTCCAAATGTTGACCATTCTGTCCACTTTCTCATTTTTGGAAGAGATGTGGTAGATTCCAAGGAGGTTATCCCAGTAATCGCATAACTCTTTAAGAGCCTTATCAACAGCTTCCTCTGTCTTGTAGCTGTCAAGCATCTTGAATGCAGGTTTTTTATTAACAACAGAAGGTGCTTCCCACTTGTCATCTTCAGGATTCTCAATATATCCGAGAGTAAAGATGAATGTTTTTGACTCACCGGGAGCAAGCTCTAAGTTGATCTGTTGAGAAGCAATTGGTGACCATCCGCTTGCTACGGAGTTTGTAGCCTTTCCTTCTGCAACTACATCAGGGCTGTCAGGGCCGTTGTATGCACCAAGGAAAGCATCTCTGCTAGTGTCGAATCCATCAACTTTAGCATTTACACCGTAGATAGCATAGTGGTTACGACGCTCTCTGTACTCTGTCTTGTGGAAGATAACAGATCCGCCGTCAACAACTTCAACTTCACCTGTGCTTAAGTTTCTCTGGAAATTCTTCATGTCATCATCAGCATTCCAAAGACACCATTCTACATAAGAGAAAAGAGAAAGTTTAGCTGTTTTGTTCTTGTTGTTCGTGATCGTAAGCTTAGAAACTTCGCAGTTATCGTCCATCGGAACAAATGTCAGAAGGCGGGCTTCCACATCATTTTTTGATGATGTGAATTTACTGTATCCAAGACCGTGACGACATTCATAACTGTCGAGCTTTGTCTTTACAGGCTGCCAGCCGGGATTCCAGATTACAGTATTATCACTTTCTGTTACATCTTTAATATAAAAATACTTGCCGTTGTTATCATAAGGCACATTGTTGTAGCGATATCTTGTGAGTCTAAGGAGCTTGGCATCCTTATAAAATGTATATCCGCCACATGTATTTGAAATCAGCGAAAAGAACTCTTTATTTCCAAGGTAGTTGATCCATGGAAGAGGAGTCTTGGGAGTGGTGATGACATATTCACGGGCGGCATCATCAAAATAACCGTATTTCATATCGACCTCCTAATACTTAAACGTTTAAGATAATTTCCTAGTGACATTATATATGGCAAGTTGATGGAATGCAATAGAAAAAATCGAAAAAAGATTCACCTGAATGCCGCACAAAACCTAAGGGTAATTAAAATAAACAAATCGTTTCCGTGGAATTGGCGCAGAATCTGTATCAAATCGAAAACGTTTAAATCAAAAATGAACAAACTATGTACAACTTTAGAAAAATATATGAAAAAGCGATAACGAATTTGTAAAAAACAAACAAAATTATATAATGTGCACAAAAAAATAATAATGATACTTGATTTGAAAGTCAAAATGATGTATATTGAAAATACGAAAACGATTAAGTGTATGTGAAAAGGTTCCAATGGCAAAAAGAATGGTTTCCCTAAAAGACATATCTAAGGCTTGTGGAGTGTCGGTTGCGACCGTTTCCAAGGCTCTTAATGATCATAGTGATATAAGTAAAGAAACGAAAGAACGTGTCAGAGAAATTGCTGAGCAGCTTGGCTATCATCCCAATGCTGCAGCCCAGGCGCTCAAGACAAACAGAACCAATAACATCGGAGTCCTGTTTGTTGATGAGGCAAACAGCGGCCTTACTCATGATTACTTTTCACATGTTCTTGACAGTTTCAAAAAGAAAGCGGAGCAGGAAGGCTTCGATATCACCTTTATAAATGGTGATAAGACCCGCAACAATATGAGCTATTTATCTCACGCAATCTACAGAGGATTTGACGGTGTGGTAATTGCCTGTGTTGATTTTTTAGATCCGCAAGTGGATGAGCTTATTAAGAGCAACATTCCTGTTGTCACTATCGACCACTCTTTCTTCAATAGAATATCGATCATGTCTGACAACATAAAAGGCATTAAGGATTTAGTTACTTATATATATGAAATGGGACATAGAAAGATTGCTTATGTACACGGTTATGAAAATACCGCCGTTACACAGAGCAGATTGGCAAGTTTCTACAATACTTTGCAGGAACTTGGTATAAACGTTCCGGATGAATATATCGTGGGAAGTCCTTACAGAGATACTGAGAAGGCTTATGAAGCTACCAAAAAGCTTCTTGATCTTCCTGATCCACCTACATGTATTCTTTATCCCGATGATTTTGCAGCGTTTGGCGGATTCAATGCAGTCAGAGAGAGGAACTTGCGCATCCCGGAAGATATTTCCATTGCCGGTTACGATGGAATTGAGCTGGCAAGGCGAATAAGTCCTTTGATGACAACAATAGTTCAGAATACAGACAAAATTGGAAGAACAGCAGCAGCCAAGCTGATTGATCTGATAAATAATCCGAAAGGAACGCTGATCGAGCAGATAGTTATAGAAGGAACTCTTGAGAAGGGTGAGTCCGTAGGGCGTATTGAAACAGTTAAATAAGGTTTAAGACGGCAAAGCCGTTTTAGATAATACTTACAAAACACTCATATAAAAGGGAGGTACATTAGTTATGAAGAAGAAAGTACTCGGATTGTTACTTTCAACAACTATGGTAGCAGGAATGCTTTCAGCTTGTGGAAGTTCAGCTACAACAACAGAGACTCCGGCAGCAGAAACACCTGCAGCTGAGACAACAACAGAAGCTCCGGCAGCAGAGACACCTGCAGCTGAGACAACAACAGAAGCAGCTGCTGAATTACCAGCAGATGAGGGAAAAGTTCTTAACATTTCAGCATGGAATGAAGAGTTTAAGTCTCGTCTTACAGATCACTATCCAGGATATGAGGTAGTTGATGGAACAACAGGTAAGATCGGTGATGTAACAGTTAACTGGCTCATTACTCCTAACGAGGAGAATGCATATCAGAACAGACTTGATGAGCTCCTTCTTGCTCAGGATAGCGCAGCAGCTGATGATAAGGTAGATCTTTTCCTTGTAGAAGCTGATTATGCTGTTAAGTATACAGACACAGATTACACACTTTCTGTTAAGGATCTTGGACTTACAGATGAAGATCTCAAGAACCAGTACACATACACTCAGGATGTAGTTACTGACTCTAATGGCGTTATAAAGGGAACATCCTGGCAGGGATGCCCCGGTGTTATGATTTACAACAGAGAAGTTGCTAAAGAAGTATTCGGATCAGATGATCCTGCTGATATTCAGCCTCTGTTTTCTGACTGGGATAAGTTCTATGAGTCAGCAGGTAAGCTTGATGCAGCCGGATATGATGTAATTTCTTCAACAGCTGATACATTCCGTGTATATCAGAACAATGCTTCTCTTCCTTGGGTAGATGGAACAAAGATCCAGGTTGATGATAACCTTAAGAAATGGGTTGAAGATTCTAAGAAACTTGCTGATGCCGGCTACTGCAACACATGGGGCCAGTGGGGTGAAGACTGGAGCAAGGGCTTCTATCCTGAAGGAAAGGTATTTGCTTACTTTGGACCTGCTTGGCTTATTGACTTCTCAATGGCTAAGGACGTTGAAGGTTCTATCGCTTCTCAGGGCGGATGGGCTGCTACAGAAGGACCTCAGGGCTTCTATTGGGGCGGTACATGGATCTGCGCAGCTGCCGGAACAGATAATGCTAACCTTGTAGCAGATATCATGAGAAAGATGACTTGCGATGCAGATATCATGAAGGATATCGTTCTTAAGGACAATGATTTCGTAAACAACAGACCTGTTATGGAAGAACTTGCAAATGATCCAAGCTATGCAAACGAAGTTCTTGGCGGACAGAATCCTCTTAAGATGTTCTGTGCAGGTGCTGACAAGATCGATATGGCTAACCTTACAGCATATGATCAGGGTCTTCTTGGTGACTTCCAGACAGCTATGGGCGACTACATCAATGGCAACTATGCTACATATGATGAAGCTCTTGAGCAGTTCTATACATTAGCACTTCAGAGATATCCTGAACTTACAAGATAATCATTCTTAAGATTATTGCCTAATAAACTGCCTGCCGGTTCGCCGGCAGGCAATTCTTTAAAACGCTTATGTTTTAAGAGTAAAATATCGCGGAGGTATGGAGTATGGACAAAAAGAAGTCCAATTCTAACGTGGTTAAGTTCAACAGATGGGGATACATCTTTCTTATACCATTCTTTGTAACATATATTATTTTTAGTTTGATTCCACTTTTTTCGACAATATATAACAGTTTCTTTGAAAATTATCGTTCAGGTCTTAAACAGATTGGACCGAACTTTGTTGGTATTAACAACTATATTAATCTTCTTAGTTCACCGGAAATTTGGAAATATTTGGTAAACACCCTCATTATGTGGGTTGGTGGATTTATTCCACAGATTACAATAGCTCTTTTGCTTGCTTATTGGTTTTCAGACCCATCTCTTCGTCTTAAAGGACAGAGATTTTTTAAAACAGTAATTTACATGCCAAACCTTATTATGGCATCAGCGTTCTCAATGCTGTTCTTTGCTCTGTTTTCGGATTCGGGTCCTGTTAACCAGATTCTGCTTAGCATCGGAGTGATAAAAGAGCCGTTTAAATTCTTTCAGTATGTAATTGCATCAAGAGTTCTTGTAATGCTTATGAACTTCCTTATGTGGTTCGGTAATACAACAATACTTTTGATGGCCGGAATGCTTGGTATTGATTCATCACTTTATGAGGCAGCACAGGTGGACGGAGCTACAGCTTCACAGGTATTCTTTAAAATCACTATGCCTATTCTTCGTCCTATTTTTACATATGTACTTATTACATCTCTTATCGGTGGTCTGCAGATGTTCGATGTTCCTCAGATCCTGACAAACGGTAGAGGTAATCCTACAGATTCACTTACTACTGTCATCATGTTGCTGAACAGATATCTTACAAGTAAAGACGTTGGCCGTGGTGGTGCTTTGTCAGTATTCTTATTCGTTGTAACAGGTATTTTGAGTCTTGTTGTATTTAGAATGAACAGCTCAAAAGACAAAGATTAAGGAGGAAAAGGGATTATGGAAAATCAGGCAGCAGCTAAAACCCATGGACTTCCTATAGGAGCAAGAAGGACAATTGCGTATATTGTACTTGTTTTCTTCTCATTTTTATGTCTCATTTGGTTTTATATATTACTGATAAATTCAACAAGATCACATTCAGAGATGACACTTGGATTCACTATAGTACCAAGTACACATCTTTTGGATAACTGGAGTAGCCTTATAAACGGTACTATTCCGATTGCAAGGGGATTTGCGAACAGTTTGACTGTATCAATCTGCACCAGTGTGCTTTGCGTATACTTTTCAGCTATGACAGCCTACGCAATAAACACATACAGATTTAAAGGAAGAGAAGCTATTGCTGCTTTTATTCTGGCAATTATGATGATTCCGGGACAGGTTACAGCACTTGGTTTCCTGCAGCTCATCAATAGGATGAAACTGGACGATTCACTTATCCCACTTATAATTCCTGCAATTGCTTCGCCTGTAACGTATTTTTATCTTAAACAGTACATGGAAAGTAACCTTCCGTTGTCACTGGTTGAAGCAGCAAGAATTGATGGATCCGGTGAGTTCCGTACATTTAATACAATTATTATTCCGCTTATCAAGCCTGCAATCAGCGTTCAGATGATATTCAGCTTTGTAGGCAGCTGGAATAACTACTTCACACCGGCGCTTATTCTTCATACAGATACAAAGAAGACTTTGCCTGTTATGATTGCACAGCTCCGTGGAGCAGACTGGCTCAGATTTGATATGGGTCAGATTTACATTATGATTGCAGCATCTATTTTCCCTGTAATCGTAATTTACCTGATTCTTTCCAAGTATATCGTTGGAGGAGTTTCAGCAGGAGCAGTAAAGGGTTAATCAGAGATTTTGCAACTATCCGTTGTTATTTTAGATGAAGTTACTTATTTTTATAAGTTTATCTTCATATTTTACTCTTTCCTTTTATAAGCGTTTAGAAAGCCATGACATTCCCCGTGTCATGGCTTTCTGCATTTAATTCAATAAGTCATGCATTCTTGTAAACGCACGCAGATGATGTGGAAGTTTAGACATAGTTCTGTTCACTCCGGTATTTTTCAATGTGATAAATTGGACATAAAACACCCACAAAATACTTGTTTCATGCTTATTCAGAGCACAAGTCTTTTGTGGGCTTATTTATATCCATTTATCATCATTTCAAAATAAATTGTTCACATAACTATGTCTAAACTTCCACAACATCTGCTGTTCTGCTATAAATAGTATCATCTTGGCAGTAAATAGAAAAATCCATTTGTACCCATAGCTTTGGATAGAGCGATTTAGTATGAGCAATAGAGACTGTTAATAAAAAATAAGAGCCTCATTTCCTGTTTTGAATATGCATGAAAGGAAATGAGGCGAATTATTTTGAATTTACTGTCTCTTTGCGAATACTACCCGAGCTCTGGACAAAGCTATGGATACAGATGGATTTTATTTTGGCTCTCGCAAGAATGCATGATTTAGATGACACAATTTAAGATGTATTGTAGAATTAGTAGAATGATATTATGTTATGAAGCATTTACGCGGAGGTTTATATGGGAAAAAGATCTATAAAGGAAAATAAGAATATATATTTTGAGTGCAGAGATAGTTTGGGGCTTTCAAGAGCACAGGCCAGCGAACTTATGGAAGGTATTTCCGAGAGCAGCCTTGAGAAAATGGAGACAGGCAAAACAAATATATATCCTGAAGATGTAGTCCTTATGGCAAAAGCCTATAAAAGACCTGATCTGTGCAATTACTACTGTACACATGAATGTGCTATAGGCAGAACATCTGTACCTGAAGTGAAAATATCCTCTTTATCAGAGATAGTTCTGGCAATGCTTTCATCTTTGAATTCTTTGGAGCGCCAGAAGGACAGACTTATTGAAATTACTGCGGATGGCAAGATATCTGATGATGAGCTTGAAGATTTTGCAAATATTCAAAATCAGCTTGAACATATTGATGCTACGGTAGAAGCCCTTAAACTTTGGGTAAACGGAACAATTGCCGACGGAAAAATAGATAAAGCCAAGCTTGATTCACTAAAAAAATAACAGATATTAAGGCACTCTTTACATATGATTGGGACTAAAGAGTGCTATTTTTGTGACATTTTTTTGATTAACAAGCTTGCCTTTAAAACTTTAATGTGCTAAAATTCTTTGCAGTACATACAAATGTCCGTGATAGAAATACAATTTCAAAGAAAATGTAAGTGAGAAAGGATAAAATGGACCAGGATAGCGGTTTTTATGTAATCAAAAAGAGGGCAGTGCCGGAGGTGCTTTTAAAGGTGGTTGATGCCAAAAAGCTTTTGGAATCCGGCAAAGTCAAGACTGTAAATGAGGCTGCAGACAGTGTCGGCATCAGCAGGAGCTCTTTTTACAAGTATAAAGAAGATATCTATGAATTCCACGATAGTCTTCAGGGAACAACCCTGACTCTTACTTTCCAGATGAATGATGAGGTTGGACTATTATCTTATGTGCTGGGGCTCATTGCAGAGTTCGGAGCCAACATACTTACAATTCATCAATCAATTCCCCTTAATGGAGTGGCATCTATTTCTATAACCATTCAGGTGCTTCCGACTACAAGAGATATTATGGACATGATAAATAAGATGGAAAAGGCTGACGGCGTTCACAAGGTCCACATTACAGGACGCAGCGCAACCTTTACATAATAGAAATTTTTTTGGAGGAAGACATGGCAAAAGTAGCAGTATTAGGATATGGCACAGTAGGGAGCGGTGTTGTTGAAGTGCTTGATACAAACGCCGCAGAAGTTCAAAATAGTGCAGGAGAAAAAATTGAACTTAAGTATATTCTTGATTTGCGTGATTTCCCTGGGGATAAGCATGAATCTCAGGTGGTGCATGACATTAATATAATTCTTGATGATCCTGAAGTAGATGTGATTTGTGAAACTATGGGTGGAATTGAGCCGGCGTTTACTTTTGAAAAACAGGCTCTTTCAAAGGGAAAGTGCGTGTGTACCTCCAATAAGGAACTTGTTGCAGCTCATGGCCCGGAGCTTGTGGAACTTGCAAGGAAAAACGGAGTAAGCTATCTTTTTGAAGCAAGTGTCGGTGGTGGAATTCCTGTACTTCGTTCAATAAATGACTCCCTTAAGCATGAAAAAATAGACTCCATTACAGGTATTTTAAACGGAACAACGAACTATATACTTACCAAGATGGATAAAGAGGGCGTAGGCTTTGCTACAGTTCTTAAAAGGGCGCAGGAAAAGGGATATGCCGAAAGAAATCCTGAAGCTGATGTTGAAGGGTATGATGCCTGCCGTAAGATTGCTATTTTATCAAGCCTTATGAGCGGTAAGCATGTTGACTATGAAGATATATATACTGAGGGAATTTCCCATATTTCGATAGAAGATTTTGAGTATGCAAGATCTCTTAATATGGCGATCAAGCTTCTTGCCATGTGTAAAAGAAATGAGAATGGTTTTTTTACAATTGTAGCTCCGTTTCTTATTCCTTATGAGAATCCTCTTGCCAATGTGAACGGAGTTTTCAATGCCATAAATGTTCATGGAAACATGCTTGGAGATGTAATGTTTTATGGAAAGGGCGCAGGAAAAAATGCTACAGCAAGTGCCGTAGTTGCTGATGTCATCGACATGGTAAAGCATAAAGGAAAACATATTGAAGTTAATATGAATTCCGAAAAGGCAACTCTTACACCAAAGGACAATGCTGTGAGAAGATTCTTTGTAAGAGTATCTGAGTCTCTTAAAGATAGCGCTTTAGAACTTTTCGGAACAAATGCAGATATTGTTAAGTGCGGCAGCGTACATGGAGAGTTTGCATTTATTACTGACCTTATTTCGGAAAAAGATTTTGAAGAAAAGCTTTGGAAACTGGATAGTGTAAAAGGATATTTGAGACTTTACTGATAGCTTTTTAGATCGCTATGTTTTATGAAAAAGAATCACTTTGTAGGAGATAATATTATGAAAAAAGTAGTTAAATTCGGTGGAAGTTCCCTTGCCAGCAGCGAGCAGTTTGAAAAAGTCGGAAACATCATAAAATCAGATCCTGACAGAGTTTATGTTGTTCCTTCAGCTCCGGGAAAAAGGAATTCCAAAGATACAAAGGTTACGGATATGCTCTACAAGACATATGCCCTTGCCGAAGCAGGAAAAGACTTTTCCAAGCAGCTTGAGGATATAAAGGCTCGCTATGATGAGATTATTAAAGGACTTGGATTAAAACTTAGCCTGACGACTGAATTTAAGACAATCGAGAAAAACTTTAAGGCAGCAGCCGGTAAAGATTACGCTGCAAGCCGCGGAGAATACTTAAACGGTATTATCATGGCTGCCTACCTTGGATATGAATTTATAGATTCTGCTACAGTAGTTTCTTTTGACAAGAACGGAGAATTTGACAGTGAAAAGACCAATAAGCAGATGGCCAAAAAGCTTGAGAAAACTCCAAAAGCTGTAATACCGGGATTTTATGGGGCATATCCTGATGGAAGCATCAAGACTTTCTCAAGAGGCGGATCCGACATCACAGGCTCAATTGTTGCAAGGGCTATCAAAGCAGACGTCTACGAGAACTGGACGGATGTGTCAGGATTTTTGGTTGCAGATCCCAGAATCATTGATAAGCCGCCGCACATTGAAACTATTACCTATACAGAGCTTAGAGAGCTTGCATACATGGGTGCCTCTGTTCTTCATGAGGATGCAATATTCCCTGTAAGAAAAGAGGGGATTCCGATCAATATCAGGAATACAAATAAGCCGGAGGATCCGGGAACATGGATTGTAGAGTCAACAGCTAAGAAGTCTAAATACGTAATTACAGGTATAGCAGGCAAAAAAGGATTCTGCTGTGTGAATATCTTAAAGGATCAGATGAATTCGGAGGTGGGATTTGTAAGAAAAGTTCTTCAGGCCTTTGAGGATCAGGATATTTCAATTGAACATGTTCCTTCAGGAATTGATACCATGACTGTTTTTGTTCAGCAGGACGAGTTTATTGAAAAAGAGCAGGCAGTTGTTTCTGAGATACACAGACTTGCAAGACCGGATATGCTTGAAATAGAATCTGATCTGGCACTTATTGCTGTAGTCGGCAGAGGTATGAAACGTACCAGAGGAACAGCAGGAAGAATATTCTCGGCTCTTGCACATGCTAGTGTAAATGTTCGAATGATCGACCAGGGTTCATCTGAGCTTAATATTATAATTGGTGTTGAAACCCGTGATTTTGAGAAGGCAATCCGTGCTATTTATGATATTTTTGTAACTACTCAGGTTTAAAAAAATTCCCCCGGCAATTTTTTAGCCGGGGGTTCATTTTTTACTTAAGAAGATATTCGATGAACAGTTTTGCGTTATCAAGGCGGGTTGTGTTGGCAATGATGCCAACAACAGGTGTGGAGCCTTGATAAAGTCCATTGTCTGAAATGACGGATGAGCCATCAAGAATAATTCCTACAGGAACAGGGGTATCCATTTCAGCAACAGGTGTGTCAGGATACTTGCCTGTTGCGTAGATATCAGCAGCCATAACCGCATATTTATTGTCTTTATCATAGGTTCCATTCATCAAAAAGTCCTGATATTCATCGGAGGCAATGTAGTCTACCAATCCTTTGTCTATGTAGAAAAGCTTGTCACTGTACTTATCCAAAAAGCTTTCGTCATAGACAGTTCTCAGGTCCACGAAAACATCCTGATGAGCATAATAGGAAAATGTATTTTTATCAGCGGCCATTGAGTCAAGCTCTGCAGCTGAGAGATTGGCCATTATCTTCTGGCTTGTGGCAATTGTAACTTCATCTATGATTTCCATATTATAAGTAGCGGAAGTATCGATAAAGCAGCTGCTTGTTTCTGTATCTATTCCTGCATAGCCTACGAATTCATTCTCAAGTACATCTTCTGCATTTGGAGCGTAACTATTCAGCATCAGTCCGTAAAATGCATACGGTTTGTTATTAGTGATGTCTTTTACCAAAATAATCAGGAAAATAATAACTGCAATTGCAACGATTGTATGTATTTTGTAATAATCCCAGAAGTACTGAAGATGGGCTTTAACGCCTTTTCCTTTTAATTTCTTTTGCTGTTCTTTTATCTCCTCGTGTACTGACATAAGTGTAACCTCCTAAAAATGTTAACAAAAATATAATATCTTCTGTTCGAAAAAATGTATATAATAGAATAAGTAATCGTGTGCGGAAACAAAGTGTATTGTTTTAAAAGCACTTGTCACATATGATACAGATTTATAACCTTTAATGTCAATATGAATAATAAAGAAGAGAACAGAGTTTACGGAGAAAATTCAAGCAGATTCCCATGGGGTGTTTTTGCCCCATACCCTTGACACGGCTTTGTTTTAAATATAAGATATTCGGTAAAAATGGCAACTAACAGGAGGAGTATTTTTACAGATGGTTAACGAGAATAATTATGTTGAATGCCTCGTTGAAAGTAAAGCATCGCCGGTTGTTACATTTCTCAAGTATTTGAGCATTTTCTTTGCAGTTGTATTCTTTATTGCAGCTTTTTTACTGGGATTTGGTATAATTGGTCTTATTCTATGCGTGGCAGCAGGTTTTGGGTATCACTTCGCAGCACTTAATGCGAACATTGAGTATGAGTATCAGTATTGCGATCGTGAGATTTCTGTGGACAAGGTTCTTAACAAAAGTTCCCGCAAGCATGTGGGTACTTATTCAGTAGAGCACATTGAAGCAATGGCTCCATCTAAGTCATATCATTTGGACGAATTCAAAAACAAGAATTACAAGATATCTGATTTTTCATCCAAAAATAAGGATGCTCAGCCGGATCCTACATATACTATTTATTATGATGGAAAAGAAAAGATAATATTTGAACCATCTGAAGAGTTTGTTGCAGCTGTTAAAGTTGTTGCACCAAGAAAAGTATTCACGGATTAATGAATATAGATAGATTTACAAGTATAACGCAGTCAATAACAAGATTTTTTTTTAATAGGAGATAATAATGGGACAGATTATTGGTGAAGGAATTACTTTTGATGACGTGCTTTTGGTACCTGCTTATTCACAGGTTATACCTAATCAGGTAGATGTTGGAACTTATCTTACCAAGAAGATCAGACTTAATATTCCTATGATGAGTGCAGGAATGGATACGGTTACAGAGCACAGAATGGCTATTGCAATGGCCAGACAGGGTGGTATTGGTATCATCCACAAGAATATGTCAATCGAAGCTCAGGCAGAGGAGGTTGACAAGGTAAAAAGATCTGAGAATGGTGTTATTACAGATCCATTTTCTCTTTCACCGGATCATACACTTGCAGATGCAGATTCACTTATGGCTAAATTTCGTATTTCAGGTGTACCTATTACAGAGGGCAGAAAGCTTGTTGGTATCATTACGAACAGAGACCTTAAGTTTGAAAAAGATTACTCCAAGAAAATCAAGGAAGTAATGACAAGTGAGAATCTTATTACAGCTAAAGAGGGAATCACTCTTGAAGAAGCTAAGAGCATTCTTGCCAGGTCAAAAAAAGAAAAGCTTCCTATCGTTGATGATGATTATAATCTCGTTGGTCTTATTACCATAAAAGATATAGAAAAAACAATAAAGTATCCCCTTGCTGCAAAAGATGAGAAGGGGCGTCTTTTGTGCGGTGCCGGTGTCGGTATTTCAGCAAACTGCCTTGATCGTGTAGCAGCATTGGTAGATGCTAAAGTTGACGTAATTGTACTTGATTCAGCGCACGGACATTCAGAGAATGTACTTAAGTGCCTTAGAATGATAAAAGAGAAATTCCCGGATCTTCAGGTTATTGCAGGAAACTGTGCTACCGGAGCAGCTACAAAGGACCTTATCGAAGCAGGTGCAGATGCTGTTAAAGTAGGTATAGGACCTGGATCTATCTGCACAACTCGTGTAGTTGCAGGTATCGGTGTTCCTCAGATCACAGCTATAATGGACTGTTATGCAGTTGCTAAACAGTATGGAATCCCGATTATAGCAGATGGTGGTATTAAGTATTCAGGTGATATCACAAAGGCAATTGCTGCCGGCGGAAATATTGTAATGATGGGTTCAATGTTTGCAGGATGCGACGAAGCACCCGGTGAATTCGAACTTTTCCAGGGCAGAAAATACAAGGTTTACCGAGGAATGGGTTCTATTGCAGCTATGGAAAACGGCTCAAAGGATCGTTATTTCCAGGAAGATGCCAAGAAGCTTGTTCCTGAAGGTGTTGAAGGCCGTGTAGCTTACAAGGGAACAGTTGAAGACACTGTATTCCAGCTTATCGGTGGACTTCGTTCAGGCATGGGATATTGTGGATGTAAGACAATCGATGAACTGAAAGAGAACGGCAGATTTATCAAGATTACATCAGCTGCACTTCGTGAGTCACATCCTCACGATATACAGATTACAAAGGAAGCACCTAACTATAGCGCTTCTGACAGATAAAATATTCTCTAGGGGTGAAAACTTGCAAGAGCATATTACGGAAATACAAGCAAAAAACACTAATGAAATGGGTTCTCTAAAGGATTTTAGCGGAACCCTTAGTGATTTTGCGCAAAAAAGCAGTGTTTCAATCCAGTCATGGCAGGATAAGTTCTGCGAAATGGCCGGAATATATGCTTTTTGTCTGGATGCCAAGGGAAATCAGCTTAGCAGTTTCTCAGGCAATCCAAGAGAAGTGCAGATCATTCAGAAATATATAACAGATGTAAGGGTACACAATATATTCAAGCGTGTGTCAGAAAGCGAGCTTGAGGATCAGGCTGTTGAAATCACAGAGGTTCCTAATTTGAAGCTCGCAGCTGTTGCTGTCAAAAATGATTATTCTACTGCTGCAGTATGGATTGTTTGCGGCGTGTTTACCGATGCGGAATATGAAAAAGAGTTTTATCATGTTCCGCCATTGGAATCTTTTACATATCAGATTTCAGAACTTAAATTTTATAAGACTTTAGATCTTTTAAGGGAATCTTTAAGTGTTGTCATAGGGATGGAAACATCCAGAAGTGCTGCTGAAGAAAATAGCAAGGTTAGTAAAAAGCAGGAACTTGAAATGACAAGCTCCTTCAGAAGAGCTGAGATTATGACTGAAATAGTCTCGCTTCTTGACAGCGATGATTCTATAGAAGAGATAATGGCAACTATGTTGACCAAACTGTGTGAGTACCTGCAGATAAGCAATGCCTTTACCTGCAGGATTCATCACACTCATTTGATGGATATAGTGGTTCAGTGGACGGCAGCAGGTGTTGCCAAAATGTATCCCGAAACTACTGATCAGGAAAAATGCTGGTTTTTAGGTTCTGAGAAAACTGTGGTAGTATCAAGTGACAGCCAGATGAATGCCGGAGAAAGAGAGCAGCTTGATAATCTGTCTGTTAAAGCACTGGTTTCAATGCCTGTTGTTGTAAACAACAGTGCTCTGTTTTATGCATGCTTTACAGAAACCAGGGAAATAAAGATATGGTCTATTGACGACATAAAATTTATAAACGATGCTATCAGAGTGCTGCAAAGTATTATTACAAAGAGACTTCAAAAAAATTCTCTTGCAAGCTCTTTTGCCTCACTTGAATCAGTTCTTGATAATGTAGGAAGTGCTATCTATGTGAGAGATATTGAGACCGGAGTACTTCTTTTTGCCAATAGGAGCTTTAAAAAGAACTTCAGCAAAGAAATCACCGAAAATAAACTGGTAGATCTTTTCGAATCAAATATTCCATCGAGAAGCCATAGCGGTAACTATGAGGTTAATCATAAGGCAAGAGGAAAGTGGTATGACGTTTACTATACCAGGATAAAGTGGGTTGACGGTCGGCCGGTATCCTTGTGTGCGCTTTATGATATTACTGAGAAAAAGCTGTATCAGAGGCGAATTGAGCTTCAGGCATATACGGACTTCCTTACAGGACTATATAACAGAATGTGCTGTGAAAAGGATCTTGCAAAATATGTGGATGAGGCCAGACAGACAGGTACCCATGGTGCGCTTATGTATCTTGACCTCGATGACTTTAAGCATATCAATGACAGTTTAGGACATCAGTACGGGGATGTTCTTCTTCAGGATATATCCAAGACTATCAGCAGAATAGACGGAATTGGCAATTCATGTTACAGAATGGGCGGTGATGAGTTTGTAATCATCGTTCCTCCTGAGAATTTTGACAGACTTGACAAGATTATGGAAGAGATCAAGGATGCATTTGCAACTCCATGGTATTTAAAGGATAGTGATTATTACTGCACAATGAGTATGGGAATCGTTAAGTTCCCTGATCACGGCGATAACGTTTCTGAACTCATCAGAAAGTCGGATGTTGCCATGTATGAAGCCAAGAAATCCGGAAAGAACAGAGTGGCAGAGTATTCTGATAATATTGACTCTTCTTCAATTCACAGACTTGATCTTGAAAAGAGTATGTATGATGCTATTGGCAAAAGCTGTGAGGAGTTTGAGGTTTATTTTCAGCCTGTCATCAGTGAGCCGCTGGATTACAAGGGCGGTACAGGACAGTTCAAACATATTGGCGCTGAGGCGCTTGTAAGATGGAACAGCGGCAGACTTGGATTTTTAAATCCGGATGAATTTGTTCCGCTTGCTGAGTATTTGGGACTTATAAATCCCATAGGCAATCATGTGCTAAAAAAGGCCTGTGAGTGTTGCAGACAGTGGAATGAGTCGGGAACAGGCGAATTTGCAGTAAGTGTAAATCTGTCGGTAGTGCAGATAATGCAGACGGATATTGTGGATATAATAAAAGAGTGCCTTGAAGAAAATCATCTAAAGCCTCACAACCTGATATTGGAGCTTACAGAGAGACTTGCTATAAATGATCTTGCAAGAACCAAGCAGACGCTTCTTGATATAAAGGCTTTGGGAGTAAGACTTGCACTTGATGACTTCGGAACAGGATATTCAGCTCTGAGTAGTCTCAGGGCACTTCCCTTTGACATCATAAAGGTTGATCAGAATTTCTCCAGAGGAATAGAGCATGATGATTACTCCAAAGCCTTCATAAAGACCATCAGTCAGCTGGGAAAGACCATAGGCGCAGAAGTTTGCGTCGAAGGAATAGAAACCAAACAACAGCTGCATGCGCTTAAAGGTCTTGGAGTTAAGTATGTACAGGGCTATTACTATGATAAGCCTTTAAGAAGGGCTGCATTTGAAGAAAAATACGTCTATAGTTAAATGCGTCATAGTATGTTATACTAATACATACGATTAAAATTTAGAAAGTTGGTAGTAAGATTAAAATGGCAGAGGAAGTAGTAACAAAAGCAAATGACAATGCTGAGGAAGGCAATACACCTTCAAGGCATTTTATTGAAGCGGCAATTGATAAAGATTTACAGGATGGAGTATATGATCATGTTCATACTCGTTTTCCTCCTGAACCTAACGGCTTTTTACATATAGGACATGCCAAGAGTATTCTTTTGAACTATGGAATGGCAAAAGAGTATGGCGGCAAGTTCAACATGAGATTTGATGACACCAACCCTACAAAAGAGAAAGCAGAGTTTATGGACTCTATCATCGAAGATGTTAAGTGGCTTGGTGCCGATTATGAGGATCGTTTGTTCCATGCATCGGATTATTTTGATGAGATGTATGAAGATGCAGTTAATCTTATCAAGAAGGGTAAGGCATATGTTTCAGAACTTACTGCTGATGAGATGCGTGAGTATAGAGGAACACTTACTGAACCGGGTAAGAATGACCCTGACAGAGACAGAAGCGTAGAAGAAAACCTAAGACTCTTTGAAGATATGAAGAATGGCAAAGTGGCTGATGGAGCTATGACACTTCGTGCCAGGATTGACATGGCTTCACCTAACATTAACATGAGAGATCCTATAATCTACAGGGTTGCTCACATGACTCATGCAAGAACAGGCGACAAGTGGTGCATTTATCCTATGTATGACTTTGCTCATCCTATCGAGGATGCAATTGAGGGTATAACACATTCCCTTTGCACACTGGAGTTTGAAGATCACAGACCTCTTTACGATTGGGTAAAAACAGAGTGCGAGTACAAAAATCCTCCGAGACAGATTGAGTTTGCTAAGCTTTATCTTAATAATGTGGTTACAGGAAAAAGATATATCAAACGTCTTGTAGAAGATGGAATAGTTGATGGATGGGATGATCCGAGACTTGTAACTATCGCATCTCTTCGCAGAAGAGGATTTACACCTGAGTCAATTAAGATGTTTGTAGATATGTGCGGTATCAGTAAAGCTAACTCCACAGCAGAGTATGCGATGCTTGAATATTGTATAAGAGAGGATCTTAAGCTTAAGGCCAGGAGAATGCTTGCTATTCTCGATCCGGTAAAGCTCATAATAGATAATTATCCTGAGGGACAGACAGAGTATCTGGAAATTGAGAACAACAAGGAAGTTCCTGAAATGGGAACAAGAAAGATTCCTTTTGGAAAAGAGCTCTATATTGAGAGAGAGGATTTCTACGAGAATCCTCCTAAGAAATACTTCCGTCTTTTCCCCGGCAATGAAGTAAGACTTATGAATGCTTACTTTGTTACATGCACCGGATGTGACAAGGATGAGAATGGCAATGTGATTGCAGTTCATTGTACATATGATCCTGAAACGAAATCCGGCAGCGGATTTAATGCCAGAAAAGTCAAGGGAACAATCCATTGGGTTTCTGCAAATGAAGCTCTGGATGCAGAAGTTCGTTTATATGAGAATATAATTGATGAAGAAAAGGGTGTATATAACGAGGAGGATGGTTCACTTAATCTAAACCCCAACTCCATTACAGTTATAAAGCATGCTAAGCTTGAACCTGAACTTAAGGAGGCGAAAGCCTACGACAAGTTCCAGTTTGTAAGAAACGGATTTTTCTGTGTTGATTATAAGGATTCTAAAGAGGGAGCACCTGTGTTTAACAGGATTGTGTCACTAAAGAGTTCGTTTGTGTTACCAAAAAATTAATTTGAGAAAAGAGGTATAGGCATGGCTGGTATTTTTTCTGGACTTGAAAAACTTGGACTGGGAAACATCGGTGGTGGTGACCTTTTTGAAGATCCCAAGAAAAAAGAAGAAGTTATAAAGAAGGAAGAACCAAAGAAAAAATTAAATCTTGTAAAAGAAGAAGACTTTCTTTTTGACAAGAAATATAAATGTCCGGTCTGTGAATCTGAATTTGAGGCAAAAACAGTCAGAACCGGTAAAGTTAGAATGAAGGCTGTTGATATAGACCTTAGACCTGACTACAGCGAAGTTGATCAGAATAAGTATGATGTTATTGCATGCCCTGAATGTGGATATGCGGCTCTTGGAAGATACTTTACAACTCTGAATAAGTATCAGATTGAAGACATCAGAGTTAAGATCTGCATGAACTACAGAAAAATAGTTTATAAAGAGCCTACCTACAGCTATGAGCATGCCAAGAACCTTTATCAGCTGGCGCTTGCCAATGCTGTAGTAAAGAAGGCCAAGAACAGTGAAAAGGCTTATATCTGCCTGAAAACTGCATGGTTGGTACGAGGCGAGACTCAGCGTCTTGACACAACAGACCCTGAGTATGAAAACAAGAAAAAAGAAAATGATGATCAGGAAAAAGAACTCCTTACAAATGCATTAAATGGATTTGTTATGGCCAGACAGTCAGAGGAATTTCCGATTGCAGGAATGGACTCTACAACCCTTGATTATCTGATTGGAGCTCTTGCTGTGGAAACAGAGCAGTATGATGTAGCCAGCAAGATGATTTCCGAGATACTGACATCACGAGTAGCTAACAGCCGTATTAAAGATAAAGCAAGACTCCTCAAGGATATGCTTATCGAGAAAACCGGTGAACAGTCATAATTAGACATAGAGAAATTTCCAAAAATAAAAGGTGCCCAAGCGGCACCTTTATTTTTCGTCTTCGTCATCGAAGAACTCTTCTGTGGAAGATGGTTCTTCTTTTGAATCTTCGGTTGATTCTTCAGTTTGTGCGGAATCTGTGGATTCTGCGGAACTGTCAGAATCGGATGTCTTTATATCTACGTACTTTCTTGAAGTAGGTTTAATCTCTTTTTCATCTTCGAGATCGTCCTCAAAGTCCTCATAATCATCAAAATCATCATCGAAGCTGTCAGCTATTTCAGCTTCTCTCTTGGTGAGATAGTAATAAGCACCGGCTGCTGCAGCACCTACTGCTGTGCAAAACAATATAAACTTACCAAAACCACTGTTTTTGGACATCTTAAATTCCTCCTATCGAACGATAAATTAATTTTAATACAATTTAATTACAAATAAAAGCGTTAATTCATTGATATTCGAAAAAGTTTAAGGAAATCTAATGCTTTTATAAGAATCACGAAATAATTTGAGATGGGCGTGGATGATATAATGTAATGTGCGAAAACATAATTACGTACATCAAACTGAGCGGGAGATCATACAATGCCAGGGCTGAGATTAAAGAAAATAGCTTTATTATATATGTTTTTTATATGCTTTCTTTTGATGCCATTTAGCACTATGGCTGCAGATGATGGAGAAGCTTCGGAAGATCACGCCGGCGGAGCTATGGCTGCTACAGGGCAGCTTAAAGGTGTAGGATATGCGACCAAGCTCTATAACTCATCAAATGGACTTCCAACATCGGATGCAAATTGCATATTATCAACAAGTGATGGATATATCTGGGTTGGTGGTTATGCAGGGCTTATGAAATATGACGGTATTTCTTTTGAGAGACAGGATTCAACTACAGGACTTACCAATGCCAACGCGCTTTTAGAAGATGAGAAAAAAAGAATCTGGGTTGGTACAAATGATAATGGAATACTGGTTTATGACAACGGTGTAACCACCCATAGGTATACCTATTTGGACGGACTTAAATCATCTACAATGAGATCCCTTGCTGAAAGCATAGACGGATCTGTTTATGCAGGCTCCACTAATGGAATTTCCTATGTTGACTCAAATATGAAGCTTCATCTTGTGGATGATTCAATGCTTAGCGATACATACATAATGAAGCTGTGTTCTGACAAAGATGGAAGGATATATGGATGTAACAGAGTTGGTGAAGTTTTTTGTATTGAAAACGGGGAAATTATTTCATATTTCTCAAGCGATGATCTTGGAATTGAGATGATTACAACTATTTTTGTGGATCCCGAAACACAAGGATATCTTTATTATGGGACTACATCCGATAAGTTGTATTACGGAAGATTTGGCAGCAAGGGAATGGGACTTAAAAGAATATCCGTAAGTCCTGCCAATGATATTTCGTGGATTACGGAGGCAGCAGACAGAATATGGGTTATGTCAGGCAGCGTTGTTGGGTATCTCGATCAGAAAAACAGATATATTACACTTAATAATCTGCCTCTTACCAGTCTGATTGGTTCTATGATAGAGGATTATGAAGGAAATCTGTGGTTTTCATCAACGCGTCAGGGGATTATGAAGCTGGTTTCCAATAGTTTTGTGGATATTTCTGAGAGAGCGGATGCCGGCAACGAAGTTGTAAATACGACTTGCACATATAATGGCGCTTTGTATGTGGGAACGGAAAAGGGACTTGAAATTATAACTTCAGGGAACCATAAAATTGAAAATATCCTGACAGATGAGCTTCAAGGAACCAGAATACGATGCATCATAAAAGATGACGACAATAATCTGTGGATTGCAACTTATACGAATGATAAGGGGCTTATTTGTTATACGCGAAACAGACAGATCATAAGATTTGATGAGAAATCAGGCTTTATCTGTAATGAAGTCAGAAGTATTGTTAAAAGAGATGATGGTTCTTTACTTGTATCAACCAACAGAGGACTGGCCATAATAAAGGACAAAGAGGTTATAGATACAATAGGAAAAGAAGGAGAGGTGACCAATACTTTATTTTTAACATCTGCAGAAGGCCCCAATGGAGAAATATACATAGGTACTGATGGCGATGGTATATATATTGTTGATAAGGATAAAAAAATCAGAAAGCTGGGAAGAAATGACGGACTGACCAGTGATGTTATCATGAGAATAAAAAGGGATAAGGAAAGAGGAGTCTATTGGGTAATCTCATCCAACGCTCTTGGATATATGAAGGATGAAAAGATTCACATAGTAGAAAAATTTCCCTATTCAAATAATTATGATATTTTCTTTAGTAAGTCAGGTGATGCATGGGTACTTGCGTCAAATGGAATCTATGTTGCCAATGGGCAGGATATGATAGACGGAAAAGATTTTAAGTACCAGTTTTTTGATGCAGCAAGTGGACTTCCCAGTGTTCCTACAGGAAATTCCTATAGTGACATAGATGATGAGGGAAATCTTTATATAAGCGGAAGAAGCGGTGTAAGCAGTGTGAATATTGATGACTATATAGATCGTGAAGCTTATGTAAAGGTCTATATCAAATCAATAACTGTCGATGATAAAACCATTAATCCGGAGCAGGATGGAACTTATGTTATTCCGGCTTCAAGAGGGAGAATTCAGATTTCTGCTTCAATTCTAAATTATACTCTTATCAATCCAAGAGTAAAAATATACCTTGAGGGAGCGGATGATGAAGGTGTAACAATGTATCAGAGCAACATGTCGGCTTTGGAATACACTGCACTTCCTCATGGCAACTATAAGCTTCACGTACAGCTTCAGAGCCAGGCAACAGGCAATGTATATCAGGATGAGGTCTTTAAAATAAAAAAAGAAGCAAGACCTACAGAAATATTGGCGGTAAGACTTCTTATAATACTTGTTGGAGCAGCGATTGTAGCGTTTGTGGTATGGCAGATTATGAGCGGAACTGTCATTCGTAAACAGTATGAGCAGATACGCGTGGCCAAAGATGAAGCAGATAGGGCAAACAGCGCAAAATCAAGGTTCCTTGCAAATATGTCTCATGAGATACGTACTCCCATAAATACTATAATGGGTATGGATGAAATGATAATGAGGCAGGAAGCGGATGGAGTTCCCAAAGAGTACTATCAGAGCATAATGAGCTATGCAAGTGATATAAAGAGAGCTTCAGAATCCCTTTTGGGACTTATAAATGACGTACTTGACCTGTCTAAAATAGAGTCGGGAAAAGTATACCTTGTGGAGCAGGAATACAGCTTTGAAGAACTTTTAAGATCAATAATTCCAATGATACGGGTAAGGAGTAATCTAAAGAATCTTGATTTTAAAGTTGAAGTAGACGAAAAGCTTCCGCAAAAGCTATATGGTGATGATGGAAAGATAAGACAGGTCGTATTAAACCTTTTGACAAATGCAGTTAAGTATACTGAAAAAGGTGGATTTACGCTAAAGGTTGAAAAGGTATGGGGAGATGCTGAAAGCTGTAGGCTAAGATTCAGCGTGACTGATACAGGAATAGGAGTTAAGCCGGAAGATATAGACAAGCTTTTTTCAGCCTTCGAAAGAGTTGACGAAAACAGGAACCGCTCAATACAAGGGACAGGTCTTGGGCTTCACATTTCAAAACAGTTCGCCGAGCTTATGAAGGGGGAACTTAAGTGTGAAAGCGTCTATGGAAAAGGCTCCACATTTACATTTGAGCTGGAGCAGAAAGTTATAAGCAGCGATGCTATAGGTGTATTTCATGAGGATAGCGGGGAAGTTAAGGTCGGACCTTATATTCCTGAAGTATATGCCCCTGAAGGAAAAGTTTTGGTTGTTGATGATGATGCCATGAACAGGCAGGTTATATCAGGGCTCCTTAGCAGAACAGGCTTACAGCTTACTTGCGCAACAAACGGACGGGAATGTCTGGATAAGCTAAAAGAGGATACGTTCCACTTGGTTTTGCTGGATCATATGATGCCGGTTATGGACGGACTTGAGACTATCAAAGAATTAAGAAAAGACTATCCTGACCTTCCTGTTCTTATGCTGACTGCCAATGCTGCAAACAGTGGCAATGAGTTCTATAAAAACCATGGCTTTAACGGATATCTTCCAAAGCCGATAAACGGATCTGATCTTGAAAAGGCAATAAGAGAGTATATTCCAAAAGATCTTTTGACAGAAAAGATTCCGGACAGCGTTGTAGTGGATAATGAAATGCTTGTTAATGATCCTGGAGATATGTCATGGGTAAAAGATATTGAGGGCATTTCCATTGATGAAGGAATAACGAACTGTGGAAGCAAAGAATCTTTTGTCAGCGCCCTTACACTTTTTGCCAATACTGTTTCTGACAACTCTGAAGTTATTGAGAAAGCTTATGAAGAAAAAGATATTAAAGCCTACACTATCAAAGTTCATGCATTAAAGAGTGCTGCAAGGCTGATAGGAGCAATGGATCTTTCTGAACTTGCCAAAAAGCTTGAGGCAGCAGGCAATGATAATGACATTGAGTTTATCAATGAAAAGACTAAAATTCTTCTTGATAAATATCGTGGATTCAGGGAAAAATTAAGAGTTCTATTGGAGAAGTCTTCTGATGATTCGGATAAAGAGCTGATTCCTGAAAACGATTTAAAGGAAGCTTATGAAGCTCTTAAAGAATTTACCGGGCAAATGGAGTATGATGGCGCTATAATGGTAGTTGAGCAGGTAAAAAAGTACAGGCTTCCCGATAAAGATAAGAAAGTGTTTGATAATATAGAACATGCTTTAAAGCAATTTGATTGGGACAAAGTGGAAAACGAACTAAAGACATGATAATAACGGAGGATTCATTATGTTTTTCGGCTCAGGTAAGGTTTTGGTAATAGGAGAAAAAGAGACTTTTATCATCAAAGTACTACTCGGTAAATTAAATGATGCTAAGATTGAAACTGCTTTTGCCTCAGAGGATGTAAATGCAATTAATGCAAATTGGCCCGATAATGGAACAATTATCTATTATATGGAGGCCGGTGACAGGCTTACTCCGGAGATCGAGACTTTTCTAAAGGATAAGCTCTCCGAAGACAATAAGCAGCTTTTTGTTATTGGAGACATTGTTGATACAAGAAGCGTAACTGATAATTTTCCTCCGCACCTGATCGGAAAAGTATTTGGAAGACCTCTTGATTATGATGCTTTTATCAATGCTGTTTCCATTTATTTTAATTTGGAAGCAGAAGGCGAGATGAAAAAGAGCATTTTAATTGTGGATGATGATCCCAATTATATGGGACTTGTAAGGGAATGGCTTAAAGACACTTATAAAGTTTCAATGGCCAATTCCGGCATGCGAGCTATTAAATGGTTAAGTGTTAATAAAGCTGATTTGATACTTCTGGACTATGAAATGCCGGTTACATCAGGACCACAGGTTCTCGAAATGTTAAGAAGCGATCAGGAAACTAAAGATACTCCGGTTATCTTTCTTACAGGTAAGGATGATAAGGAAAGTGTAATGGCAGTTCTTTCCCTTAAGCCTGAGGGCTATGTGCTTAAGACAAGCGGAAAGGATGGAATAGTAAACACAATTCGTAAATTCTTTATGTCAAGGTGAATGTAGTCTGATGGAGAAAAAGAGTTTTAAAGATTATTCAATCAGAGAAATTAATATCTACAGAGTCTGCATCATATTAGAGGGAATAGTTCTGAACATTTTGTTATCAAGAGTTTGCGTATGGCTTAAAATACCGCTTTTTCTTGATACGGCAGGGACTATTTTTGCCTCGGCTGAGTGCGGCCTTTTTGCAGGTATCGTGGTGGCATTGACATCTAACGTACTTGGCAATTATTTCAGCAGTACTTCAATGTATTTTGCTCTGGTTAATATTTCTGTTGCTTTATGCTCCAACAGATTCTTTTATAAAAACTACTTAAAGAAGAAAAAAGGAATCATTGTATATATTGCAGTAATAGCCTTTGTAAGCGGTATTCTTTCTGCCTTCATTGAGTGGTCCTTAATCGGAGTGCCTAAAAATCCACTGATTTCAGGAGCAACACAATTTCTTTCAAATAGCGCAGGACTCCCGTATATGCTTTCTTTTGTGCTATCCGATATTGCTGTGAATGTGATTGACAAAGCATTTACAGTAGCCATAGGACTTTTTATTGTGTGGATTATTCCGGGGCATGTCAGAGAAGGTATATGGAACAGGGAGTATAACTATGCGGAGATAGCCAGGGAACAGTTTAACTCAGGTGAGTATGACAATGTCAACCGCAAGCAGATAAGGGGAAAACTTCTTGCCATAATCGCTCTTGAAGCAACATTTTTATCTGCAGTTATTTCTTATATGAGTATATCTTTGTATAATGAAAATGCTGTAAAAGAAAGAATTGAGCAGGTAACAGGTGTAACCAAGCTTATAGCCGGTGCTTTAGACGGCGACATGATTCCATATTTTTTGGAAACGGGGTTTGCCAGCAGGGAATATCTGGATATGGAAGCTCTTTTGGTGGCTACCTGTGCCAATTCGCCGGGAATAGAATATACCTACATATATCAGATTAAGGAAGACGGATGCAGAATAATATTTGACTCTGATCCCAACTTTAAGGAAAATGGAGAGGTTGGTGAGTTTTTGGCTTTCGATGAAGATTTTCTGGAATATATTCCGGATCTTCTTGAGGGAAAAAGAATTGAACCTATAGAAACAAGGGATAAATATGGATGGTTTATAACTGCCTACGAGCCTGTTTATAACAGCAGCGGTGAGTGTGTTGCCTATGTCGGAGCAGATATGTCTATGATGGATCTGCTCAGTTATATACATGACTTTACGATAAGAGTGCTTTTGGTAGCTTTAAGCTTCCTTATACTTAGCATATCGCTTGGTATATGGCTTGCAGCTAATTATCACAATATATTGGACAGACAGTATGATCTTCTGCAGAAGGCAAAAGAAGATGCTGACAGCGCAAATAGGGCAAAGACAAGGTTTCTTGCAAATATGTCCCATGAGATAAGAACGCCTATAAATACCATTATGGGAATGGATGAAATGATCCTCAGAGAGGATGCTACAGGCATTTCTGAGGAATATTCCGGTGCAATAAGAAATTATGCCGTGTCTATCAAAAAGGCATCTGAAATTTTACTGGGACTTATAAATGACATCCTTGATCTGTCCAAAATAGAATCGGGGAAAATGAACTTGATAGAAACAAACTATGACACGGCGGAAGCTATCAGAAATGTAGTGTCAATGATACGTGTCAGAAGTAATGAAAAAGGATTAAATTTTAAGGTTGAAATAGACAGAGACATTCCTAAAACTCTTTATGGAGATGTGGGAAAGCTTAAACAGATTGTCTTAAATCTACTTACCAATGCTCTTAAATATACTGATGAGGGCGGTTTTACGCTGAAAATAGCTCTAATTGAAAAA
The DNA here is from genome assembly GCF_017635265.1 of Butyrivibrio sp. GTDB lineage: Bacteria > Bacillota > Clostridia > Lachnospirales > Lachnospiraceae > Butyrivibrio. The sequence continues at coordinate 31,761 of NZ_JAGBLU010000100.1, forward strand.
AGAGAAAACAGTTGCATTTTGTATTTTGGGGTTAAGGATACCGGAATCGGTATCAGAAAAGAGGATATTAAAAAGATATTTGCCCCCTTTGAAAGAGTAGATGAAGTAAAGAATGAAGCTGTTCAGGGAACAGGCCTTGGGCTTAATATTTCGCGTCAGTTTGTCAAGCTCATGGGAAGTGAGCTTAAATGCGAAAGCGAATACGGAGAAGGATCAATATTTTTCTTTACACTTGAGCAAAAAGTTATAAACAGTGAGCCGATAGGGGAGTTTGTAGAAAAGTATGATGAAAAGCCTTCGGGCAGGTATATTCCTAAATTCATAGCTCCTGAAGCAAAAATCATGGTGGTTGATGACAACGAAATGAACCTTCAGGTCATTTGCGGTCTGTTAAAAGGAACAAAGGCCAAAGTTGTAACAGCCATGAGCGGCAGAGAATGCCTTGAAAAGCTTGATGAGAGTTTTCATCTTATTTTGCTTGACCATATGATGCCTGAAATGGACGGAATAGAGACTCTTCATGAGATACAAAAAATCACAGTTGATATACCGGTAATTGCACTTACTGCAAATGCCGCTTATGATGGGAAAAACTATTATAAGAGTCAGGGATTTATAGATTATCTTGCCAAGCCTGTAAATGGAGATCAGTTTGAAGAGACAATAATAAAATACATACCTGACAGATTGATTCTGGAAGCTGACGGGGATGAAACCTTGGAAGAAGCAATGCTTCCCAAGGAAATGCTGAAACTAAAAGATATTGAAGAGATAAGCATAGATGATGGTCTTAATTTCTGCGGAAGTGTAGAATCCCTTGAAAAGTTTCTTGATACCTTCTATGGAAGCATAGATGAAAAGTCCAAAGAAATAGAAGATGCCTATAACGCAGAGGATTATGAGTTTTATACGATCAAGGTTCATGCGTTAAAGAGCACATCCAGAATAATAGGAGCCAAAAAACTTTCTGCCCTTGCCCTTAGTCTTGAAGAAGCCGGGAAGGCAGGTAATATTGAACTGATAAAAGACAAGACGGCAGAGCTTTTATTCCTATATAGAAGCTATAAGGAAATACTGAGTGGATATGCCGGAGAAAGGCACAAAGGTAATGCACATAAGGAGTCTGTTTCAGATGAAATATTGCAGGATGCCCATAACGCATTAAAAGAGCTGATACAGACTACGGACTATGACGGAGTAGAAATGGTCATTTCCGAACTTGAAAAATACAGCCTTCCCCCTGCAGAACAGGAAAAAATCGCCAATCTGAAATCACTCCTTACAAAGGCAGATTGGGATGAAATGGAAAAACTGATGTAAGCAAAATCTTCCATTTAGGAGCAGCGACCGGGAGCCATCGGTGCGCAGCACATATGGCTCCCGGTCGCTGCTCCTTAGTGGGAAGATAGGATTTCATCGACTTTGTCCCAATCAAAGGCTTTGAGGGCTTTTGAAATTTCGGCGAAGGTTTCAGTGTCTGCAGGAGGAAGATCGTATTTTTCAAGTTGGGATAGAATCAGTTCGGCGCTGTCGTAATCCATTTGTGTTGCAGTTTCTTTAAAGGTCTCATAGGCGTTTTTTAGATCCTCGGAGGATATTTTATCTTTTACAGCTTCGTTTGAGGTATTGTGAGAGTTTAGGCGGGAGAGCTTTTCCTTATAGGATCTGTACATGGTAAGAAGCTCATTGTGGTGTGCTGATATAAATGCTATGTCGCCTCTGTTTCCTGCATCCTCCATTTTCCTGGCAAGTTCTGAAAGGCTGTTGGCACCAATGATCCTTGAGGAACTCTTAAGAGCGTGTACCTTGATAGTGTAAAGCTTTATATCTTCTTCGGCATAGGCATTTTCTATAACCTTCGCATTCTCGTCAATAGTATCAAGGAAAAGCTGAACCGAGAATATATATCCTGTGACTCCGCCGCAGTTTTTTATTCCGGATGCTACATCAATATCATCCAGCTCTTCAAGCCATTTCATATCAGGAGGAAGTTCCATGGTATCTTCATTTACAAGTTGCGGCTCCAGCTTTGTTACCAGTTCTTCCGGCAGGTTTTTGATAATTATCCTTTCAAGAGCTGCTGAATCAATTGGTTTACTGATATATCCGCAAAAGCCCTTTGAACCATAGAACTCATCTCCGTTTGCCATATAGTTGGCGGTAAGGGCAACGGCAGGGATGGTTTTATTGATTTCCCGTACCTTTTCAAGTGTTTCTATGCCGTCCATTCCGGGCATCATGTGGTCTAAAAGAAGCAGGTCATAAGAATTTTCTTTTATAAGGTCAATGCAGGCATATCCGGATTCGGCAGTATCTACTTGAACCTTTGTTGATTTTAGAAGCCCCTTTAAAACTGACAGATTCATGGAATTGTCATCTACAACAAGAAGCTTTGCATTCTCGGCGGTAAAGCTTGGAAGATACATTCCTACTGATTTGGTGTCATCAGTTTCTTTGAATTGACCTATCGGAGTTTCATCTATAACCTTCTGACTTACATTAAAGGTAAAGACAGAGCCTTCTCCATAGACACTTTTGCACGTCAGGCTCCCTCCCAAAAGTTCGGAAAACTGCTTGGAGATGTCAAGCCCAAGACCGGTTCCCTGAATTCCATTGTTTTTTTCTTCATCAAGTCGCTCAAATGCTGTGAAAAGTTTTGGGATATCCTCTTCCTTTACACCGATTCCGGTATCTTTTACCGAGAACAGGAGATTGTATGTGCCTGAATTTTTGCCAAGAACCTTTGCTGTAAGTGTAAAACCGCCTTTATCCGTGTATTTAACGGCATTTGTTAAAAGATTCAAAATGATCTGTTTAATCTTTCCCATATCGCCGTAAAGCCTTGTGGGAAGGCTTTGGTCAATATCAAGATCAAATGTCAGGTCTTTTTGGTTACTTCTTATACGGATCATAGTGATAACTCCACGGAGAAGTTCCTGAACATTGTATTCCTGCTCTACCAGATGCATCTTTCCCGATTCAATTTTTGAAATATCAAGAATATCGTTGATAAGTCCGAGAAGTGATTCAGAAGCATATTTTATATCCAGTGCATAATTGGTAATTGACATAAAATAAGACTTTGGAACATCGGTTGCATCTTCCCTCAGGATCATTTCGTCCATTCCGAGAATCGTGTTGATAGGTGTCCTTATCTCATGGGACATGTTAGCCAAAAATCGCGATTTTGCCGTATTGGCTCTTTCTGCTGCAATCTTGGCTTCCTGTAATTTATTCATGTTTATAATTTCGAAAACATAAATAAGAACAATCATTCCAACAATTGTTATGTTGGTAAGTGAGAGCCCGTAGGAAAAAATCTGTATTATGGTGGCTATATAGGGGAGAATGCTAAAGGTCAGAAGAAAAGCGGTGGAACCTTTTCCTATGTAGCGTCTGTATTTAACTATAGCCATTATTTGCAGAAGCGTAATAGCAAGAGGGAAGGTATAGGATATTATAAATCCGGGATTTCTTACGTAGCGGTTTGAAGCATCAAAGGTGTAATAAAAGTGGGTAAAAATATTTAAGATGATCATCACGCTTCCGATAGTGAAAAGAACCTCGCAGATGACCAGAGATAAAGGCGGTGTTTTATGATGAGCAGTCTCTTTTACGATGTCCATAACATACAGATTAAATGCATGGGAAACAAATAAGGAAAGGAAATAAACGAGAAAATTACTGATTCTTACCATCCAGTATCCTTTGTCTGATATATCCCCTCTGTATATGTAGGCAAGTCTGTCAAATATGAGAAGAAACATGGCAGACAATTCCATGGACACAAGTGCATGCTTACGTATCATGGTAAGAGTTTTTGTGGACAGAGCAAGTATAGTCAATACTCCGCAGCCACCACTTAAAAAGAGCATAATATCAAGTTGGTAAGTTCTCAGAAAATCGTACATAAAAGCACCTGCCAAATGTGTATTTATAGCTATCATAAGTATAGCATACTTAATGATTAAAAATTGATAAAAAACGGTAAAACGTTTGAAGTAGACCGGTAAAGGTGCTATATTTAAATTAGACTGTTGTAGTCAATATAGACTTCATAGGGTGTACAGGATGAATGAAAAATTTTTTGAATTGAAAAAAGAAAAACAGGACCGTATGATAAATGCAGCACTTTTGATATTTGCCAAGTACGGATATCATCATGCCAGTACAGATGAGATTGTAAAAACTGCAGAAATAAGCAAGGGACTGCTTTTTCATTACTTCGGAAGTAAAATAGGTCTCTATGCATTTTTATATGATTATGCCACTCGTTTTGTGACGCTGGAACTTGCACAAAATAATGTTGGAAAAAATGAAACAGGGTATTTTGAGCTTTACAAACAAATTTTATCGGCAAGGGCAGCAGCCATGTCGCAATATCCATATATATTATTATTTTTGCAGAAGGCAGAGGAAGAAACTTATGCCGAAGCTGTGGCTGAAATAAAAGAAAGGCGCGAAAAATATAAGAGAATCATGGAGGCACTACAGGAAAAAGCCGACATTACTGTATTCCCAACGGAGATCAGTTACAGTATGGTCTGGGATATGCTGGAATACACGGTAAACGGAATAATGACAACTCATCTGAAAGGAGATAATTTCAGAGCAGATTTGTTTTTGGCAGAAGCCTTGGAATATGTCGATATGATAAGCAAAATGGTTTTCTCATAAAAGGAGGCAAGCATGAGCAAGTTTTTAGTAGCCGGTGTAACACAGATTGAAACTATTGTCAGGGTAGATAAAATACCGATAAGTTTCTCACCTTTGACAAATGCCCAGGATTCGATTTTTACCGCAATGGGCGGCGATGCGTACAATGAGTCTTTAGCGCTGAAATGGCTTGGTGATGATGTTACTTTTATGTCCATTGTGGGAAGAAATCAGGATCTTAGTATGATCAATCCGCCGGACAGGAAAATTACCCTTTCTACGGAATTTATCATTCCTCAGATGAAAGAAACCCCTACTGAAGTTGTGCTCTATGATAAAGAGAGAAAACAGCAGATATTTGAAGATATAAAAGATCTTAGGGATAATGTTTACGATATGTCAATGGTAGCTCCCATTGCGCATGAGTGCGATATGATGGTGCTTGCCAATGCCAATTTCTGCAGACCTTTTGCAAAAGCTGCAGCAGAACACGGCAAACCTATTGCGGTAAATATCAGAAGCTACAATCCCGAAAAGGAAAAATATAATACTGATTTCCTTGAACCTGCTAAGGTTCTGTATTTCAGTGATGACACGCTTTCCGAAGATCCTTATGTATTTATTGACAGAATGGCATCTACATATGGAACAGAGATAATTATTCTGGGACAGGGTAGTGAAGGTCTTATTCTATTTGATAAGACAAAAGATATAAGGGCTCATTACAAGACAGTTAAGACCAATGAAGTTGTAAATACCATCGGCGCAGGAAATGCTCTTTTTGCATGTTTCCTTCACTATTACATGGAAACAGGAGATAGCGTAAATGCAATAAAAAATGCACTATTGTTCGCATCTTACAAGATTGGTTACATGGGTACGTCAAATGGATTTATGACTGTAGATCAGCTTGAACAGTGGAGAAATCTCATTTGGGGAATCAAAAAGACTCCATTTGAAGAGCATGGTGTATGATTAATTTTAAACTTGAAAAAAGAAAAATAAACTGATAAAGTAGAGCTATGGAAACGTTACCGGTAATGGCAACTTTTTCCGTAGCTCTTTTAAAGCATTTTTATTAGTGAGGATTTGTTATGGCAAATAAGAATACAGAGAAAACAAGATTATGTGGAGTATTACTTCCTATTTTTTCACTTCCTTCCGGATATGGGATTGGAACTTTTTCAAAAGAGGCGTATGAGTTTGTGGATTTCCTGAAAAAAGCCGGACAGAGTTACTGGCAGATTCTGCCTCTTGGTCCTACAAGCTATGGAGATTCTCCATATCAGTCTTTTTCGACATTTGCCGGAAACCCTTATTTTATTGATATAGATACTCTTATAGAAGAGGGACTTCTGACGGATAAGGATGCAGCTAAATATGACTTTGGCGCTGCAGAGGAGTCAATTGATTATGAGAAACTTTACAAGGGAAGATTTGAGCTTTTGAAGATCGCGTACAAAGGATTGGATAAAGCAAAAGATGCTGCGAACTTAAAAAAGGAATTTGAAGAGTTCAAGAATAATAAAGATAATGACTGGCTTTTTGATTATTCTCTTTTCATGGCTCTAAAAAATGCTCATGGTGGAAGAGCCTGGAACACTTGGGAAGACGGGCTTAGGCTTCGCAATAAGGAAGCATTAAATAAGGCGGCAGAGACATATAAAGAAGAAATAGATTTTTACAGTTTTCTGCAGTTTTTGTTTTCAAAACAGTGGACAAAGTTAAAAGCATATGCCAATGAGAATGGAATTGAGATAATAGGTGATATTCCTATTTATGTTGCTTTTGACAGTGCTGATACATGGGCAAATCCTGAACTGTTCCAGCTTGATAAGGACAATGTACCTATTGATGTAGCAGGGTGCCCGCCTGATGCTTTCAGTGCTACAGGGCAGTTGTGGGGGAATCCTCTTTACGACTGGGAGTATCACAAAAGGACAGGCTATAAGTGGTGGATGAAGAGAATAGCTCAGTGCTACAAGCTTTATGATGTAGTCAGGATCGATCATTTCAGAGGCTTTGATGAATATTATGCAATTCCTTTTGGAAATCCGACAGCTGAAATCGGCGAGTGGAGAAAAGGCCCGGGAATAGAGCTCTTTGAAGTTATGAAAAAAGAACTTGGGCAGAAAAAGGTAATTGCTGAGGATCTTGGATTTTTAACCAAGTCAGTTATAAATCTGGTTAAGAAGACAGGGTTCCTAGGAATGAAGATTCTTGAATTTGCGTTTGATTCAAGGGAGGAAAGTGACTATCTTCCACACAACTATACTAAAAATTGCATTGTTTACACAGGAACTCACGACAACGAGACAGCTAAGGGCTGGTTTAAGGCTCTTCCAAGAAATGACAAGAAATTTGCCAAGGAGTATCTTGGAATCACTTATTCCAAGGATGCGGTTTGGGCGATGATAAGATCTGCATTTGCAAGCGTATCTGATACAGCTATCATTCCAATGCAGGATTACCTTGAACTTGACGCATATGCCCGAATCAATACACCTTCAACTCTTGGCGGAAACTGGGTGTGGAGAATGAAAAAGGATGCGCTTACTGATTCTCTTTGCGAAAAAATGCATGACTATGCTAGAATCTACGGTAGATTAAAGTAAACGGCAATAGGCAAAAGCCTATGTCGTTTACTATAAAAATACAAAAGGTAGATGTTATGGCAGATATAACTATAGTAGAAATTGCAAAAAGATGTGGAGTAGGGGTAAGTACTGTATCGAGGGCAATAAATGACCATTCGGATATAAATCCGGAGACTAAAAAAAGAATCCTTGAAGTTATAAGAGAAACCGGTTATGTACCTAATAACAGTGCCAGAAATTTAAAGCGCACAGATGCCAAATGTATTGCAGTACTTGTCAAAGGTATTACGAACCCGTTTTTTACTCCCATGATCCAGATTGCGGAAGAGGAAACAGAAAAAAGAAAGTACGCACTGGTATTAAGACACGTAGAGGCATATGAGGATGAGCTCGATGTGGCGCTTGAGCTTGAGAAAGAAAAGCGCCTTCGCGGAATAGTATTTATGGGCGGAAGTTCCAAACACTCATCAGTTAAAATCAAGCAGCTGAATGTTCCGGCGGTTTTTGCAACAATTGGTTCTGATATTTCCGATAACCTCAGCAAGAAGGAATACTCTACTGTTTCTGTTGATGATTTCAATGAGAGCAGGAAGATGACTGAATATCTCATCGGACTCGGACACAAAAAAATAGCTATTTTATCAGAAGGAAGCGAGAATCCTTCCATAGTAAAACTAAGATTGGAGGGCTATATTCAGGCGCTTAAGGATAATGGAATAGAGATTGATGAAAAGCTTATAAGGCTTGTTGATAAAAGAATTTATTCCATGGAAAACGGTTATACAACTACTAAAGCGCTTATAGAATCCGGTGTGGAATTCACGGCTCTTTATTGTATTTCTGATGTACTGGCTGTGGGAGCTTTGAGAGCCTTTGCAGATGCCGGAATCAAGGTTCCGGAAGATGTAAGTCTTGCAGGCTTTGATGGTCAGGATATATCAAGATTTTGCATTCCGAGACTTACAACTGTAAGGCAGCCGCTTGAAGATATCTCCAAGGAAACCATGAAACTTATATTTGATATCATTGATGGAGAAAGCGGCCACAGGCACATAACTTTCCCGGGAGAACTGATAGAAGGGGAATCTACAAAGAGAATATAAATCTGGCAATGCATTCTTGAATTATTAATTCAGGAATGCATTGTTGTTTCTTTTCAAGTTTCATTATCACCAAAAAAGTAAAAATAATCTTATCGAATTTACACTATAGACTAACGCAATATCGTGCGATTACAATTAATGCAATGAGTTTTTTGGGGAGGTCTATATGTTCTGTACATGTCACTATTTCAGCCACGTTTTAAATCATAATACGGAGATAAATGTTGTCATTCCTACACCGGAAGGAAATGAACAGATAACAGCCACGGGGAAAGATGCGCGCTACGACTATGAGCATGGGCTTCCGGTGGTTTATCTTTTACACGGAGCATTTGGCGATAACAGTTCCTGGGCAAGATTTTCAAATATTGAGAGGTATGCTCAGGCACATAACTGTATTGCCGTTATGGCAGGTGTAGAGAACAGTTTTTATCAGGATATGGCTCACGGAGGCCAATACTTTACTTACATGACCAAAGAGCTTCCTGAGTATATAACTCGTATTTTCCCTGCATCAAAGAGGCGCGAAGACACATATATTGCAGGTCTTTCCATGGGAGGATACGGCGCTTGGTTTTTGGCACTTTCAAGACCGGATCTTTATTCTAAATCAGCATCAATGTCAGGGGCTTTAGATATTGTCAGGCTGCATGATGAGGCTATGTTAGGCAAAGTTGACAATCCTTTTCCATGGGAGGATGCCTTTGGAGAAACGGCTAGCTGCCTGGAGGGAAGCGATAGAGATTTGTTTGCCCTGCTTAAGAAAGATATTGAAAACGGACAGGTTCCTGAACTCTATCAGGCATGCGGAACAGAGGATTTTCTTTTTGAACTTAATAGAGGAGTTCATGAGAAACTTATAGAAATGGGCGTTAAGAGTGTCTATAAAGAAGTTCCTGATCATATGCATAACTGGGATTTCTGGGATTTGGAGATCAGAAGTATTCTTGACTGGATGTTGCCGGGTTAATTGAATCAGAACCAAAGAAGTGTAATTAATTCTAAAATAATCTATAGGTGAGTAGTGTGAATTTATTAATTTAAAAGTATTAGGAGAAATTCCATGAAAATATGTAAGAAGTTAAACACTATAAAAAAGACTGATTACGGATATCTGGCTGAGCTTGATAAAGCATATATGAAGATATGTTTTTTGACAGACAGCATTGTGAGAATCAAGGTTTGCTTTGACGATATTGCAAATGCCGGTAAGTCTGAAGGCTCGTATGTTCTTCAGATGACAGGATGGGATGACAGGCTTGATTTTCTTTTTGAGGACAGAAAGCATGTAACTCCTGTGATTTCCAATCTGGAGGAAAAAGATGATGAGATTGTCTTAAAGACTAGCAGTAACTGTCTTGTTATTGAAAAAGATCCTCTTAATTTAAAACTCCTTGATAATGAAGGAGATGTTATTTATGAAGGCGCTAAGGGAAGCCCGTTTATTAAAGATGCCAATAACAGAGTGATCTCTTATACAAGAATGAAGGAAGAAGACTGCTTTTACGGCTTTGGTGAAAAGACAGGTCCAATCAATAAGAACAAAGATTTCATCAGAGAAAGAGCAACAGATTCCTGGAGCTATGATCCGGAAAAATGTGACACTATGTACAAACATATTCCATTTTATATAAGGCTCGACAGGGATACCAAAAAGGCAGCGGGATTTTTTTACAACAACTTCCATGAATCTGTTTTTAACATGGGAAAAGAAAAGAGCAATTACTGGCCAAGATACACATACTTCCAGGCTGACGGCGGAGATCTTGATCTTTTCATATTCACCGGCCCGTCCATAAAGAATGTGCTTGATGATTATACAGCTTTGACGGGAAGACCGGTTCTTTTGCCAAAAAGAGCTCTTGGATATCAGGGTTCATCAATGTACTATTCAGAGCTTGAAAAAGATTCAGACAAGGCGCTGATAGAATTTGTAGAAACCGTAAGGAAAAAAGGATTCCCTATTGACGGGTTCCATCTTTCATCGGGATATACGTCTTATGACAATAAGAGATGTGTTTTCACCTGGAATAAGGAAAGGTTCCCTGATCCAAAGGGATACTTTGCGAAAATGAATGAGCTTGGAGCTCAGAACGTTCCTAATGTTAAGCCGGGAATTCTTTTGATGCATCCAAAGTTTGATGAGTTCAAAAAGGAGGGCGTTTTTGTCAGAGACAGTGAGGATGAAAATGAACCTGCTGTTGGCTCATGGTGGGGAGGTTCGGGAGCATTTTGGGATTATACCAATCCTAAAGGGAGAGAGCTTTGGAAAAAGTATCTCACAGAAGCTGTGATTGATGTGGGAACTGACTCTGTTTGGGATGACAACTGTGAATATGACAGCTTACTTGATCATGACAGCAAGTGTGATTATGACGGACAAGGCGGAAGAATAGGTGAACTTAAGCCGGTTATGTGTACTATCATGAGTAAGCTTGCCTGTGAAGCGGTAAAAGAGCATGACAAGAGCAAAAGACCTTATGTTGTTTGCCGAAGTGGTAGCAGCGGAATTCAGAAATACGCTCAGAACTGGGTTGGTGATAACTGCACAGCGTGGAGAACTTTAAAACACAATATACCGACAATGCTTGGAGTGGGACTATCAGGCCAGCCCAATACAGGCTGTGATATTGGCGGTTTTGCGGGGCCGGCACCTGAAGAAGAGCTCTTTGTCAGATGGGTGCAGCATGGCATATTCCAGCCAAGATTTTCAATTCATTCGGCAAGCAGTGACAATACTGTTACAGAGCCATGGATGTACCAAAGGCAGACTGACAGGATAAGAAATGCGATGTTACTGCGCTATCGTATGATTCCTCATTTTTATTCACTGGAATACGAAGCGCATATGACAGGTGCGCCTATAATGAGACCGCTGGTCTATGAATTCCAGCAGGATGAGAATGTATATGAAGAAAATTATGAATTTATGCTGGGAAGAGATCTGCTTGTTGCAAACGTTATTGAAAAGGGACAGATTGTAAAAGAAATATATCTGCCGGATGGATGCAAGTGGTTTGACCTTGAGAATAATTATAAATGCTATGAAGGCGGTCAATTTATAAATATACCTGTAAATATTAACTCTATTCCAAGATTTTTGAGGGAGGGAGGGATACTTCCTACAGCGCTTAACCAGCCCATGAATGCCGAAAAAGATCCTGTTACCGATTTGAGTCTTACATTTATTCCGTATACTGATGGAAAAGAGCATATTTCGGAATATGTTTACTATGATGATGATGGATGCAGCAATGATTTTGAGGAGGGCGTTTACAGAAAGACCACTATAACCATGAGTGGCAACAGCGTAATCGATATTTCTTTCAAGGGCGAAGGAACTTATAAGGATACTGTTAAAAGAGTGGTAGCTACAGTTGTCTACAAAGAAAAAGCGCCATTGTGGATATCTTTTGAGGATAAGAAGCTGACACATATTTTGGACAGGGAAAAGTTTGAAGCTTCTGACAACTGCTGGTACTACAGCGAGACTTTGAGGGCAGCGCTGGTAAAATTCAATAACCCGGGACATGACGCTGCGCTGAAGGTTTCTTTTGAAGAATTTGATTTGATTGGTATGTGAGCGATATAAGGATTCAAATAGATACAAAGCTGTGCTTGCACAAAGCTTTGTATCTATTTGAAGACTGAACGTACATGAGGAAGTAGCGCGATTAGCGCGGATTCCTCATGTACGTAGGATTGCGAAAACGAAGTGGAGCAATCCGCATATCGCTCACATAAGTAGTAGTAGTATATATACCTGCGCACAAAGCTGTGCTTGCACAAAGCTTTGTATCTATTTGAAGACTGAACGTACATGAGGAAGTAGCGCGATTAGCGCGGATTCCTCATGTACGTAGGATTGCGAGAACGAAGTGGAGCAATCCGTATATCGCTCACATGAGTAGTAGTAGTATATATATATCTGCGCACAATGCCGTGCCCAAACTGTGCAAAATGCACATATAAAAGATATGATATCTATATTTTGTGGTTATTATTTACACGACTACAAAATGACGATATAATAATTATAGTATTTTTATACAAAGCCTGCAATTAAACTTAGGAGGGAAAGAAATGAAAAAGAAAGTGATTTCAATGGTATTGTCAGGAATGATGGTATTATCCCTGGCAGCTTGTGGCGAGACAGCCGCAGACACAACTGCTCCTGCAGCAGAGGAGACACCTAAGGCTGAGACACAGACAACGGAAACTCCCGCGGCAGAGACTCCGGCAGCAGATACTGCTGATGCTTCAGCAGCTGCTTTTGATCCTGCAACAGCCGGCGATGTAACTGTTGGATTTGGATGGTGGGGAAACCAGGTTCGTGATGAAGTTACAAAAGCTGCATGCGATCATTTCACCGAACTTTATCCAAACGTAACATTTAACCTCAATTCTCAGGCATGGAATGATTATTGGGCACAGATGACAAGCTTTTCATCAAGTGACACACTTCCTGATCTTATGCAGCAGGATTACGCATATTTTGAGCAGTGGGTTGAAGCAGGGGATCTTCTTGACCTTACACCTTACGTTGAAAGCGGTGCTCTTGATCTTTCAAAGATTCCGGAGAGCATTGTTGACACAGGAAAGAGTGCCAGCGACGGACATATCTATGCAGTGTGTGCAGGTATGAATGCTCCGGCTCTTTCATACAACAAGACACTTACAGATGAGCTTGGAATTACTGTTCCTGATAACATGACTTGGGATCAGTTTGCAGAGATTTCAAAACAGATTTATGACGCAAAGGGAATCGGTGTTGTATGGCACAATTTTAACTCAGAAAATCCAATTGCTTACTTTGCCCGTGGCAAGGGTCACAATGCATTGTTCGAAGCTGATGGCGTTACAGTTTCAGAAGAAGAGATGACAGAATTCTATACACGTCTTCAGAACGCTGTTGCAGAAGGATGGCTCTTTGATACAGATAAGTTTGCATCAGTTGATACAGCTACAATTCCTCAGAGCCCACTTGTATATGGTTCAGATCCCAGTGTAAGAAGCTGGTGTACATTCAACTTCTCAAACCAGTACATGGCATTCTGCGATGCAGCAAAGGCTGATGGAATCGAACTTGGCATCACAACATGGCCGGAAGATAACGGAGCACAGGCTAACTACCTTAAGCCTTCACAGTTCTTCTCAATTACAACAGACACTCAGAATCCTGATTTGGCTGTAGCAATTCTTAATTACCTTATCAATGATGTTGATGCAAACACTCTTCTTAGAGCAGAGCGTGGTGTTCCGGCTAACAGTGAAGTAGCTGCAGCTATTGCTGATACAGTATCACAGACAGACTATACATATCCTATCATTGTTGAGTATCTTGATATGGTATCAAAGAATTCAACAGCAATCTTCCCTCCGCTTCCCGGATATGCAGGGACAGTTAATACAGATGTCATCGAGGGTATCACAAGCAGAGCACTTTCAAAGAATCCTTCCGATACACCTGCAGACCTTGCCAAGGACTTTGTAGAGGGTGCAAATAAGGTAGCAGCTGATTATTAATTTGGGGAATAACAGTTTTACACCTTAAGTAATTGAACCAAAGAGAGGTGTTATTTTTATAAATTATAAATCTGGCGTCTCTCTTTTTTTACAAAAAAAGCTAGTTTACTGGACATCAGAGAGAAAGGGGAGAGTTCTATGGATAAAAAGAAAAACTTCCGCCAATGGCTTGGGCAGGAGAAAGTGGCAGGCTACGTATTCAGTTTGCCGTTTATCATTGGTTTTTTGATGTTCATGCTTATACCGATGATACTATCGCTCTACTTTTCATTTTGTAAGTACGACATTCAAAACCCTGCAAAATTTATTGGTTTAAGGAATTATATAAACATTTTTACAGATGATGCATCTTTCTGGAAAGCTTTAAAGGTTACCTGTTATTATGCGCTTATCGGAACACCTTTAAAGGTTATATTTGCTCTTATCATCGCTCTTATTCTGGCAAAAGATACTAAGCTTACCGGTTTTTATCGCGCAGCATACTACCTTCCTTCAATTATCGGAGGATCTGTAGCTGTAGCAATTCTTTGGAGACGAATGTTTGAACCAACCGGTACTATCAACGCAATTCTTTCGGTAGTTTTTCCGGGAATTACCAATTTCAACTGGTTTGGTGAAGGAAGTGCCATTTGGGTTCTCATTATTTTGACGGTATGGCAGTTTGGATCTTCGATGCTTATTTTCCTGTCATCACTTAAACAAATAAATCGTGAACTATATGAAGCTGCGGAGGTTGACGGAGCAAACAGGTGGAGACAGTTCTGGAAAATAACACTTCCTCTTTTGACACCTACAATATTCTTTAACCTTGTACAGCAGACCATCAATTCCTTCCTTGCCTTTACCCAGAGTAAACTTATTACTGATGGCCAGCCCAATGACAGTACCTTATTCTATACATTGTATGTGTATAAAAAGGCATTCCCTAACATGGGAAAGAGTCAGATGGGATATGCATCTGCTCTTGCATGGATCATGCTTATTATTATTTCCGCTGTGACAGCGCTTCTTTTCTGGAGCCGTAACAAGTGGGTATATGAAGACTAAGGGGGACGCTGATATGAATATGAAAAGAAAGATCTTGGATTTGATCTATCATATACTGGTTCTTTGCGGAGCGTTTATTATGATCTACCCGCTTTTGTGGATGATCTTCAGCTCTTTTAAGCCAACTGATTATGTATTGCCAACTGCAAAACAGCTTATTCCGTCAGTTTGGACACTTGATAACTACAAGACAGGATGGAAGGGATTTATGGGTTACACCTTCGCAACCTTCTTTAAGAATTCCTTCTTTATTTCCATAACATCAACCTTTGGAACTTTAATTTCATCATCACTTGTGGCCTATGCACTTCAGAGACTTGACTTTAAGCTTAAAAAGCCTTTGTTCATTCTGGTGTTGTCCACTATGATGCTTCCGCCACAGATTCTGATGATTCCTCAGTACATGTGGTTTAGGAGACTTGGCTGGGTTGGAACATATTTTCCAATGATTCTGCCATACTTCTTTGCCATTCAGGGATTCTTTGTATACCTTATCATGAACTTTATTCAAGGGGTGCCCAAAGAACTTGATGAGGCTGCAAAGATTGATGGATGCTCATTTTATGGAATTTATTTCAGAATCATTCTGCCGCTTATCGTACCGGCCATGATAACAAGTGCCATCTTCTCATTTATATGGAGATGGGATGATTATCTTTCAGCTTTGCTGTATGTAACAAAGCCTGAGATGAGACCAATATCACTTGCCTTAAAGCTCTTTAACGATCCGTCGGCAGGCTCTGATATCGGTGCAACCCTTGCTATGTCAACGCTTTCAATCGTTCCTGCAACTATTCTTTTCCTGATATTCCAGAAGTCTTTGGTAGAGGGAATTGCAAGTTCAGGTATTAAAGGATAACTGCTCAAGATAAGTATCAGGATTGGGCTATGCGTAATCACTTTGGGGACGCTTTCGCTCCGCTGTGCTTCGTAGCAGTACTAATGTCATAAAGGATATGACATAAGTACTGACGAGCACAGAGGCTCCCAAAGTTGCTTACGCATTTACCCAACCTTGGTACTTATCTTTTTATACTACAGCAGTTTATACACAATTTGATTTTTGAAAGGAATGTTAACTATGAACTACGAAAATGGAAAAATGAAGGATGTAAACATTGCCTATATAGGCGGTGGCTCCAGAGGCTGGGCGTGGACTTTTATGACAGATTTAGCCCTCGATGATGAAATATCAGGAACCATAAGGCTCTATGATATTGATGAAGCGGCTGCAGAGACCAATGCAGTTATAGGCAATAATCTTATGGCGAGGAAAGACGCAAAAGGTGACTGGAAGTTTGAAGTAAAAACTTCACTTGAAAGTGCTCTTACAGGAGCTGATTTTGTGGTAATTTCGATTTTGCCGGGAACTTTTGATGAGATGGAGTCAGATGTGCATCTTCCTGAAAGGCTCGGTGTATATCAGTCAGTAGGTGACACGGCAGGGTGCGGCGGAATGATCCGTGCTCTCAGGACTATTCCTATGTTCACAGAGATTGCAGAAGCTATCAGGAAGTATTCACCTGACGCATGGGTCATAAATTATACAAATCCAATGTCACTTTGTGTGAAAGCGCTCTATGAGGCTTATCCTGAAATAAAAGCATTTGGATGTTGCCATGAAGTATTTGGAACCCAGAAGGTTTTACAGACAATTTATGAAAAGGAGACAGGTGAGAAGATTTCCGACTGGCATGACGTTTATGTCAATGTGGTAGGAATCAATCATTTCACATGGTTTACAGAAAGCTCATATAAGGGAACAGATCTTTTCACTATCTACAGAAGTTATATTGATAAGCATTTTGACGAAGGTGTCAACTTGGAAAGTGAGAATTGGCTCAATGCAAATTTTGTTTGTAAACACCGGGTGAAGATGGATCTTTTTAACAGATATGGACTTATAGCGGCAGCAGGTGACAGGCATCTTGCCGAGTTTATGCCGGGGAATGAGTACTTAAAAGACCCTGAGACAGTTGCAAGCTGGAACTACGCTTTGACAAGCGTTGCATGGAGAAAGAAGGATTTGCAGGACAGACTTGAAAGAAGTAAGCGTCTTGCAAGCGGCGAGGAAAAGATGGAACTTAAGGAGACCGGAGAAGAAGGAATTCTTCTTATTAAGGCTCTTTGCGGACTAAGCAGATTTGTAAGTAACGTCAATATTCCAAACTACGCGCTGCAAATTCCAAATCTTCCGGCAAGAGCTATAGTTGAGACCAATGCAGTGTTCTCAAGAGACTCTATCAGGCCTATATATGCAGGTGCTATCAAAGAGGATGTGAAAAAACTCATCGAGCCTCATATAAAGAACCATGAAAGAATCTACAAAGCGGCAACTACTTTTGATAAGTCACTTGTTTATGAAGCTTTTGAAAATGATCCGCAGTTTATCGGCAAGAACTGCTCTGTAGAAGATATTCATAAGCTTGTTGATGATATGATAGAAAATACTAAGACTTACCTTCCAAAGGGCTGGTGAGTGGTAATCACTGTTGATGATACCGCAGCGTTAAATGAAGGAAAAAGGGTGCAGTTGAAAAAAATACCAACGCAGGGACATTAGTCCTTATGTTGGTATTTTTGTATAATGAAATTCTTTAAAAATATTTTTTATCTTGCCAGCGAGTCTTCGTTAATCGGTATGAAAACAGGGTGTTCTTTGGGTGTTTCATTTGGCTGGTGAAGAACCATCATAAGTTCGCCTTTAAATGTTCTAAAGAGCATGCCGTGGCCACCATCTTTATCAAAAAGAGGCTTTTCGTCTATGGTCCAGTTGCCGTCAATGTTTCCGTTATCGGAGCGGGCAATGGCTTCTGCGTAGCCGCCTTCCGAGATGCTTGCCCAAAGCATGATAAGTTCTCCGTTATCAAGACGGTGCATGAATGGACCGTCTGTTACGTAGCAGATTTCATTGCGAAGTCTATGCTTCATTCCCTTTACCCATGGTTTTGCCTGAGACGCCTTGAAAAGTGTGACTGGTTCTGATACGGGGCGAGTCAGATCATCAGAGAGTTCAACAGAGCAAATCTCCCCATCTGCGAGGTCTACCCACTCATGGCTGAAAATCATATAAGGCTTTCCTTCAGGAGATAAATAGAATGTTCCATCAAGGCTGTTCCATTCATCCGGAGTTATTTTGCCGTTACTGTGAACCTTAAAAGGTCCAAGAGGGCTTTCAGATGACAGGATCATAGTGCCTTTTTTATCAAGAGCCTCAGAATTAAATGTCGCAAACATGTAAAAAGTGTTATTGTAGATATGTACTTCAGGAGCCCAGTAGTTTTTGTCAGCCCAGAAATTTTCAGGCTTGTGGAATACTTCAAAAGGGCCGTCCCAGTTTACCAGGTCCTTACTGGTATAGCAGTCAAAACCGTCAGCAAGTCCCCAACAGGTCTTTGCACGGGTTCCATACATGTAATAAGTGTCTTTATAAGGTAATACAAAGGGATCACGTATGTTGATTTCTTTAAGTGTCATAGTAAAAACCTCGTTTTTGTTTTTCATTTTATCACATAGAAGTTTTAATAGAATCACTATTTTTGATATAAAAACAGCAAAAAATGCACCTTGCATTATAAACGGTTTATAGTTAGTCATGACTTATATTTGGTGGAGGAAGGATGTACAAGGAAGTATATAAAGGGGAGTATGACGGAGTTGCAGTAGGAAGAGTCTGTAGAAATCAGAATTTTACCACAAGTATTTCCTATTATCACAATGAGTACCAGATTCAATACATTTTTGATGGAGAGAGATATTTCTTTTCAGATGGAAATTGCTATCGCATGATGCCGGGGACAATTACTATCATTGATAAAGCAAAGATTCCAAAGACAAATATTATAGGCGGAAGCAGTCACGACAGGCTTCTCATCGAAATGAAGGAAAGTGCCATAGCGCCGCTATGCAGGCTTTTGGGATTTGATATAAAGAGCTTTTTTGGCAGTCACCACGGAGTGTATCAGGTATCGGATAATGCCTGTGTTCAGGGGATTATATCAGGCATAGAGAAACTTGCAACCGGTAAAAGAGATAGCACTACCTCCGGCAAAATAAAGCTTGAAGTAATGCAAATGTTTTTAAGGGCATCCGAATGGGAAAAGAGTAAAATCTGTAAGTTTGACGAAATCGGTATAAAACCTCATGTAGAGAAGCAGCGAAAGGTACATCAGGTGGCGGATTATATCGCTGAGAATTATGACAGGATTGACAGCGTATCCTCACTTGCGGATCAGTTTTATATGAGCAAGGCATATCTATGCAGAATCTTCAGGGAAGTCACAAACTTTACTATTTCAGAGTACATCAATCTGTACAGAATAGCAGCCAGTAAGCAGTTTCTTATGAATGAAGAAATGAGTATGGCGGAAATTGCAAACAGGCTTGGTTATGACAGCCTCACATATTTTGAGAGAGTATTTAAAAAGCAGATGACTGTTACACCGCTTCAGTACAGAAAAAGTATATCTGTCAAGGAAACGCGCATAAAGTAACTGTTTTCCGGGTGCGGTAAATATAGTTTGAAAATCCATTTAGTTTTCACTTTATTGTCAGAATCGCCTAAAAATATTGAATAAAGGCGCCTTGGGTTGTAAGATTTACACAACAAAGACGTCTTTATTATTGAGTAGAAGGTCTATACTCAAAACCAATCCAAACATTTTTGTTCTATTTTTACAGCTCTAAATGATGGAAAGAATAATAACAGTATGATGAGAAGGATTTAGGAGGGGAACATGAAGAAGAGAATTGTTAGTTGTTTACTGGCAGCAGCTATGGTTGCAGGTTCAATTGTTGGTTGTGGAAGCCAGCCTGCGCAGGCGCCTTCAGATAGTCAGGCTCCTGCAGCTGAGTCAAAGGAAGAAGCTCCTGCAGCTGAGGCAAAAGAGGAAGCGTCTGCAGAGACACCTTCATCTGACGAGCCTATCACACTCAGAATGGCATGGTGGGGATCACAGGACAGACACGATAAGACAATTGCAGCAATCGAGCTGTATGAAAGCCTTAATCCCAATGTAAACATTGAATATGAGTATTATTCATTTGATGACTATTTTACAAAGTTAAAGACACTGGTTGCTTCTGATGAAGTTTGGGATGTATTTCAGCTTGGCGGAAACTTCCCTATGTATCTTGATAAAATATACCCACTTGATGAGTTCATTTCCTCAGGAGTTGTGGATGTTTCCAAAATTTCCGAGGCGAACCTTAAAACTACAAGAGAAACTGACGGAACACAGCTTGGTCTTACAAATGGTATAAACACTTATGGTATAGCATATGACCCTGCTATGTTTGAAGAGGCAGGAGCTGCCCTTCCTACAGATGACTGGACATGGGAAGATTATCAGAAGGCAGCAGATCTCATTACAGAAAAGCTTGGAATCTTTGGCTCATCAACATTCCTTACATCAGATTTCATCGCAGGTTGCTCAACATATATTGCTCAGCAGGGAGACCTTGGACAGAACAGCTTCTTTAACCTTGATCTCACAGGAATGGGATTTGATGATCCACAGATGCTTGCTCCATTTATTCAGATGAGAGCAGACATGATAAAGAAGGGTTCATACCCGGATGCAGGTGCATCAGCAGAAGTTACTAACATCGAGAATGATTTCCTTGTAACAGGCGAAGCAGCTATGACCTGGGTTGCTGTTAACCAGTTCCCAACAATTTACAACGTATGTGCTGAACAGGGAAGAGAGCTTGCACTTGCTCATTTACCAAAGGTAACTGCCAGCGGCAACTCCGGAACTTTGATCCAATCCTCCCAGATGTTGTGTGTTTCACAGGATTCAGAGCACAAAGAGGCCGCTGCAGCATTTATCAGCTGGTTTGAAAACGATATAGATTGCAACAATATCCTTCAGGCTGAGAGAGGCATTCCCGCAAACGAGGATGTAAGAGCAGCACTTGCTGCATCAGCAACACCGGCTCAGCAGATTATGTACGATTATGTTGATTCAGTCAGCAAGATGCCTACACCAAAGGAGTACAACGTTCTTTCTCCGGACGGACAGGATCAGGTACAGGACAATTACCTCAATTACATTCAGCAGGTTGTAAACGGAGAGATCACAGCATCTGAAGCAGCAGAAAAGACATATGCAGATGCCGAGGCTATTTTCAAGTAATAAATGATTTTAAATCCTGCCCGTAGAAATAAGCGAGCAGGATTTTCTTTTTGGATTAAATTACTTGGTATATACATTCTTGGATTTTTAATTCAGGAATGCATAAAAGGGGAGTTAAATATGGGAGAAACGAATAAAAAAGCACAGTCGCTAAGCCGTATATTTAACAGCGACATTGTTGTGGGACATGTTTTTGCAGCGCCGTTTATTTTTGGATTTGTGTGCTTTTCATTTATTCCGATATGCATGTCGCTATACTATTCATTTACTGATTATTCTCTTGGGAGCAAGATAGCAGTATTTGTGGGACTAAAAAACTTTTTTATGCTCTTTAAGGATGAGGTGTTTATAAAGTCAATAAACAAGACACTTCAGTATGTCTTTATAGCTGTTCCCATAAAGCTTTCTTTTGCTCTTTTGGTTGCATTTGTCCTTACCAGAAAAAGCAAGATGGTTACGCTTTACAGATCCTTGTACTATGTACCTTCACTGGTTGGAGGGTCAGTTGCTGTTGCCCTTGTGTGGAAGCAGCTTTTTGCCAGAAAAGGTCTTTTTAACTCAGTTCTCGTAAATATGGGATTTGAGAAGATTAACTGGTTTGGAAGTGAAGCTCTTGCCATCTATCCGCTAATTCTCATGGCTGTGTGGCAGTTTGGCTCATCCATGATAATTTTCGCTGCGGGGTTAAAAGAAATACCGACAACCTACTACGAAGCAGCAGAAATTGATGGTGCAAACGGTTTTCAGAGGTTCTTTAAGATAACGCTTCCATGCCTTTCACCAATTATCCTTTATAACCTTATAATGCAGACAATTTCAGCATTTATGACATTTACGCAGGCATTTGTCATAACCGGTGGTGGACCAAACAATGCCACAATGCTATATGCCCTCAATGTTTATAACCAGGCATTTAAGTACAACAATATGGGCTATGCCTGTGCTATGAGCTGGGTAATGCTTATCGTAATGAGCCTTATTACACTTGTGATATTCAGAACATCAAAGTTCTGGGTATTTAGTGAGTCGGAAGGTTAAAGGGGGCAGCAATGAGAGAAAAGAAAATTGTAAAGAAAACTTTATATCATATTTTGGTGCTGCTCTTTGGATTTGTGATGATATATCCGGTTCTTTGGATGATAAGCGGCTCTTTTAAGGATAATTCAGAGATACTAAGGGGAACATTGAGCCTGATACCTGTGGATTTTAAATCATCAAATTATCATACGGGCTGGAAGGGCTTTGGAGGAACTACATTTGCCACATTCTTTAAAAACTCAATTTTTGTAACAACCGTAGCAACCTTTGGAACAGTACTTTCATCCTCACTTGTAGCATATTCTTTTTCCAGAATAAAGTTCAAGGGAAGGAATCTGTGGTTCACATTTATGCTGGCAACAATGATGCTACCGGGACAGGTTATCATGATTCCGCAGTATCTTATTTACTATAGGTTGGGGCTGGTTCCGGGATACGTACCTCTTATACTTCCGTATTTTTGCGGTCAGGCCTTTTTCATCTATCAGATGATGCAGTTTATGCAGGGGATTCCAAGGGAGCTGGACGAGGCAGCCAAAATAGACGGATGCAGTAAATACGGAATTTATTCAAGAATAGTGCTTCCTCTTTTAAAACCGGCAATTGTTACAACTATCATTATTCAATTCTACTGGAAATGGGATGACTACATGGGACCGCTTCTGTACCTATCAAGGCCCCAGTCCTATACCGCTTCAATTGCCATAAAGCTTTTTGCGGATTCGGCTTCTGTCACTGACTACGGTGCAATGTTTGCCATGTCTACGCTTTCTCTGGTGCCGGTATTTTTGATATTCCTTTTCTTTAACAAGTATCTCGTTGAAGGAATCGGAACAAGCGGATTGAAAGGATGACTTTATGGATGAGACAAAAGTGGTTTTTGAGATTTCAAATAAGCTGATACAAAAGCTTTTTGACTCTGCTGAAGAAAAATGCAGGCTTAACGTAAAGTCTTTTGCCGGAAAAAAAGTTCTTATAGAAGGCGGAGGGTACAATAAAGTCTGGATTGAGACTCAGCCTATGGGCGGAGCTATGTATGCAAAAAGAGATCTGGAAGTTGCCTATAACAATCAGAAAATCTTCATGGATCATCAAAGGGAAGACGGACGACTTCCCGGCAGTATAGAGTGCAGAGATGGAAGGCTTATTCCTCAATTTGACAAGTTCCAGGGGTTTTGCTTTCCGGGGCCTGCTTTGGATGTTTACTATCTGACAGGAAAAAATAATGAGTATCTGGATCAGCTCTATGAGGTCCTTAGAAAATATGATGAATATCTGTGGAAAGTAAGGGATTCCGATAATGATGGTTGTCTTGAGAGCTGGTGCAAATATGATACCGGAGAAGACAATGCTGTAAGATACGGAAATGCGCCGGACTATTGGGAGAGCGACAAGCCTCCGAGAGGCTTTGATGTTGTACCTATGGCTTCTATGGACTTTATGAGCTTTTCATATGCAGCCAAAGATACTATGGCTAGGATAGCTCAAATAAAAGGCGACAGCTCACTTTTTGAATATCATAGAATTGATGCCGATGCACTAAAACTAAGAATAAAAATAATCCTGTGGGATGAAGAAAAAGGAGCATTTTTTGACAGAGACAAAAATCACAGGCTTCTTCCAACGCTTACGCATAACAATCTCAGAATGATGTATTGGAACAGCATGACAAGGGATGAAGCTGAAATATTTGTTAAAAAGCATCTTTTGAATGAGAAAGAGTTCTGGACCAATATGCCGCTTCCATCTGTGTCAATTTCAGACCCACTCTACAGAAATTACGGTGAGAACAATTGGAGTGGACAGTCTCAGGCCCTTACATATCAGCGAGCCATAACAGCCCTTGAAAACTACGGATATTATGATATTATTCCAAGGCTCGGAAGAAAGCTTTTTGAGGCCATTGGTATAAACTGTGTTTTTGTGCAGCAGTATGATCCCATTACCATGAAACCGTCTCTTAACAGTGTGGCAGGGGGGCAAGACGCTTATGGACCGGCGATGCTTGCGGTTCTGGAATATATCAGCAGAATGTATGGCGTCGTAGTGCATAGGGACAGGCTGATCTGGAGCAGTGTAAAAGAGGATACAGGCTTATATGAACAGCATATGAATGGGCATGTTTACAGGCTTGAACATGAGCAGAATAAAGCTTATGCTGTTATTGACGGAAAACAAATTTTTTCTTTTGAAAGAGGAAAACGTGTGGAAACAGATTTGTCCGGAAAGGAGCATATAAGTAGCAATGACCTATAATATTCTTGATTATGGAGCTGTAGCTGACGGAAAAACAAAATGTACATCTGCGATTCAGAAGGCGATTGATGCCTGCGCCGAAAAAGGCGGAAGAGTTGTGGTGCCGGCAGGAACATTTTTATCAGGTACCCTTCGCCTCAGGTCCAATGTTGATCTGCATTTAGAGCATGGAGCAGTTCTTTTGTCCAGTCTTGATGAAGCGGATGTTATCGATTATTTCAAGGATGGCGACGAGGACAATGAGGTTGACGGCTGGGAAGGCGGTTGCTTTTTATTTGCTCTCCATGAAAAGAATATTGCCATAACCGGAACGGGAACAATTGATGGTCAGGGCAGGAATGCTTTTTTTGACGATGATGATCCTGAGACTGCTAAAAATGGTAGTCCTTTAAATGTCAGAGGTTTCAGACCGCGAATGAGCTATCTGGAGGATGTTGAGAATTTATCCGTTACAGATGTAACTTTTTTTGACTCCGCTTTCTGGACGCTTCACATGGCAGGGTGCAGAAATGTAAGGATTGAGAACATCGTAATTGATAACAACAAAAGAGGCCCCAATAATGACGGAATTGATCCGGATTGCTGCCAGAATGTGATTATCAAGGGATGCAGGATTAAAACAGGTGACGACAGTATTGTTTTGAAATCCACAACTCCCATGTATAAAAAGTATGGTGATTGTAAGGATATTGTGGTTAACGGATGTCTTTTGTCCTCCAATTGTTCGGGAATAAAGATTGGAACGGAGACCTTTGGAGATATTCATGACATAATCATCTCTGACTGTATAGTTCGTGACTGCATCAGAGGCATTGGCATTTGGTCAAGGGATGGCGGCGAGATTTATAACATAGATATCCATCATGTTCGCGGTACCACCAGAAACTTTGTGGATTGCAAAAACAGAAAAAGCGGCGTCTGGAACTGGTGGGGCGAGGGAGAGCCTTTGGCGATTACTGCAACAAAGAGGGATTCGGAGCACAAAACGCCGGGTAAAGTCAGGGATATAAATATGGATCATATTAATATTACCTGTGAGTCACCGATAATCATGGCAGGAGAAGAGTATTCACCCATTGAAAATATCAGCATCACTGAGTCTAAATTTGTTTTCAAGAATCAAAGTGGCAAGACAGAGCTTATTCTTGATGAGCGGCCATCTGACAGAGGGCGCTATTCTATGAAAATGGGATATACTTATTTT
Organism: Butyrivibrio sp.; assembly: GCF_017635265.1. Taxonomy (GTDB): domain Bacteria; phylum Bacillota; class Clostridia; order Lachnospirales; family Lachnospiraceae; genus Butyrivibrio. Next base: position 57,325 of record NZ_JAGBLU010000100.1, read on the forward strand.
AGAAATGCAAAAGATATAACGATAGATGCTGAATTTGTCGTTGATAAGAGCATGGAAAAGCTTATAGATCAAGATAATGAGGCATAAGTGCACATTATTATGGTAAAATAATATTCAGTCAATACAGCCAGTGGAGGCGTGGGGCTTCCGCTGGCTTTTTCTTTTAGAAAGTAGGTGGGTGCGCTTGCATAATTGTATTATATATGCGATAAAAGAAATAGTATTGATTGATATTACGAAAAAGGAGTAAAAATGTTATGAAAAGAAAACAGATTTTGGCAGCTCTTTTGACAGGATGCTTGTTACTTGCCGGGTGCGGAACTGCAGCTGATAGTGCGGTGACTGAAACTCCTGCCGAGGGTGAAAGTAAGGAAGAGGTGGCTGCAGATGCATCATCAGATGCTTCGAGCACTGAGTCTTCTGAAGAGACAGTGCAGGCTGAAGGCACATCTTATGTTATTGATGGGGGAAGTCCATGGATAAACTCCAACATCAAAGAAAATGTTGTTAACAGTGATAAGGCTTCTGCAAAAGATGATCTGAATCTTGCGGTTAACTATGACTGGGCAATCACAGCAGAAATACCGGATGGATACAGTTCTTATGACAGCTTCACTGAAGTATCTCAGATAATTGATGATAAGGCACTTGAAACCTTGAAGGATGAGACAATTACCGGCCATGATGCTGAACTTGCAAGAGCATATTATAATGCTTTTCTTGATTGGGATGACCGAAATGCAAAAGGGCTTTCACCATTGGAGCCATTTGTTAAAGATATTGAATCTCTTTCAAGCATAGAAGATGTAACAGAATTCATATTGGATAATGACAGGTCAAACTTTACCCCTACTTTGGTTGGAATTGGAAACGTGGGTGATTTGACAGATTCATCAAGGTATGTGACAAATGTGGATCATTCAAACCTTCTACTGGGCGATTCTGCGGAGTATAAAGAGTTTAGCACAGTTGGAAAGCTAAAGTATGATGCCTACAAGAGCCTGTTTTCCAATATGATGACAAGGCTGGGATATACTAACGAAGAGGCTGATAAGTATTACGATGCATGCTTTTCTTTTGAGTCAGCTCTTTCTGAGAAAGTATATACTTCACTGGAAAGCAGCGATCCTGCAATCTATGACAAGATACTTAACTATTATGAGCCTGAGGAAATGGCAGCTTTGGCTCCTAATTTCCCAATGGATGAATTTATAAAGGAAAATGGCTACGACAATGCGAAGGTATTTCTTGTAACAGAGCCGGATGCTTTAGCGAAGATTTCAGATCTTTATACATCGGACAACCTTGAGAACATCAAGGGATATTTCATGGTTCAGACGGTTTTGGGATGTACAACTGACCTTGACAGAGAGGCATTCGATGCAAGACTTGAGGCACAGCGTTCTATATATGGTGCATCAGGTACTCTTTCTGATGAAAAATATGCATATGCATATGTAAATGCAGCATTGCCTGAAGCTATGGAAAAGGCATATATGGCAAAGTATGATGTCACTGAGACAAAAAAAGAAGTGACGCAGTTATGCAAAGATGTAGCGGATGTTTATAGGGAAATGCTCGAAAACGAGGACTGGCTTTCTGACGAGACAAGAGAATATGCAATGGGAAAACTTGACTCATTGGAAATCAATGTGGTTGAGCCAAAAGAATACGTGGATTACAGTGGCCTTGATTTAAATGGTCTTACTTATTTTGAAATACAGAAAGCACTTGCTGATTTTAGTTGGGAGCTTGATAAAGAACGAACAAACGGAACTGTAAATAAGAATCTCTGGGAAGGTATGTCAACACTTGAAACTAATGCTTACTATGACCCAACGGCCAATTCTATTAACATTCTTCTTGGAATACTTGATGGAGTTTTTTATGGCGATGAAAAGTCAAAAGAGGAGATATATGCAGGAATCGGAGCTGTTATTGGACATGAGATAAGTCATGCTTTTGATACAAACGGAGCTCAGTTTGACAAGGATGGTAATTACAGCAATTGGTGGACTGATGAAGATTACAGTGCCTTCCAGGAAAGAGCGCAGAAACTTATAAACTACTACGATGGAATAACAGTATTTGGCGATGAAAAAGTTACCGGTTCTCTGGTACAGACTGAAGCAATTGCAGACATGGCAGGCCTTAAAGCAATGCTTACACTGGCATCCAAGGAAGAAAGCTTTGACTATAAAAAGTTCTTTGAGAGCTATGCTAATGTGTGGAAGAATATTTCTACTTATGAATCTATTTATTCACAGCTCACTCAGGATGTGCATCCATTAGATTATTTAAGAGTAAATGTAACTTCTCAGCAGTTTGATGAATTCTATGAAGCGTTCGACGTAAAAGAAGGCGATGGAATGTACCTTGCTCCTGAAGAGAGAATACTCATATGGTAAGAAGTTTCCCACTTGCAGTAATCTACTATTCTACGATAAAAATAATTTCTTTTTGTGCAGTAAATAGAAAAATCCAATTGTGCCCATAGCTTTGGATAGAGCGATTTAGTATGAGCAATAGAGACAGTTAATAAATAATAAGAGCCTCATTTCCTGTTTTGAATAAGCATGAAAGGAAATGAGGCGAATTATTTTGAATTTACTGTCTCTTTGTGAATACTCCCGAGCTCTAGACAAAGCTATGGGCACAATTGGATTTTATTTTGGCGGTCACAAGAAAGTATGCTTTACAGTGCTTTGATGCGGTTAATGGCCTCTACTGTGTTTTCATAACTGCCAAAAGCAGTAAGCCTGAAATAATGTTCTCCGCTTGGACCAAAGCCTGAACCCGGGGTACCAACTACATTTGCCTTTTCAAGGAGGTAATCAAAGAATTCCCAGCTTGTCATGTTATCAGGAGTCCTGAGCCAGATGTAAGGGGAATTTTTGCCTCCATATACTGTGTAGCCTGCTTCTTTGAGACCGTCATATATGTATTTTGCATTTTTCATATATGATGCAATCATCTCTTTTACCTGAACCTTGCCTTCAGGAGAGTAGATGGCTTCTCCGGCGCGCTGAACAATATACGGTGCTCCGTTGTACTTGGTTCCGTGCCTTCTTGCCCATAGGCTGTGCATTTCTACTTCTTTTCCGTTGAAAGAAACCTTAAGGTCATGAGGAATGATAGCAGCTCCCAGTCTAAGACCTGTGAAACCGGCATTCTTGGAAAAAGATCTGAGCTCAATGGCACAGGTTCTGGCGCCTTCACATTCATAGATTGAATGAGGGATGTTATCCTCTGAGATATATGCTTCATAAGCAGCATCAAAGATAATGACAGCGCCTGATTTATTGGCATAATCAACCCATTTTTGAAGCTGATCCTTTGTGATGGCTTCTCCTGTGGGATTGTTTGGAAAACAAAGATAGATCAGGTCAGGTGTTTCACTTGGAAGTTCAGGAGCAAAGCCGTTCTCTGCTGTACATGGCATGTAAATCACATTGCTCCACATTCCTGTATTTTCATCATAGTCACCGCATCTTCCGGCCATTACATTTGAGTCAACATAAACAGGGTAAACAGGGTCACAGACAGCAATTTTGGCGTCCTTTGAAAAGATTTCCTGAATTGCTCCTGAATCGCTCTTTGCTCCGTCTGATATAAAGACTTCATCATCTGCAACATCGCAGCCTCTTGCTCTGAAATCATTTTCAGCAACTGCGTGGCGAAGAAATTCATATCCAAGGTCAGGGGCATATCCTCTAAAGGTTGCTGCATCTGCCTGCTCATCAACAGCTTTATGAAGTGCCTCTATAACTGCTTTGGGCAGAGGCTTTGTGACATCACCAATTCCGAGGCGTATGATCTTTTTATCAGGATTTTTTTCCTGAAAAGCGGCAACTTTTTTGGCAATAGTACTAAAAAGGTAGCTGCCGGGAAGTTTTAAATAATCTTCATTTGGCTTAAACATAGTGTGTTCTCCTGTCCAACTGTGCTATGTAAATGGATTATGGTCGTGCACAATTTAATTTGTGAATATCCTACACTATTTTTGTATAATTGTATACATTTTTCTTGTAAATGTTTTTGAGGTCTATTATGATAAAGGCATGAATCTTAACTAAGAACGTACCGATTTTAGTGGAAAGGAGGAAAGCAATTAATCGTTACTTTTAATAACTGAAAAGTAATGACTTATCGCTTTAATTGCTTAATAGATAATATGAAATTTACAAAAATGCATGGCTGTGGAAATGATTATGTTTACGTTGATGGAAAAAGTGAGAAAATTTCTCAGGAAAAGAAATCAGAGCTTGCTGTAAAAGTTTCTGACAGACATTTTGGAATAGGATCGGATGGGCTGATTTTTATCAATCCTGTTGAAGATGCGAGTGTTGATTTTGAAATGGAAATGTACAACGCAGACGGCTCACGCTCAGAAATGTGCGGAAACGGTATCAGGTGCGTTGCCAAATACGTTTATGATAAAGGGCTAACAACAAAAAAGAATCTCACAATTGTAAGCGCCGGAAAGAAAAAGTTCATAGACCTTACTGTTGGAGATGATGGAATGGTATCTTCCGTGAAGGTTGATATGGGAGAACCGATTCTTACTCCTAAAGATATTCCTGTGAAAGCTTCAGGGGATATAGTGATTAATCAACCGATTACTGTAGATGGCAAAATATGGCACATGACCTGTGTTTCAATGGGTAACCCTCATGCGGTAGTTTTTTTACCTGAGGATATGAGCCTTGAGGATTTTGATATTGAGAAGATCGGGCCAAAGTTTGAAAACCATGAGTTCTTCCCAAGGCGCGTAAATACAGAATTTGTAAAGATTGATGATAAAAACAACGTTCACATGCGCGTGTGGGAAAGAGGAACAGGTGAGACTCTTGCCTGCGGAACGGGGTGTTGTGCAACCGGTGTTGCCTGCGTTTTGAATAAGCTTACTGATAATGACGTGACAGTTCATGTCCTTGGCGGTGAAGTGAAAGTTTCCTGGAATGGTGAGCTTACATCACCTGTAATCATGGAAGGTCCTGCAACTACTGTATTTGAGGGTGAGATTGATCTGTGAGCGAATTAGTATTTACACAGAACAGGAAGGACTGATAACAAATTGATTGCCAGTTTTGGATTGTTATGGTAGACTATGCTTTATTGTGGTAGAGTAATAAAGTATTAACTATTAGTAATAAAGCGACGGAGGATTTAATATGTCTTGGGAAGAAAATGTCAGAAAAGTTGTTCCGTATACCCCCGGAGAACAGCCTAAAATAAGCAACATTATCAAATTAAACACAAATGAATGCCCTTATCCGCCGGCGCCCTCTGTAAAGAGAGCTTTGGATAATTTTGAATATGAATCTTTAAGGCTTTACCCGGATCCCAATTCAGGGCTTTTGATAAATGCGTTGTCAGAATATTACAATATGCCTTCTGATCAGATATTTGTAGGCGTTGGTTCTGATGATGTTCTTTCGATGGCTTTTTTGACATTTTTTAATTCTGATAAGCCGGTTCTTTTCCCGGATATCACCTATTCTTTTTATGATGTATGGGCAGATCTTTATAAGATTCCCTATAAGCAGGTTCTGCTTGATGAGGATTTCAGGATCAAAAGAGAAGATTATTACGTCGAAAACGGAGGGGTGATATTCCCTAATCCAAACGCACCCACAGGGCTTATTGAAGACCTTGATATGATAGAAGATATTCTAAAAAATAACAGAGATGTTGTTGTGATTGTGGATGAGGCATACATAGATTTTGGTGGGAAAAGTGCGCTGCCTCTTATAGACAGGTATGATAATCTCCTTGTTGTGCAGACATTTTCAAAATCAAGAGCAATGGCCGGTATGAGAATTGGTTTTGCCTTCGGCTCTAAAAAATTGATAAAATATTTAAATGATGCGAAGTTTTCCTTTAATTCATACACTATGAACAGGACTTCTCTTGAGCTTGGGGCTGCAACGCTTGCTGATGATAAATATTTCAAAGATGTATGCGGAAAGATAATTGCGACAAGAGAAAGAATCAAGCCGCAGTTAGCTGAACTTGGCTTTATTTTCCCGGATTCTTCAAGTAATTTTATTTTTGCAAGGCATAAAAACGTTTCAGGAAAAAAGATATTTGATGAACTTCGAAAGCGGGGAATAATCGTCAGAAGATGGGATTTGCCTCGCATTAGCGAATATCTAAGGATTACTGTCGGTACCGATGAGCAGATGGATACGTTGATAGAGAGCTTACGGGAAATTGTCTGAAGGTATTTAATAGAGAGCTTATGGGAAATTGTCTAAAGGTCTTTAAAGGTATTATAGTAAATACTGTTTTATCATTTGACTGGCTTTGGCCGGATAAAATGGGTTTTGTTTGTCTTCGTAAGTGGCAAGGAAATTGATACCTGGGATGTAACCTGCCTTGACATACCTGTTAATTTTATATAGGTAATTGTTATCAAGATACTTTATGTCATCCATTTTGCCAAAGTGCTCCCATATATATTTTTTCCCCGTCCGTTTGTTTTTGGTTGTGAAATCCGGATAAAATATGTCATTTCCGATGATGAGTTTTTCTTCATACCGGTATTGGATGCCATATCTATAGAGTTCATCAGCAATCATGGATTCAGACTTGGAACGAACCAAATCACCTTTCGGTGTTTCTATTATCAGTTTTTCAGGATGATTAGAGCTTTTTTCATAATCTGATTGAGCCCATTCTTTATCGGGGGAATCGGAGAAAATGGCAGTTGTGTCTGTGACATTGATCATATTGGGTGACTGATTCAATATGATTTTTTTGAGAGAGGGATGGTTTCGCAGCAAATCATCAGGATCCGTGGGACTTCTCCTTAAATACAGGTCAAGAGCATGGATTTCTTTTTGATAGGATTCTATCTTTTGATCATAATATCTCTTCTGAAGAAGTTTTTGTATCAGCTCTTTTTCTTTCACCGGAATGTAAGTGCGTTCCGTGTCAGTAATTATATAAAATTTATATGTGTTGCCATTTTTGCTGAAGGAGATTTTTCCTTTTGGAAAAGAGTTCCTGTCATAGTTCTTTTTCATAGAATTAAGCTGTTCTTCGAGTCTATGCTTCTCGTGTTGCATAATTTCTTTTATTACCATATTTGTTTCCTTATCTTATTTTTTGAAATCCGACATGAATATGTCAAAAGAAATATAAGATTTTCAAGATTTCGAAACAAAAGTTAACATGTTTTTTGAGAAATGTAAATAGCTTTTTTGAATAATACATGTTTCTTGGGTACAGAAACAAAAACTAAACTTTTTACCCGCTGCAAGGAAAATGGAAAGGGTAAAGAAATCAAAAATCAATGATTTACCCGAGCAAATAAATGTACTTAGGGTAAATAAATAATTTCTTGATATATTACCCAAGAAAACTTAGTGAGAATGGAAAGAGTTCGGGTAAAAAGAGCATTTATTGTTTATTTACCCGAAGTGATGGAAAGAGCTTGGGTAAAAAGAGCATTTATTGTTTATTTACCCGAGGTGATGGAAAGAGCTCGGGTAAAAAGAGCATTTATTGTTTATTTACCCGAGGTGATGGAAAGAGCTTGGGTAAAAAGAGTATTTATTTTATATTTACCCAAGGCAATGAATAAAGGCCGGGTAAAAAGGTAGTTTAGTGAATACTTACCTTGATCACAACATTCAGAAATGCAAAAATGTTTTTTATATTTGCCTGTAGGTAAAACTGCATACAATATTATGAAACAAAGCTGTACATAATACATGATTGCGATTAATACAGTTTAATGATAAAATTTTTGAGTTGCTGACTGAAAACAATTGCCTGTCAAATGAATGAGTAGGCAATTACTGTTCAAATGAATGAGTAGACAATTGCCTGCCAAATGAAAGAGTAGGCAATTGCTGTTCAAATGAATGAGTAGACAATTGCCGGTCAAATGAATGAATAAACAATTGCCGGTCAAATGAATGAGTAGACAATTGTTTGTCACATGAATGAAAACAATTGTCAATCATATGAGTAGTAAAATTGTCAGTCAGACATTCAATAATTGAGAGCACATTCACGATTAGGAGATTATATTTATGTTAAAAAAGTATATCATTGTATTTTTGATTTCAATGGTTCCCCTTGTGGAGCTCAGAGGAGCAGTGCCTTACGCAATTGCAATGGGACTTCCTGTTCTTCCGAGTTACATTATCGCAATCATCGGAAATATGGTACCGATGCCATTTATTTTCTTTTTTGCCAGAAAAGTTCTTGAATGGGGTAAAGATAAGCCTGTGATCGGTGGTTTCTTTACTTTCTGTCTTGAGAAGGGACATAAGGGCGGAGAAAAGTTAAAAGAGAAAGCGGGAAAAGGTTTATACTGGGCACTATTCCTGTTTGTAGGAATTCCACTTCCTGGAACAGGTGCATGGACAGGCACACTTGCTGCTTCAATCCTTGATATGGATTTCAAAAAGAGCGTTAGGGCAGTTGTTTGCGGCGTAGTACTTGCAGGTATTATAATGGGACTTGGAACCAAGATTGTTATGTTGATCGGAAGTCTGTTCTAATTGTTTGGAAATCGGCTTAGTAAGAGTAAACCAATAGTGATCAGCTAAAAAAAGGATTAAACATGGAAGCTTATACAGATTTTGCAAGTGTATATGATACATTCATGGATGAAACCCCATACGAAGTATGGGGTAATTTTATTGCAGAATTAATTGAAAAATATGGTGTCAGCAGGCCTGTAAAAATTGAGAATGTCAATGAAAAAGCAATGGCTTTTGACAAGAATGAAAATGCTGAATCTGATTTAGAGGCAGATGTAATAGAAGATGGAAGCCAGGAAGCCCTTGATCAGGAGAAAAATCTTGTGGTGGAGCTTGGATGTGGCACCGGCAGCTTTACAATCAGGATGGCAAAAAAAGGCTATGACATAATGGGAATCGATTTGTCTCCCGATATGCTTGATATTGCCAGAAATAAAGCAGCAAGAGAAGGATTGAATCTGATGTTTCTTGAACAGGACATGAGAGAACTTGATCTTTACTGTACTGCCGGAACTGTTATCAGTGTCTGCGACAGCATAAATTATCTCCTTGAAGACAGTGATGTTATAGAAACCTTTAAGCTTGTGAATAACTTTCTTTTTCCCAAAGGGATATTCATATTTGATTTCAATACACTTCATAAGTACAGAGATGTTATAGGTGATGTGACAATTGCAGAAAACCGCGAAGATTGCAGTTTTATCTGGGATAATTATTATCACGAAGATGTGCATATAAATGAATATGATCTGACAATATATGCTCTCTGTGATAAGGAAAAAGAGCTGTTCAAAAGGTCAGTTGAGACGCACTATCAAAGAGGCTACACTCTTGAAGAAATGATCTCATTTGTAAAAAAAGCGGGACTTGAATTTGTAACAGCCATTGATGCGGATGATCATAATGAGCCGACAGATAACAGCGAGCGAATATATATTGTTGCCAGAGAGTCAGGCAAGTAAGTTAGAGTATCCGGTAAGTTTATATTTCAGATACATTGTTGTGTTTGCAGAGTATTTATAAGGAACAATACAGAATAACATTGGTTTACATATCTGGGCAAATATATTAAAATAACGTGTATGCTTTGAAAAAAGATAAAAATTTATAATAAAAAAGAAATAGGAGTATTAGATTATGGCATTACTTAAAAAATGGCGTGATATGGCTTATTCTGAGACTGCTGATAAGGGTAGCCTTCAGAAATTATGGACAGAGTATTTTCAGAAAGAGCGTGATATTTACGCAACTCTTTTAAAGAACCCCGATGAAGTTGTAAAGGGAACTGTAAAAGAACTGGCTGAAAAGTACGGCGTAGATATCATGACTATGGTTGGATTCCTTGATGGTATCAACGATTCCCTTAAAGAGCAGAATCCAATCGATGATATGGAAGAGGATACAGAGGTTAACCTTGGCTTTGACAAGGAACTTCTTTATAAGAACATGGTAAATGCCGGTGCTGACTGGCTTTACAACCTTACAGAGTGGGAAGCTATCTTTGATGAGGACAAGAGAAAGGCTCTTTACAAAGAGGAGAAGGCTTCACACACAGTCAGAAAAGAAAACAAGGTATATCCTAACGATCCATGTCCATGCGGGAGTGGCAAAAAGTACAAGAAGTGCCACGGCAAAAACGCTTAATTTGAGATATTGATCTGACAGGTAGAAATATTGAGTTTATGTATGAAGGGCTTGCTCATTCATATGTAAATGTCGGTATTTCTATTTGTTGATTAATACAATATAAATAATGAAAGAGGCTGCTCCCGGTAGGGGTAGCACGAAAGGATGAAAAAATGAATAAAGAAGAGTATTTACAAGTTTACCGTCACTCACTTGCGCACATTCTTGCCAAGGCAGTTATCGAGCTTTACGGTGAGGAAGTTCAGTATGCTATCGGACCTCAGATCGAGGATGGATGCTACTATGATTTCGTTCTTCCAAAGGCTGTAACACAGGATGACTTCAAGACTATTGAAGATAAGATGCGCGAGATCATCAAAAGAAGAGAGGATTGGACACGCAAAGAGGTCTCAAAGTCGGAGGCACTTGAAATGTTCAAGAATCAGAAGTTCAAAACAGAACTTATCAATGACCTTCCGGAGGACGAGGTAATCACTGTTTACTATACAGGTGAGGATTATGTGGATCTTTGCCGCGGACCTCACGTAGAAAATTCTCAGGAACTCTTTAATGCTTCTTATCAGATCAAGTCTGTGTCAGGTGCATACTGGAGAGGCGATGAGCACAGAGATCAGCTTTCAAGAATCTATCTTTATGCTTTCCCAAGCAAAGATGAGCTTAAACAGCACATCAAGATGATTCAGGAAGCTATGGAGAGAGATCACAAGAAAATCGGTGCAGCGCTTGATCTTTTTATGTTTGATGAAACTGCTCCCGGAATGCCTTACTGGCTTCCAAGAGGATGGAAGATGTATCAGGCACTTCTTAAGTATTCAAGAGAAGTACAGGAGAGACATGGCTATACAGAAATAGCAGCACCGCTTGTTAACAATAAAAAGCTTTGGCTTATCAGTGGTCACTGGGCTCATTACGTAAACAACATGTTCATGGTTCCTGGTGTTTCAGGATGGCTTAAGGCAGACGCTGAGATTCCTGGTGTACTTGAGAACATCAATGAGCCTGCAGAAGAGCCAAAGAACATCAAGATCCAGGCTGGTTCAGTTATCTACAATCGTGAGCAGGATGACACAATGGCAGCTAAGCCAATGAACTGTCCTAATGCCATGATGACATACAAGAGAACAAATCACTCCTATAAGGAACTTCCTATCCGTTACAGCGAGTATGATGTTCTTCACCGTAAAGAAAAGTCAGGACAGATGAATGGTCTTTTCCGTGTTCAGGAGTTCCGTCAGGATGATGACCATACATTCGTAATGGAATCTCAGATAAAAGAGGAGATTGCAGACGTTATCTCTATCGCAGATGAGATCTACAAGACATTCGGTGTAACATACAGAGCTGAGCTCTCAACAAGACCAGAAGACTTCATGGGTGATATTGAAGTTTGGAACAGAGCTGAGGCTGCTCTTAAGGAAATTCTTGATGAAAAGTACGGTGAGGGCGGATATGAAGTTAATGAAGGAGACGGCGCTTTCTACGGTCCTAAGATTGACCTTCAGATCAAGGACGCTCTCGGAAGAGAATGGCAGTGCGGAACCGTACAGCTTGACTTCCAGCTTCCTCATAACTTTGGCCTTACATATCAGGCACAGGACGGAACAATGCAGATGCCTGTAGTTATTCACAGAGCTATTTATGGTTCACTTGAAAGATTCATCGGTATCATTATCGAGAACTTTAAGGGTGTATTCCCGTTCTGGCTCAGCCCATATCAGGTAGGTATCGTTCCTATCAGAGTTGAGCACAATGAATATGCACAGAAGGTAGAAAAAGCCCTTATGGCAGCAGGAGTTCGTGTTGAGGCTGATTACTCTGACAACAACATGAAAGAGAAGATCAAAAAGTTCAAGAACTACAAGGATCCATACATTCTTGTAATCGGAGACAAGGAAGCTGCTGAAGGAACAGTATCTATCAATGTACGCGGTTCAAACAAGCAGGTTCAGAATGTTCCTTTGGACACATTTGTAGAGATGTGCAAAAAGCTTAATACAGAACATTCACTTGAACTTATAGAGTCACTTTAATAAATCATAGGCACAGCTATTTATTGGCTGTGCCTATTTAAGAGGTTTTAATGTCTGAAAAAAAGATCAAAGTTGTAAAAGACTGTATAGGTGTATGTTTTATTGTTTCAGCTCTTTATTTTTTGGTTAGGGCTTTTCTTTTGACCTTTTCGGTGGATATTTGGTATGATGAGCTCTTTTCCATGGAATTTGCCAAAAGAAGTTTTAGTGAACTTATAAGCCTTACGTCAAGAGATGTCCATCCGCCTTTATATTACATAATCGTTAGAATATTTTTACTCATGGGAAATGGTATGGGAGTGCCGTTAGAGACAATAGCAAAGTCTGTTTCTATTGTGCCGTTTCTGTTGATGTTTATTTATGGAGTTACCTTTGTCAGGAAAAACTTTGGCTTGTTAAGCTGCGGAATATTTTGTTTTGCAATTGTAACCATGCCGGGACTTCCTGAATATACTACAGAAATACGAATGTATAGCTGGGCAATGTTTTTTGTGACAGCTTTTTTGATACATGCGCTTAATCTGATGAGAAATTACCTAAATGGAACAGGCAAATGGGATTTGGTAAATGGTGCTGCAATTTATCTGTATGGAACAGCCGCTTTTTACACTCATTATTATGCTGCTCTTTCAGTTGGAATAATTTATTCTTACGTCTTTATCTGGATGATTGTTGTTTATGTTAAGGTTATGAGGGATAAAGTTAAAGGCAAAAAACCTCTTAACCTAAAGATGCTCTCAACACTTATAATAAGCGCAAATTTATCTGCTGTTTCCTATATTCCATGGCTATCGGTTCTTTTTGGGCAGGTAAATACCGTCAGCAGTAACTATTGGATACAGCCTGTAGGTATAAGAACTTTCGGCAGCTGTATAAAATATCTTTTTAGCGGATATTTCACAAACTCTCTGATAACTGTAATTATTGCCGTTATATTGTTTGCACTTTCTGCATTTACAGCAGTTTCCAATATATACAGGCTTATCAAAAGACAATATGAAGACGAAATACAGAAAATAAGAGATTTTCAGTCACTGATTGCTATAGCGGTTCTTCCAATGCTTGCAATAGTTGGAATAATAGCTTCAATCCTCATAAGACCTGTTTTTGTGAACAGGTACATGATACCGGCTCTTGGGGCATTTTATCTTGCGGTAAGCATTGAAATAGGAAGAACATTTGCTGTAAAAAAAGTTTCAAGGCCTATTCAGATAGCCTTTTGCATATTCGGACTTTTGATCGCCATAGTCGGAATCACTGATTTTAATGCTTTTATTGGCAACGAAGAGTACCGCATAGTTAATATGGAAAAGACTGCTGAATTTTTTGATGAGCTTGATTCCGATACTCTTATAATCAGTAATTTTAATCAGGTACAGGCTCTGCTTGCATATTACCTTAATAATGACGAAACAGAGGATGAGCACAAAATTTATCTGTATTACGGAGAGCCTGAAGTATTGGTGGATGATATGCTTTCAGGGTTGTATACTATAGAGGACTCGGTAGATGTAAAAAATTATCTTTTATCGGGGAAAAGAGTCCTTTTCCTTGGGAGTTTTAACAGCAGGGAAGTTATTCTGAATGAGTGGAATGAGGACTATGGTATAACATATGAAAACCTTGGCAGTTTTCTAATGGAAAGATATTGGTTTGATGTATTTGAATTAAGTCTTTGATGGATAATAGATTAGTGTGCGGGCTTGTTTATTTTTAATCAGATTCATATACAAGCGATTTGGTTAATTATGGATGAGGCAGTACACCAGTGTTGACAGGGGTGGAAATATGAAAAAACTAAAGACCGCTACATGGGTAGCTTTGGCATTTACAATAGCTTTTGTTTGTAGTATCGGGGTTTGCGCAAAGGATGAACTTAAAGAGGCAAGGCAGTGTACGTTTGTGATTCCGTCGGAGTTTACGCTGGAGTCAGAATCCGGGCTGTTTGTAAACAGAAATGAGCCCATGGAATCATCTTCCATTAGCTATGATATTTATGATAATGGAAAAGATATAGCGCTTACCAACAGGGAAAAGAAAATGAATCCTGCTTCAATAGAAAAGGCTTCTATTGATAATACTTCAAATCTTACAAAATCAGAGTATGAAAAAGTAATTTCGGCATCTTATAAAGAAACTCTTGGGGAAGATGTGAAATTTAATGTTGATAGTTTTGAAAATGTGACAATCGACGGATATCCGGCATATCATATAGAGTCCAGTCTGTCAGTTTCGGGGCAGCAGACAATATATCAGAGTGTTTACATGATTTTGTCTAAGTACAAAACTTTTACAATAACATATCAAAGAGCTGAAGATGATCAGTGTCAGGAACTGTTTGAAACTAGCGCAGCAACCATACATGTAAGTTGAATAAGCTCAAATTATTATTTTTATAGTATATATCAGTATTTATATGCTTTTGGAGCTGGTTACCGTTAGCGACTGTATTGTAGTCGGTTACGGTATCCGCATCCGGCCGGATTTAGTAAGATATTAAACTGGCGGTATCAGAGGAGGAAAGTTATGCGAATTATCATAGTGGGCTGTGGAAATGTTGGACAGACTCTTACTCAGCAGCTCAGTAAGGAAGGCCACTACATCACTGTAATCGAAGAAAAAAGCAGCGTGGTTCAGAACGTTGTAAACAGTTTTGATGTAATGGGAATAGTAGGCAACGGAGCAAGTTACTCAATCATGAAGGATGCCGGAATCGAGAAAGCGGATCTTATGGTTGCGGTAACGGATTCGGATGAGCTTAATCTTTTGTGTTGTCTTATAGCCAAAAAGGCAGGTAATTGTCACACCATTGCGAGAGTTCGCAATCCCGTATACAAAAAGGAAATCAATTTCATAAAAGAAGAACTTGGTCTGTCAATGGTAATAAATCCTGAGGAGGCAGCTGCCAATGAAGCAGCAAGACTGCTTAAGCTTCCTTCGGCAACCAAGATAGAGACTTTTGCCAGAGGCAGAGCTGAGCTTATTAAAATGGTAATAAGCGAGGATTCAAGACTTTGTGATAAGGCACTTAAAGATATACCTGCCGATCTTAAAAGGCAGGTTATTATTTCAGTTGTTTCGAGAAATAATGAAGTATACATCCCTGACGGTAGCTTTATCTTAAGAGCGGGAGATGAAATAACAATTATCGGATCAAGCAGAAATACACTTAATTTCTTCAAAAAGCTTGGTCTACCAACCGCCAAGGTTCATTCGACAATCATAGTCGGAGGTGGAGAAACCGGATACTATCTGGCAGGCCAGCTTATTTCATTCGGTATTAAAGTAACTATTTTTGATAAAGATCCTGCGCGATGCAAAGAGCTTTCAGAGCTTCTTCCACAGGCACTTATCATAAACGGTGACGGTACCGACAAAGATATGCTTTTGGAAGAGGGAATCACCAGTGCGGGTTCATTTGCTTCTCTTACAAACCTTGACGAAGAAAACATCATGCTTTCTATGTACGTAAAAACCATAAATCCAAAGGCTAAACTAATTACCAAGGTTCACAGAGTAAATTATGGTGAGATTATAGGATCACTTGATATAGGAAGTATCATTTATCCTAAAAATATTACAGCTGACAGGATTGTGCAGTTTGTAAGAGGTATGTCTGCATCAAAAGACAGCAACATCGAAGCACTTTACAAGCTCAATGATGAGAGAGTTGAAGCTCTTGAGTTCATCGTCAGAAGCGGAAGCCGTGTAATAGGGGTACCTCTTTCCGAGCTTAACCTTAAAAAGGGAATTCTTATTGCCTGCATAAATCATTATGGCGAGATCATATCTCCCAGCGGTGACAGTGTTATAAGAGACAGGGATTCAGTAATCGTCGTTACAACCCTTACTGGTCTAAATGATATTAATGACATACTGGAGAAGTGACATGAATTATTCTATGATCAGATATATCCTTTTCAGGCTTTTCAGGATAATGGGTGGACTACTGATGCTGCCGTTTTTTGTGGCAGTCATTTACAAAGAATATGACAGTGCGGAGTCTTTCTTTTTGCTTATTGTGATAATGCTTGTGGTAGGAATTGTAGGTTCGCATAAAAAGCCAAAGAGTACTGTGATCTATGCAAAAGAAGGATTTGCAATAACAGCTCTTGCATGGATATTTATGAGTTTGCTTGGTGCAATTCCCTTTGTAATGACAGGCACTATCCCAAATTACATTGATGCTCTTTTTGAGACTATCTCAGGGTTTACTACTACAGGAGGCAGTATACTGACATCTGTTGATGGAATGGAGTACAGTGTTCAGTTCTGGAGAACATTTACCCACTGGATTGGGGGAATGGGAGTTCTGGTCTTTCTTATAGCGGTAATGCCGATGGTTGACGGTTACAGCATGCATCTTATGAGAGCAGAAAGTCCGGGACCGGTCGTAGGTAAGATTGTTCCTAAGGTAAAAGATACAGCCAAAATTCTTTATCAGATTTATATAGCAATAACAATTCTGGAAATAATATGCCTTATAATCACAGGATTACCGATATATGATGCCGTGACAATTTCTTTTTCAACTGTGGGAACCGGTGGATTTTCTATACATGATGCAGGAATCGGCGGATATTCCATAGCAAGTCAGGTTGTTATTATTGTGTTTATGGCTCTTTGCGGTGTGAACTTTACTGTTTATTATTTCCTTATTAACAGAAAGCCCAAGGAAGCCTTTGCCATAGATGAGGTTAAATACTACTTTGGAACCATGTTTGTTTCTGCAGCACTTATAGCCATCAATATTTACAGGGCAGGAATATTGACAGACGGTGTACTTTCTTTCCATCATTCACTGTTTGCAGTTGTTTCGGTCATGACAACAACAGGATTCGGAACTTTAGACTTTGACAAATGGCCTATGTTTTCAAAGATGATGCTTTGTATACTGTCCTTGATTGGAGCATGTGCAGGCTCAACAGGAGGTGGCTTTAAGTTTTCACGTGCCATTATTGTAATCAGAAATGCGAGAAACGAACTTAACTATCTTGTTCATCCCAAGGCTGTAAAAAGAGTTTATATGGATGGACATGCGGTTGAAGGAACAACTGTGAAATCTGTTTCGGCTTATCTGGTATTGTATGTTGCCACATTTATATTGTCATGCATTATAGTTGCACTGGATAATTTTGATTTTCAAACTACAGTTACATCAGTGGCGGCAACTATTAATAATATAGGTCCGGGACTTGGAATGGTGGGACCTATGGGTAATTACTCAGAGTTTTCGAATCTATCCAAGCTGGTTTTGATGTTTGATATGTTAGCCGGAAGGCTTGAGCTTTTGCCTATACTCATATTCATAAAGCCCAAAACCTGGAAAAAATGAAACAAGTGAAATAAATATAAAATTTTTATAAACATCCACTTGAAAATTGTGTCCAAAATGTGATAAGCTTTATTTGTATTTGTGAAAAGAATTATCAAGATAGGTGGGTTTATATGACAAAAACAAGAAAGACAATGCTTATTGTTCTTGTCGCGTTTCTTTTTGGCATTACAGTACTTGCCGGCTCGATGGTTATGTTTAGTACCGGCAGTGAGGCCAATGTAGACATCAGCCGTAGCGTTTATGAACACTCTGCTGAAGAAAGAGAGCACGGTGAGCATATCAGGCTGTCACAGAGAGTAACTGTTAAGACTGATGAGGGAACACTTCCATTTAGCGGAACAATAGCAAAATCGCAGGATGCTTTTTATCCCGGTACTTATAAGATAATATTCAGTAACAACGCAATATTGACGGACACAGCAACTGTTGAGGTCAAAATTCAGGCAAAAAAAGGTGAGACAGTATATGTTCTCACAGGTAATAAGGATAGTGGATATTCACAGTATGATGAAGTTATAGTGACAGAGCCTGATTGTGTAAGATTTGAGACTAATATTCTTCAGAATTATACACTTTCAACCACAGATATATGCGGAGCCCAAGAGGCTATGGCAAGTCTTGTTGGAAACTGATCATTAATCATATTCCGTAGATAGCAAGTCGTATTAAGATGAGTGCGATGAGATGAGCGGGGTAAAAGATATAGAAAAGATATTTAAGCTTTCCTAAATCTTTGCCTCGTTTTTTATTGTAGAAAAAAAGGAGAATAAAAGCAGGGAAGGATTTGAATTCATTGTTGATTCCGCAGAGCAGGAAATATGAAGCTAAAAAGCTTACGGATTCAAAGGAATGAAAGAAGTAAAAGATTAGCATTATGCCAATGCCAAATTCGCGATAGTCACAGTTAATAACATGCGCCGTGTAGGCGCCAACGGCTATGACAAGGGCGCTGGCAGGATAGAATGCAATGCGGGATATCTTTTTATCTGACATAGAAAATTCTTTTCTGAAAAAGTCTACAGCCCATATTACGAGAAGACCGATAAAAAGAGAAAACATGACATTTGAGCTGTATATGAAATCACCTTCAGTCTTATTGAATGCCAGATCATAGGGATATTCTGAAATAAGAGCAAAAATAAACAGACTAAGAGCGTATCTTAGTCTGTTTTTTGTATGATAGAATCCCTCTACTAACAGGTAGGCAAATATAGGAAAAGCGCTTCTTCCTATGAATCTAAACATTTTATAATAAAAGTTTGCCTGTTCATAAGGAAATATGTTTTTCTGAACACCTGCTCCAAAGGCAGGAAGGATTATGGCTGCTCCGATGTGGTCAATAAACATACAGATACAGGCTATAACTTTCAGTGTATTGCCATTAAGTTTACGATAGGTGTTCAGATTAGAATTCATAACTTTTGTTTATTCAAAAATAATATTTTCCCATGTGTCTGACGGAACGAGAGCGATATATGTTTTACCTGTGTTTATTTCAAGCTCCTCGCCGTTTTCATCGTAGTATCTTGTAACATCGGTCTCACTTGTCTTAACCCAGGTAACGTCCTTGGCAACACCATTTGTAAGATACCATGCATATTTACCGGAATCGATGCAGTTGTAAATGAGGTATCCGTTGTCATCAAGCTGAACGAAATCGCAATTCTGAAGAATTACATTCTTAAATGCAAGTACTTCGCCGTCCTCGGCATCTTCATGTGTCTCACCATATTCTGAATACTCATAAAGACCTGTCTCAGGGTTGTAAGTAAGTGTTGATCCGTTGTGCCAGAAAGGAAGTGAAACTTTATTGGCTGCATAATATCTTGAATATTTTTCATCAAGATTTATCTGTTCGCCGTAAGTGACAAAATTAAAATGCTCACCTTCGTTGGCATATTCATTATATGTTGTTTCGTATCCGGCTGTGCCTTCGTAGTCCGAGAAGTTATTTTCAAGATCGCCGTTTATAATGTATTCTGTGAACTCTTTTGACTTGCCGTTGTTTACTCGTGAAAAAGTTCCGGAGAAATGAGCTGACCAGGGCTGTGAGAAGTATTGGTCGTTGTAATACGGACCACCATCGTGACAGAGAACAGCGTTCCACTCTGAAGCAAGCATAATGTTTGTGGGGCGGGTACTTCTGATGCTGCCAAGCTGTTCAATATTGCCCCAATCCTTGACAAGGCACATTAGTCTTGTGATGCGGTCATTGGCAGTGCTGTTCATGAGCTCGTATACTACGTCTGCTTCAGCTGTACCGTAGTGTGGAAGAGCGGTTTTTTCATTGTCTACCATTGCTGCAATAGGGCGCTGGTCTTTGATATCTTCGCTTATTGGTTCTCCGGTAAGTTCGCTGAAGTACATACCTTCAGGAAGTACGTAGGGCTCATCGGAATCAGCAGCTTCCTCTAATACTGTTGATCCGGTAGTTGAATCGCTTTTACTTACCTCTTCGACAGATAATGCACCTGAGGAGTTATTGTCTGAGCCGGAGCCTGTTGAAGAACAAGCGGCCACTGAAATAACTGTAACGGCACACATAATAGAGGCAATAGCTTTTTTGGCATATCTATTAATGTACATTTCCAAAGTCTCCTTAAATTAAAGTCAATCTATATTGTACCAAATATGGATTCTTTTTTCCAATATTAAAGTAAGTTTACTATTGTCTTATGAAAACCAAAATTATGATATACTGATAAAAGCGAGGTGAGACAGATGAAGCTTATGTTTATTGGTGCCGACCATGAAGTAACGGGAAGCTGTCACTACATAGAAGCAGCCGGAAAAAGAATTTTGGTTGATTATGGAATGGAACAGGGGAAGGACTACTTTGAAAATGTTCCGCTTCCCGTTAGTGCTCCTGAAATTGATTATATTTTTCTTACCCATGCCCATGTAGATCATTCCGGAAATCTTCCGCTTCTTTATGCAAAGGGATTTCGCGGCAAGATATTTGCAACAGTTGCGACCACCTCTTTGTGCGATATAATGCTCAGAGATTGCGCTCATATACAGATGCAGGAAGCTGAGTGGAGAAATCGCAAGGCCAAAAGAAGTAAAGATGTAGCTCAGATGGAGCCGGCATATACCATGGAAGATGCGGAAAAGACCATAAAGAGCTTTATTCCATGCAGATACGGGGAAGAGGTTAAAGTTTGTGAAGGTGTAACCATAAGATTCACAGACATCGGACACCTCCTTGGCTCAGCAAGTATTGAAGTTTGGTTACAGGAAAAAAATGTGGCTAAAAAGATTGTCTTTTCAGGCGATATAGGCAATAAAGACCAACCGCTTATAAGGGATCCGCAAAAGACTGATTCTGCTGATTATGTAGTCATGGAATCCACCTATGGTGACAGATTGCATTCAAGCAGCAGACCGGATTATATAAAAGAACTTACTGCTATACTTGAGAGGACTTTTGCCCGTGGAGGAAATGTTGTTATTCCGTCTTTTGCAGTTGGAAGAACTCAGGAAATGCTGTACTTTATCAGAAAGATAAAGAAGGACGGACTTGTCAAGAATAAGCCTGATTTTAAGGTCTATGTTGACAGTCCGCTTGCTGTAGAAGCGACTGAGATATTTAATGACAATCAGATGGAATGTTATGATGAAGAGGCTATGGAGCTGGTAAAAAAGAGAATTAATCCAATTTCTTTTCCGGGGCTTAACCTTGCAATCACAACTGAAGAGTCAAGGGCTATAAATGAAAATCCCGAGCCCAAGGTTATAATATCGGCTTCCGGAATGTGCGAGGCAGGAAGAATAAGGCATCATCTTAAGCACAATCTCTGGAGGCAGGAGAGCACTATTTTGTTTGTTGGATATCAGTCCGTCGGAACAACGGGACGCGCAATCATCGATGGGGCGGAGCAGATAAAATTATTTGGTGAAACCATTGATGTTAAGGCTGAAATATGCAAGCTTGAAGGATTGTCAGGTCATGCCGATAAAAACGGGCTTGCAGATTGGATTGGCGGCTTTACAGGGCAAAGACCTAAGAAGGTATTTGTGGTTCACGGAGAAGACAGCGTATGCACTTCCTTTGCTGAATTTCTGAAAAAAGAGCAGGGACTTGATGCCTACGCTCCGTATAGCGGAACGGAAGTTGATCTGATTTCCGGAGTTATTACAAGAGAAGGGGTTCCGATTCCGGTAAAGAGAAAAGAGTCTACACTTGTTTCGGATGTCTATGCAAGGCTTAAGGCTGCCGGAGCCAGACTTATGGGTATAATAGCAAAGAGCGAGGGGATGACCAATAAAGATAAGGCAAAATTTGCCGATCAGATAAATTCACTTTGTGATAAGTGGAGTAAATAAAAGAAAGAGGATGACGGTATGAGCAGAGCAGATGAAATCTTTATAAATATGTGTAAAGATATTTTGGAAAACGGTACTTCAACAGAGGGAGAAAAGGTAAGGCCTCACTGGCCTGACGGAACACCTGCCTACACCATCAAAAAATTCGGTGTTGTAAACAGGTATGATCTTTCTAAGGAATTTCCCATTATGACACTTAGAAAGACTGCCCTTAAGAGTGCTACTGATGAAGTTTTGTGGATATATCAGAAAAAGAGCAATAACATTCATGATCTTAACAGCCACATTTGGGATGAGTGGGCCGATGAGACAGGTTCTATAGGTAAGGCCTATGGCTATCAGATCGGTCAAAAGAGCATATATAAAGAGGGTGAATTTGATCAGATGGACAGGGTTATCTATGATCTTAAAAACAACCCGTTCAGCAGAAGAATTATGACTAACACCTATGTTTTTTCCGACCTGCATGAGATGAATCTTTATCCATGCGCATATAGTGTTACTTACAATGTGACACAGAAAAAAGGCGAGGATCGATTGACGTTGAATGCTGTACTTAATCAGAGGTCTCAGGATGTACTTGCTGCCAATAACTGGAATGTTGTTCAGTATGCAGTACTTGTGCATATGCTTGCGCAGGTTTGCGATATGAATGTAGGTGAGCTGGTGCATGTTATTGCAGATGCTCATATTTATGATCGCCACGTTCCGCTTATTAAAGAGCTTATTGAAAGAAAACCTCTTCCTGCTCCTAAGTTTACCCTTAACCCTGATGTAAAAGACTTCTATCAGTTTACCCGCAATGATGTTTCTTTAGAAGGATATGAGGTTTCAGGAGAGCAGTTTAAGGACATACCCATTGCGATTTGAGCAATCCGTATATCGCTCAAAAACATTTAACACACATCAGGAGGATACATGAAAGCAATAGTAGCAGTAGACAGTAATTGGGCAATAGGAAATAAAGGAAAGCTTCTTGTGAGCATACCTGCAGATCAGAAGAATTTCAGAAATCTTACAAAAGGAAATATCATTGTTTACGGAAGAAAGACGCTTGAAACTTTTCCGGGACAGGTAGTTCTTCCAAGCAGAAGAAATATAATTCTTTCCACCAGGGAGGATTATGAAGTCAAAAATGCTGAAGTTGTACATAGTAAAGATGAACTCCTTGACCTTGTAAAAAATGAAGATACGGATAATGTATTTATCATCGGAGGATCAAGTGTATATAACGAGTTTATCGATGAATGCGATACAGCTATAGTTACCTTTATCGACAAGGAATATCAGGCAGATTCTTATTTTCCAAACCTTGATAAGGCTCCAGATTGGGAACTTGTTGATGAGAGTGATGAACAGGTTTATTTTGACATAACATATACATATAGAACTTATAAAAGGAAAAACAGCTAAGGAACTGCCATGAAATAACTTGAGAATATTGTACATATTCAAAAAATAAGCAAATATCATTTCATTACAGCTCCTAATGCCCGGTATTGAGAATATGTGTAAAAAGAGAGCACTGGTTTTAATTAATAAGACATCAGGAACAGGGAAAGCCGGAAACGAAACGCTTGATATAGCTACAAAGCTGGCGCTAGCCGGATACGAACCTGTTGTTTATCCGATTCTTCCGGAAAGCAACCTGACTTCAGAAGAAATCATTCCGAAGTATGACGGCACTTTAGACCTGATTTTATGTAGCGGCGGTGACGGAACGCTTAATCATGTCATGAATGAGATAATGAAGCTGGAAAAAAAGCCCATCCTTTCATATGTGCCATCCGGAAGTACCAACGATTTTGCCAAAGGTCTGGGAATCCCTTCATTAAAGGCAAAAGCTATAGAAGTTGCGACTTTGGGAGAACCATATACATATGATGTCGGAAAAATGAATGACAGGTACTTTAACTATGTTGCTGCCTTTGGAGCATTTTCCAAAGTCAGTTATGCAACTGACCAGGAACTAAAAAATGTTCTAGGTTATGCGGCTTATGTTTTAAGTGCTATTGCAGAGCTTCCGCAGAATATAGGATATAGCTGTCACATGAAAATAGAGGCCGATGATCTTGTGGAAGAAGGTGATTTTCTTTTTGGAGCTGTAAGTAATTCTGCATCAGTTGCCGGAATGACTCTTTTAGCGGATGAAGATATCAAGCAGGATGATGGACTGATGGAACTTTTACTGATCAAAGCTCCTAAAAATCTGGCGGAATTTAATGCGGTTATATCAGCCCTTGCGACAAAAGAGCCAGACAATCCCTATATCATTTACAAGCAGGTAAAAAAAGCGAAGTTCATCTCCGATACTGATACAGAGTGGACTTTGGACGGTGAATTCGGTGGCGCTCATAGAGTGACAGATATAGAAGTGATCAATAAGGCAATTACTATTTTGGTTGGAAAAAAATAGTATTGACGAAAACGTTTAAGTAAGTCAATATCTATAGTAAATAGTTTTTTGATTGAGGTTATTTTATGGGTAAAACATGGGATATTGAGAAATTTAAGCTTTCAGCCAGAAAAGCGGCTGCTGAAGGTATTGTAATGCTTGAAAACGAAGGCGGTGCGCTTCCTCTTAAAAAGAATGAGAAGATAGCAGTATTTGGAAGAGCCCAGATGAATTACTACAAGAGTGGCACGGGATCGGGAGGAATGGTCAATGCCCGCTATGTTGTGGGTATTTATGAGGCTCTTGATAGTTCAAAGAGGTTCAAATTGAACAAAAATGTAAGAAAGGCCTATGAGGATTTTGTAAAAGAAAATCCTTTCGATATGGGCTTTGGATGGGCTGCTGAACCTTGGTTTCAAAAAGAAATGCCTATTACTGAAGCTTTTGCAAAAAAGGCAGCAGACGAATCAGATAAGGCTGTTTTTATTATCGGAAGAACAGCAGGAGAGGATCAGGACAACAAGATTACTGAGGGAAGCTACCTTTTGACAAAAGAGGAACTTTCTTCACTTAAAACTGTATGTAAGGCTTTTAAGCAGACTATAGTTCTTTTGAATACAGGCAATATCATAGATATGAAATGGGTGAAGGAGTGCAAGCCATCATCCGTGCTGTACGTATGGCAGGGTGGACAGGAAGGCGGAAATGCTGTTCTTGATGTTCTTAGCGGAGATGTCAATCCTTCAGGTAAGCTTTCTGATACAATTGCATTTGACATTAATGATTATGCATCCACAAAGAATTTTGGCTCTGACAAAAAGAACTATCAGGAAGAAGATATCTATGTAGGATACAGATATTTTGAGACTTTTGAAAAAGAAAAGGTTCTTTATCCGTTTGGCTATGGCTTGTCTTATACAAGCTTTGATATTGCTCTTGGAGATTTTATATATGACAAAAAAGACGGAGTAAGCCTTGAAGTTCTTGTGACCAACGCAGGAGACAAAGCCGGAAAAGAAGTTGTGCAGGTTTATTGTAAGGCTCCTTTGGGAAAACTGGGCAAAGCTTCAAGGGTACTGTGCGGCTTTGCAAAGACTGATATTCTTGAGCCGGGACAGTGCCAAAAATTGCAGTTTAACGTTCCCGGATATTGGATGGCGTCATATGACGACGGCGGAGTTACAGGTCATAAGTCATCATATGTTCTTGAGGAAGGTGTTTATACTATTTATGCCGGCAGCGATGTAAGAAGTGCCAAAGAAGCCGGTGAGTTTAAGCTTGATGAGCTTGAAGTTGTCTCAAAATGTGAAGAAGCGTACGCTCCTGTGGATAAGTTCAAGAGACTTACAGCAAAAAGTGGAAAAACAGGCATAGAAAAAATATATGAGGATGTTCCTCTTCGTACCCTTGACCCAAACAAAAAGAGAAATGAAAGACTTCCAAAGGCTCTTAAATATACCGGAGATAAGGGATATAAGCTTGTAGACGTTGCAAATAAAAAGGTAAGTCTTGAAAAGTTTATTGCTCAGCTTTCAGATCATGATCTTGTGACTATGATGCGTGGTGAGGGAATGTGTTCTCCTAAAGTAACTGCCGGAATTGCAGGTGCTTACGGTGGAGTAACAGATGCTCTTTCGGATTTTGGAATTCCTGTAGGAGGATGTTCTGATGGACCATCCGGAATCCGTATGGACTGCGGAACCCATGCTTTTTCGCTTCCGAACGGAACGTGTCTGGCCTGCACATTTAATGAAGATATTAATGAAGAACTATTTGGATGGGAAGGTCTGGAACTTAGGAAATTCAGGATTGATGCCCTTTTGGGACCCGGAATGAATATTCACAGAAGCCCGCTTAATGGTAGAAATTTTGAGTATTTCTCTGAGGATCCTTTCCTTACAGGTAAGCTTGTATCTGCACAGCTTCGCGGACTCCATAAGTACGGAGTTACAGGTGTTATAAAGCATTTTGCCGGAAATACCCAGGAGACTAACAGACATAACGTCAACAATGTTGTTTCAGAGAGAGCTCTTCGTGAGATTTATTTAAAGGGCTTTGAAATTGCGGTAAGAGAAGGTAATGCCAGAGCTGTTATGAGTACATATGGCCCTGTTAACGGTATATGGACTTCAAGCAGCTATGATCTTCTTACTACTATCCTCAGAGGAGAGTGGGGATTTGATGGTATAGTTATGACCGACTGGTGGGCTATGGGCAATGATGAAGCCAATGCCGAGGGAAGCTACAGCAACGTGGCTGCTCAGGTTCGTGCGCAGAATGATCTTAACATGGTCAATTCCAATGCAGAAGAGAATTCCAACAAAGATAACCTTGACGATGCTATAGAAAAGGGGCTTGTTACAAGAGATGAGCTTGCAAGGTGTGCCGAAAATATCTTGAGATTCCTTCTTAAGACACCGGCTTTTGAGCATTTGAACGGCAAAGAGTCACCTCTTGATAAGGAATTAAAGGCTGCCATGGATGATGATGATGCGTCTCTTCAGGAGATGATCAAGGTCAAGTTTGATAAGAAAGAGCTTTCACTTGATACGAAGCTTATAAATACAGAAAAAGGTGAAACAACTGTATTTTTACTTTCAACACCTACCAAGTGTGAGATGGAAATGGAAATAACTCTTAAGGCTGAAAATCAGCCGGATGTGGCACAGCTCCCACTTTCTATCTTTCAGGACAGACAATTGCTTCAGACTATTACACTTACAGGAATGGACAAAAAATTCAAGACATTCCAAGTTAAGCTTGCACCATCATTTCTGGGAAACTTCTATCTGAAATTCTATTTTGCTCAGACAGGACTTGTGGTAGATTCAGTAAAAGTTATAAAAACTAAAGAGATGTAAATAGGAAACTATTTAGAAGCAGAACAAAGAGAGTATTCTGGCGAAGGTATTTTGCTTTCACAAGAATACTCTCTATTTGCATAAAAGCGATGTCTTTTTAGCAAGTATAAGATACGTACTTCCATATGAAGTTTACGCTTATACATATAGCCGGTAGTACATTTGTTTCTATAATAAATCCCAAAATAACCCCCCAGGGGGCTTAAAATTGACTTTTCTGTACTTTATAATCCAATAGACATCAAAAAATGGAGGATTGTTATGAAAAAGAAAAGTATTTCTTTAGTTTTGGGAGCTTCTCTGGTTCTGTCATTAGCAGGATGTGGGCAGGAAGTAGCTACAGACAATAATGTTACTGCCGCAGAGCAGGAGGCAACAACAGACAATAATGCTACTGCTGTGGAGAAGGAAACAGTTTCTGCTTCAGAAGAGGCAGGAGATGATTCTTCAGAGAGCATCAATGTTTATATAGGCGGATCAATATTTGATTCAAGTATGGATCCGGTTAAGGGCTTTATGAGTTATGGATATCCATTTGTAAATGAAGCGCTTATTCAGGCAGATACTACTTCAGAATATGTTGCGGATCTGGCAACTGATTGGGAAGTAAGTGAAGATGCACTTACTTATACATTTAATCTTCGTGAGGGAGTTACATTCAGTGATGGAACACCGTTCACAGCAGAAGATGTTGTTTTTACCTATGAAGAGGTTCAAAAGAACCAGGCCAATAATGAAAATGTTGATCTTACAAAGCTTAAGTCTGTAGAGGCAGATGGCGATTACAAGGTCGTATTTACACTTAATGAGTGCTATTCACCATTCCTTGATACAGTAGCAATGCTTCAGATCGTTCCAAGCGATTCATATAACAGCGAGACATTTGATACAGCGCCTATAGGAACAGGTGCATATAAGGTTGCTCAGTATGATACAAATCAGCAGATCATTCTGCAGATCAATGACAGCTACTGGGGTGGCACACCTGATATTGAGCAGGTAAACATCATTTCAATGGATCAGGATACAGCTTATTCCAATGCAGTATCAGGTCAGCTTGACGTAGTCATGGTTGGTTCAACATATATCAATGAGACAATTGATAGCATGACTCTTCACAAACTTGAGACAATGGACGTTCGTAATGTGAGTCTTCCTACTCTTACAGAGCAGGTTATGAAGGACAGCCAGGGCAATGAATACAATGTAGGTAATAACGTTACTAGTGATATTGCAGTTCGTAAGGCTCTTTCAATCGGTATCAATCGTCAGGAAATTATTGATAATGCATTTAACGGCGAAGGAAAGCCTGCTGTTAATTTCACAGATAATCTTCCTTGGGCTTCAACTGATGACTACGAAGACAATCAGGTTGATGAGGCTAAAAAGATCCTTGAAGATGCTGGATGGATTGATTCTGATGGCGATGGAATTCGCGAAAAAGGAGATCTTAAGTGTTCATTTGATCTTATAGCTCCGGGTAACGATGAAGATCGTTATAAGCTTGCAACAGCTCTTGCTGAGAATGCTAAAAACCTTGGAATTGAGATAAATGTCCGCAATGAGTCATGGGATGTTGCTGTAGTAGAAGAGAATACAACTCCTATTGTCTGGGGCTGGGGACAGTTCTCACCAACAGTTATCTATTCAACATATGATTCAGAGATGTTCCTTGAGGCTCAGTATGCCAACGTAACAGGATATACAAACGCAGATTGCGATGCAGCAATTGAAAAAGCCTTTGCAGCATCAAACCAGGCAGATGCAAATGCTGCATGGAAGGAAGCTCAGGCAATTGGAGACAGTGAGTACCCATACCTGTATCTTGTAAATATCGAGCATTCATACTTTGTAAAAGATAATCTTGATATTTCTGAATCTACACAGATACCACATCCACATGGACATGGAAGCCCAATTATCTGCAACCTTAAGGATTGGGTATTAAACTAAAAACAATCAGATAATAATAAATTCATTCGGATACCACCCCGTGAATGAGGTGGTATCTTTTTTGAGGTAAGTAGCTATGAGAACCAGAAATATTTTATACGAACTGATTCGTATGCTTCTTTTGCTGATACTTGTGAGCTTTTTGGCTTTTGTGCTGATAGCAAAATCGCCAATTGACCCACTGGTATCTTATATTGGAACAAATTCAACGTTGTCACCTGAAGCTAAGCAGGAGATTGTGGAGCATTGGGGATTAAATGAGCCTGTTTTTACGCGCTTTTTTAAGTGGCTTGTTAATATCCTTCATGGAGATATGGGAACATCAATAACATATAAAAAAGCAGTTAGCAGCGTTATTATTGAACGCTTCTCATATTCGATAGTGCTTATGCTTTTGGCGTGGATATTGTCAGGAATACTGGGATTTGTCATAGGTGTTATCTGCGGAATAAAGCAGGGCGGAATATATGATCGGATTACAAAGCTCTTTTGCCTGATGGTTAAATCAGCACCCACATTCTGGCTGGGACTGATGTTCCTTGTTATATTTGCAGTCAGCCTCGGCTGGTTCCCAATCGGAATGGCTGTTCCTATGGGAAAACTTAAGAGTGAAGTTACTGTTTGGGACAGGCTCTATCATCTGGTGCTTCCGGTGATCACTCTTACTGTGGCCAATATAAGTGAGGTGGTTCTTTATACAAGACAAAGAGTTGTTGAGATAATCGGAAGTGACTATATCCTGTATGCAAGAGCACGTGGTGAGAACCAGGGACAGATCATCAGACGTCATGTCCTTAGAAACGTCATGCTTCCTGCTATAACTTTGCAGTTTGCTTCATTTAGCGAGCTCTTTGGCGGAATGGCACTTGCTGAAAATGTATTTGCTTATCCAGGAATCGGGACAGCAACTACAGCTGCGGCTTTAAGCGGCGATGCACCTCTTCTTATGGGTATTGCTCTTATTAGTGCGCTCTTTGTTTTTACTGGCAATCTTATTGCCAATATTTTGTATGGAATTTGTGATCCCAGGATCAGGGAAAAGGAGGAGTCATGAGAAATACATCATTGTGGAACAGACGAACACGACTTACTCTCCTTATTGTTTTAGCAGCTACTTATCTTTTGGCGGTGTTTTTCTGGGGACTTTTTATTGATCCAAGCGAGTATGGTGTTCACTACGAAAATAAACTCCTTGCCCCCAGTGGTCAGCATCTTTTTGGCACGGATGCAATGGGAAGGGATATGTTCAAACGCTGCATCAAGGGACTCTCAAACAGTCTTGTGATAGGTCTTTTGGCTTCTCTTGTAAGCTCTGTGGTTGCACTTATCATGGGAATTGCATCTGCGGTATTTGGCGGATTTGTGGACCGATTTGTGAATTTATGCGTTGATCTTTGCATGGGACTTCCGCATCTTGTTTTGCTGATACTTATTTCATGTATGGCAGGAAGAGGAACAGTTGGCGTTACTGTGGCGGTTGCCCTTACACACTGGCCTTCACTTACCCGAATCGTGAGGCAGGAGGTTTTGCAGCTTCGAAATACGCAGTACGTACTGGCTAGCAGAAAAATGGGAAAAAGCTATTTGACTATTGCCCTTACACATATGGTTCCCCATGTGCTTCCGGCTTATCTTATAGGACTTATCCTTTTGTTCCCACATGCTATCATGCATGAAGCATCAGTTACTTTCCTTGGATTTGGTCTGCCAAAAGAAATGCCGGCTATCGGAGTTATTTTGGCAGAATCCATGAACCATATCACCACCGGAAAGTGGTGGATGGCTCTTTTCCCTGGGCTTATGCTCCTACTGGCTGTTGTCTTGTTTGACCTTATCGGTGAGACACTCAAAAAACTCTGGAATCCAAACAGTGGTAACGAGTAAGGAGGGAACATGGGAAAGACACTATTAAACGTTGAAGACCTGGTTGTAGCTTTTTCTATGTACCGGGGTGACTCATTGAAAAAAGAAAACCTTGAAGTTATCCACTCACTATCACTGGACGTAAAAGAGGGCGAGATCCTTGCTGTTGTTGGATCAAGCGGATCAGGAAAGAGTATTTTGGCAAGCGCTGTCCTCGACCTTCTTCCTAAGAACGCGGTTGTGAGCGGTAAGATCACATATGATGGAAAACCACTTTCCATGAAGACTACACCTGATCTTTATGGAAAAGAAATCTCTTTTATCCCTCAGTCTGTGGATTATCTTGACCCGCTTATGAAGGTTGGAAAGCAGGTTCAGGGCGTTAAAGGCAGCAAAGCCCGTCAGGAGGAGCTGTTTGAAAAGTACCGTTTAGGAAAGGATACAGAGAAAAAGTATCCGTTCCAACTCTCAGGAGGAATGGCAAGGCGTGTACTCATTTCAGGCGCGGTGATGGGAAATCCCAAGCTTATAATAGCCGATGAACCTACACCTGGTCTCGACCTTGAGCTTGCAATGGAGACTTTAAAGCATTTCAGGACTCTTGCCGATCAGGGGACAGGAATCCTTATGATCACACATGATATAGACCTTGCCCTTAACGTGGCTGACAGAATCGCAGTATTTTACGCAGGTACAATAGTAGAGATTGCATCAACACAGGACTTTTTAAGTGGAAGAGATGCTCTTAGACATCCATACACAAAGGCTCTTTATGATGCGCTTCCACAAAACGGCTTTAAGCCTATACCCGGAGCTCAGCCCTATGCAGGAAGCCTTCCTTCGGGATGTCTTTTCGCAGACCGCTGTCCATACAGGGACGATGCCTGTGCCGGTGCGCAGCCAGAGCGTGAAGTAAGAGGCGGAAAGGTTAGGTGCGCTCATGCAACTTGAAGCAAAAAATATAAGTTTTAGATATGACAAAAAAAGTCCCTGGGTTTTGAAGGATGTTTCACTCTCTATCCAAGAAGGCGAGAGAGTGGGAATTGTTGCTCCATCCGGCTTTGGCAAGACAACTCTTGCAAGGATACTGGCAGGATATGAGAAACCATCAGAAGGTCAGGTGCTCATAGATGGAAAAGAGCTGCCTTCAAAAGGTTTTTGCCCGGTGCAGCTTATCTATCAGCATCCGGAGCTTTCTGTAAATCCCAGATGGAGAATGGAAAAGACGCTTAACGAGTGCTTTACTCCTGATGAAGCTCTTTTGGCTAAAATGGGAATTGAGAAGGAATGGCTACACCGCTGGCCTTCAGAACTTTCAGGCGGAGAGCTTCAAAGATTCTGCATAGCAAGGATCCTTACACCAAAGACAAAAATCCTTATCTGTGATGAGATATCTACAATGCTAGACGTTATCACCCAGGCTCAGGTCTGGAATATCCTTCTTGATATTGCCAAAGAGCGAAACATGGGCATGGCAGTGATCACCCACAACAAGGCCCTTGCAGAGAAAGTCTGCACAAGAACCGTAAGACTCGACAAATAAATATACTTTCTTGCGAGTGGCATAAAATCCATAAGTGCCCATAACTTTGGATAGATCTCGGAGTATTCGCAAAGACACAGTAAATATAAAATAATGCGCCTTGTTTTCTTTCATGCTTATTCAAAACAGAAAACAAGGCTTTTATTTTATATTAACTGTCTCTATTGCTCATACTAAATCGCTCTATCCAAAGTTATGGGCGCTTATGGATTTATGGTTTTTCTCGACTGATGCTAGTAATTGTTGGACGAAAGAAATCATCGAATCCTAGTGTTACATTTAGCTCTGCATCTTCTATCAAATTGTCCTTAACCATTTTTTTCCTACATCTTCTGTAAGAAAGAAATCTGCGGTGATTGGTTTGCCTTTGTTGTTGTGACCTAACAACGTTGCCTTGTACCAATCGCCATCACCCTTTTTCTTTGCTCTGACTATTAGACATACTAACTTGATATCCATAATTAATCCTCCTAGTATAGTAATGATGTAGTCATTAAGGACTACAGTTAATAGTTTCTATTTCCAAATCTAAGTAATGATTGAAGGGAGGATTCCCCTCTCATCAGATATCATCAAGGAGCTTTACTAACAGTTATACATGTCTG
>NZ_JAGBLU010000101.1 GCF_017635265.1 Butyrivibrio sp.
TAAATTCATAATAATAAATAGGCAGATGGATGTCTGCCTATTTATCATGCCATAAACAGCAAAAGAGAGACTGAATTAGTGCTATCAGTCTCTCGCGTTAATTAGTTTGTTTAGTTCATGGGACTTAACTTAATGACATTGCCCTCAAGTCAGACCCTCAAAACGCTTGGCAAACCCTCAAAAAGTTTGATTATCCCAAAATAGTGAAAATTTTCGTATAAAAAAACGCCCTTAATTCTCAGGACGTTTCTTTATATAACAAAGTCTAAACTATACCCAAGCTGTGTTTACTTGCATTCAGAGTCGCAAGTACAGCAATCATGGCCACAGTCACACATCATCCATGTTGATACTGATGCATCATGTGCAAGTTCTGTCTCAGTAACCATGTTGAGTTCAAATAATTCTTCCATTTGACATCCCTCCTTATGAAACACTATTGTCACTATAATTTAACCTATTATACCAAACCAGTTCTGATTTTTCAAAGCTACATGATCTATGTAGAATCGCAACATCACATACTTTTTCTCCATTCTTTACATATCCGGGAAGCACTCCACATTTAGTAAATCCATTCTTTTGTGCAGTTAGAAGTGAAACAGAATTATGGTCAAACACTTTTCCATACAGATCTTCTATACCTAGGTTTTGAAGTTCTCTTAGCATAAGAACCCACCACAAAAAGACAAGTCCTTTCTTTCTGTACTCCTTTTCTATATATACAGTTAATTCAGCTCGCCTATTTGTAAGAGAAATTGAATGTGCTATAAAAAAACCGCCGATAAATGCTGTATCACAGCAGATATAAATCCTATACTCTCCCAACTGCTTATCAAGCATCTTAAGTAATGCATCCGAAGAACTGTAATACTGCTTTTTTAATGACCAGAACAAAACACTGTCATCGCTATTAAAAGCTTCTAAAAGACATTCTTTTTCAGTTTTACTATTCCTATCAAATACCTTAACACGATACATCACGCATCTCCAGACATCCTATCAAAAAGCTAAGATTAAGGTTAATTGCAGACTGACAAAACTCGTCAAAGAATACTTCCTCTTCTCCTGAGAAGTCACGCTCTTTCTTAACGTAGCATCCGCCACCACATTTATACTTAATTGGACAGTGTTTACATCTTTCTAATGTATCAATTGAGTTTTTTACAGAAAAATCTACCGCCTTTCGAGATTCAAATACGTCTCCGTCATCCTTTACATTTGCCACAATAAACTTATCTTTTACCAACGGATTCTTTTCGTCAGATGGCACCTCACTACAAAGCGATATATTCCCATCTGGAAGAACAATTGCATTACAATATACTGCCCCACAAAAGCCTTCAGTTCTCTTGAATGGTCTGAACCATGAAGACTTAAATCTATCCGGTTCATTCAATAAGTATTTGGAATAGTTTTCAAAAAAACTTTCATAAAATGTATATCGAGAGACATCAAGTCCGCTCTTCAGTGCTCTTCCTGCCAACGATACAGGCTCAAGGGCATGTGTCTTAACACATGAAAACTGCCTAAAATACTCACAAATAGAATCTACTTCGTTATAATCAATAACTGTAGACCTTACATGACAATCAGCGTTCAGTTCGCTTAAGTGTCGTAATCTTTTCTCAATAAATATATGAGATTCCTTTTTGTTCGCTAGTGGTCTATTCCTGTCCTCAATGGCTGGCTCTCCATCAATTGAAAGATTAAGCCAGAACCCTCTCTTAACTAGCCATTCCCAATCTTCGTCACTGCCAAGAGTTGTATTAGTGACAAGAACATATCTTGGCTTAAGATTAAGCGCTGCACATTTATCGTCAAAGTACTTAACCACCTCCTTGATCTTGTCAATTCTTATGAATGGCTCCCCTCCTCCCATGAAAGTAATCTGAGGAATTTCCTCATATTCTCTTATAGATTCTATTCTATTTTCAATATGCTTAATATATTTATCTATTGCGCAATATAAGATATCGTCATCCATGTTAGCACCTTCTGTAGAATCACAGTGACAATATATACATCTCATATTACATCCAAGAGTAAGATATAACATCATCCTGCATAGTTTTCTATTCTTAATGTATTCTTCAGGCTTAAATACTCTTTTATAATCTCTGTCAGGATTTACTCTGCTCAGGATTTTTCTTATATGCTCCTCATTGTCAAAATCAATGCCACTATTAAGCTTGCCTAGTGATGCAGTCACATTATCAAGCAAAAACTTACCTTCTCCAGTGTCAAGTACAAATAAATCTTTTGCAATTTCTTTATAATCAATTTTATTATAGTATTTCAAAACACTTCCCCCATTTCTTTTACCATAGTAATGCTATTGTAAAGATCAGCAACTGTATTGATATTTGATAGTTTTTCCAAATCTATTACTACTTTATATTCATCTTCCAAGCGCGATATCAGATAAATCATCTGCATGGAATCGAACTCCAATCCCGTAGAAAACACCGTATCTTTATTCACTTCCATATTATTATCTACTATGGTTTTAATTTCATTTATGAGATCATCTAACGTCATAAATCATTACCTCCGACCAAGTATTCAACCTCCATTATCTTGGAATAAGCAGGAAGCCCTGAATTAAGCGAATTAAGATTCTCTTTAATGTTGTTTACATCAACAGATTCTTCAGACACAACAACAACCTTAAGTCCCTTTTTCCCAGATTCTATATAAGTATCAACAACTCCCTGAATTTTCATTATCTGCTCCATAAGCCATGATCCATGAATGTTTTTTCCGTTTGGCAGAGCTATCAGTCCGTTTACTCTGCCATCAACAAACAGGTATCCATCTTCAAGTCTTCCAAGGTCACCCGTTCTATACCACCCATCATCGAAAGGATCTGTTAAATCATTACCATCATAATATCCCATCATCCTGTATGGAGATCTGATTAAAATTTCTCCATCTTCTATCTTTGCTTCAATATTCTCAAATACTCTGCCCACACTATCCAACTCAGTACATTTCTCATCCATAATAGAGACACAACCGCATAACTCAGAACAACCGTATCCATTCATTACTGTAATTCCAATGCTGTTGTACTTAGATACATATGATTGATCGAGCTTACCACCACCAACATAGATTGCAGACAGTTTATTACCAAAGACTCTCTCGACACTATGGCAGTACTTAATATTCAAATCAAAATACGAATAAAGCAACGTTGGAACCATGAAAATACTTGATGGGTTAAATTTAACCAACTCTCTGCTAAGGTATTTAATTCCCCTAGATATAAATACTTTTTCTCCTCTGATCAAATGTGCAAATGTCACACAGGCAAATCCATAAATGTGATTTAGTGGTAATGTCAGTATTGTATTATCATAACTATTGAAGTGTTTTCCTACACTCCCTATGGCCCTTAGCATGTTCACTGACGAGATTAATAACCCTTTCGGTTCACCTGTAGACCCTGAGGTGAAAAGAACAAAATTAGCAATTTCATCTGCTATATCAGAATAGTTATAATTAAAACCGATATACACTGTCAGTTTGCCATACCTAAATAATTGTTCTTCCAACAATCCATTCTTGTCCGAAATAATAAAATCCACTTTATATGTCTCAATATACTGCTTCTCGATGTTTTCCACTGAACTGTCAAATAAGAATATTAGATTATTTATTGCCACACAAGCAACGCTAAACACCACCCATTCATAACTGTTAGAAGCATAGAAACCTATTCTTCTGTTTTTTATCCCATAGCGCAACAACAAATCAATGCATGAATCAATATCTGCAATCAGTTCGTTATAAGTTTTACTGATCACCTCATCTCCATCTAAATATTCAAACGCAATTTTATCACTATATCCATTAAATATGGTAATAAGTTCTTCGTAAAAAACATCTGCCAAATTCTAATCCCCCAAATTTGATTTTTCTATAAAATTTACTTCTCAAGTATATGTATAAATCATAATACTCTCAATATTTCCAATCAAAAAACTATCTATGAGAATTGATTATTGTAACTGAGCTGTTAATCTTTGGAGCGGCTTCTAATGTGAAAACGTCTTCGCTCTTAATGTCTCCACATTTTATCACATCACCAACATTTATTTTTTCAGGATTCTCACCAAGTCTCTTCTCATTAAGAAAAGTCCCGTTTGAAGAACCCATATCAACAATATACAGCCCATCTCTTCGAGCAAATATCTGGGCATGGATACGACTGGCCCTCTCATCAGCGAGTATGATATCGCAGCTGCCTGCCTGTCTTCCCAGCATCGTACCCTTATTTGTATTTATCATATACTTTTCTTTTTTTTGATTTTTTACACTATATAAAAAACCATCATCAAAAGGCTTTTGCTCAGGAAGATGCATGATATACCCAAGTCCGGTTCTCGTCTCAATTGCATCTTCAAAAGAATCATCAATTGATCGGATTTTTTTGATTATATCTCTTACATTCTGTTCCCCACTTTTATCATTTTCGTAGCCCCACACCGAACTTAGGATCTGTTCTGTATTTAAAATCCTGTTACAGTTGTTTACGAAGTATTCTAACGTCTTAAATTCCTTAGCAGTCAGCTTATGAATCACTTCCCCATTCTTAAATATTTCCCCTTTATCAAAGTCGATAACAACTCCGTTTTTTAACTGCACATCCATGTCAATATCCCCCCACAAAAATCTATACAAAAACTATATCAATACACCGGCAGCTCCATTTTGCCTTGCTACCATACACCCATAGACAAACAGCTACAAGCCTCATGTTTATGCACTTTTTTATTATAGACTATTCTGCTGGTGTTGTACACAAAACAGTATGGAGGAAACGCTATGAAAGAATACATTTC
The DNA here is from genome assembly GCF_017635265.1 of Butyrivibrio sp. Classification (GTDB taxonomy): domain Bacteria; phylum Bacillota; class Clostridia; order Lachnospirales; family Lachnospiraceae; genus Butyrivibrio. The sequence goes on from NZ_JAGBLU010000101.1 coordinate 4,851, forward strand.
AAACTTATATGAAGTTTATAGAGGCATTTGTAATAATCCAAACTCTCATGACTTTGATTCACTGTTATGGGAAACATCTTATGATTATGCAAAAGGTGCATTATCTTCCTTGAACTATTCTTCAAGCAGTTCCCTTATGAAACATCTTGATTATGATGCAGAAGATATGATCCATGATCTTACCATTTTCATTTTAGGCAAAAAAAATGCTCTTATTAAGGCCTTCCACAAAATCCACACAATGCTGCTTCGTAATGAGATCACCGAAGAAATTGCGCAGTACAAATTCGCAAAATACCTTCACTGTATCAAAGAGCGTTTCATAATATCTAAATATCGCTCAGTAACTCATGAAGAAACCGTACAGTATAAAGACGAATCAGGAAACATAATTGCTAAAAAAGAGAGAAAATATAATTTTGACAACATCCAGTCATTAGATGACGCTGCATTTAATGACGGATTTGATGAGTGTGCCACACGTCTTTACGAAACAACTCCTGATAAGAAGGATTGTTTCTCATACATAGAAGTAAGAGAATTGGTGCATAACAGTCTTAGCAGATTAAACCCTAAAGGTCAGCTTGCTTTTTTATATGCCGCTTTAGAATGCAAAAACAGCGAAATCTCATATTTAATAAGCAAGCTTGGTTATGCAAGAACTTTTAACAGCTTGGTATACATGATGGCAAAGTCCAACGCATTAAACAATGACCAGGCACTGATTGATGAGTATTACGGAAAGTATACCGAAGATACATTCCTGTCTGAAATGCCGCCGGCCAAAGTAATATCTAAAAATCTTTCAATCTGCAGAAGCAGACTTAGATGAGCGGACATATATTATGCCCGCTCTTAGTCAGTCATACACCATCCTTCTCAACATATTCAGCAATCCTTCTAAAGTAATCCCTAACTGCCACTTCCGCATAATCCCTAGCATCTTTCTCGCAGCTTTGTCCGTAATAAGCCATAATACCGCCCTTTCCGCTTCCATCGTCATAGTGCATAAATTCATCATTATAGTCGGCAGCATCAACAAAGAAATAGAGTTCTTTGTCCTGTTCACTTAATGTGTTGTAAATCTCAACATAACGAAACTGGGCTGCATGAAACATCTCATGGCACACACTTTCAAGTGCATCGCTTGAGCAATCGCTTTCAACTTCTTTTTTCGAAATATAAACCATGTCATCCGGGTTGTTATAGCAGGCTGACACATTTTCCTCGAGGTCTGCTATTTCAATTTTGATCTCCTTAGTAAGTCCCAGGTAGTTCCCTTCGATATGGCATATGCATTGGAGAACATCCATTCTTTGAGGCAGACTTAGCTCTTTCCAATTATCATCCTGTAAAAGCAGGACAGTATCAATGTTCTTTGCGATCGTATACTGCTCTCCATAATTAAAGGCCTTGCTCTTCTTGCCCATGGCTGCATTTATCGCAATTGGGATGATCAGTAATATACTTGCAAATCCCAGGACAGCTCTAATGTAGTTCAAGCTTTTTTTCATCTTAAGTTCCAGGACGTGACTTGGGAAAAGACGGTTTATTCTGGTTCTCATGACGTAGATCAAATATATAACAATTAGTACTGCTGCCAGGATCATTACAACTAAATAAAACAACTTGAAGCTATCTCTATAGGCCAGAAAAGAGTACAGCCCATAAGGAAGAATCGCAGTAGCAGCTACTGAAAAAGCATTCCTGCTCCAATGCACCGTAAGCAAATATCCCATAACAGTACCTGCAATAATGATTGTCATAAATATCCCCAATGACCTTGTCGTCCTCAAACCGGGAATTGCTGCATACAACGAATACCTGTACCACAGATAAGCTATAACAGCCCACATGATCGTCTCAAAAGCATATTCTGCATTTGTTAGTGTATTATTTCTCATCCCGTCTCCCCACAATCAGATTTCATCCACCAGAAACATCTTCCTGCTATTTTGTAAATTAAATGCCTCCACAATCCTGCATCTTTGTATCTCCGCAAGCTCCTCTTTGCTTGTAACTATAAAAGAGTCATTTCTTGCATCATAAGACACTGTTCCATGCACTGCTCCATCAATCACCGGCATGATTGACAAATCCCCTATATACATACCCTCTTCTACATGCTTCGTTAACACTTTAAGAGCATCTCCCCTGCAGGTAAATGCGCCAATAAGGCCGTCGCTTTTATCTTTTCCTTCCCCATAGAATGTGTCATAACTATCTGATAAAAGAGCTTTTCTAAGATATTCAACGCTCTCCTGCTTGCCAATATTCAGAAGACTTTCTTTAAGCTCTCTTTTCTCATTCCGGCGAAGCACACCAAGGTTTTCAAGCAGATCATCTGAAGGAAAATTTCTTTTTGGAGCAGTCAATTTCCTGTCTATATCAGCCAAAACATAAAGAATATCCATAAGATCATGTTCTTCTGAAAGGAGTGATTTCATGAACATCAATAAACTTTCCAGGTTTATCAGATAATCACTATTACATCTGTCAAAAGGCGAGAATGTCTCGTTCAAAGATTCCATAAGATACCTGACATTCATCTTTTCAGGAAGTGGCCCTATTCCATCATCTTCGCCAACCGGCCCAGATGAAAAAGTCAAAAAATCCCAAAGAAATCTTCTCTTTTCTTCGTCAGAAGCCTCATTCCTGCCACCATATATATCTAGATAATATGGCTGAAAAAAACCGGTTGCTTTCATATCGGGAATCACCTTGATAAAACTGCCTGCTTTTTCGTAACTCTCATAATCACCGGTCTTACAGATCAAAGAGGTTCCATGAATGCTCCTCACCATAAGATTGCCCCCTTCAGTTGTTATAGCTGTCGAGGCACCAAGAGAAAACCGGAAGTCACCACGAATGATCTCAAAATTATCTGTCTTGCTATTATATATATAAAAACGTCCCGGTTCAGAGGAACGAAGGTACAGCAGATCGGGCCTGGAAACTCCAAGAAATCCCGTGAAGTCGGAGCCGATAAAACTAATTGAATCCGTAATGTCATAACTGTTTCTTATATTATTGACACAAATACTAAGCAGATCCCTGCAGCCACCGTCTTTGCGGTCACCGAGAAAGTAGAGTGTATCGCCAAGGAGATGTCCCTCCGGCAGGATATCGTCAAGCCACAGCAAACTAATACCAATCCAGTCAGGAATTGTAAAGCAATTCAACTTCTCCACCAGCTCTTCAAAATTTTCTACTTCAAATTTTTCCAAAAGCTCATCCAAAAGCACACCCGAAAAATCATTGAATCTGTCCAGGATTGATCGCTTATGAGGCATCCCTTCGCTTTCCCAAAAAAGCCTTAAGGAATCATAGCAGTCAGCAGAAATATAGTCCCAAAGATAAAGATAGCTAACCGCTTCACGAATTGCGGCAGTGGACGAATTGTTCGGACTTCCGATCTCGTTAATCAATCCGGTCTTAAGTAAATTACCCAGCTTATTTCTTCTGTTAGTTGTATTGAGGCTGTAATAACCCGGCTCTTCTTCGTAAATCATTAAATCAGGATCAAAATCGGACAGCTTTATGTCCATACAATCTTCCAAAAATGAATTTATGCCCATGCTGCTTTACACCTTTCCTTTGCTTTATTTCTCCTGGCTATAACCTCATCGAGTTCAATAACCAGATCTTTTCCTGTCCTTCTGATAGGTCTGCCAATACCTGACATGAACTTTTTCTTTATTTTTTCTTCAACAAGCGACTTAAAATCTATATCCTTATTTTCATTTTCTTCCCTGGGCTTTATGTTCAGCTCTTCATAAGGCTCCACTCCATAATAATCAGTTATGTTGGGAAGATACGTTATGAATGGATTAAGTCGTCCCAGGATCATAAGCGTTTCACCGTCTTTCTTGCTAAAATGCCTGAGCTGATTAACGGTAATAAGTGGTCTTAACATGTGAGTGTTCTCATCTTCTATTGAACCGCAAGAGTCGCTTATGTGTTTCAGCAATTCCATATCTGTAGAGAAAAGATATATCTTATTCGTAGAGTTGCTAAGAATAATATTGGCCACATCCTTCCCGTACTGGTAACTGAGTTGTGCCATACTCTGCTCTACGATCATAAAGCTGATACCTCGGGCTCTTGAAAGAGTGATCATACTATTGAAACCTTTGATAGGAGGAAGATTCCCGAATTCATCCAGGGCAAAAAAGACTTTTCTCTTTAATATGCCATTACCGGAATCCGCAATTCCTATAAGTTCACAGTACCATTGATGGATCAGGGCAGAAATAAGTACAGCGTAATTCGTCAGTGACTGCTCATTACACAGGATAAATATCACCGTCTTCTCATCCTGAAGGTCTTTCATACAGAAGTCGGATTTTGACAGCATTCTCAGAATCGCATCATTTTGTACAAATCGGTTAAGCGCAGTGGAAAATACAGAGTTAATGGATGCCTTAGTTTCTCTTGCCGTATCAAGACCGTCCCTCATAAGTTCCCACAATCTTGAATTCTCGTTTCCTTCATAAAACTTTTTCATATATATAGATGTTCCATACGGAAGCTCGCCTTGCATTCTAAGCTTGAACACATTATTCATTGTCACATCTTCTTCAGGAAAATACTCGCATAGAGTTCCGATGAGTCCCGTGAAATAGTCTTTTCCTATGTTCTCCCAAAAGAGATCTTTTTCAGAATGAACACACTCGAATATTGCCTCCGCAAGGCTTGCCGCATCTGACATAGCCTGACCCTTTTTTCCGGCTTTATACTTTCTGGCAATAGGCTCGAGCGGATTATAGCACGAGCCTTTATCCGGCTCATTAAGATTAAGGACCTTGATTTTATAGCCAAGTCCCAAAAGCTTTTTATGTAACAGCTTAAACAACTCACACTTAGTATCGGTGACTATCATGCTATGCCCTGCATGTGCATGGGAAACAATTGTTGGTGCGACAACGGTCATGGTTTTTCTGCTTCCGGTGGCTCCTATGACATTGGTAAAGTCATCCGATTCAAAAACCCTTGAAGTAATTCCATCCGTTATCACATTGATGCCTGCATTTTCTGCTTCCGTTTTTCTAAAATCCACAAAGCTGCACGATTCCTCAATCTCCTGCAGATCCGCGAATCTTCCCTGATTCTCATTTGGAGAGATACTAATTTCAAACATCAACCAATTCCTCCCATCCTGAATCCTATTAAAGGTTTGCTATCGGATTCATAACTTATTGTCTCTATCCTGCTCTGTATTTTTTTTACATCACTGGCTGAAATAATGTTTTCACTGCTTCTTTTTGACGAGACTGTCAGCTCATATTGAAGGTTGTTTGTCAGCATCTCCAGTGAACGGTATCCATCATAATCTTTCGATTTAAAATCGATTTTGGATTCTATAAGTTCATGGATTTTTTCATCGACTCCCTCTTCCAGGACAAATCCCGCCTTGCTCAGCTGATGCATCACATAAGTGCTTGCAACATCGGGATCCGGATGTGTAAAACTGGTACAAACCATATTTACATGCCTTTTAAGCGCATCCCGAAAAACATCGATTTCACTCATGTGATTATTTACGTGAAAGATAAAAGAAATATGCGATTTATTTTGCTCAACATAATCCATAAGCTCTTTGAAACGCCAGGATCTCACAAGGCTGGCCCCGTTTTCATACTGTTCGAAACTTATCAGGAACACTCCTGTGTAAACATTTTGTGTAGCTGATGCGATCAGTGGAGATGCATAGAAGCTTTTAAACTCCGATGGATCATCACTGTTTGGAAATGCAAGTGACAGAAATGTCTTTGATCCTCTGGCCAAATAAACGCCGTTATCAAATATAATCCTTTCATAAGCATGAGCAATATCCAGAAGCTCATTGCATGAAGGACTTTCTATAAAAAGACATTTGACAGACCTCTTTACCCTTTCATTGGAAGATCCGGCAACCTTATCAATATTTCTCAGAAGTCCTTTGATTTCTTCGTTGACATTTAGTTTTTCTATCACGTCAGAACTTTTCTCTTTTGTAAGCATAACCATTTCCTCCCCAAGTTAATTTTCTTTTCCTTCACTGTTTTTTCGAGGATCGGTCCGCAGAGCTTTATCTGCTTCATCCTCTTGTTTATGCATTTTGGATATTGCCCTCACAAGCTCATCCAAAGCTTCTTCGCTATCGTCAAATTCTGCTGAATCATTTATCTGATTTATTCGTTTCACGCCAATACCTCCTCATTTGGTGTCCCTAATATATATAGACGTAAAAAAAGAAAGAATATCCCTTAAGATATTCTTTCTTCTCAGAATTTTTTTACCTGTTTAGTTATCCTCGATATAATAGCCCTGTTTTATGGCTTTCGCGCACTTTTTTGCCTGTTTTGCCAGACGCTTTATTGCTTCTTGTTTGCGCTTCTGTGGTGTTGGTTTTCCGGCTATTGCAATGGCTTTCTTTATGTACTCATCTGCCTTATGATATTCCATTTCTGAAAAGCATATAACCGATAAGTAATAATAAGCTCCGGCAGCCTGTATTGAAGGGATTTCATTTAGCGTTGCTTTTTCGAGCAGATCAACTACGCTCTCAATTCCTCCCGGAAGATTCGGATAATACTCAAGAATAAAATCGTAATCTGTCTTTTCATCCAACTTCTTATTATCTTTGGTTATATTGTTTTTATGAAGCCATTCGTTTATGTCATGCTTATGCAAATGGATCGCTGCTGCATCTATCATTGCTGACGGAAGCCTGTATTCACAGAGAATATTAAGATACTTTCTGATTTCAGCTACTGTTTCCTGATTGTCCTTTTCAAATTTTCTAAGCGGCACTGACCCCTTCTGTGCTTTGAGTTTTTTCAGCAGAAGCTTATAATAATTGCTCATTCCATTGATACTGTATCTATGTGCAGCATTTCTGTAGCATATTTCCTGGGATTCCAGGATAATACCTTTTAGTTTATCTACATCATCAGTTTTCTCAAAGTTCTTTTTATAACTTAATTCCTCAGCAAAAGAGATTAACTTTGAACACACCAAAGGATAATACTTTTCCTCTGTCAAAAGCTTATAACATATATTACCAATGGAATTATAAGCTTCAGCGTAGTCATGCCTTGCGGCGAAAATGAAATAATCCAGCGCCTTATTCAGATAGTTTTCTTCTTTTTGGACAACACTCTTAAATGCCTCAATATTAAACCTGTATTCTTTATCCGCAGCCTGTCGCCCTTGGGTCTGCCATATATAGCCCATATTCCATGCTGCCTGAGGAGACTGATATTCTTCATATGCCACATTGCTATAGCGATAAGAATACTCAATATCCATATTGCCCTGATCGCTGTGTCCCCATTTTAACTTATGAAAATAATAGATATCCGCAGCATCAAGTAACGTAAACGGATCACAATCCCTGTTTATATTATCAGGTGGTCCTGCATGATACAGTGTTTCCAGAACACCATATGTAGAGCTCTGTCCGACTTTGAAAAGCGTATTCTTTGAATACTGATACAGATGCTTTATCTGTTGACCGTTGTTGGCGAGTAGCTCAGAAAGCAGCTCGATGTATTTCTGGTCCTTGGAAAAAGAAACCTGAGCAGCAACACCATATATACCACAAACCATAGCAAGCAGAAATCTTTTTGAATCACGCATCTTGGCATAACTTCTGATATCAGCAAAAGAGAATTCAGCATACTGTTTCTGATCTATTCCCGCGCGAACAATACTAATAAGTTCAGAATATATTTCATTATTGTGAATCAGTTCTGCTACCGGATTATCTTTATATGAAAGATTGAACGCAATTTCATCCTTAGCTACATTTTTTGCGTGGTTAAGAATCTTCCCACCAACTGAATCGTACTTAGTCTTGATCTTAAGGCCATCTTCATCCCATGGGTCAAACAGATATCTTCTCGCAGTATTGTAATAATCTCCGCCCTTATCATCCACAAACATAAAAGATAAAACACCAAGGCAATAACTCTTCATGGTCAGATCTGTTTTGTATTGATGAAGCAGTTCATAAATCTTAAAAAAAATCTTTTTCTCATTGCCGTCTTTTAAAAATTGTCTCATATTTTATTCCCTGTTTTTCTCATAAACCTGAAGCTTACCTGTTAACTCTATGGATATTATATTCGGTTTTCAAATTACATTCAAATTACAAATTACAGCGAAGTTACAATATTTATTCTTATTTGGCTTTTTATTTAGTGGTTCAATGACACTACAAACAAAAAAGGAGGCGACCACTATGAAAAAAAGCAGACAATTAACATTCTTAGAAACCCTCTATAGTCTGAATTCCAATGACAGCTCAGAGAAAACAAGCGCCTACAATGAATTCTGTGCCGCTGCCTATCACTATGCAATCACGGTAATGACACCTCTCCAGAGCATTAACAGTACTCTTTTGCATCATCTGGCATGTTCAGCCGAAGATTTGGCGTGTGAATTTGCAATGAGTCTGATAAACAACAGAAAAAAGCTTTTAAAAGTCTATGATTCGGCCCTCTATTTGGGGGAAAATGGGGCTGAGGTCAAACTTAAAGCATATATCAAAACACTAAAGAATAATTTCCTTACATCAAAATTCAGAGAAGTCTCTCACAAGGAAAAAGTCACAACTACGAATAAAGTCACCGGCGAGAAAGAAATAAAGGAGGTATGGGTATATAACTATCAGAGCATTACCTCTTTAGACAGCCCTGCTTTCGAAAACGCAGACAGCTCCAACTACGCAACCAAAGCCGAACTGATCCCGGATACTTCCATCGATATTGATTATTCTTACCTGACAACCAGAGAAGCAGCATCCATTGCGCTCAGTATACTCTCTCCAAAAGAACAGTTCGCATTTATAAAGGACATGCTTGGACTAAAGAATAGCCACCTTTCACAAGAAATTGAAACAAGCGGATATCTTCGCACTTACCAAAAGATGCTGCTCCAGTTTGCAAACTCACCTCTTCTTAAGGGCGATGATGACATCATTGAATGCTATTACAACAGATATGTCCCGCTTGACTTTGAAACCTCTCTCACCCCAAGTCGTTTCATCAGCAAGTATTCAACAATATATAAAACGACTCTTGCGAAGTATCTCAAGAAGGAAAAAACTTTGGCAAAATAATTTTCAGATAACAGGGAGATTTAAAAATACACATCGTTATATATACCAGAACAGTTACATTGCAAAAGGAGGAAATAATATGACGAAAAGAGTACTTGCCCTGATTACAAGCATATGTTTGGCTCTTGTTGGCATATGTATTATGCCAATACAATCAAATGCTCAGGAAAACAACGCAATTACAAACCCTGTTGCCAGCAACTTCACAAAAACAGGCTTTAGAGTTTCCTGTAACGCCAAAAGCGCAAACTACATCGAGAGAGTGCTATTCCCAACATGGACAACAGACGGCGGACAGGACGATCTTGTCTGGTATGAAGGCTACTACCTCGACGGTAGATGGATGTGCGATGTGAATATCAACAAGCACAAGAAATCCTTAGGCGAATATGTAACTCATATTTACGCCTATGACGCAAAGGGCAATTGCTACTCCGTGGCAATGAATCCCTATACTGTCAGCGACAACCTTGAATATCTTTCAAATAATCTTCCTGACGTCAGATATACCCCGGTAGATTTTGCAAACTGGTATGGCAGAGATGTAAATGAGTTCAGGGGAATGCCCGGGTTTACGGAATTTGCGACTTCATCTGTGAGTGGCGTATTCAGATACTCGCCTGAAACACCTCTTTGGTGGATCATGGAAATAAAGTATGACAACAACAAGATTTACCACATCTCTCTCCATTTCTACGCCAAGGATTATCTTTCTTCATTCGGGCCGAACATGCAGGTATGGGGCATGTACAGCGGAATGCCGGGAGATCAGGCAATTGCACAGCTGTCGCAGCACGGCTATGACTGTTTCTACGTACAACCGGATTACTGGCAGTGGAAAGACGATGGGCGCTACACGGTAGATGTAAGTTGGGATGAGCTTGGACGTCTGGATCAGATAACACTTAATCCTTCAAGGAGATGATAAGCAAAAAAAGAACAGGTGGAAGTCATAATTGACTACCACCTGTTTATTTATTCTTTCTTATTCCTGTTCATTATCCTCTGCAAGTATGCTGTCCATTAGCTCATAAATCTCATCGCGCCCTGTCTTCTTAAGCGCAGAATACGGATAGATCCTGATCTCCTCCGGAAGTCCCAGTCCTGACCTCAACATATTCAGATGCTTCTCCATCTGGGAAGGCTTGATCTTGTCAGCCTTGGTTGCAATGATGACAGGCTGGAAGCCCTGATGCACGATCCATTTGTACATCTGCACGTCGTTGGCAGACGGATCATGTCTGATATCTATAAGTAAAAAGACCCTTCGAAGCTGCCTTGAGGTATGAAGATAATTCTCGATCATCTTGCCCCACTGTTGTTTGGTCTTCTCGGAAACCCTGGCAAAACCGTAACCCGGAAGATCCACCAGATAAAACTCGCCGTTTATATTGTAATAGTTGATGGTCTGTGTCTTACCAGGCTCCTGCGATGTCCTTGCGTAATTCTTTCGGTTCATAAGACCGTTTATCAAGGAACTCTTACCCACGTTGGACTTACCGGCAAAAGCAAACTCCGGAAGCGCATTATCCGGAAGTGTACTGGTTATACCACAGACTGTTTCAAGATTTACATTCTTAATTACCATATGTTTATATTTCCTCTCTTAACATACTAACAGTATACCATTTATTTCATGCCCACGCCTCACGAAGTCGCAAGCATGATCCTGCTCTCCCTCAGTGCCTGGGACTGCTCGTAGTCATACTCAATGGTATTGATGTTGGCTCCGGGGTAAAGCTGACGCAGCTTTTTTAGAACTCCGCGCTCTGCATGCGCCTCCGGCCTGAGGTTCCAGAATCGCGACTTTGCTAATGTCAATATCAGGGTTCTTTAAGTGAGCCATCAGGTTTCCTATTATATCCATAGCGCAGGTGCAGTAACTCGGATTAATCAAAGAGAGCATCTCCGCAGGGAAATGCTCATATTCCGGGACAACATCCAGCTTGTATCCGCCAAGTGAAAAAGCTGCACTAAGAAGTTCATTGTGATAGTGCAGCATATCCGGCATGTATATGGTATGAGTCTTCTTCATACTCTTTGTAAACAGGGTGTTGTCTTTATTCATTTCCACTAGATGCACTCCAAGACCTTGCCCTCAATGTCTTGGATGAATTCTCCCTCCCCCGCAATACATCATTCATCATCGGACCAAGGCTCTCTAATGTCTTATTTAGTCCGCCTTTTTTGTTGAAAAATGGTTTTTTCACATTCTTCAGAGACGCTATAATCGGACCAACTTTACGCTGATGAATCTCTCGTCCGATAAAATGGCTGTTTTTATGGCTCTTCAGGGGTAATGGTGGGTAAAAAATGCCATTATCCCCAGTGTATATGCTGATCATGCGCTTCGAGGTTTTCTATTAGGAAGTGGGATCCTCAAATCTGAGCACACCAAGTAGACCATATCGAGCATATTTTGGATATTACGAAAACCATATGCCTTGCGGACGATCAGCTTGATTTTGTTGTTTGTAGCTTCAATTCGTGCGTTGCTCATACCGAGTCGTATTGCATTCAGTATGTGTTCCCTGTGACGCCTGATCTTGAGGTATAGCTCCTTGAAAGCATCAATCCTGCTATGGCTTGCCCACCACAGCCATCTGTTGAGGGCAGCTTCCGCCTCGTCTGTATCTTTGATCTTCAAAAGTAGGCGAAGCATCTCCTTCATCCTATAGGCTCGATACAGGCGGTTGTTGTTCTCGGCAATCATGGCAATGCGGTTCTGTTGATTCTCTGTAAGATTCTCAGGAGCCTTGCCAAGTGCATAAGCGGAGTTTTTGATCTCATCTGCTTTTGCTTTGGCAGCATTCAATATCGCATTTTCAGGATCACCATCCTTTGGACGACCTTTCTTACGAGGATGCTCTTTGGATAATTGGGTAAATTCGGCATATGCTTCACGCCATACTTCACGGCGAACCACGTCGAGTGCCTCCATGGCCCACTGCACGACATGGAACGGATCAACACAGCGCTCACAGTCTGGAGTGAATTCGTTAACGCATTCCGTAATCCACTTTGCACCATCCCCGGTAACGACCTTAATGGATGAAAGTTGCTCAGGGGTGAGCTGTTTGTAGAACTGCGTCAACACACCTTTACCGTGACCTTGTGCTGCCCAGACAACAGTATTTGTATCATGGTTAACAATGACTGTAATGTACTTGTGACCTTTCTTGTAGCTGGTCTCATCAATGCCTATGTTTACAAGGTTATCAAGCCTCCTGGAACGCTCAGGTTCGATGTCATTTAGCGTTCTGTTTACACATCGTCCGACCGTTTCCCAGTCGATGCGCATGTACTCAGATACAACGCTGCGAGGAAGATAAACAGCAAGCCATCCGACTGTCAGATCGAAGTCACGGGTGAATCCACTCCCTGGATATGCCCATGGAACATAAGCGGTTACAACGCCATGTTCAGGACACTCTATGCGATGTGTCCAACCCTCAACCTCAACGAGTGTTGCGCCAAAATCAAGGCCTCTCCAGATACGTGGCTGATCTATCCTTTGGTCGTAACGAGGGCAACGTCTGTGGCAGAACGGACAATCATCCTGATGCCATTTATCCGTCCGTGCATGGATCCTGAGGTGGCTTACACCATCTTGATCAATATAGAAGTTAGCATCTTCTACAACTGCATGGTTGACATTGAGTAGTTTTTTACATAGTGTATTAGCAGAAACCATCTGTGGGTACTCCTTTGAGTTTTGGTTTGGTCGCTAATACTCTACAGGAGCACAGATGGTTTTTCAATTGTAAATGTACATCAAAGGCTTGGCATAGCACCCACCATCATGCCAGAAGCCTCGTTTTTATTACATTCTTAGTAAAATTTCAGTCAAAGAATCGGACTAAGCAACAGCAATAATCATCACAGTCCGATTTTCCTGTATACACCATTTCAAATTTTCCTGAATTGATGAAAAAGTATCGGATTAAACACTTTAATTATCACCTTCAGTCCGATAATAGTTAAAAGCCCCCGATCATCTTCCGGACAATCGGGGACCTGAAATCAATGAAATTATTTCGCCTGTTTAAGTTTCTTGGGTTCCTTGCCCCTTACGATGAGAGGCTGGCTGGTTCCGTCAACACAAGGCTCTGTGATGACGCACTCGCTGATGGTGTCATCTGATGGAATCTCATACATTACATCCATCATTGACTTCTCCATGATAGAGCGAAGTCCTCTGGCTCCGGTTTCTCTCTCGTAAGCCATGGCTGCGATCTTCTGTACTGCCTCATCCTCGAAGGTGAGCTTAACGTTGTCGAAGTCAAAGAGCTTCTGGTACTGCTTAACAAGAGCATTCTTAGGCTCTGTAAGGATGCGCACCAAAGCCTCTTTTGAAAGACCCTCAAGAGTTACTGTGATAGGCACACGGCCTACAAACTCAGGTATAAGTCCGAACTTAACAAGATCCTGAGGTGTCACTTCCTTGAGAACTTCTCCAATCTCTCTTTCTGACTTGTCTGCAATCTCAGCGTTAAAGCCGATGGAGTTACGGTCAAGTCTGGCCTCTACGATCTTATCAAGACCATCGAAAGCTCCTCCGCAGATGAAGAGGATATTGCTGGTGTCGATCTGGATAAGCTCCTGATGTGGATGCTTTCTTCCGCCCTGAGGTGGAACAGATGCAACAGTTCCCTCTACGATCTTAAGAAGTGCCTGCTGAACGCCCTCACCTGATACATCACGGGTGATAGATACGTTCTCGCTCTTCTTGGTTATCTTGTCAATCTCATCGATATAAACGATACCGTACTGAGCTCTCTCAATGTCGTAGTCAGCGTTCTGGATAAGCTTTAAAAGAATGTTCTCAACGTCCTCACCTACATAGCCGGCCTCTGTAAGAGTTGTGGCATCTGCGATGGCGAAGGGAACATTGATGATCTTAGCCAGAGTCTGTGCAAGATAGGTCTTACCTGAACCTGTGGGTCCGATCATGATGATGTTACTCTTCTGAAGTTCAACATCATTCTTGTCATCGCTCTTAGGTGCAAGAACTCTCTTGTAATGGTTGTAAACAGAGACAGCCAGAACCTTCTTGGCTTCCTCCTGACCGATTACATACTCATCAAGGAAGTTCCTGATCTCAACGGGCTTAAGAAGATTTATCTGCTGGTCCTTGGCCTGGGCAGGCTCATCCTCAAACTCTTCCTCAATGATATCCGCACATATATCTACGCACTCATCACAGATATAAACACCTGCAGGTCCTGCGATAAGCTTTTTTACCTGATCCTGTGTCTTGTTACAAAAAGAGCACCTGATCTCTCCGGAATTCTTTGCCATAATTTCTCCTTAATTATTTCTTGTCATCCTTCTCTCTTGGACGATTCTCAACGATCTGATCAATGAGTCCGTAGTCAAGAGCTTCCTGAGCATCCATCCAGTTGTCACGCTCAGTATCCTTGCAGATCTCCTCGTAAGGCTTACCTGTGTTTGCTGCAAGCATTCTGTTGAGTTTCTCTTTGGTCTTCAGGATATGCTTAGCTGCGATCTCAATCTCGGTAGCCTGTCCCTGTGTTCCGCCAAGTGGCTGATGGATCATGATCTCTGCATTGGGAAGAGCCATTCTCTTGCCCTTAGCTCCGCCTGAAAGAAGGAATGCTCCCATGCTGGCTGCCATACCGATGCAGATTGTGCTGACATCGCACTTGATGTAATTCATTGTGTCGTAAATAGCCATTCCGGATGTTATCTCTCCTCCGGGGCTGTTGATGTACATATGAATGTCCTTGTTGGGATCCTCTGCCTCAAGGAAAAGAAGCTGTGCTACAACAACGCTTGCGGATGTAGAATTTACTTCCTCCCCCAAAAATACGATTCTTTCTTTTAACAGCCTTGAATAGATATCGTAACTTCTCTCTCCACGGCTGGTCTGTTCAATGACATAAGGTATTAAACTCATATTATTACTATTCCTCCAGTCTGCTTAGATTACATTCTAAACCAATGTATATTATACCGCATTTTGTGAACCCTTTACAACTATCACCCCAAAAGCAAAGGGCTCCATCCCGGTAGTTTGACAGCCTAGCCTTGTTCAGCACCCACTCAGACCAGTAATGGTCTTATTTTTTTGTCAAAACCTAAATTTTTGGTTGCACGGTACGGCATGATATGGTATAATAAAA
>NZ_JAGBLU010000102.1 GCF_017635265.1 Butyrivibrio sp.
CGGAGTTTCACATAGTTAAAGATACAGCCAACAGCCCACACTTACATTATTTGCTAAGGAAATACATACAGGTATCTCGGAGAAGACGAGACTGTTGACGTGATAACCTGGTACGATGTTGAGATAGGCATTTCCTATTCACTCTCAACTCAGGATAAAGATCTTGACGGCTTCGATATCCAGGCTGTTGCTGAGCAGATGTATGATGAGATCAAATTATCCTGATAAGGTTGATGAACATATAAAGCAATCTGAGGTTCTTCCGATAGTTTACTGAGGGGATAATATTGACCTAAGAGGCTCCTCCAATGAACGGTACAGTGAAATTAGATCTTTTGTATTTTCTTTTATGAAATCAAGATTTTTATCTTTCCCTGCTGCTTCAAGTTTTTTAGCAAGGTCAGAAATATCCGTGGCACCTATGGTCCTTGCAGAGCTTTTAAGGAAATGAACCAGTGTTGTGTATATTTCGATATCTTCGGACATAAGAGCGCTTTCAATTTTCTTGGATTTTGAAGATATGGAGTCTGCAAATACCGATAGAGCGCTCAAATAGTCCTCTACATCGCCGCAAAGATAAACCCCAAGCTCGCAGTCAAGTCTGTTCAGATTAAGGAGCTTGTCAGGGATAGTGGTTGCTTTATCCATATGGGAAAGAGCATCTTCTGATGACTTCTCTCTGAGAGAAGCTTCGCTTTCAGTCCCTTCACGCATGGTATAATCTTTATCTTCATCTATCGTTTCCAGCATAATATCGGCAAAGGCTTTATCAAACTGATAGCCCTTGCCTTTTTCTATTTCAGATCTGCCTTTTTCCTGGGGTGCCGTCCTTGCGGATAATGCGGTAAACAACGTAATCTATATTTCTTCTGTTTGTGGGCTTTGCAATCTGCTCGTCAATGGAATCTTGTATCTGCTCGTAGTCCTCTGGATGAACCATTCCCCGGAAAGTGTTGCCTGTAAATTCCCTTAGTTCCTCGACAGTATCACAGCCGAAGATATCGCAGGTGGACTGATTGACGTACAAAAGCTCCATGCTTTCATCCGCGCGGTAGATAAAAAAGCCGCCGGGCATCTGTTCAGCCAGCCACTCCGTTGCAGACATGCCTTCCTTTGAAGGTATGGTCATCATGATGTCATCGCTGATTACTCTGTTTCTCTGCATTTTACTTCCTTTCGGCGCTGCCCCGACCTTTATTCTTCATACAGTATTCTGGACAGGGTTTCTGTCATCTGTTTTATATCTATAGGCTTTGCAATGTGACCGTTCATGCCTGCATCAGTTGCTTTCTTGATGTCTTCCGAAAATGCGTTGGCTGTCATGGCAATAATGGGAACGGAGGCTTTATCAGGATCTTCAAGGCCTCTTATGATAGCAGTAGCTTCATATCCATCCATAATCGGCATCTGGATATCCATAAGAACTGCATCAAAGCACCCTTCTCCGTAAGATTTAACTTTTTCAATGGCCTCCTGACCATTTTCGGCTGTGTCTACAGTCAGTCCCATTTTTTCTAAAAGCTTCTTGGCAATCTGTCTGTTTACCATTACATCATCTGCCAAAAGAACTTTCTTTCCGCTGAAATCTTTCTTTTCAGAGATGCTCTGTTTTTCTTCTTTTTCCGACTTCTCAATGTCTTCGGCAGACTGGAGAGACAGTGTGAGATTCACGATAAATTCAGTGCCTGCACCCTTCTTGGTCTTTACATCAATGGTTCCGCCCATAAGGTCAACAATGCTCTTAACAATGCTCATACCAAGACCGGTTCCCTGAATTTTATTTACATCAGCATCTTTTTCTCTCTCGAATGCTTCAAAAACTTTTGCGGCAAATTCTTCCGACATACCTATTCCGCTGTCCTTTACCCGGATTTCATAATTTGCCTTCCCGGGCTCCGCCAGATCTTTTTCCTTAACTCTGACAGATACCTCGCCCTGGTTGGGGGTGAATTTATAGGCATTGCTTATGAGATTTAGAAGTACGCGGTTTAGTCTGTTCTTGTCACAATAGACATATTTATTGTGAATGTCCTTAATGTCAACCACATAGTTTATTTCTTTTTCAGACATCTGGGTAGCAAAAAGATCCCTGACCTCATCAAAGGTCTTCTGGAGATTCACGGGTGCATTTTCAAGCTCAATCTTGCCGCTTTCTATCCTGCTCATCTCCAGCACGTCATTGATAAGAGCAAGCAGATGGTGGCTGGAGGCTTCTATTTTCAGAAGATAGTCCTTCAGCTCTTCGTGGGAGACATTATCATCCTTTGCAAGGTTAATATATCCGATTATGGCATTCATAGGTGTCCTGATGTCATGGGACATGTTCGATAGGAAAATAGTCTTTGCACGGCTCCTCTCATGAGCTTTTATGGTCTCTTTTTCTGCTTGATTTTCTCTTGTGGACATGATCCTGTAAATCTGCAGCATAATAATGAGGGATATAACAATAAGACTCATCTGAATGAAGCTGTTTCTGGTAAGTGCGTTGTCTGCGCTTTGCAGCTGTCTGCTAATATATTCGCTGGTTTTTTCTAAGTCTTCATCAGAAAGAGTCGGATTCTGCTCCTCGTAATAACTGCTTATGTTGGCAATGACTTCTTTTGTGGTGTCATCCGTAGTTTTTTTTATCCAGACAAGGGAAGTGAAGAATATCATTCCCATCAGGGTTATCCATACAATGACGGAATGGCCGAATCTTCTTTTGCTGTCATGTTCAAAAACAAATCTGAAATAGATAAAGCCAATTACGCTCCAGATTGCAAGGATCAGGTAGCTTTCCGTTGACATTGCTCCGGCAGACCAGATCATGAAGTATAAAAAGAACAGCACTGATGCAAGCATGCCAAGAATGCCTGTAGTCATTACCTTTTTGTTTTCCTCTTTCTTAGCATTCCAAAATGCAGCAGCAGAGGTGTAGCCATAGGCGATGACTGCTCCAATCGTATTTACGTCAATGATCCATCCTATGGCAGTTCTTCCAAGAAGAGGAATGAATACCGAAATGCCTGTAAGCACTAAGAGGGCATTCTGCGGACTTTTTCTTTCGTTAAGCTCACCGAACCAGTGAGGAAGCATTCCGTCATTTGCCATGGTGTATATAAGTCTGCTGGCTGCTATGAAGTTTCCGATAAGACCTGTCATGATGCCTGAAATTGCGGCCATGGAAAGAATGATAATACCTGCATTTCCAAGGGCATCATAGGCAAGATGGAAGGTTGGAAGGCCCAGCACTCCGCTTATATTCGGAAGGTCACTTATATATTCAACCCAGCCCTGATAGTTACTGTGTATTCCGGCGGAAGCAATCTGCACCAGCATTACATAGGCAAGAGCAGATGTGAAAAGAGCTGTTATTATAATTGGAAGTACTTTTTTTGGAGAGAACTTAAAGCCTGCGCCGGAGTTTGATATTGATTCAAAACCGACATAAGCCCAGGGAGAAAGAGCGATAATCGAGATTATTTGTTTTAACGGAGTGTCTGAGGTTGGTGCGAAAAGAGGCCTTGAGAAAATCTGACCGGTACGCTCTGTATAAGCGACGCATACGGCGCAGATAATTATTCCGATAATAAGGACAAAGCACATGATGACCTGAATAGTTG
Organism: Butyrivibrio sp.; assembly: GCF_017635265.1. Lineage (GTDB taxonomy): Bacteria > Bacillota > Clostridia > Lachnospirales > Lachnospiraceae > Butyrivibrio. Next base: position 3,603 of record NZ_JAGBLU010000102.1, read on the forward strand.
CAGAGAGTCTTTTGCCCTTCATGCATAGTATGCCTGCTACAAGTATGGCAACCACAGAGAGCATTACCTCGCCAAAAAAGACGTCATAGCCCAGTATCTGATAGTGGAAGCCAAACTGGAAAGTGTCTCCTAAAAGGAACTTGCTAAAAAGACCCAAAGCAGTGGCGTTTGCCCATATAATCGCTATGTACACCAGAATCAGGAACCATGCACTCATGAAACCGTGATCATAGCCAAAGGTTTTGACAGTGTAGGTAAGTGTTCCGCCGGAGCCTTGAAATTTGTTCATCAGGTAATAGTAGTTTATACCAATTATGAACATGATAACGGCGCCCACAAGAAGGCCTGCTACAGTGCCAAGAGGACCTGCCTGGGGCAGAAATGTTGTGCCCGGCATTACAAACGTGCCCCATCCTACAGCGCAACCGAATGAAAGCGCCCATACGTGTATAGGATCCAGATATCTGCCCAGATTGTTCTTTTCGTGCATATCGTCTATAGCCATAAAAGATCTCCCTTATTTTTTTCTTTTGCCTATTTCATCGTTTATGGTTTTTATCAGTTTGTCTGCTTCAAAAGGTTTTCCGATATGACCGTTCATACCGCTTTCAAAGCTCTTTTGCCTGTCCTCATCCCTGACATTGGCTGAAAGGGCAATAATGGGAATTGACTTGGAATCCTTCCTTGGAAGACTTCTTATACGTCTCGTTGCTTCATATCCGTTCATGACAGGCATCTGAATATCCATGATGATAAGGTCGTAGAAGTTCTCGGCAGAATTCGCTACACTCTCTACAGCATCTGACCCGTCCTCCACGGAGTCCACCAGGAATCCGGTGCTTAGAAGTATCTTTTCAGCCATCAGCCTGTTTATCTTCATGTCTTCTACTAAAAGAAGTCTGTAGGTTCCTTCGGCTTTAGCGGGAGCATCCTTGGAGATTTCCGGCTTCTTTGAGCCTTTTGCTGCTTTAAGAGGGAGAGATACAATAAAGGTGGTGCCTTCCCCTTTTTTGCTCTGGCAGTTTATGGTACCACCCATTATATCCACAAGTTTTTTTGTAATGGAAAGGCCAAGCCCGGCTCCACGTATTCCTGATACTGTAGAGCTGTTTTCTCTGGAGAATGGAGTAAATAAATTCTGCAGAAATTCTTCTGACATGCCTATGCCCGTATCCGACACAATAAATTCATACCTTGAGTAGCCGGACGCAGAGGGCTTGCCTGCCATGGCAGAAACTATGACTCTTGCTTCTTTATTTGAAAATTTGATGGCGTTATCCACAAGGTTGCTTATGATACGACGCAGCCTGTGGGCATCTATCAGAACCGTATCGTCAGGAACGTCAACGTTCATTTCAAGCGTTATATCTTTTTCCTTAGCTCTGAGGTACATGATATCGTAAACAAGAGTAAGCTCCTCTTTGATGCTGCATATTTCTTCTCTGAGGGTTACTTCTCCTGAACTTATCTCGCTCATGTCCAGAAGGTCATCGATAAGAGACATCATATGCTTGCTGGACTCTTTAACTTTTGAAAGGCTCTCGGACAGCTCCTTTTTGTCATCCATGTACTTGATTGCAAGGTCTGTATATCCCATGATCGCATTCATGGGAGTCCTTATATCATGGGATACATTAAAAAGAAATTCATCCCTGATGATCTTGGTCTGGCGCTGCCTTTCAAGCTCTTTCTCCATTCTGAAATTTTCGTCCATAATACGCTTCTTTTCAGTGATATCCTGAATGAATACGTAGTAAACACTGCCAAATTCCTCTGTGTCCACAAGCCTTCCAAAATCATCCACATAAGCAACGGAACCGTCATTTTTTATGATGCGGTATTCCACGTGATCGAATTTCTCCTCATCAGTGGAAATCTGATCCAATATTGAACTGTCTACGTTTTTGTAATCATCGGGATGAACCATCCCCTTGAAAGTTCCGCCGGTAAGCTTTTTAAAGGAGGCGCGGTCAGCGCAGCCATAGATATTCAGGACGACATCGTTGTATGCAATAAGCTCTTCGGTCTCGTCAGCCTTGTATATAAAGAATCCGCCGGGCATCCTCTCTGAAATGTTTTCTATTGATTCCAGTGAAAGTTTAGTCTTATCTGTACGCATTTTTAGTTCTCCTAAGAATAAAAAAGACTATAGTTCGACCTATACTAAGAATTATAACACTTATCGGCGGGATTGCGTTTGCACACTTTATTAACATACTATAAACAAATTCAACTTAATTGCGTTAAGCGGCGGTTTTGAAATTGTTCGATAATGAGAGTATGATAAGGTAAATACTTATAGACGGGGGAAGTTAATTCGTGAATATAGATGGCTTTTATGACAAATTTGCATCCGGGTCGATTGTTGCGCCTGCGATTCTTTCTTTATCAATAATGCTTCTTGCCGGTTTCTTAATGACAAGAATAACCAAGAAGCTGCGGCTCCCTAATGTAACAGCTTATATTGTGGCCGGAATTCTGATAGGACCGTATTTTCTCAACCTTATTCCGGGCTATTTCCTTAAGGAAACAAGCTTTCTACCTGATCTGGCCCTTGCTTTTATTGCTTTTTCAACAGGAAATTTCTTCAAAGTGGAGGTGCTGAAAAAGAATGGAATAAAAGTAGTGGTCATCACGCTTTTTGAGGCTCTGATGGCATCGATTTTGGTATTTGTTCTATGCTTCTGGCTTTTAAAACTGCCGCTGCCATTTTCATCAGTTATAGCAGCCCTTGCTGCGGCAACTGCCCCTGCTTCAACCATGATGACCATACGTCAGACCAAGGCAAAGGGAGAGTTTGTAGATACTTTGCTGCAGGTGGTGGCTCTGGATGATATTGTTGGACTTATGGCCTACAGCATTGCAATATCAGTAGCAACTGCAGCAGCTTCCGGAAAGAGTATCAGTATACTGGATTCAATCATTCCTTTCCTGTTAAATTTACTTATCCTGTTTGTTGGCGGTGTTTTTGGCATTCTGCTGTCTTTTTCAATGAAGAGAAGGCACAGTACTGACAACAGACTAATCATAGCCATAGCATTTCTGTTTACGTTTTGCGGAATTGCATCAATCGTGCAGGTTTCTCCCCTCCTTGGATGTATGGCTATGGGTTCTGTATATATCAATATTACTGATGATGACAGGCTGTTTAAGCAGCTTAACTATTTCAGTCCCCCTATTTTGATGGTGTTTTTTGTTAGATCAGGCGTTTCCTTTGACCTGGGGGCACTTTTTAGCACGGGACGCTTTGGCGCAGCTCCTCTTATTGTGGTAGGCATTGGGTATTTCCTGGTCAGGATTATGGGAAAATACCTTGGGGCCTATGTGGGCTGCAGGATTGTAGGCTCAGGGATAAAGGTTCAGAGATATCTGGGCCTTGCGCTTATACCACAGGCGGGCGTTGCGATTGGACTTGCAGAGCTTGGAGCCAGAGCTATAAGCGGAGAAATGGGCAATGCTCTATTGACTATCATACTGGCATCAAGTGTTTTGTATGAACTGATAGGCCCTGCAGCCGCAAAGCTCTCTCTGTATTTGTCCGGATCTTATGGGGGTGATGAACAGGCGGATGCAGAGCCTAAAGATGAGTCTGTTTCGGAAGCGGGCAGTGACAATAATACGATAAACGACAATTCAAATCCGACTGAAGAAGCCTGTAATTCTGATATAAACAGCATAGAGAATGCAGAATATGCAAAAGGCACAGATGAAGAAATTTTAATGACTGATGTTTCAGATTCAAGTAATGTCACCCTAAGTGTTTTTTCAACAGATGAAGATGGTTATGATGTTGAAAACCTAAATGAACGCTCTTTTGATGAAGGGGCAGAAGAGTATTTTCAGAATCAGTTTGATGAGGATCCACCTAAGAAGAAAAAGAAGGATAAAAAGTCAAAAAAGGGCGATAAGAAGAAAAAAGATAAAAAGGATAAGAAGTCAAAGAAATGAACAAAAAAAGTGGAAACAGCAGTTTAGGCAAAACGGCTGTTTCCACTTTTTTACAGTTGTCTTATTTAAGAGTATATAGTCTGCAACAGGATGCTTACCGGCTCGGTTCGTTAAGATTTAAAGAACTGCATTTCTTCATTAAGTTTTTCAGCGATTTCCTTTAGAGATGTTGCGCTGCCTGCAAGAGTTGTAACTGTAGCTGACAGTTCCTGCATAGAGGCTCCTGTCTCTTGAGATGATGCGGCGTTTTCTTCGGAAATAGCAGAAAGAGCGCTCATTGTGTCAACAACGGCATTTTTGGATGATTCACAAGTATCAGCGCCTGCGCTGATCAGTTTAACACCACCTACTGTACTGCCAATATCTTCCAACATTCCGTTTACAGCTATAAGTGTTTCGCCAAGAGCAGCTTGCTGATCGACATTTCCCTGGCGTACATCTTCTGCGGCATCAACTGCAGCCTTTGCCTGAGTAAGAAGCATTTCCATTTCAACTCGTATATCATCAGCCAGCTGTTTGGAATTTTCAGCCAGCTGACCTATTTCTTCAGCTACAACTGCAAATCCCTTGCCGGCTTCACCGGCTCTTGCAGCTTCAATGGATGCATTAAGTGATAAAAGATTGGTCTGTGTTGCAATTGAAGTAATGCCTTCCACTTTGCTGCTAATGTTGGTAACTGCTTCCTCGGTGGCCTGTATGGTCTTTGATATCTCATCAATTTTAGCTGTCATTTCCTGAGAAGATTCCTGGAGAGAAGACAATGACCTGCTGGAAACCTCAGAAGCTTCTTTCATTTTATTGGCTGTACTGGACAGGTCTCCCGTTGAATTCTGTACGTCATTCACTGCATCTCCAATGAGACCGACATTTTCCGATGCACTTTGGATTTCATCAGCCTGCTGCGTTGCGCCGGATGCAATTTCCTGGACGGCATTTGATACGTCCTCCGCTGTTTGAGAAATCTGATTGGCCATATCAGATAGTTCTTCGGAAGATGAACCAACTGACATAGCAGATTCCTTTATGCTTGAAACGATGTCATCCAGTTTGTCAATGACATCGTTGGTGGCTTCAGTCATGAGGCCGATCTCATCCGTTCTTTTCTTAACGCCGACTATTCTGACAAATTCACCTTCACGAAGATGTGCAAGAGAATCGGCAACAACTGCAACGGCCTTAGCAATTCCGGATGCCTGGTATATTATTATGCTGGTAGTGAGCACTATTGCAAGAAGACATACGATTATGGAAACATACATAAGTGTGTTGACTTCTTTCAGCAGTTCGTCTTCAGTAAGCGTAAGACCTATTTTCCAGGTCATGTCAGGAACTTTATCCCAAAACAAAAGTCTTTTAGTTCCTTCCCATTTAAAAGAGCCTTCACCTTCGTCATTGGACATGATCTTTTGGACATAATCACCCATTTCCGTGGATGCAGTTATATTCATTTCATCTTTTATGGCATCAGGAAATGCCGGGTGATAAATATAATTACCGTTTCCATCTATGAGGAAAAGAGTTCCTGTCTCGCCAACCCTTATTGAACCAATCTGATCGCTGATGGATGTGAGCATGATATCTACTGTTATACATCCAACAAAGTCACCCGATATTGTTTTTATTGGCGCTGAGCAGGATGCCATAACAAGTCCACTTGACGGGTCATAGTAAGGATCGGTTATGGTTGCAGTAGGAAGCGTCTTCGCATTTGTGTAGTATTCCTGGGAAAAATAGTCATATTCTGCATTTGAATAGTCCCAGGTAAGAATCAGATCTTTTCCATCCCAATTTCCGTTTGAGTCTGTGTTTTTATACCAATAAGGTCCATAATACTGAGCGTCTTTATCAAAAGTATTAGGCTCAAACCACAATCCTGCACCAAGTACCAGATCGCTGCCCTCTACTACTTCAGCAAGTGCATTTCCGTATCCTTCGAATGAAGCGGATTCATATGTTCCAGCGACCATTCTGGCAACTGTATTGGCCTGCGCCCGGATATCTTCAAGTTCAGCTGAAATATAGTTTGTGTGTTCTCCAAGAGTTGCAGCCATTTCACTGTTTGATCTTTCCAGGATTATGCTTCTGCTGACAAGAGTGGTAATGACAGTAAGAGCAATAAGAAGAATCGCAACAATAGGTACAATTGTTACAATGAGTTTGATTTTAAGGCTCATGCCTTCAATCTGTAATGAATTTTCTTTCTTCTTTTTGGTATTATCTTTTGCCATGTCAAACCTCCTAAAATAGGGACTCCGATTTAATTTTATGATACAAGATTTTTACTATTCCGAATATTAATTTTTTCTAAAACATTATGTTCTTTAGATCAGGATTCTTTTAGCGATAAATTATATTGCGTTAATATAATATTTATTGGCAGTTTGGGAAGTAGTATCATTTGATGAAGCAAAAGCGGTAGACAGATGCTCCGCAGCTTCAAGTATCTCTTCGTTTACCTCTGCGACATAAGTTACAATTTCAGCCCTGTATTCCTCATCAGCGAAATAATAGGCATAAGGTTGCCCGTACAGGTAGTATGTATCTGAAGCTACGTTGTTGGCGCTTGCACTTGCACCTGATATATATTCAAGCATGGTTGATGAGGTGCTGGCTGTGTTGTTTAGTGAGGTTATACTGGTGTACATAACCAGAACGAATACCAGCAGCATTATCACATTAGTAAGAATCACACGAAAGAGTATGGACTGGTGCCATTTGACGCTTACAACTTCATTATGTTCCATAGAAAGCCTCCTAAAAAACATATATTTAAATGCTTTTTTGCGTTGAATCCTGCTAGTTTTATTTTAATAAGATACAAAGGGCTCTTCAATTACAGAAATATTAAAAAAATATAAAGGAACCCTCTGCATCTCAGTTAATAACTTGATGACATTAAATAGGCGAGCTCAGTCCTTATTGTTTAGCGTATAGACTCTTATGCCGTTATAGAGTAGCTGGATGATCAGATTGATGGTTATAAGATTCACAGGTAACAGGGTTTTGATCTCATCTGCTAGGAATACTGTAGTCAAGAGCGTAAACGTCGTAATCAATAGTGATATGTTATCAAAGATTTCTCTTTTGTACCAGATGACATATCCCCTTATCAGAAGGATTATCACTATTACGGTTATGATTATGATTGATGCAGATGCCATGGAGGCTATCAGCTGATGGACTATATTCCTGATAACCGGATTGGTTATTGGTTCACATATCTTTGCGGCTGATTCACCGGATTCTGTTACCTTCGCCAGGTAGCTTATTATGATGTTTTTAATCCCTTCGAAGAAGTCCATGAAGTCCACCACAAAGGTGGCAGACTTCATTGCTGATAGCAGGGTTACAATAGCGGAGTAGATTATGCTTAGGTTAAGATCAGATTTAAGAGCCATGTTCTCTGTGTCGAACTTGTTTTTAAAATCACGATAACGCTCGTCATAATTCCGGTCTAAGACAGCCTTATAAGTGTTGCAGCTGTCTTTACAGGCTCGGACCTCTGTCTCGGCTTCTCTTTTTGTTCTGTTCAATTCGTTCAATCGCTGCCTGTCTTTCTCTTTCAGCATTACGTTTTCTTTCAAGATCAAGTCTGCGCCTTTTAGTGTCACGATCTGATCGCTCTTTTTCTGCAGTTCGCTCTTTAAAGCCTGCAGAACTGATTGTATTTCTGATATCTCGGATGAGAGCTGCTGTATCTGCTCCTCTTTCTGGTTTAGGAGTAAGGTCAGATTTTCGTTCTCTTTTTGCATCACTTCCATCTTCGATACCAGATCCCCGATATTCCATGAGTTTTCTGATTCTTTCATTAAGTGTGTTCTCCTTTTCTGTTTTTAATCTTTTAAGTTCAGCAATTCTTTTATCTGTGACTGGAGCTTCGAGTTTTCGCTGTTCAAGCTGTTGTTTAATTCCATCAGCTCGTCCAGATCTTCCTCTTTTTCTTTTATCTCCATCTGTGCCTCTGATAGCTGTCTCTCCAGGAAACTCACCTGATCCCTCAGGAGTGCTTCCGACTGTTCCAGAGATTCGTTCTCCGTCTGTAATTCCTCCAACAGGGAGACCAGCGATTCCTGCCTCTCTAGAATCTTTAGCAGCTCTTCGAGACTTTTCTTTTGTAAGGATTCCTGTAATTCGTCCATATAGATACCTCGCTTTTGATAAGATGTTTTTTGATAGTTCGCTGAATTCATCAGCTATTTTCTGCCTCAGCATGTTTCTTTGCCTGATCTCACGGTTTATTTCGCATCTGTCAGAGACCTTGCCATTTTTCTCCATTTTTCTTGCAGTAACACCCTCATGTACAGTTGGCTCAATATCGAGCCCCTGTCTTTCATAAGACCTGTGATCGATATGAATCTCAGGTGACAGATAATGGTTACAGTGTTCCGCCCAGGACTTTCGCCACTGTTCACATTTGCTGTGTTCATTCCAGTCATTAGCCGGAATGGATATTCGCTCCCACAGGTATTCTGTTCCTTTTCCCTGACGGACTCTGGTTTTCTGATTGCCATTTTCATCAAGGACAGGGATGCGGTACTGGGATGTTTTCTCCCTGTCATTTGGATTGTAGGAAGGTTTCGATGGATCATAAATGGGTTTCCCGTTTTCATCACGGCCATTGGCGAAAACAGACCGCTGCTTTAGCTGCCAGCCTTCTTCCTCATTTATCTCACGTACCGTCAGCATGATATGCGCATGGGGATTTCCATCACCCTTATCATGCAATGCCCAGTCCGCTATCATACCTTTTGATGTGAAGTTTTCTTTTATAAAGCCTCTGACACATTCTAGCTGTTCTTCTCTTGTCAGTTCGTAGGGAAGCGCAACTTCAACTTCCCTGGCAAACTGGGCATCTGTTCTTTTTTCTACCTGCTGTACTTCGTTCCATAAGATTTCACGGTCTAAAAGGCGGGCAGGAGCATTATCCGGAAGGATAATCTCATTCATGACAACTCCACCTTTTCTTGTGTAGTCATGGATGAGTCCTGTTTCATTGCTGTAAAGCTTTTCGCCGGAGCGATAAGCTGCAGCTGAAACAGCGCTACGTCCGCCGTTACGACCGATAATCTTAATGGAACAATGATAGATAGACATTTAACATCACCCCCCTTTCGTTCTATGGTTAAATGGATATCTATAAAGGGCTGTGCCCTTTATGCCGTCTGCACAAGACCGCTCTCTGCGTAAGAGTGCTGTCCGCACAGGACTTGGGTGCAGGGACAACGTCCCGCTCCTCGAAGAGCGCACTAGCGAGCGAAGCGAAGTGGTATAATATGGGCTCCGCCCATATATAAGTGCGCCCTTGTCAGGGAATTAGGAAGCGTCTGTGGAAGGCGAGCTTTCACTGGCTGCCGGAAGTTCTTTTTCCATGGCTTTGGTGAAGTATTTTCCGTTGCGTTCCTGGGCTTTGAGGAAGTTCATAAGGCGGATCTTATCGTCGTCCGTAAACTCCCTGCCAAGTACAGACTCAACGGTTCCACCGATTTCGATAAGCCTCTTGGTTCTGGCTTTTCTGTCAGCTTCCTTTTTCTGCTTTTCAAGCATCTTTTTCTGCGCCTTTAGCTGGTCGGCTTTCTCAAGGTACTTCTGGATTTCATCATCCTTGGCACCTATGCGCTCTTCGATACTCTTTTTGCTTCTTGGCATATTTTGTTTCCCCCTTTCTTTGGATTTGTAATCTCCCAAACTTAAAATGTGGATCTGAAGCTTTGTTTGATTACAGGTTCATTCTATTTGGAGAGGGGAAGTTTAACCTTGATGTGGAATTGATGGAAAATTGCAAGAAAATGAAATAGAAAAAGTCCGGGGAGAAAAATCTCCTCGGACCTGTAATAGAAAAGGAACATGTTATTTCTTTATTTGAGATAATCTGTTTAGTATCTGGGAACCAAGACCCAAACCTGTTTCAAAGTAGTCCTGTTCAATCTCGGTATATTTCTGTTCTATGAGTTCGGGCTGGTCTGCCCATATATTTTCATATATTGCAACAGCCTTTTTTCTGTGTGCGGTTGCTTCTTTTACTTGTCCTGTAATCAGGTATATCCTGCTTATCACTTCTTCAAGTATCGCATAATCGTGACATTTATCAGAGTTGTATTCCTTAACAAGCTTCTGACATTTTTTAATAAGTGAAAGTGCATCATCAGTATTTCCCATGTCCGTCAGAAGAGTTGCATAGTTACATATCTGAATGATCATCTGGTTCATATGTTCAAGATGGTACTCACGAAGGATCTCAATCCCCTTTTGCATATATTCACAGGCGACATCAAGCTCACCGCATTTATGCATTAGTCCGCCGTAGTTTGCGTTGATGTTTGAAATAAGAAGGGCTGTTTCTGTAGATGGTTCCGGCAATACTGAAAGAGCTTTTTCTTCAAGCTTTACTGCTTTATCGGTCTGGTTTTCAAAGGTATCCTTGATCGTTGACCTGAAATCATATAATAAGGCACGGTGCAGGTTCCCTTCAAAGGCTGTGCCCGATAAAAGCTCATCCATATCTGCGATGATGTTCCTCATGCCGGATTCGTAACTGTATCCGGACATATATACAAAAGCATCCTCTATAAACACAAGGTAGTACTCTGTATCATCTTTTTCAATTATATTCATGATATTTGTTAAGGTCTCAATCAGTATCTTGGCATAAGGAACATCAATACCATGCATGATCAGGATGTTCTGCTGGATGTAATCGAGCATTTCCTTACAATTAGTAACTGATGGTGTGGTATCAGCTATGGTTATCTCCTGAACCATCGGGTGAAGACAGATGCGGTTTAAGGGAAGTTCCTTTATATAGCCAAGCTCAATGAGATTATTGATGGCATTCATGTTGGTCTGACAGGCCCATTTAGCGAGAAGCCTTTTGTCAATTCCGGTATGAGGAACAAATGACATATACCTCATGATCACGGTCAGCGATTCATCAAGTTCCGATAATGAAAAGAGAGTGTGTATATGTCCATAGTAGGAGTTCTTCAAAATGGAGCTGTCCTTCTTAATTCCTATGATATCTGCCGAGGAGAGTTTTACGTTTTCATCTTTCAGCTTTTGTAATAATTCAGAAGGAGTAAGCATACCTGAATGAAGGAGTCTTGATGCAAGCTCTACAGTAAAGGTATGGCTGTGAACTGTTTCGATGATCTCATCTATGACAGCTTTTTCGGAGTCCGTATAATCATAAAAATCAGAAACAATAGTAAGGAGATCTTCCTTTTCAGAAAGCTCTCTCAGTTCAAATCTGTCATAATCATAAAAGCTGCTCCTTGTTGTAAAAAGGATGCGGCACTTGTACTTCATAAGATCAGAAAGGAAACGGTCTTTATCAGAAGTCGTATCATAGTTATCTATGATGATGAGACTGTCACTTTTTAAAGAACAAAGGAATCTGTTATGTCTGTTAAAGCGTTCCCTTACGGTATCATCAGGCAGGTCGTCAGCAAATCCAAGTTCGGATATATCTTTTGTGAGGTCTCCGGTATATGAGATATAAAGGATGTTGCAGTAATCCTTTTTGTATTTCTTTGCATAGGCTTTGGCAAGTTCGCTTTTTCCAATACCTGCAATTCCATACAGGAACACCTTTCCTTTTGATACAAGCTCTTCGTGGAGCTGTTCAAGTTCAGTATCCCTTCCGCAGAAAAACCTGCATGGCATAGGCGGATCATTTTCGAAGATATAATCTGCGATAACAGGTGAGTATTCCCCTACTGAAAGAAGTTTTTTATCTGTTTCACGCTTTACAAACTTCCGCTCCATTGCAAAAAGAAGCAGACCGGAAACAAATGTAGCTATCTGACCGTCTGTGGCGGTTCCGCATGATTTCAGAAGTTTTTTCTTCTGGGAATCAGAAATGGTGGTGTCACTTAAAAGAAGATCTTTGAGTCTGCTTGCAGCCATTTCCTTATCATAAAGGATGTTGACTATTCTGCTCTCAATATCCGCTTTCAGATTCTTCTGATGCTCTTCGGAGCTGATATAGTAGGCTATGATTGTCCTGCTGACATTAATCTGCCCCTTGAGCCAGCGACAAACCTGAGTTTCATCAAAATAAATCGTATCATCCGCTTCCCCATATACACATGAAAAGAAGAGCTTCTCAACAAAGTTGAGCTGGCTTCCAAGCTTTTCTTCATTACAGTATTCCTTGATTATGCCTGTTATGCTGCAAAAATCGAGACGTTCCATCAGCGCAGGCTCCTTTCAGAAAATTTTGCAATTTCACATCAATCTGCCATCAAGGAGAAAACACCCCTGTTTCCATAAGATGAACATAGAAGGAATGCAACAGTTATGGAAATTATAGCATATGCAAACCTTCAAATGAATACAGAGGGAGGCTATGAACATGGGGGAACAGATGTTAAAAGCTAAAGAGAAACAGGCCGGAAACGATTACTTCGAATATGACGGTGTAAGGATCATCATAAAGGAACATTTCAATAAAGAAGGAAAGCCTATTGAAAACATTATCGAAGAGTCGGTCTTAAGACAGGCAAGAGCCCAGAACAGATTCGGGCGCCTGCCCCAGAGCAGGGCTGGATAGATAAGATGAGATGCAAACGAGCATCAAATATTCTGTTATAAATTGTCGGTCACACCCACTTATGATATATTTGGTTTAAGCATGTATTGTAAGTGTGGGTTGTTTCATAAGTGAAAGGAGCAAAAAAGAAATGAAACAACAGGTATACAATACAGCGTTATATTTAAGACTCAGCCGTGATGATGAGAATTACGGCGACAGCGTGAGTATTGAGACTCAGAGAACCATTTTAAATCAGTTTGTTAAAGAAAACGGATTCCATGTTGTTGACGAATATGTGGATGATGGATGGTCTGGAACAAACTTCGACAGACCGGAATTCAAGCGCATGATTGAGGATGTTGAGTCCGGGAAGATCAACTGCATCATTACAAAGGATCTGTCCAGATTTGGCAGGGAACACGTAATGATGGGCTATTATCTGGAGTTCTACTTTGTTGAGAAGGATGTCCGTTATATAGCTGTGTCTGACGGAGAAGACACAGAGAAAGGGTTGAGCGACTTTGTTCCCTTCAAGAACCTCTTTAATGAGTGGTTTGCCAAGGACACAAGCCGTAAGATCAAAGCCTGCATGAGTGCAAAGTTTAAAAATGGTGAAAGAACTTTCGCCTATGCACCACTTGGCTACAAGAGGCATCCTGACATCAAAAACAAGCTGGCTGTAGATGAAGAAACAAAATGGATAATAGAAAAGATATTTGAATATGCCCTGCTTGGGAATGGAGCTGGAAAGATAACAAAAATGCTTGTTGAAGAAAAGGTTCCAACACCGGGATATCTCAACTTTAAAAGAGATGGCACATTTGCAAATATCTATGCCGGAGCTCCGCAGGAAAAGGCATACGCCTGGACGATAGCTCAGGTAAAAAGCATCTTAAAGGATGAGACCTATATCGGCAATACTATCCATTACAGGGAGTCAAATGTTTCCTTCAAAAATAAGCATCGGGTTCGCAAAGATAAGAGCGAATGGATGCGGGTTGAAAATACTCATGAACCAATTATTTCAAAAGAGGACTTTGAAACAGTCCAGCAGATGATCGCTTCAAGAAAGCGTGTCCAGAAAGAAGTAAAGGAAACACAGATTTTCGCAGGGCTTGTGAAATGCGCTGACTGCGGATGGTCATTGGGAATATCCACCCATGCCTCAAAATCCAATCCTTACAAGTATTTCAAATGCAGCAGATATAGCCAGTATGGCAAGAATCACTGCACCAATCACTTCATCAAATACGACCTACTGTACGCATATGTACTTGAAAGGCTAAGATACTGGACACAGCAGGCACAGCTTGATGAAGAAAAGCTATTTAAGAAGCTTATGGCGGCCTGTGATAAGGAGTCAGGTAATATCCGAAAGAAACAGGAAGATGACCTGAAAAAAGCCATGAAGCGAAAGAAAGAGCTGGACAGTCTGTTTGCAAGGCTTTATGAGGACTATGTTTCAGGTAAAATCACAGAATACAATTTCAATATGCTGTCAGAGAGATATCAGACGGAACAGGCTGAACTTGAAGAAAAGATAAAAAGCCTTGGCGACGAGTTAAAAGAAGCCAGGGAAAACGAATCGAACGCTGAAAAGTGGCTTGACCTCATTAAGAAGTACAGTGATATCCCCGAACTTACAGCACCTCTGCTGAATGCTCTTATAGAAAAGATTGCGGTACATCAGGCAGTCAAAAAGGATGATGGCACTATAGAGCAGGAAGTAGAGATCTACTATCGCTTTATCGGAAAGATCGACTGATCTTTCTATCCAGTTTGTTACCCATATCTTTAACTAAGTGAAACAGGTCGTGGTATGCCTGATACTTCAATTATGGCAGATCTATGCAAAGTACTTGATATTAGTATTAATGAACTGTTATCTGGGCAGCGCCTATCCAGCGTGGATTACAACGGAAAGGCGGAAGAAAATATGGTAGAACTTATAAAAACAAATGAAAATGTCAAAAGACAAGGCAGAAACGCCGTTGTCGGAACTGTTGCTGGTATTATTTTGTTGTGCCTCTTTATTTATCTGATTACAATTATATCTGGCGGAGTTGGGATGATAATCTACTTCATCGATCCTCCATCCTTAATCTCACTGCTTGGGATGCAGCTTATTATACTTGGTGCTTCCGGTCATTTTGCAGAGTTTTTTAGAAGCTTCAAACTTCTTTTTTCATCTAAAAGATATTCTGATGAAGAACTTATGCAGTTATCAGAAAAATCAGAATATGCCTTAAACTTTGGCATA